>JAZNOW010000001.1:0-63395 GCA_045589355.1 Clostridia bacterium
CCTGCTCCGGTCAGGCCGCGCAGGCCTCTTTCCGTTCTCCAAGCAGCACGCGGACACAACTTCTTTTGATAAATCATGCAATATCGCGCACTGGGTCCAGGGGCGATGCCCCTGGTGGGTGCAGGGCGGATCGCCCTGCCGCAGGGGGTACGGGGGACGAGTAGTCCCCTGCTTCGTGTTTCCCCAAGCAGCACGCGGACACAACTTCTGTCGATAAGTTACGCGTTATCGCGTACTGGGTGCAGGGCGGATTGCCTTGCCGCAGGGGGTACGGGGGACGAGTAGTCCCCTGCTTCGTGTTTCCCCAAGCAGCACGCGGACACAACTTCTTTTGATAAATCATGCAATATCGCGCACTGGGTCCAGGGGCGATGCCCCTGGTGGGTGCAGAGCGAATCGCCCTGCCGAGGGGTACAGGGGGCGAGGAGCCACCTGCTCCAGCCCATCAAGAAAAGTCAATCTCGTACCGGATGCCCCGATGGAACAAAACGCCTTCCGTCAGCGCAATCTTGAGAATCACCGTATGTTCATCCTCAAAATTGTTGTGGCCGTTATCGATCCATGCGGCAAACATTTCCCGGAGCCACGCAAACAGGGCAGCATTTTCCGCTTTGCCCACAAAGCCGAGATTCACACCTTTGCCATTTGCCGTGAACCATTCCCCGGACAGGGCCACCTGCGGATTTTTCCCGATCTGCTGCATTTTGCCGGAAAGAGCATAGGTGATCACATAAAAGGCACCGTCTTTGTAGCAGGCATCCACCGTGCGCACAAAAGGCACATTATCCACAGCGGTAGCCAATGCCATCAGGCTGTCCTTGCCAAAGCGTTCCGTCATGATTGCTTCGATTGCTTTGCTCCGTTTATCCATGGCTGGCCCGCCTCCTTATTTCGTCCAGGATCTCCTTATCCGCCGGGCAGAAAACGGCTGCATCCGCCTCTTCCGGCGTTACCCACATGAAGGCCTGATGCTCCAGCATTTTCGGCTCTTCCC
Organism: Clostridia bacterium; assembly: GCA_045589355.1. Lineage (GTDB taxonomy): Bacteria > Bacillota > Clostridia > Christensenellales > Aristaeellaceae > RUG563. The sequence goes on from JAZNOW010000001.1 coordinate 995, forward strand.
CTGTAAAACGGGCATTGAAGAGGGTCAGGTGCACGGTGATATCGGGATAGGCGTGGGTCACATCCATGAACACGTCGTCCACCGCGATGAGCACCCCCAGTTCCTCCCGGCATTCCCGGATGAGGGCGTTTTCTTTTGTTTCGCCCTGTTCTACCTTGCCGCCCACAAACTCCCATAAGCCGCCCCGGGCTTTGTGTTCCGGACGCTGACAGGCAAAAAATTTGCCCTTTTCCCAGATCAGTGCCGCCACCACTTCCATGATTTTTTCGCTCATATTTCCTCATCCTGTGCCGCCCAGTACCGCGCAGCGTTGACCGCCCGGTGCCAGCCCTTCAAAAGCTTTTCTTTCTGTTCTTCCTTCATGTTGGGCGTGAAGGTATTTTCCGCATGCCAGCCGGCAGCGGTTTCTTCCAGATCATCGTACAGCCCCACGGCAAGGCCGGCCAGCAGCGCAGCCCCCAGGGCCGTGGTTTCCAGCACCTTGGGCCGCACCACGGGAAGGCCGATAAGGTCGCTTTGCAATTGCATCAGGAACTGATTGGCGCTGGCGCCGCCGTCCACCCGGAGGGCCGGGCTTTCCATACCCCCGTCCTGGGCCATGGCATGGAACAGATCCCGGCTCTGGAAAGCAATGGATTCCAGCGCCGCCCGCACAATGTGGGCCCGGCCGGTGCCCCTTGTCATGCCAACCAGGGTGCCCCTCGTGTACATATCCCAGTAAGGGGCGCCCATGCCGGTGAAGGCAGGCACCAGGTACACGCCGCCGCTGTCCGGAACAGACAGGGCCACCTGCTCGCTTTCTGCGGCGGTTTTGATCAGCTTCATTTCGTCCCGCAGCCACTGGATGGCGGCCCCGGCCACAAACACGCTGCCTTCAAAGGCAAAGGTGGGTTTGCCCTTCAGCCGCCAGGCCAGGGTGGTGATGAGGCCGTTTGGGGACAGTTTGAATTCATCGCCGATGTTCATCAGCATGAAGCAGCCGGTACCGTAGGTGTTTTTCACCATGCCCTTTTCAAAGCAGGCCTGGCCAAAAAGCGCCGCATGCTGGTCCCCAGCCAGGGCGGCGATGGGGATCCTCGCACCCAGAATATCTTCCTTCAGATAGCCCACCACCTGGGCGGTATCCACAACTTGCGGCAGCATGGCCCGGGGGATGTTCAGCATGGAAAGCAGTTCCTCATCCCAGTCCTGGGTGTGCAGGTTAAAGAGCATGGTGCGGCCGGCATTGGTGGCGTCGGTCACATGGGGATTTCCTTCTGCCAGATGCCAGCAGAGAAAACTGTCCACCGTGCCAAAGCACAGTTCGCCCTTTTCCGCCCGTTCATGCAGGTTCATTTCATCCAATATCCACTTGATTTTTGTGCCGGAAAAATAGGCATCCGGCACCAGCCCGGTTTTCTGCCGGATGATGTCAGCATAGCCTTTTTCCTTCAGTTCGTCCACCATGGGCGCGGTGCGCCGGCACTGCCAGACGATGGCGTGATGCACGCACTTGCCCGTAGCCCGCTCCCATACCAGGGTGGTTTCCCGCTGGTTGGTGATGCCGATGGCGGCAATTTCAGAAGGGTCGATCTGGGCATTGCGCACCGCCTGGCGCAAAGCCTCGATCTGGGAGGAGAGAATATCCGTGGGGTCATGCTCCACCCAGCCGGGCTGGGGGTAAATTTGAGGGAATTCCCGGGAAGCGGCACAGAGCATCTGCCCTTCCAGATTGAAAACAACTGCCCGGGAGGATGTGGTGCCCTGGTCCAGGGCCACCAGATAACGCTTATTCACAGGCCATGCCTCCTTGATATGCAAAAAACAAAGTATTGCTTATAGTGTAACAAAAAAATGGATTTTTTCAAGCCTTTCCTTCCCATTTTCGCCTTGACAGGAAAGGATATTTCCTTTATAATGCCCACATGGCCAAGATGGGAACAAGTAGCCCGGTGCATGCGTTTGAAGAGAGCCTTCGGCTGGTGGAAGAAGGCAGCGGTGCCCGAAGCGAATACATCCCGGAGCCCGATACCGAACAATGATTTCAGTAGGCTATCGCCGGTGCGCCGGTTACAGCGCGAAGAGGGCATGGGAATTCCCGTGCCGAACGGAAGTGGTACCGCGCTCATTCGCCTTCCCTTGGGGGACGGGCTTTTTTATTTTCAGGAGGTTTTTTATGAACATTGATTCCATCCGCTTTGCCGATCGCTTCAACGGCATTTCCGGCAGCGCCATCCGCGAAATTTTTAAGCTGCTGGCGGTGCCCGGCATGATCTCCTTTGCCGGCGGCAACCCCTCCCCCGATTCTCTGCCCGGGGAAAAGGTGGGCGAAATTGCAAATGCCCTTTTGCAGGAAAAGGGGAAAGTGCTTCTGCAGTACGGTGCCACGGAGGGCTATGCCCCCCTGAAGGAAAGCCTGGTTTCCTACCTGAAGGACCGCTTTTCTTTTGACTGCACCGCAGAAGAAATTCTGCCCGTCACCGGCTCCACCCAGGCCATGGACCTGCTGTGCAAGGCCCTTCTCAATCCCGGCGACAAGGTGGTGGTGGAAAGCCCCACTTTCCTTGGCAACATGCAATGCCTGAACCTGTACCAGGCAAACCTGATCCCCGTGGCCAGCGATGACGACGGCATTGACGTGGACCGGCTGGAAGAAGTGTTCAGAACCGAACACCCCAAAATGCTCTACATCATTCCCACCTTCCAGAACCCCACCGGCCGCACCCTGTCCCTGGAACGCAGAAAGCGCATTGCCGCCCTGGCCAGCGAATACGGCGTGGTGGTGGCGGAAGACGATCCCTACCGGGACCTGCGCTATACCGGCAGCGAACTGCCCTCCATCAAGTCCTTCGACCAGGAAGGCTGGGTGGCTTTCATGGGCAGCTTCTCCAAGGTCATTTCCCCCGGCCTGCGGGTAGGCTATCTGGTGGCTCACCCCAGTATCCTGCGCAAGTGCACCATCGGCAAGCAGTCTTCCGACGTGCACACGGCGCTGGTGAACCAGGCGGTGGTGGATCACTACCTGCGCAACGACCTGCTGATGCCCCATGTGGATACCATCCGCAAAGCCTACGGCGAAAAAATGAGCACCATGCTGGATATGCTGTCCAAGTGCGGCGGCGTGGCCCGATATACCCGGCCGGAGGGCGGCCTGTTCATCTTCTGTGAGCTGGAAGAAGGACAGGATGCCACGGCCCTGCTGAAGAAGGCAGTGGATAAGGGCGTGGCCTACGTCCCCGGCACCCACTTCTACGCCTATGGCGGACACGATAACACCTTCCGTCTCAACTTCTCCATGCCCAGCGTGGAGCAGATCAAAATCGGCATGGAAAAGCTGAACGACGTCTTTTCAAAATAAAAGGAGTTGGTCAGCGTGCTGACTGTCAGAAAAATGGAATGGGCGGATGTGGATATCCTGACTCAGATCCAGAAAGATGCATTTGCACCCCTCTATCAAAGATTTCACGATCCTTCCAATCCCCATCTGCGGGGTCGGGAGGATATTGAGCGGCGGCTGGATAACCCCTGCACTCATCCCTTCACCATCGAAGAGGACGGCTGCATCGTGGGCGGCATCTGGTATATACGGAACAGAAAGCTGCTTCTGTGCGAACTGAAACCCCACGAATATTACCTGGGCCGGGTGTTCATCCGGCCGGACAGACAGGGAAAAGGTCTTGCAAAGCAGGCCATCCTGCTTTGCGAACAGCAATTCCCGGACGCCGTAAAATACTATGTGGATTTTCCCGATGTGCTGGAGAAAAACCGCCGCTGCTATGCCGGGGCCGGGTACCGCCCCACCGGCATCAAACAGGAAACGGATCCCGGCGTCATCCTGGAACTGTACGAAAAAATTGTAAAACAACCATAAAGGAGATTAAACAAAATGGCACATGTACTTGATACCCTCCGGGAACGCGGATTCCTGGCCCAGATCACCTTTGAAGACGAACTCTACAAGCAGCTGGAAAAAGAGCCCACCACCTTCTACGTGGGCTTTGACCCCACCGCCACCTCCCTGCATTTCGGCCACTTCATTCCGATCATTGCCATGGCCCACATGCAGCGCGCCGGCCATATTCCGATCGCCCTGGTGGGCGGCGGCACGGCCATGATCGGCGACCCCTCCGGCAAAACCGATATGCGCAAGATGATGACCGTGGAAACCATCGACCACAACGTGTCCTGCATCAAAAAGCAGATGGAACGCTTCATCGAATTCGGCGAAGGCAAGGCCATGATCGTCAACAATGCCGACTGGATCAGAAAGCTCAGCTACATGGATTTCCTGCGGGACGTGGGTTCCCTCTTCTCCGTGAACCGCATGCTGGCTGCTGAATGCTACAAGCAGCGCATGGAACGGGGCCTGACCCTGCTGGAATTCAACTACATGGTGATGCAGGCCTATGACTTCCTGCAGCTGTTCAAGAACCACGGCTGCCGGCTGCAGATGGGCGGCGACGACCAGTGGAGCAACATGCTGGCCGGCGCGGACCTGATCCGCCGCAAGGAACAGGAACCCGCTTTCGCCTGCACCTTCAAGCTGCTGATGAACCACGAAGGCAAGAAGATGGGCAAAACGGAAAAGGGCGCCCTGTGGCTGGATCCCACGCTGTGCACCCCCTACGAATTCTTCCAGTACTGGCGCAATATCGCCGATGCCGACGTGGATAAGTGCCTGAAGCTGCTCACCTTCCTGCCCATGGAAGAAATCAACAAGCTCTCCAAGCTGGAAGGCAGTGCCATCAACGAAGCCAAGACGGTTCTGGCCTACGAATGCACCAAGCTGGTCCACGGCGAAGAAGAAGCCCAGAAGGCCCAGATGGCGGCAGCGGCTCTCTTTGGCGGCGGCGCGGCGGCGGACGTGCCCACCTACGAATGGAAGCAGCGCGACATGGAAGAAGATAACCGCCTCACCACCCTGCTCCACCTGTGCGGCCTGTGCGTAAGCCGCGGCGACGCCCGCAAGCAGGTCCAGCAGGGCGCCGTGGTGATGGCAGACCAGAAGGTAACCGACATCAACGCTGTTGTCACCCCAGACATGATCCCCACCGACGGTGTTCTGCTTCGCAAGGGCAAGAAGAATTACTGCCGCGTGGTGCTGAAGTAATGCCCGGCGATTACAAAACCTTAAAACAGGCGGCCAGCGATCAGTTTATTGTGAACAAGAGCCGCTTCATTGGCTACGCCGCCCCCTGCGAAAGCGAGGAGGCGGCGCTGGCCTTTTTGCGTTCCATCCGGGAAAAGCATAAGGACGCCACCCACAACTGCTACGCCTACATCATCGGCCAGAATGCGGGCATCATGCGCTACAGCGACGACGGCGAGCCCGGCGGCACTGCCGGTATGCCCATCATTGAGGTGATGAAGGCAAGGGGCGTGGTGAACTGCTGCGTGGTGGTCACCCGTTATTTCGGCGGCATATTGCTGGGCGCCGGCGGGCTGGTGCGGGCCTATACCAAGGGCTGCGTGGTGGCGCTGAATGCAGCCCAGGTAGTCACCATGGAGGAAAGCCAGCGGATTTTGCTGGATATTCCCTACCCCATGTGGGACAAGATCAATTACCACCTGCAATCCCTGCCCCAGATCACCGAAAGCACGGAATTCGGCGCTTCCGTTTCCGTCACGCTGTTGGTGCGGGTGAAGGATGTGGATCAGGTGATCGAAAAACTGAACACCCTTTCCGACGGCAAGCTGGATTATCTGCCCGACGATATCCTCCACTACCCCTGGCCGGAAGAAAGCCAGGCTGAACCGGAATAAGAACGGACGGCTTCGGCCGTCTTTTTTCCCATCCGAATGAGGTGAACAAAATGGAAATCAACGCCTTTATGCGTGCTGTGCTGGAACAGAAGGCCGATGCCATCCGCACTTATTTTCACCCCGATGCCGTCATTTGCTGGCATTGCAGCAATGAGCGCTTCACCGTGGAAGAGTTCATCCGGGCAAACTGCGAATACCCCGGCAGCTGGGACGGCGAAATGGAGCGCATGGAACAGACGGAAAACCGCATCATCACCGTCACAAACGTTTATCCCACCGATCGTTCGCTTTCCTTCCACGTCACGTCCTTTTTCCATTTGGTAAATGATAAGATCATCACGCTGGACGAATACTGGGCCGCTGATGCTCCTGCCCCTGCATGGCGGCAGGAAATGCACATTGGCCGGCCCATCCGTGAACATTTCGAAGGAGGAATGTAAATGGTTCTCTTCCTCACCAGCCACATGGGCGGCAATCGCTTCCCTCCGGAAGCCAAAGAACCCAGCCCGGTGCTTGCGGAAAACCGTTTCGTTGAAAACCTGAAAGCATACTGGCCGGGAAGGGCAAAAGTGCTGCTCATTGCTTCCGACCCCGGGGAGCATGTGGTGCTGGACGATATCGCCCGCTCCTTTTCCCACTCCCTGCCCATGGCCGGGCTGCCGGTGGAATATGTATTGCCCTGCGATGACCGGAATGAAGCAGCGGCGGATGATCTTTCCAGGTACGACGTGATCATCCACGCCGGCGGCCATGTGCCCACCCAGAACGCTTTTTTCCACAAAATCGGCCTGAAGGAAAAGTACCGGGGCTTCCATGGCATCGTCATCGGCATCAGCGCCGGCACCATGAACTGTGCTGCCACCGTTTACGCCCATCCGGAATTGGACGGCGAGGCCGTGGACCCGGATTACCGGCGGTTCATTCCGGGCCTTGGGCTGTGCGAGCATCAGGTGCTGCCCCATTTCCAATATATCCGCACCCTGACGCTGGACGGTATGAAGGCTATCGACCAGATCGCCTTTGCGGACAGCCGGGGCAGATGTTTCCTCTGCCTCAACGACGGCAGCTATGCCCTGCAAAAAGACGGCAAAACCACTGTTTTCGGCGAAGCGTATCTTTTACAGGATGAAAAACTGACACAAATCTGCAGCGATAACGAAAGCGTGGAATTGGAAAGGAGCAATGCATGAACATTGGCGAAATCTGTTTCCTGACAAACGATGTGCCCCGGCTGGCGGCATTTTATCGGCAGCTGCTGGGGATTGAAAACGGCAGCGCCGATCCTGTCCATCAGACACTGATTGCCGAAGAAACCATGCTTACCATCTACAACGACGGCACCCGGAAGGAAAACAACAACCGCAACATGTGCATTGCCTTTACCGTGGAAAACATGGATGATGCATATCAGCAGGTGCTTTCCCTGGGCGCACAGGTGCTTCAGCCCCCTGCCCGGCAGCCCTGGGGCACCGTCAACATGTGCTTTCTGGACCCTGACAACAATCAGGTGTATCTGCGCTGCTTTCCAAAGGAGTAACAAAAATGAAGCTTCTTTTCACCATCGACAAAAAGAATTACAAAGAAGGGGGCACCGCTTTTGTTCGCCCCTCTGTTCGCGGCATTATTCGGAAAAAAGGCCTGATCGCCATGATGCACAGCCTGAAATACGGCTACTATAAACTACCCGGCGGCGGCATGGAAAAGGGCGAAACCCACGAGGAAACCCTCATCCGGGAAGTGGCGGAGGAAAGCGGATTGCAGGTGATCCCTGCCTCCATCCGCCCCTTCGGCTATGTGAAACGCATGGAAAAAGGGGCCAGGGAGGATATTTTCATTCAGGAAAATTTCTACTTCTTCTGTGATGCAAAGGAGGAGCTTCTGCCCCAGCATCTGGACGCCTACGAAGCGCAGGAGCAGTTCACCCTTTCCTTTGTTGCGCCCGATCATGCCATTTCAGCCAACCGGCAGGCCATGGAAAAGCTGGCGGGCGAAAAGCCCATGTACGTCACCATGCTGGAGAGGGAAAACAAAATTCTGCAAATGATCGAAAATATCGACAAAGGAGAGAACCCATGAAATGCCCTTATTGTGATCAGGAAATGCGGCCGGGCGTTCTGAACGGCGACGGCCGGTCCGCTGTACGCTGGAAGGAAGGCAGCAAAAAAACGCCATTCTTTGATATGCTGGCAGGCATCGGCAAAGTGAAAGGCGTCAAATACAAGATGGTTTCCTTTCACATCGATGCATGGTACTGCAAAGACTGCCGGAAAATCATCATGGATGCCGAAGTGGAAGAATGAAAAAAGCCTGAGGATCGTTTCCTCAGGCTTTCTGTTTACTTTTCTTCTTTTTCCTTCCGGGGCTTGAAGCCCACCACCGCGCCGCACATCAGGTTTTTGCGGCAGCTGACGGAAGCAAAGCCGGCCTCCTGCATCACCCGCATCAGTTCCCGGCGGGAAAGGCCGCTTTCGTTCATCTGCACATGGGCAGATGCCATCACAAACTGGCCCCCCTGATGCAGCACACGGAAAGCTTCCTGAATGGCCCGGCGGGCCACGTCGCCCCGGAGCCCCGTGGGCAGCAGCACGATATCAAAGCTGTCGTCCCGCCAGGGAATATCATCCACCCGGCCGGAGATCACGTCCGCATCGTCCAGCATTTCCCGCACCGCCCGGGCCTGCTCCGGCTGTTCGCACAGGCCGCACAGGGTCAGCCGCATTTTGTCGTTCAGGCTGCTCAAAAGTGCGCCGTCGGCACAGGCCATGTCCAGAATTTTATCATGCTCTTCCAGCATCGCCCAGCTGGCACAGGCACGCATGGGGGCAGTCAGCCTTTTTTTAATACCCAGCGCAGCCTGATAGCTGTTCAGCGTGGTGGTTTTGGTCAGCATGTCATTTCCTCCTGAAAAGGGGCAATTCCCCCTTGGTTTTCCTTTACTTCACGATTATAACACAAAAGAGAAATAAATGCACGTACTTTTTGTAATAAAATCTAAATATTTTTGAAATTTTTGAAACAAATTTTCACTTATCACAAAAAATACGCCCAAACCAAGCCGGTTCAGGCGCATTTTGTTACTATTTTGTTACAAGCAAATGCTTTCTTTCGGCTTTCGCCGATTCAGAAGAATCGAACAAGCTGTTACTGAGTTTTCAGCCGGAATGTGAGTTCCACCACATCCACCACTTCCATATTGGCATACTCAATCAGTGCCTCTACATCACCGTAGGGGCCATGATAGGCACAGGCGGCATGAGAATTACCTGTGGGCGTCTGGCTTATCAACGCCATGTGCCATTCATTATGAGGGCCGGGGCCGGAAATGGGTGTCCATCCACGATCGCGGATCGCATCAATCTGCGCCCACATGTTTTCTTTGTCTTCCTGCCATACATCCACCTCCTCCACACCTTCCCTGGGGGTCAGCATGGTGATCTTCATCGTCACTTCCACTTCTTTCCCCTTAGGCAACGGACGGCTGAGGAGGTATTTCACACCGGTAATTTCCTCCATCTCATCAAATCTCTGCGGCGAAGCCACATTGCCCAGAAATCTTTCTTCCATGGAGCCTGAAGCCTCAACCCATTCAATCCACTCCCCGTCGATTTTCGTTTCCTCGCTGACAAGATAGAGCGGCCGATCCGTTTTGAAGCCCACGCCGATTGCCAGCGTTTCCCCATCGAAATAAGCATCCTTCACCGTGCATACAGACGTATCGCTTTTTTGCTCATAATCAATCAGCTGCACCTTCGTCTGCGCCAACTGTGCATCGTCGGAATCCATATTCCGACCAAACAGATATTGAATTACATAACTGTGATTGCAGGCCAGCGCCACCAACGAGCTCATGACAATAAGGATCACCAGCACCAACCCGACAGACCATTTCCTTCTCACCAAAGCCCCTCCCATTCCCTGCGCCTCATGCGCCTTGTTCAGCACGCGTTGTGCCAGCCGGGGATCCTCCTCAATGCCGGAAAGCGATGTTTCGAATACCTGCTGAATGATCTGCTTATTTCTGTTATCTTCCATTAGGCTCCCTCCTTTCCAGCATCGCACGGATTTTCTCCCTCGCTTGTTTCAGCCTGGCCGATACAGCCGCGTGGCTGATGTTCAGTACCGCTGCAATCTCCGTCACCGTCATGTCCTGCCAGTAATAAAGCATGATCACTTCTTTCAGCCTGAAAGGCAACCGCATGATATGGCACATCATGTCCAGGTCGTTTTCATCATGGGGCATAACGGCAGAAAGGGGTAGATCCTCCGGCGTAATGCGCCGGTCATTATGGCGGAACCAGGCTGAACGCCGCATATCCCGGCAGGTGTTCACAGCAATCTGAATGAGCCATGTTTTCTCGCTGCTCTCTCCGCGGAAGGACGCCATAGCCCGGTAGGCCTTCAGAAAGGTTTCCTGAACGGCATCCTTGGCCAGCTCCATATCATGCAAATACACATAACAGATGCGCATCAGCAGGCGCTGGTACCTGTTCACCATACCCTCCAGCACTCGATCGCATCCGCTGTCCGGTTTCATGGTCTCATCCATTTCCTGCTCACCTCCCTGCTCAGCCGCTTTTTGCCGCCTTTCATATATATAGACGAACCAGAATACCCCTTTTGTCAATTCTTTCAAAAAAATCGAATTTTTTGAAAAACAAAAAGCCCACCCTTTCGGGTGGGCATCCTAATGATTTACAGATTGGCTTCCTTTTTCAGGGCATCCACCATGTCCAGCTTTTCCCAGGGCAGGTCCACATCGGTGCGGCCGAAGTGACCGTAAGCAGCGGTCTGGCGGTAGATGGGGCGACGCAGATCCAGACGCTTGATGATACCGTCGGGACGCATGTCAAACACCTTGGCCACCAGTTCCGCGATCTTTTCATCGGCGATCACGCCGGTGCCCCGGGTGTTCACCTGGAAGGAAACGGGCTGGGCCACGCCGATGGCATAGGCCAGGGCGATTTCGCACTGCTTGGCCAAGCCGGCGGCCACCACGTTCTTGGCGGCATGGCGGGCAGCATAGGCAGCGGAACGGTCCACCTTGGTGGGATCCTTGCCGGAGAAGGCGCCGCCGCCGTGGGGAGCGTAGCCGCCGTAGGTATCCACAATGATTTTGCGGCCGGTGAGGCCGGTATCGCCGGCAGGGCCGCCCAGCACGAAACGGCCGGTAGGGTTGATGAAGTACTTGGTATCGGCCTGGAGCAGTTCCGCCGGGATCACCTGCTTGATCACACCTTCGATCATGGCCTGTTCAATTTCTTCGTGGGAAACGTTTTCGTCATGCTGGGTGGAAATGACCACGGTGTCCACCGCCACAGGCTTACCGTCTTCGTACACCACGGTCACCTGGCTCTTGCCGTCGGGACGCATCCAGGGGTAGGTGCCGTCCTTGCGCACTTCGGCCATTTTGCGGGTCAGGCGGTGGGCCAGCGCGATGGGCATGGGCATCATTTCGGGGGTTTCGTCGCAGGCAAAGCCGAACATCATGCCCTGATCGCCGGCGCCGGTTTCGTTTTCCGTTTCTTCACGGGTTTCCAGAGCGGCATCCACGCCCTGAGCGATATCGGGGCTCTGGTCATGCACGGCGGTGAGCACGGCGCAGGAAGCACCGTCAAAGCCCTTCTTGGCCCGGTCATAGCCGATATCGTTCACCACTTTGCGAACCACGTCCGCAATGGGCACATAGCCCTGGGTGGTGATTTCACCCATCACCATCACAAGCCCGGTGGTGGCGCAGGTTTCGCAGGCCACGCGGCTCATGGGGTCCTGTTCCAGCAGTGCGTCCAGAATGGCGTCGGAGATCTGGTCGCACATTTTGTCGGGATGGCCTTCAGTAACGGATTCGGAAGTAAACAGGGTACGCATAGGTTCTTTTCTCCTTTTTCTTTTGATACTGAAAGCCTTTCCCTTCGCAAAAAAATGCTGCCTGTCAGCAGACAAGCAGCATGGTTCTCCCATTTCTTTGCGCCTTATCTGCCAGCGTTTGCACGCTGCTGGAATTAGCACCTTGCACCGCAGTGCCGGTTGCCGGGCTTCACAGGGCCAGTCCCTCCACCACTCTGGATAAGGTATTCAGTTCGGCTGAAATTATACAAAATTTCTTCTTTTCTGTCAAGCGGTTTTTTACCACAAAAGCATCATCAGCGGAATGGTGCCCACACTGAGGATGGTGGTGAACGCCACCGCCCCCACCGCCATCTCCCGGGCCCGGGGGGTGGAATAGGCGGAAGCCTGCACCAGGGTGTTGCTGGCCCCGGGCATGCAGCTGGCAATAAAGATGGCCGCGCCCGTTTCACCGCCCACGCCAAACAGCTTCAGCACCGCCAGCGCAAACAGAGGCATCACCAGCAGCCGCAGGCCGCAGGTGAGCAGGAAGCTTTTGTTTTTCAGCATATCCGCCGTGATCTTTCCAAAGTATGCCCCTGCCACCATCATGGCCATGGGGGTGGCCAGGGCGCTCATGGCATCCACCACATCGGTGATCACCGTGGGCAGCTTCCACCCGACGATCTGCAAAACAAGGGCCACCGCAATGGCACACATGGTGGGGTTCACCATCTTCTTCAAGCCGGTTTTAAAATCCTTGCAGAAAAGGGCCAGGGCAATGGACCAGCTGACAATATTGAACGCCGTTACAAACGCCACGCCATACCCCACCGTGGTGGCACCGAAGGCCGCTTCCATGACGGGGTAGCCCATAAAGCCGCAGTTGGAAAGGGCGGTCAATTGGGTGAACACCGCCCGCAGATCCCTTTCCTGCTTGCGGAACACCAGATAACCGATGCCCAGCATGGCACTGGTGAGGGCCATGGACAGGAAAAAGCACTTCACCCATTCCCCGGTCAGGGATCCGGCCGGCAAATGATACAGCTTGGAAAAATTCAGGCAGGGAGTGGAAATCATAATCACCAGGGACGTGACGCTTTTCACGCTCTGATCGTTCCACACCTTCCGCCATACCAGAAAAAAGCCCAGTGCCGCCATCAGAAACAGCACAACCACCTGATGCAAAACCGCCATAATTTTTCTCCTTTTTTTGCAGGAAGGGGATTCTTTGGAGGCCAAAGAATCCTCCTGCACCTCCCCAAGAAAGCCAACGAATATTTTAAGCCGGCATTCCTTGGGTAAATCTGTCTTTTCTGAATCCTCTACACGGGGAAAACCCGTGGCACATGCACATGGTTCCTTCCCGTACAGGTTTTCGGAAGGGGGTCCGGTGGAAACCGCTTTTGACTTTCAAAAGCGGTTTCCCCCGGAAATCTCTCCATCCCTCCTTTTATTCTCCATTCCCTCGTTTCTTCCTGCCCATGGCACACCTTTTTGCTGTTTTGTCATAGGATGATGGTGGATAAAGAAAAGGAGGGTTTGATGTCTTATGTCCGAAACTCATCAGAACTGCGCCTACGAATACACCGTCAAACGGGGAGACAGTTTTTACCTCATTGCCCAGCGCACCGGCACTACATTGCGGGACCTGATCGCCGCCAACCCATCCATTCCCCCTTCCCGGCTCACCATCGGCGATGTGCTGTGCATTCCTTATGCCGAATGCCTGAACCAGCCTGCCCAGGATCCTGCCGATACCCCCATCACCGATAACAACACCGTCTGCCCTGCCAACCGCCGGGCCATTGTGCAGCAGGGGCAAACGGCCGCCGATCTGCAGGTGCGCTACAACCTGAGCTACTACACCCTGCAAAATGCCAACCAGGGCCTGAACCTGGATGCCCTCAAGGCCGGGGATACCGTGTGCATCCCGGCGGAAAACACCGCCTGCCCGGTCACGCCCACGGTGGTGCTGGGGGAAATGGATACGCTCAATTCCGTGGCCATGACCAACCGGGTATCGGTAGCAGACCTTCTGAAAGCCAATCCCTGCATCCCCCCGGAAAGCTTCCTGCCCGGCACCGTGGTCACCCTGCCCGATCTTCCCCAGGTATAAGAAAAACGGCCCTGCGCTTCAAAGCATAGTCCAGGAATAAAACATGAGCATCCGGCCATCGTTCCGGTTGCTCTTTTATGTATTGGTGCTAAGCTTACAAAACCATTTCCATCAAACAACGGGCGACTTTTTTTCCATTGGCCATTTCTTCTGTAAATGTTTCTGCCACTTCAAATCCGCATTTTTTATAGCATGCTCTCGCTTTATCGTTCTCCAGATCGGTATAGAGGGCCAATTTTTGATAGTTTCTTTGCCTTAACATTTCAATGATTTGGCTTATGGCAGCAAAGCCAATCCCTTTATTATGATATTCGGGCAAAATGGCAGCTAACTTCAGATAAGCTTTTTTATCAACAGATTCCAGATTGTTGATTCCAAGCCACCCGACAGCCGTTTCTCCATCACAGATGATATAGTCTTCTTCATCTTCATCATGCTGCCATTCCTTAACGGCACACACCCAATCCTCCAGCTGTGTGGGCAATTCATTCAATGCATTCAACACAGCATCGGTATTCATAATGAATGTCAAAAACGGCGCATCATCCTTCGTGACAGTACGAAGCTTAATATTGTTCATCTGTTTTCCTTTCAAATGCAAGTTTTTACAGTTTCCGGATGGGGAAATACATATAGTTTTTTCCGGTGACCGGGCAGGTAAAATCATGCACTGCACCGGCAAGGGGCAGGTTTTTTTCCTGCAGGTAAGCAATCATCTTCGGGAACACATCCGGGCTGTCCGCTTCCGCCCGCAGGTATTCAAACCCCGGCACCGTCCACTTCACCCAGCCTTCCGGCGCTTCCGCTTCCGCAGCACATTCCACCCCGGCCAGATACAGCCCTTGGGAAAAACCGTTTTCCCAGGGCAGAAAGCGGCGGCTCTTATCACTCATGGCGCCCCAGATGCCCACCAGGTTACCCTGTTCGTCTTTCTTCGCCAACGGTGCCACCTGATCAAAATGCCCGTTGGCGTCCTGCCAGAGGGCCTGCACAAAGCCCGGGCCGTCCAAGGTGGAGCCTTCCTTGCCGATAACACAAAAGCTTTCCTTTATATACTTTTCTATCTTCATGGAGCACCTCCCTATTCCCCCTTGTCTTTTCTTCAGTATACCATAAACCCTTGCAAAAACAAACAAAAAAACCGGCGGAACGCATGTTTCCAACCGGTTTTTTTCTTTAATTGACAGGCTTGGAAGTGGCAGCGGCCGGTGCCGGCGTGGCGCTGGGCGTGGGCGACGGCAGGGGCGTGGGGGTTGCATTGGCCTCGATCACTTCCTGATAGAGCACGTTCAGGGTTTTCTTGCCGGCGTTTCCGTCCACAGACAGGCCCCGGGCACGCTGGTAAGCCTTCACGGCTTTCTGGGTGCCTTCCCGGTACTGGCCGGTCACGGTGCCGTTGTAGAAGCCCATTTCCTTCAGCTTCATCTGCAGCCAGTACACATCCTGGCCTTCCTTGCCTACGGACAGATTGCGGATCTCCCCTTCCGGAGGCCTGGTACCGTCGTAGTGGTAAACAGGCGGTTCGGGCGTGGTATAGGGCAGCATGTTGCTGCGGTTCAGTTCGCCGGGGCGAATGGCATACTTCAGTTCCGGGTCGCTTTCGCCGTCCTCATGAATGTACACCGTCATGCCCTTGCGCACATGGTCAAAAATCCATTTGGCATCGGCCACCGTCAGCCGGATGCAGCCGTGGCTGCCCCGCTTGCCCAGCCCCGTCAGGGAGGACGTCTTCAGCGTCATGCTGTCATAATCGCTGTACAACACGGAATGGAAGGCAATGCTGTCGTCAATGCGGGTCCAGTACTGGGCTTTGCCACCGCCCCAGGTGGGGAACTCGCACCAGCGGGCGGTGCGCCCGGTGAGTACAAACGTGCCAAGGGGCGTGGGGTAATTCTTGGTGCCGGTGGCACAGAGGAAGGTACGGTCCAGGTCGGTATAGGCTTTAGTTTCCTGGTTATACTTCCACACCTTCACCACCTGGTTGTTTATATCCACCTCAAAGGTGTACTGAAGGGGCGGGGTGGGCTTGGGGGTGCAGTTGATATCGGCCACGGTATGGTCGTTGAAAAGGGCGTTCCAGGTATCTTCATCCACGTTGCCGGTGGCTTCCAGCCCATTGTGCTGCTGGAACTGTTTCACGGCTTTTTGGGTATTGGCGTAGTAGCCGGTGGTGGTTTTGTGGAAGGTGAAAAAGCCCAGTTCCATCAGCCGCTGCTGCACCTGCTGCACATCGCTGCCCTTGCTGCCGTAAGACAGCTTCCGGGTAAAGGCCTGATAGGGGCCGGGGGTGGGCACCGGGGTGGGCCTGGCGCCTTCGGGCACCGGGGTGGGCGTAGGCCGCACGGACAGGGCAAACAGAATTTCCTGGGTGGCCACATCGGCATTGCCGGTGCTTTCCAGCCCGTTTTCCCGCTGGAAGGTTTCCACAGCGGAAGCCGTGCCTTCCAGGTAATTGCCGCTGCACTTGCCCCAGTAATAGCCCAGCTCCGTCAGCTTTTCCTGCATCAATTGCACGTCCAGGCCGCTGTCTCCCTGGGTGAGGGGACGGTAGCAGGTGCCGTAAAGAATGGCCAGGGTGGCATCATCGGCAATGCCGGTTTCCTCCAGCCCATAGGCCCGCTGCACCGCCGCCACGGCGGCTTTGGTGGCATCGGAATAGGTATCCGTCGCCGGCACTGCGGAATAGTTCAATTGCCGCAGGCGGGTATTGAGTTCCATCACTTCCGTTCCCTTCATGCCGGGAGCCAGGCCCTCCGCACTGCTTTCCGCCATGGCGCCGCAGCATACCAGCAGCATGATCAGCACCAATGCCCATGTTTTTCTCATTCCGTTGCACCTCTGTATCGAAAAAAATCACTTGCGTCGTCTTGGATGGTAACAGATGCGCCTGCATAAATCAACCGGTAAATACCGGCAGCCCGGCCACATACTCCTACAAGTACTATTAAATGGCAAAACCCATCATTTGTCAACCGTTTATAAAGAAAATGTTACAAAATATTTTCGTTTTTGTTTTTTATTCTTTCTTTTTACCCGTTACGCTGCCTCCCAATTCCCGGAAAGTACCCTTCATTTTTTCCATAGCCCCTTTTCCGGAGCCGGTGGACACAAAGGCATAAATGGCCACGCCGGCCACCGCCGCCACCACCAGCCAGATGACGCCGGTCCAGGCGCCGGTGTTTTCTTCCTGCGCTTTCCCGGCAGGGGCCGGGCCCGTTACGCCGCCGTAGAGGGTTTTGTTCATCACATCCGCCATGTGGCCGGTGGAGGCCATCACCTCGTTTTTGTCGTTGGTGTAGGTGCCAAATTCCAGCAGCACCGCCTGGGGCAGCAAATCCTGGTTATAGGTGCCTTTGCCGATGTAAATATCCTTGATCAGGCCGGGGTACATTTCATCCGCCACCGCCTTGATCTGAGCGGCAAAGGCCTTGTTGGAAGCCGCGTTCTGGTTGCTGCGGCCCACCAGCAGCCGCACCTTGGTCATTTCTTCCCCGTCCACCGTGCTTTCGTAGGAAGCGGGGTCCTCAATGCCGTCCCGGTGGATATCCATCACCGCATCCACCCCCTGCTCCACCAGCCTTGCCGCGGTGGCCCGGCTGCGGCGGTAGGCCCCGGCATCATGGGGATGGTGGGTTTCGTCGCTGTAATAGACGGTGATGCCCTGCTCCTCCAGCGCAGCCTTAAATTCCTCCGCCACGTCGTAAATACCGCCCCGTTCCTCATCGCTGCTCTTGCCGTCGGTGGGGGTATAGCTTTCGTCGCTGTGGGTGCAGTACATGGCCACCGCCCTTCGCTGAGCGGTAACGGGCTGGGCGTTTTCTTCCAGCCAGCTCACATCCGGCATCACATAGGCCCCCAGGTATTCCGCCGCCGCGGTCAGGGTTGTATGATCCACGGCGGTAATGCGGAAATGGCCGTTATCCTCGGCAATGTATTCATCCCCCACATCCGGTGCACCGGCAAGATGGGTGATCACGCTGCCGTCTTCCTTTTCAATGGCATACACTTTGCCCTCCTGCGCTTCTTCCGCCAGGGCAGGACAGGCCAGCAGCAACAGCACCGGCACCAGCAAAAAGATCCTCTTTTTCATTTCTGTTTTTCTCCTTTCACGGGGCTGTACACGGGATCATGGTTTTCCCGTCCGGGGCGCGCCATGCGCTCCACCACTTCTCCCACCAGTTCGCTCAGCAAAACCGCCAGAAAACCGGAAATCACCACCACGTCCATAGCCCCGGCACTGCCCAGATACAGCATCTGCCGGATGCCCCGGCCCCAGTTGACAAAGGCCACCGCAACATCCGCCAGGATCACCCCCAGCACACCGCAGATGAACGCCCCCCGCCTGGAACGGCCCAGCAGGTAGGCCACCACGCCGCCCACCAGCCCGTACACATAATTGGGGTCGATAACGATATCTTCCGGTTCATCCGGCATCAGCGAGGAAAGCAGGTACACCGCCCCGGCCGTGATCACACTGCCGAGCAATGCCCGGCCCACTTCCTTTTTGGTATCGGTGCGCAAAAGCAGGTACACGCATACCCCAAGGGGCACCAGCGCACCGCCCACATTCAGGCTCACCTGGCCCAGTACAATATCCGGCGCCAGGCCGCCCAGAAAAATAAGCCCCATCAGGATCAGGGCAGCCCGGTCCGTCAGGTGCATTTTGTCCAGCACCCGCTGGCCCACCCCCAATAACACCAACACAGAAAAGACGGCCAACACGATCATCCCTACCGACATGGAAAAACCTCCTTGCTTTGCAAACGCTTTCTTTTTCCATCATGCCCACCGGCACGCCGGTTCATGCACAGAAAGTTTACTGTACAAGGCAGCAAAAATGTGGTATAATGCTTGTACACAGAAGAAAAACTACACATTTTTTCGGAAAGGAGGGGTTCCCTTCATTGATCCATGCTGTCATTTTTAACCTGGAAGGTGTATTGGTAACCACCGATGCATGTCATAAGCAATCCTGGAGGGATATGGCCACCGAAAACGGCATCCCTTTTGATGACAATACCTTTGAGCGCATGCGGGGCCTGGGGCGGATGGAAGCGCTGGATATTCTGCTTTCCCGTGCCCGCCGCCGCTATACCGATTCCGAGCGGCTGGTGCTTTCCATGCGCAAGGCCGATCTGTATATGGAGCACATCAGCAACCTGGACAAATCCTGTGCCCTGCCCGGCGCCATTGAAACGGTGATCGCCCTGCGCCACAGCGGCATCCGCACCGCCGTTGCTTCCTCCAGCCAGCACGCCCGGTTCATTCTGAAACATCTGGGCATTCAGGACCTGTTCGATGCCGTGGCCGACGGCAACCTCATCGAGCACCCCACGCCTCACCCCGAAGTGTTTCTGCTGGCGGCGGAAAAAATGCGCATTGCCCCGGAATGCTGCCTGGTGGTGGACGACAACGGCGCCGGCATTGAAGCGGCGCACCGGGCCGGCATGAAGGCCGTGGGGCTTTCCGATGCCGCTTACGAACCCTTCACCGATTACCGGGCGGAGGACCTGGAAAACATCGATATTCTGGCCCTGGTCCATCAGATCAACCGGGAAAAGAAAGAATAATCAAGGAGAATAAACCATGCTGAACGAACTGCTGGCCGCCCGGGTATTGGCAGAAGCCATGAAGACCGGCGGCGATTTTGCCGAAATTTTTCTGGAGGATAGGCTGAACCATTCCCTGTCCATGCTGTCGGGCAAGGTGGAAACGGTGAACAGCCTGCGGCTCCACGGCGCCGGTGTGCGGGTATTTTCCGGCACCCAGGGCATTTATGTGTACACCAACGATACCACCGAGCAGGGGCTGATCGCCTGTGCCCGCCGGGCCGCCGGCGCCATCCGGGACGGAAAAGGCGCTGCCATCGAGGGCCTTGTGTGGCGGGACACCCCTTCCGTCCACCCCATTCTGCAGCGTCCGGATCAGGTGAAGACCGCGAAAAAAGTGGAAAAAATGCGGGCCGCCCAGGCTGCCCTGAAGCAGTATGACGAATTGACCCAGGCCGCCATTTCCTATTCCGACAGCCTGCAGAAAGTATGGATTGCCAACACCGAAGGGCTGTTCACCGGCGATACCCGGGTGTACACCCGCTTTTTTGTCAACGCCATCGCCTCCAACGGCTCCGAAAACCAGACGGGCTCCGCCTCCCCCGGCGCCATGCAGGGCTTTGAAGTGTTTGACCACCGGATCGACCCTGAAGCCAGCGCCCACAAGGCGGCCAGGCAAGCCGTTACCATGCTGCACGCCCCCCTGTGCCCCGCCGGCGTGATGCCCGTGGTGATCGACAACGGCTTTGGCGGCGTTATTTTCCACGAAGCCTGCGGCCATTCCCTGGAAGCCACCTCCGTAGCCCCCGGCAACAGCGAATTCTGCGGCAAGCTGGGGATGAAAGTGGCCAGCGAAAAAGTGACCGCCATTGACGATGGCACGCTGCCCAACGAATGGGGCAGCCTGAATATTGACGATGAAGGAACACCCACCACCAAACTGGTGCTGATCGAAAACGGCGTGCTGAAAAACTACATGATCGACAAGCTGAACGCCCGGAAGATGGGCATGCCCATCACCGGCAGCGGCCGGCGGCAGGGCTACATGTTCGCCCCCACCTCCCGCATGCGCAACACCTACATTGCTGCCGGGAGTGACGACGAAGCCGAAATCATTTCTTCCATGGGCGACGGGCTGTATGCCAGGGCCATGGGCGGCGGCAGCGTGGAGCCCTCCACCGGCAAGTTCAACTTCTCCGTTCTGGAAGGGTACCTGGTGAAGGACGGCAAAATTGCCCATCCCGTGCGCGGCGCATCCCTCATCGGCCGGGGCAGCGAAATCCTGCCGCTGATTGACCGCGTGGGCAAGGATATGCAAATGGCCCAGGGCATGTGCGGCTCCCAGAGCGGCTCCATCCCCACCAACGTGGGCCAGCCCATGATCCGCGTCAGTTCCATGACGGTGGGCGGCCGCTGAGAAAGGAGGAAGAAACATGAACACCGATCTTTTCATTCAAAAGCTGTTGGAAAACGCCCGGCTGCACGGGCTGGAACAGGCCGAAGTATTTCTTGCCTCCGGGGATAGTTTCCGTGCCATGAGCCAGCAGGGCGCCCTCTCCAACTACACCGTAAACACCACCCGCGGCCTTTCCCTTCGCGGTATTTATCAGGGCAAGATGGGCTATGCCGCCACCGAAGCCTTTGACGAAGAAGCCATTGACATGCTGGTGCTGGGCGTGATGGAAAGCGCGCTTTTGTCCGAAGACGACTCTTTCCAGCAAATTTATCCCGGGGATGCGGAATATCCCCCGCTCAATTGCTATAACCCCCAACTGGACCTGGTGGACGAAAAGCGGAAGATTGACCTGCTTTTGTCCCTGGAACCCATGGCCAAGGCCAGGGATCCCCGCATTGTGCAATTGGCCTACAACGCCGTGGTCACCGCCTCCGGCACCCATCGCATTGTAAACTCCCACGGGCTGGATCTGTCTGACAGGGACAACATCGCCTACGCCTACGCCGGCGCCGTAGCCAGGGAGGGCGGCCGTGTGGCCACCGGCATGGGCATGTCCATCAGCCGGAATTTTGACGAACTGGATGCAGAAAAAATTGTGAACGATGCCACCCGGGAAGCGCTGTTCATGCTTTCCGCCGAGCCGGTGCCCAGCGGCACCTACCGGGTGATCATTGAAAACCGCTGCATGCCCGATCTGCTTTCCGTATTCAGCGGTGTATTCTCCGCCGAAAATGCCCAGAAGGGCATGAGCTTGCTTGCCGGCAAGGAAGGGGAAATGATCGCCTCCGAATTCGTTACCCTGATGGACAACCCGCTGATGGAGAACGGGCTTGGTTCCCAGCCCTTCGATGCCGAAGGCGTGGCCTGCTACCCCAAGGCCATCATTGAAAACGGCCGTTTCACCACCCTGCTGCATAACCTGAAAACCGCCCATAAAGCCGGCGTAAAATCCACCGGCAACGCCAGCCGCGCCGGCTATGCCGGCCCCGTGCGGGTATCCCCCACCAATTTCTACTTCAAGCCCGGCGAAAAAACGCTGGACCAGATGATGGAAGATATGCAAAACGGCCTGGTGATCACCGAGGTTTCCGGCCTCCACGCCGGTGCCAATGCCATCAGCGGCGATTTTTCCCTCATCGCCCAGGGCTATACCGTGAAAGACGGCAAGAAGGAGCGGGCGGTGGACCGCATCACCGTGGCCGGCAACTTCTTCCAGCTGCTGAAAAACATCCGCGCCGTGGGCTGCGATTTGCTCTTCCCCGGTTCTTCCACCGGCAGCCCGTCTGTAGACATCGGCGAAATTGCCGTGGCCGGAAAATAACGCAAGAACGCATTCAAAAAGGTGTTTCATTATGCATTACACAGAAGACGAACAAAAAACAATGGATACCCTTCGTTCAACCTGCGTCGGCTTGTTCCAATTCCTGATTGAAAACATCAACACCCTGATCCACAACTTTCATGTTGACGCTATCCATCGCGATCATGGCAAGCCGCTCTACCTGAAGAAAACCATCAGGGAATATGCAGACGAACCAAAGTCGGATCATGCAATACCATTGGATACGCAAGCCCTCAACTTTTCCCGCCCCTTCCTTATCGTTCTGGACTGGCTGTCCTGGCTGATCAAATGCATCATTGCAGTTTTCCGCACGGCCATTGGTGGAGGGAAACATTCTCCTGTCAGCATTCCCCTTCCGCCAATCGGCATGAATCGTCACAAAGAAGAAGAGATTGTTGAAACCAAGCCCATCTTCAGCAGTACTCCGGATGATGATACAGAATTTGAAGAATATGAACTGCCTGTAGTTTCCACGGATGAGGCAGAAATCAATTATTCCGACTTGCGGAGGAAAAATGCAGGGCTCCGGGGTGTTATGGGAAGATTCATCCAGCCGCTGAATGAACTGATGGAAAAAATCAAAACAGATGACAAAGCGCTGGTGCAGTGCTACAAAAGGCTGAAAAGGCTTTCCCGCCGTTTGAGCCGGGATGAGTGGACGCTGCTGCTTGATCTGCTGGAGGACAGCGGGGTCCACGTGCCTGTCAACGCGCACGAAATCGAGGATGTGCTCCTGTACTACCTCTGTTTGAACCTGAAAAAATCCATTCGCCGTTTCCCGGCAGAACCTTCCAATTTCCGTACACTGTACCGGAAAATCACCGCTGATCCGTAACCGCCTTCCTTTCAATCCTTTCCGGTATATCATAGCCCTTCCCGGGGAGAAATGGGCAGAACAGTCCCCGGCAATGCTTCAACAAAAAGAAACGGCATCAACCGTTTCTTTTTTCTTTCGGTGCTGTCTGCTTCTGGAAAGCTTCGTACCGCTCCGTCACCGCAGTCCGTTGCCTGCACCCGGATCAAAAAAGAAGAAGGCCGGCTTCTTCCCGTGTACGCCTTGTTTCCGCAGAAACATCCCTGACAGATGATCCACAAGGAGACCGAAAGCCATCGATCGTTTGGTTTTGTCCATCATTTCCGCAAAATCGGCACAGACGCTGCTTGTGAGAAAAACAGGAATATGATAAGATGAAAGAAATCCAAGTGACATTTGAAGGAGACACGGTCTATGAAAATGCTGCTGAAATTGAGCCGGGAAGCACTGCGATATAAAAAGCTGTACATTCTGGCCATTCTGGGCACGCTGGGGCTGACGGCGGTGAACCTGGCCGCACCCCAGGCGCTTTCCGCCATGACCGGCATTGTGGAAAGAGGGGTGGATGAAGCGGGGCTTTCCCAGATCGGCTGGCTGACGGCCATTCTGGTGGGGCTGTACCTGCTTCGCATTCTGTTCCGGTTCATGAGCAATTATCTGGCCCACAAGGCGGCGTGGTACCTGGTGGGCGATTTGCGCACCCGCACTTATGACAAAATGGAACGGCTGCACCTGGGCTTTTTCCACGATAAACAAACCGGCGACCTGATGAGCCGGGTGGTGAACGACACAAGGGATTTTGAGCTTCTGTACGCTCACATCATTCCCGACATGATCACCAATTTTGTCACCTTTGCCGGGGTGCTGGTGGTGCTTTTGCTGATCAACTGGAAGCTGGCGCTGATCACCTGCTTCCCCATCCCGCTGATTCTGCTTTCCGGCGTGATCTTTGCCAAAAAGGTGCGTCCCTTCTTCCGCATCAGCCAGAAAAAGATGGGCGAACTGAACGGAAAGCTGCAGGACAACCTGTCCGGTGTGCATGAAATTCAATCCTTCGGCCGGGAAACCTACGAAACGCAGCAGGTGAACGAAAAGAATTTCGATCACATCAAGGCCATGCTCCACGCGCTGAAGGTAAGCGCGGTGTTCCACCCTTCAGTAGAGTTCATTTCCTCCCTCGGCACCATTCTGGTGGTGGCCTTCGGCGGGCTGCTGGCCTACCGTGAGGGGCTGAGCGTGGCGGATATTGTGGCCTTCATGCTGTACCTGGGGCTTTTCTACGGGCCCATTGCCGGCCTTGCCAACCTGCTGGAAAGCACCCAGCAATCCCTGGCCGGGGCTGAGCGTGTGATGGCGGTTCTGGATACACCCTGCGAAATTGTGGACAGGGAAAACGCTGAGGATATAGGCCGGGCAGAAGGCAGCATCACCTTTGAAAACGTAAGCTTTTCCTATCAGGAAGATATGCCGGTGCTGAAGGACGTTTCTTTTCACTGCAAGCCCGGGCAGATGCTGGCACTGGTGGGCCCCACGGGCGTGGGCAAAACCACCCTCACCCAGCTCATTTCCCGTTTTTACGAGCCCGCTTCCGGCCGCATCCTGCTTGACGGCAAGGATATTCAGGAAGTCACGCTGGAAAGCCTGCGCAAAAACATCTCCCCCGTTTTGCAGGACACCTTCCTCTTCAACGGCACCATTGCCGAAAACATCGGCTATGCCGTACCCAGCGCCACCGAAGCGGAAATCATGGAAGCGGCCAAAGCGGCCAATATCCATAACGACATTCTGCAGATGCCCGATGGCTATCAGACCCAGGTGGGCGAGCGCGGCCTGCGCCTGTCCGGCGGGCAAAAACAGCGCGTGGCCATTGCAAGAGCCATCCTGCGCCGCTCCCCCATCATCATTCTGGATGAAGCCACCGCGTCCGTGGACGTGGAAACGGAGCAGCAGATCCAGCAGGCCATCCAGCAGATTGCCGGCAAGCGCACCATCGTGGCCATTGCTCACCGGCTGTCCACCATCCGCCATGCGGACCAGATCCTGGTGATCGACGAAGGCAAAGTGGCCGAAAGCGGCACCCACGAAGAACTGGTGGCCAGGAACGGCATTTACGCCCGGATGCACCGCATCCAGGCTGCCGCAAGGAACGCCCTGTAACCATTCACAATAGAAAAACCGACGGGAAAGCCGCTCCTTCCCCGTCGGTTTTTCATTTTCAAATCAAGCGAGTGAACCATCAGAAATCTTTTCGTTCAAACACCAGCGTGGCCTGAATGCGCTCGCCCCCAAGCCCGCCCATATTGCCGGAAGTGGCAGTGGACATGGTGTGCAGCCGGTAGCCCCTGGCCGCATAATGATTGATCACTTCCTCCAGTTCATCCAGGTTCCGGGAGCCGGTGCCGATCCATTTTTCCTTCAGGGTGATCTGAATCACCACATAGGGCAGCAGCTTGCCGGATGCGGTGGAATAGGTGAAGGGATCTTCAAACGTGGCCTCCACGCCCATGTTCTCCAGCCTGGCTTCCTCCTTTGTGATGGCTTTCAGGTAGCTTTTCATGGCATAGCCCTGCCGGCCAAGCCAGGAAAGCAGCGCCCACTCGCCCTCTTCAGGCCATTCCACCACTTCCGCCACCGCCTGATACGGTATCTTTGCCACCACTTCGCCGCCGGGCGTCCGGCGCAGGTTCAGGGCAGGCTTGCCCAATGCCTGTACAAATTCCACCTTCTCGTTCATTGCTGTGCCTCCGTGTTCTTCTTTTATAGCGGTGCGCCGTTTGGCGCAGCATTTTCCTGGTCATACCGGGGGCATTCCCGGATGCTGGCCATGCGGAACATTTCCCCCACCGCTTCCTGGTATGCTTCCGGCTTGTTTTCCCGCAGTGCCGCCCGCACATACCGGACCGGCACATCCATGGAATGGGCGAAATATTTCACAAACACATGCATCCTGCCCACCGCACCAATGGGGCTGCGCAGCTGCATGCAGGCATGCAGCAGATGATCATGCAGGCGCACAAGGTCCTCCATCTGCAGTTTTTCCCCGCCCCCAAGTTCCCGCAACAGTGCCGGATTGGAAAGCAACCCCCGGCCCAGCATCACCCCGGACAAGCCGGGATATGCGTGCAGCAGGTTTTCCACATCCACGGCGGTGAACAGGTCGCCGTTATACACCACCGGGCATTTCAGCGTTTCCAGTGCGGCCTCTAAAGCCTGAAGGTGCGGTGTGCCGCGATACAATTGCTGCCGGGTGCGGGGATGCACGATCAGTTCATGCACAGGATAACGGGCAAACACCGGCAAGATCTTTTCCCATTCCTTCGGCGTGTCAAAACCGATCCTTGTTTTGATGGAAACGGGCATGGACACGTTGGCATACAACTGATCCAGAAAGCGCTGCAAACAATCCACATCCCGCAGCATAGCCGCGCCCTTTCCCTTCCCCGTCACCGTACCGGACGGGCAGCCCAGGTTCAGGTTCACTTCCCCATAGCCCATTTCCCGCAAATCCCCCGCCGCTCCCAGAAAGCACACCGCATCCCGGGCCAGGATCTGGGGTACGGCATACAGGCCACGGTTCTGTGCAGGGGATAGATCAAAGGCCTCCCGGCCGGTATAGGACAGAGAAGGCGATGGGCTGATGAACGGCATAAAATACTTGTCCACGCCGCCAAAACAGGCCTGATACGCCTGCCGGAAAATGGCATCGGTGATGCCCTCCATGGGGGCAAAATAAATGCGCATTCCATCCCTCTTCTCTTTCGCATTTGATGATATGCATTATAGCATTATCCCGTAAACCGGGCAATAACCCGCATGGAACAAAAAGACCGTCCATCCTTTTCCAATGAACGGCCCCGCGGCATTATACCCCTTTGTTTCAATCAGTACCCAATGATGCTGCGATAATCCGCCCAGCAGCTGGAGCACCAGGTGCGGGAAACACCGGCAATGTCTTTCTTCGTAGTCAGGGAGGTAACGGATTTTCCGCAGCTGGGGCAGGTTCTGCGGGAAGAGCCGCCGCCGCAACCGGTGAGGGTGAACATCAGACACACAAAAAGTACGATGGCCAGGATCTTTTTCACGGACTTCATATGTTGTTCTCCTTTCATTCGTTAACATAACGGAATTGTACCATAAATACATGCAGTATGCAACGCAGCCGCTTGCATCCGTGCAAACAAAAACCCCGCTTCAAAAGAAGCGGGGCAGAATGTACTACCGATGGAATTAGGCCAGTTCGGCGAAGTACTTGATGGTGCGAACCATCTGAGAGGTGTAGGAGTTTTCGTTGTCGTACCAGGACACGACCTGCACCTGATAGGTGTCGTCAGCGATCTTGGCAACCATGGTCTGGGTGGCATCGAACAGGGAGCCGTAGGTCATGCCGATGATGTCGGAGGACACCAGCTGTTCTTCGGTGTAGCCGAAGGAAGCGGAAGCGGCATTCTTCATGGCGGCGTTGATGGCATCCTTGGTCACGTTTTCGCCCTTCACAACGGCAACCAGCAGGGTGGTGGAACCGGTGCAAACGGGAACGCGCTGGGCGGAGCCGATCAGCTTGCCGTTCAGTTCGGGGATAACCAGACCGATGGCCTTGGCGGCGCCGGTGGAGTTGGGCACGATGTTCTGAGCGCCGGCGCGGGCACGACGCAGGTCACCCTTGCGATGGGGGCCGTCCAGGATCATCTGGTCGCCGGTGTAGGCGTGCACGGTGGTCATGATACCGCTCTGGATGGGGAAGGTATCATTCAGGGCCTTGGCCATGGGGGCCAGGCAGTTGGTGGTGCAGGAAGCGGCAGAGATGATCTTGTCTTCGGCGGTCAGGGTGTTTTCGTTAACAGAGAACACGATGGTGGGCAGGTCGTTGCCGGCGGGAGCGGAGATAACAACCTTCTTGGCGCCAGCGTTGATGTGGGCCATGGACTTTTCCTTGGAGCAGTAGAAGCCGGTGCATTCCAGCACAACGTCTACATCCAGTTCGCCCCAGGGGCAGTTGTTGGCATCCTTTTCAGCGTAGATGCGGATTTCCTTGCCATCCACGATGATGGAATTTTCAGTAGCTTCCACAGTGTGCTTGTTTTCGCCGATAGCGCCGCAGTAGCCCTTCTGAGCGGTGTCATACTTCAGCAGATGAGCCAGCATAGCGGGGTTGGTCAGGTCGTTGATGGCAACCACTTCGTAGCCTTCAGCACCGAACATCTGACGGAAAGCAAGACGGCCAATGCGACCGAAACCATTGATAGCAACCTTCACCATAGGAATCTCCTCCTTAAAGTAAATCAATGTGGTGGCGGCTGATAAACCAGCCTGCCTCAATTTATTATACCCATTTTCCAATCATTTGACAAGCCCTTTATTGGGACAATTTCTGCCCGGGGTGCACTATTTCGCCCGCCGCACGCCCCGGATCCGTTCAACAGGCACAAAACCTTTGGGAAAAGAAGAATACGGGTTCGGGCAAGGCTGAAAAAAACGGCCTGCCGTTTGGCAAGCCGTTTGGGGTTGATTGAATCAGCTCAGGATGGCCTTGACGTTGACGGTTTCACCATTGGCGGGAACCACCTGGCCTTCGAAGGGCTGGCCGTTCACTTCCAGGGTGACCTTCTTCACTTCGCCGCCGGCGTTGTTCACGATTTCCACGTTGTAGGTGGTGCCGCGGAACACGCGCTTGATATCCACATGTTCAATGCTGCCGGGCAGGCAGGGATCGATGAGCAGGCCGTCATAATCGGGCTTGATGCCCAGGATGGCCTGGGAGATGGCGTGGAAGGTCCAGGCAGCGGTACCGGTGAGCCAGGAGTTCTTGGCCTGGCCGGAGCGGGGCGCGTAGGGGCCGGCCACCATCTGGCTGTACACATAGGGCTCGGTGAGGTGCAGTTCCTGGTCCTCGATATAGACAGGAGCGGTGCGGCAGTAGATGTCGAACGCTTCGTCGCCATGGCCCAGCACGGTGTTGGCGATGACGCACCAGGGGTTGTTATGGCAGAAGATACCGCCGTTTTCCTTGTATCCGGGAGGATAGGAGCTGATTTCGCCCAGCTCTTCATGGTAGCGGGTGTAGGGAGGCGTGAGGATGGCGATACCATGCTTGGAAAGCAGGTGCTTATGCACGCTGTCCATGGCCTTCTGGGCATAACCTTCCTTCACACCGATGCCGGCCATGACGCAGAAGCCCTGGGGCTCGATGAAGATCTTGCCTTCTTCGCATTCGTTGCTGCCCACCTTCTTGGAGAAGGCGTCGTAGGCACGCAGGAACCATTCGCCGTCCCAGCCGTCCTTGAGCACGGCCTGTTCCATGTCGGCCTTGGCCTTGGCGGCAATTTCCGCTTCTTCGGCGTGGCCGGCCAGTTCGGAAAGCTTTGCATAGTCATCGCTGACAGCCACAAACATACCGGCAATGAACACGGATTCGGCAACGCCGGAGTCGTAGTTTTGCACGGTCTGGAAGCTTTCGCCGGGTTCCAGGGAGAAGCAGTTCAGGTTCAGGCAGTCGTTCCAGTCGGCACGGCCGATGAGGGGCAGCTTATGGGGGCCCAGATGTTCCATGGTGAAATGATAGGAACGGCGCAGGTGCTCATACAAAGGAGCAGCCAGGCTGTCGTCATTATCAAAGGCCACCATTTCGCTCAGGATGCTCACGTCGCCGGATTCCTTGATGTAGGCAGCGGTACCGAAGATGAGCCAGAGGGGGTCATCGTTAAAGCCGGAGCCGATGTCGGAGTTGCCGCGCTTGGTGAGGGGCTGATACTGATGGTAGGCGCTGCCGTCGGGCTTCTGGGTGGCAGCGATGTCCAGGATGCGCTGGCGGGCACGGTCGGGAATGAGATGCACAAAGCCCATCAGGTCCTGAGAGGAATCGCGGAAGCCCATGCCGCGGCCGATGCCGCTTTCGAAATAGGAAGCGGAGCGGCTCATGCAGAAGGTGACCATGCACTGGTACTGGTTCCAGATGTTCACCATGCGGTCCATCTTTTCATCGGTGGACTTCACCTGATAGGTGGACAAGAGGCCGTTCCAGTATTCCTTCAAAGTGGCCAGAGCCGCTTCAAACTGTTCGTCGGTTTCGTACTTCTTGAGCAGGGCGTAGGCGGGGGCCTTGTTGATCACGTTGGGAGCGATGAACTTTTCTTCCCGCTTGTTTTCGCAATAGCCCAGCACAAAGATCATGCTCACCTTTTCGCCGGCCTTCAGGGTGTACTTCATGAAGTGGCTGCCGATGGGAGCCCAGCCGCTGGCCATTTCATTCATGGCGGTGTCTTCCTTCACCAGCTTGGGCATCTGCAGATCGCCCCAGGGGCCAAGGAAGGTGGTGCGGTCGGTATCAAAGCCGGTGAGGGGCTGGTTCACAGCGTACACGGCGTAATGATTGCGGCGTTCGCGGTATTCGGTCTTATGGTAGATGGCGCTGCCTTCCACTTCCACTTCACCGGTGGAGTAGTTGCGCTGGAAGTTGGTGGAGTCGTCCTGGGCATTCCACAGGCAGAATTCGATGAAGGAATGCACGGAAACCTGCTTTTCTTCGCTGCTTTCGTTTTCCAGCACCAGGCGGGTGACCAGGGCATTTTCCCCACGGGGCACGAAAGCGGTTTCTTCCGCCTTCAGGCCGGCCAGAGAGGAGGTGATGCGGGTGTAGCCCAGGCCGTGGGCGCATTCATACTTGTCCAGTTTGGTCTGCATGGGCATCCAGCCGGGAGCCCAGATGTTTTCGCCGTCCTTGATGAAGAAATACTGGCCGCCCAGGTCGCTGGGGATGTTGTTGTAGCGATAGCGGGTAAGGCGCAGCAGGCGGGCGTCCTTATAGAAGGTATAGCCGCCGGAGGTGTTGCTCATCAGGGTGAAGAAATCTTCGCTGCCCAGGTAGTTGATCCAGGGGCTGGGGGTATCCGGCCGGGTGATGACAAACTCACGGCGAGCGTCATCGAAGTAACCGTAGCTCATGTCAGGTTCCTCCTCATTTATGATATGCTTTTATAGCAAATAATGCCGTCTTTGCTATTATATACTATTTTTGTCCGCCTGACAATTCTTTTCTTTCCATGAATGTGCCCAAATGGTGACAGATGGCGCCAGTTCGTGGTATAATGGCCCAAGAAATCCTCTTTTTTCGGAAGGGCGGGAAGAAAATGGACCGGGAAATGCTGAAAAAAACGGCTTTCTTTCAAGGCTTGAGCGATGAGGAGCTGGAAACGGCCCTCGCTTTTTTCGACGCCCGGGAAAGCGCCTATGAAAAAGGCGATACCATCAAGCCCATCCACACCCCCTTCACCCGCTTTGCCCTGGTGCTGCAGGGCAGGGTGCAGGTCTATACAGACGATCTGGACGGCAACCAGATGATGATGGCCCATGTGGAAAAAGGGGGCATGTTCGGCGAATCCCTCAGCTACCTGGAGCAGGAGGAAGCGGTGTATGCCGTGGCGGTCACCCCCTGCCGCATCCTGTGGCTGCACCCGGGCAACATCCGCCTTCTGCAGCCCAAGACGCCGCTGGAAAGCCTGCTCATCCACCGCTTCATTCAAAACCTGGCCGGCCGTGCCCTTTCCATGAACGACCGGATCCAGATCCTTTCCAGGCTGACGCTGGAGGAAAAGCTGAAAGCCTTTTTGTCCCTGTATCAGAAGCGCCACGGCATGGCATTTACCCTGCCCTTTTCCCGCACGGAACTGGCCGCCTATCTGGGCGCCAACCGCAGCGCCCTTTCCCGTGCCCTGAGCCAGATGCAGAAAAAGGGGCTCATTTCCCTGGACGGCCGCCGCATCACCCTCCACTCCCCCATGGACAGCTGATCCCCCATAGCAAACGAAAAAACGCCGGAGAACGGTTGGTTCTCCGGCTTTTTCTTTTTTGTCAATCCACCCGGATGTTTTCCGGCTTCACATGGCTGTACACCGTGCCGGGCTTTGCCCCATCCTTATGGAAAGAAAGCAGCTCCGAAACGGTGACCAGCTGATACCCCTGCTCGATCAGCTCCGGAATGGCCATTTCCATGGCAACGGCGGTGTTTTCGTAAATATCATGGCACAGCACAATGGAGCCGGGCTTTGCTTTGGACATCACGTTCCGGTAGGTCTTGTTGGCGTTGCGGTGTTCCCAGTCCAGCGTATCAATCTGCCAGTGGGCAATCACCATATCCATATCGGCGCAGATGTTGCGCACGGTGCGGTTGGTGGCCCCATAGGGCGGGCGCAGCACCTTCACCTGATACCCATCCGCCACCCGGGCCACCGCTTCGTTGGTGCGTTCCAGCTGGCTGCGCACACGGGAAGAGGAAATTTCCGTCAGGTTGGGGTGGTTCCAGGTGTGGGAGGCAATTTCGTTGCCCTGGGCCACTGCCTGTTTGACAATATCGGGGTAAATATCCACATTATAGCCCTGCACACAGAAGGTAGCCCGGGCGTCATACTGGGCCAGCACCCGCAGGATGCGCAAGGTGTATTCGGAAGGGCCGTCGTCAAAGGTCAGGGCGATCATGGGCTTGGTGGGGTCGATCTTGCGCACCTTGCTGCTGATCATTTCCGATTCCACCTGCATCAGCTGTGCCGCCTGGGAATAGGGGATTTTCACCACCACGTCCCCATACATGCAAGGCAGGGCCATGCCGGCGCTGAAATATACTTCCAGCCCCTCATCCCCCATCATCACCTGGGAAAGGGCTTCCTCCCCGGGCCGGAGGGCATAGCCGTCCGCCGCCGTCTTCATCTGCCCTGCCAGGTGGCACTCCATAAAGAAAAGCAAACGGCCGGGGTTTACAAACAGTTCTTCCGCAGTCAGCACCTTTTTTTCCTGCATGTCCAAATTGATGGGCAAAAACACGGTAAGGCAGGTGCTGCCGGCAGTGTACTGGCCGGCCAGCAGAACGGAGCAATACCTTTCGTCCACTTCCACTGCCTTGTACCGCACGGTGTATCCGGCTTCTTCACCGGCATGGTTTTGCTGATAATCCTTTTCAAACACATCCAGCGTGCTTTCCAGCCAGGCGTCAATCTGCTCGTCCGCCCCGTCAATCCGCAAAACGGGATACTGAATATCATAGGGCAGCTGGGTTTCCCGCTGGCGCATTCTGGGGCTGCCGGCTTCCCGGGCCGCCCCTTCCAGCACTGCAAGGTCAAAATCTCTTGGGGCACTGCCGCCCATCAGGGTGTCAAATTCTCCCGTCGTCACGGTCAAAAGCCGGGTTTCCACCCAGCCGAACGCCTGGCCCACCCGGATGCGGCTGTAATCCCCTTCTTTGGCGATGCGCTCCGCCTTCACGCCGCTCATCACCTGCAGCACAATGGCGCTTTCCGCATCCGCCTTTTCCCGGAGGGTCAGGATGGAACCGTCGTTTTTCGTTTCCACCCAGTCCAGATGGGTGTAGTTGGCTTCGATGGTGAGGTACTCCGTCATCATATAGCCCACTTTGCTGCCCGATTGCACTTTGCACCAGGTGCCGTTGTTTTCCAGCACCGTCACCTGGCTGCCGTTTTTGAACGTGCCCAGGGATTTGCTGTCCGCCGAATCGGACTGGCGCATGTTCAGTTTTCCCCCGGTCACGGTGCCGGTATAGGTGATTTCTTCGGCAAAAGCCGCCGCAAATAAAAAGAATAAACACAGGGCCAGCAGGGCCGTCCATACTTTTTTCATCGGTGTTTCACTCCTTGGGTACAATGATGCTTCCCGTTCCATTATAAAGAAAAAAGTGCCCGCTTTCAAGCAAATTTCGCCATGTTTACAAAATTCCCCCCAGGCATGAATCCCCCCTCCCCCGGCATATTCTGTGCCGAAAGGAGAGAGAGGGATGCGAGAGGAAATAAAAAACCGGTGCATCATGCTGGCCCGGCACATCATTGAAACCGGCGATACCGTACGCCAGGCCGCCGGGCGCTTTGGCCTGAGCAAGTCCAGCGTGCACAAGGATATCCACGAGCGGCTGCCCCTGGTGCACCCGGGGCTGCATAGCCAGGTGCAGGCGGTGATGAATTTCCATCATCAGGTGCGCCATCTGCGGGGCGGCCAGGCCACAAAGGAACGCTGGCGCAAAATACGGGAACAGGGATAAAACTGTTTTTTTCGTGTTCATGCGTTGAAATGCCGGTGAAATATGTGTATGCTATATCTGTATACATATAGGGAGGCATGAAACCATGCGTTTTGTTGTGAAACTGGGCACTTCCACCCTGGCCCATACCACAGGCCGGCTGAACATCCAGCGGGTGGAGATGCTGTGCAAAGTATTGAGTGATCTGAAAAATGCGGGCCATGAGATCATCATGGTCTCTTCCGGCGCCATCGGAATGGGCGTGGGCAAGCTGCTTCTGAAGGAGCGGCCCAAGGATATCCCCACCAAGCAGGCTGCCGCCGCTGTGGGCCAGTGTGAACTGATGTACACCTACGACCGGCTTTTTTCCACCTATAACCACACTGTGGCCCAGATCCTGCTGACCAACGATGATATTGAAACCGAAAAGCGCCGCCACAATTTTGAAAACACCCTGAACCGGCTGCTGGAATTGGACGCCCTGCCCATCATCAACGAAAACGACACCATCGCCACCGAAGAAATCGTGATCGGCGATAACGATACCCTGGCTGCCGTGGTGGCCAAGAGCGCCCACGCAGACCTGCTGATCCTCATGACGGATATTGACGGCCTCTATACCGCCGACCCCCATCAGGACCACGAAGCAAAAATGCTGCAGGTGGTGGAAAAAATCACCCCCGAAATTGAAGCCATGGTGGGCGGCGCCGGCAGTGCGCTGGGCACCGGCGGCATGTACACCAAGCTGCATGCGGCCAAAATTGCCACGGAAGCGGGCATTGATATGGTGATCACCAACGGCGACCGGCCGGAGGACCTATACAAAATCATTTCCGGGCAGCCCATCGGCACCCGTTTTGTGGCAGGTGAAAAGGAATGAAAGAAACAGCTCAGATTTTGCTGGAAGCCAAGGCCGCCGTACGGCAGATGAACGGCCTGACCCCGGAACAGAAAAACAATGCCCTGCGCAACATGGCCCAGGCCCTGCTGGATAATACCGACGCCATCCTTTCCGAAAACGCCGCCGATATGGAAAAGGCGAAAGACACCATTTCCCCGGTGATGCTGGACAGGCTGCTGTTGACCAAAGAGCGCATTGAAGGCATGGCAAAGGGCATCCTGGACGTGGTGGCCCTGCCCGACCCGGTGGGCGAAGTGCTGTCCGAAACGGTGCGGCCCAACGGGCTGAACATCAAAAAGGTATCGGTGCCCCTGGGCGTGGTGGCCATCATCTACGAAAGCCGCCCCAACGTTACCAGCGACGCCGCCGCCCTGTCCCTCAAAAGCGGCAATGTGTGCATCCTGCGCGGCGGCAAGGAAGCGTTCCGCAGCGCTTACGCCATTGTACAGGCCCTGCGGGAAGGGCTGAAGAAAACCGGCCTGCCCGAAACGGCGGTGAACCTTATCGAAGACACCACCCGCCAGTCCGCAACCGACCTGATGCGGGCCGTGGGCTATGTGGACCTGCTCATCCCCCGGGGCGGCGCCGGGCTGATCAACGCCTGCGTGCAGAACGCGCTGGTGCCCTGCATCCACACCGGCACCGGCATCTGCCACATTTATGTGGACGCCGCCGCCGATGAGGAGCAGGCCCTGAAAATTGTGGAAAACGCCAAGATGAGCCGCCCCAGCGTGTGCAACGCGGCGGAAGTGTTGCTGGTGCACGAAAAAATTGCCCCTTCCTTCCTGCCCCGGCTGGAAAAGGCGCTCACCGCCGAAGACCGCAAGCAAACCTGCGCCTTCCGCGTGTGCGAAAAGGCAGCGCAGTACATGCAGGGCGCTCCGGCCGGCGACATGGATTTTGACACCGAATTCCTGGATTATGTGCTGGCGGTGAAGGTGGTCAGGGACGTGGAGGAAGCCATCCTGCACATCGAAGCCCACTCCACCCACCACAGCGAAGCCATTCTTTCCAAAGACGAAAGCGCCATTGCCCGCTTCACCCAGGCGGTGGACAGCGCAGCGGTATATGTGAACGCATCCACCCGCTTCACCGACGGCGGCGAATTCGGCCTTGGCTGCGAACTGGGCATTTCCACCCAGAAAATGCACGCCCGCGGCCCCATGGGGCTGAAAGAAATGACGGCATACAAGTACGTCATTTCGGGTAACGGACAAGTGAGGTAAATAAAAGATGAAATACGGGTTTATCGGCACCGGCAACATGGGCGGTGCGCTGGCCAAAGCAGTGGCCAGGAAATATGCAAGCGACGTGCTGCTTTATGACAAGGCCGTGGAAAAGGCACAGGCCCTGGCCCTGGAAACCGGCGCCAAGGCAGTGGATTATTCCGCGCTGGTACAGGAAAGCGACTACCTCTTCATCGGCGTAAAGCCCTACCTGGTGACCCAGGTGCTGGGCCAAGTGAACAACGCCCTGAACGGCCGCAAGCCTGTCATCGTCAGCATGGCCGCCGGCATTTCCGTGGCGGAACTGAGCGAAATGATCGATCTGCCCATCATCCGCATCCTGCCCAACACCCCGGCCGTGGTGGGCAAAGGGCTGACACTGGCCGCCAAAAACGATCAGGTAACAGAAGAAATGACCGCCGTTTTTCTGGACGCCATGACTCTCTCCGGCGACGTGATGTGGATGGAGGAAAACGTGTTTGACGGCGCAGGCACCGTGGCCAGCTGCGGCCCTGCCTTTGCCTACATGTTCATGGAAGCCCTTTCAGACGGCGCGGTGTACTGCGGCGTGCCCCGGGACAAGGCCATGCTCTGCGCCGCCCAGATGGTGGTGGGCGCCGGGGAAATGCTCAAGCAATCCGGCATGCATCCCGGCGCGCTGAAGGATGCCGTATGCAGCCCCGGCGGCAGCACCATTGAAGGCGTGCGTACCCTGGAAGAAAACGCTTTCCGCTCCGCCGTCACCCAGGCCGTGATCAATGCCTGGAAGAAGATGACCGGAAAAATGTAAGAAAGTACCGGAGCAGAGGGCTTCTCTCCCCTGTACCCCATCTGCGGCACGCAATCCGGATGAGCAAACTTGTTTTTGCATGGATGTTGGAGAACGAAAAGGGAGCTTCTCGCCCCTGCACCCAGCCTGCGACGAAGTGATTCGGTAAAACAAACGTGTGTCCGCACGAAACTTGAGGAACGAAAAATATGTGCCCACGGGCACTATGAAAACGAAAGAAAGCGGTTGAGAGAATGCATTCTCTCACCGCTTCTTTTTGTCGTTTTCCCCGGATGCAATGTATCCGGACGGCGGCGCCAACGCCGCCCAGCCCGTGAGGCGGCGGCGCCATTCCCCTCTCGCAATACTGCAATCTTCTTTTTCTATCGGGCGTCTGCGTGTTTCTTGTAACAACGGGGAATTGTTTGCTTGACCGGCCAACCACTTCCGCGGCCGGGTCCAAAGGCGATGCCCCGCAGGGTTTCCTCTCAAGCCACAGCGGGAAATTGCTTGTGTAACACAACAACCACCTCCGCTACTGGGTCCAGGGGCGATGCCCCTGGTGGGGCGCAGGGGCAAAGCCCCGCAAAACTTCACATCACCACGATCTCATCGGCAAAACGCCGGGCTTCCTCTTCATCATGGGTAATGAGCAGCACGGTTTTCCCTTCCGTTTCCGCAAGCACCGTTTGCAGCACCGTTTCCTTGGTTTCTTCGTCCAGGCCCTTGAAAGGCTCGTCCATCACCGTCAGCCCCGCATCGAAGCACAGCGCCCTGGCAATGGCCACCCTGCGCTTCATACCGCCGGAAAGGGCGGACACCCTTTGCAGCATGCTTTCCCCAAGGCCCAGCTGCTGCAAAAGCATTTTGGCCCGCGCCGTCTTATCCGGCGCCACCATGCGCACGTTTTCCAGCGCCGTAAATTGCTCGCACAGCCGGTTTTCCTGAAACACCACCGCAATGCGCCCGGGCAAGCCTTCCACTTCCCCGGCATCCGGGTGCACAAGGCCGCAGAGGATGTGCATCAGGGTGGTTTTGCCGCAGCCGGAAGGGCCCATGATGCAGGTGCGCTTTCCCTCCTGCAAGGTGAGCGAAAACCCATCCAGTACCTTCTTGCCGTCATAAGTCTTGGAGATATTTTTCAAAATCACATTGCTCACTTCATCACCCTCTCAAAGCCTTTCTTCATCAGTTTCAGGAACAGCTTTTCAAACAGCTGGCTGAGCAGGATGATCACCACCGTCCAGGCAAACACATCCGCCGTATCCATGTGCACCTTGGCCATATACAGCATATCGCCCATGGAAAGATCGGGCCGGCCGATCAGTTCCGCCGCCACCCCGCTTTTCCAGGACAGGCCCAGGGCAATGCTGCAGGCGCTCATCAGAAAAGGCTGCAGCTGGGGCACATAGATGTATTTCAGCTTCCGGGAAAAGGAAAAACGGTACATTTTCGCCATTTCCAGCATCCTGCCGTCGGTGGCCTTCAGGCCCTGCAGGGTGTTCAGGTAAATGACCGGGAACACCATCAGAAAGGCAATGAACACCGACAAATGCCTGCTGGACAGCCAGATGAGCACCAGGATCACAAAACTGGCCACGGGGATGGACTTGATGGTCACCACAAAAGGCCACAGCAGCGTTTCCAGCCCCTGATAACGCCCGGCCAGCACCGCCAGCACAACCCCCACCCCAAAGCCCAGCAGGAAGCCGCAAACAATGCGCAGGGTGGTATAGCCCACTGTGGACCAGAATTTTTCCGTCAAAATAAGCGAAAAAAGCCGGCCTGCCACCTGAACAGGCGAGGCCAGCAAAAGAGGTTCCCCCAGCAGCATGGCGGCTGCCTGCCACACGCATAAGGCAAACAGCACCGCCAATGCACGCTGGATTTTTTTGTTATTCCGCAAGCTGTACATAGTAGAAGTCATCGCCGGGCAGCTTACCGCCAACGGCTGCGGGGTTCATGTCAAACAGAACGTTCAGGTAACCATTGAGGGCAGTCTTCATTTCTTCGCCGTCCATGTAGGTGATGTTGCAGAAGGGAATGGCCTTTTCCGCCACGGGCGCCTTCACAATGCCGTACTTTTCCACCAGCAGGGAGGCTTCGGCGGGGTTCTGGTTCACATATTCAGTGGAGGCTTTATATTCTTCCAGGAAAATGCTGAACGCTTCGGGATGCTGTTCCACAAATTCCTTGCGCACGATGAGGCCGGCAGTGATGAACATGCTGTCGTTTTCCAGCGCATTCCATTCCGCCGTCAGATCCAGCGCAACGCGGAGGTTTTCCACCTGGCCCTGCGCCACCGTCACGAAGGGCTGGGGTATCATGGCCACGGCGTTTTCCTGCATCTTCATGGCAGCCACGGTTTCGGTGGGTTCGCTCTTCCATTCCATGGTCACGTCCTTTTCAATATCCAGGCCGTGCATGGAAAGCAGATACCGCAGGGCATATTCCGGCGTGGTGCCCTTGCCGGTGGCGTAGATGGTTTTGCCTTTCAGGTCGGCAACGGATTGGACGGTATCGCCGCCCTTTTCCACAATGTAGATCACGCCCAGGGTGTTCACGGCAGCAAACTGCACCTTACCCTCCGTTTTGTTGTAGAGAATGGAAGCCAGGTTGGCCGGCACGGCCAGCACGTCCATTTCGCCCTTGATCATCAAAGGAGAAAGCTCGTCGGCGGCAGCTGCCATGGTGAAATCGTAGGTGTTGCGGGTTTCGCCCTTTTCGGCATCATCCAGCAGCTTCACCATCCCGATGGAAGTGGCGCCCTTCAGGCCGCCAAGGCGGATGACCACTTTATCGTCCCCTTCGGCATAGGCTGCCGTTATGCACAGCATCATGGCCAGGGCCAGCATCATTGCAATCATTTTTTTCATAACTTGTTCCTCTTTCCGGCTGTTTTCCAGCCAGCTTTAGTATAGAGGATGAAACCAAATAAATATGTTGCATTTGCAACAGATTCTGCATTTTCTTTGGCCCGGATGCACTGCTTGCCCCTCTTGTATCTTTTGCACAAACGTAGTATAATGCATGATTGGTGCGATTGGCGAAATTCCGCGCTTTTGCGCCATAGAAACACACAACGACGATTGAAAGAAGGCATTTTTGTATGACTCAAACAGCCAGCATTTTTTTGAGTCTTTCCATCGCATTGCTTGCCGGGCTTGTGCTGTCCAGGCTTGCAAAAAAAGTGAAGCTGCCGGCCGTTACCGCCTACCTGATCTCCGGCGTGCTCATCGGCCCCTTCCTGCTGGGCTCCCTGAACATTCCGGGCATCGGCATTACCGCAAGCCAGATTGAAAGCTTCGGCCTGATCTCGGACCTGGCCCTGGGCTTCATCGCCTTTGCCATGGGCAACGAATTCCGCCTGGCCCAGCTGAAAAAAATCGGCAAGCAGGCCACCGTCATTGGCGTTGCGCAGGCCGTGTTCACCACCATCGTGGTGGACGTGGTTCTGATCGGCCTGCACTTTCTGATGCCGGATAAGCTGCCCCTGTCCGCCGCCATTGTGCTGGCGTCCGTGGCTACGGCCACCGCACCGGCCGCCACGCTGATGGTGGTAAAGCAGTACAAGGCCAAGGGCCCGGTGACGGATATCCTGCTGCCCGTGGTAGCCCTGGACGACGCGGTGGGCCTTGTGGTTTTCGCCATCTCCTTCGGTGTGGCAAAATCCATCAGCACCGGCGTGGTGGACGTGCTGTCGGTGGTGCTGGAGCCGCTGCTGGAAGTGGTGCTTTCGCTGGGGCTGGGCTTTGTGATGGGCCTGCTTTTCACCCTGTGCGAAAAATACTTCCATTCCCGTTCCAAGCGTATGGCCGTGTCCGTCACGTTCGTGATGATGACGGTGGCCGTGTCCTGCCTGAAGTTCCAGGTGGGCGGCATTCACATTGGCTTTTCTTCCCTGCTGGCCTGCATGATGCTGGGCACGGTGTTCTGCAACATGTGCGAGGTATCGGAAGAACTGATGGACCGGGCGGACCGCTGGACGGCCCCCATCCTGATCCTGTTCTTTGTCATCAGCGGCGCTGAGCTGGAGCTTTCGGTATTTGCCGATTGGGCCGTGGTGGTGATCGGTGTCATCTACATCCTTTCCCGTTCTGTGGGCAAGTATTTCGGCGCCAGTCTCAGCGCCAAATGGGCCAAATGTGACCCCAACATCGTCAAGTATCTGGGCATCACGCTGCTGCCCCAGGCCGGCGTTGCACTGGGCATGGCCATCAAGGCCATCGAGCTGGGCCCGGACGGCGCCATCGTGCGCAATATTACCCTCTTTGCCGTGCTGATTTATGAAATCGTGGGCCCGTACCTGACCAAGGTGGCCCTGACCAAGGCCGGCGATATCCGGGAAGAAGGCCGCAAAAGCGCCCGCGACGAGCACCTGGCCCAAAAGGCACTCAACCAATAAAACAAATACACAAAAAGGAGCGATGGGTTGCAAAACCCTTCGCTCCTTTGTTATTTGCTTATGCAAGGGAATGTTGTTCCCCGGCATCGGCGGGTAATTTCCTGTGTAACAAGACCGCCACTTCCGCAAAAGGGTCCAGGGGGATGCCCCTGGCAGCGGGAAATGGCTTGTGTAACAAGACTGCCGCTTCCGCTACTGGGTCAAGAGCCGATGGCCCTTGGTTATTGGTTGGCCAGGTTGTAGATATTCATAACGTCCTGCCAGTACAGTTTCTTCAGGCCGCCCACGGGATGTTCCGCCCCAAAGGCAGCGCCGGTGCACTTTTTCGCCATCCGTTCGAAATCCTTTTCCTCAATACCCATTTCGGAGAGGGTGGCAGGCTGGCCGATGCTGAGGAAGAACATGCGCAGCTTTTCGATGCCTTCCAGAATGATGGCTTCCGGTTCACGGAAGGAGCCTTCCACGCCCATCACCTGGGTGGCAAACTGGACGAACATGGGGATGTTGTCCTTGTAAACATACTTCATCCAGGCAGGGGTCAGTACCGCCAGGCCGGCGCCGTGGGCCACGTCGTAAATGGCGGAAAGCTCGTGCTCCATCATGTGGCAGCCCCAGTCCTGATCCCGGCCGCAGCCCACCAGGCCGTTGTGGGCCACCGTGCCGGCAAAGCCGATTTCGCACCAGGCATCATAATCCTCATGGTTATCCATCAGCTTCTGGGCATTGTGCATGATGGTCTTCAGGGTGGCTTCGCACAGCCGGTCGGTGAGTTCCACATGGGTGGTGTTGGTGAAATAGCGTTCAAACACGTGGCTCATCATGTCGCTGATGCCGTTGGCCACCTGGTTTTCCGGCAGGGTGAAGAACAGTTCCGGGTTCATGAAGCTCATAAGGGGACGCAGGTGATTGGAGCCGTAGCCGTATTTCAGCTGCTTTTCTTCGTTGGTGATGACGGTATCGCCGCTGGCTTCACTGCCGGCAGCGGGGATGGTGAGCACGGTCACAACGGGCAGGGCCTTCTGGCACTGCACGCCCTTTTCGTACATATCCCACACGTCGCCGTCATACAGAACGCCCATGGCGATGGCCTTGGCGGAGTCGATCACGCTGCCGCCGCCCACAGCCAGGATCAGGTCCACCTTTTCCTTTTTGCACAGGTCAATGCCTTCGTACACCAGGCTCAGCCGGGGATTAGGCACCACGCCGCCCAGCGCGCAGAAGGGAATGCCCGCCTTTTCCAGGGAAGCGGTGATGCGGTCATACAGGCCGCTCTTTTTCACGCTGCCGCCGCCAAAGTGCAGCAGCACCTTTTCGCACTTGCCCTTGAGCATTTCGCCCACACGGTTTTCCACGCCCTTGCCGAATACCAGATGGGCCGGAGAGTAGAATTCAAAATTGTTCATGATACAGCCTCCTTATTTGATGTTGATATGGTATTGTTTGCCCAGTTCACGCAGATAAGCCGTCGCTTCCACGTAGTTTTCGTGATGATCATAATGCTCGGTGAAAACGGTGGTATCGTCCCCCAGCTTCTGGGCTTCCTCCAGCGCCACATGCAAAGGCAGGGCGCCCTTGCCCACCATCACTTCCCGGATGCAGCAGGGCAGTTCGTCCCCC
This sequence comes from Clostridia bacterium, assembly GCA_045589355.1. Lineage (GTDB taxonomy): Bacteria > Bacillota > Clostridia > Christensenellales > Aristaeellaceae > RUG563. The sequence goes on from JAZNOW010000001.1 coordinate 43,772, forward strand.
AGCTTTACGTCCTTGAGGTGGATGGAGCGGATATGCGGGCCCAGCAGCGTAAAGCAGCTGCGGATGAACGCCTCCGCGTTATGGTAGCGTTCCACACCGTTTACCATGTTGGCAAAATCCAGATGCACGGAAAAGCCGGGCCTATCGATATCCCGGAGCAGCTGCAGGTACTGCTGCGGAGAATCGGGCACCATCCAGGGCATGGGTTCCAGGGAATAGCTGGACACTTTGGGGTTCACATCGTCAATGATCTCCCGGGTGATGCGGATGATCTCTTCATAGGTTTCCCTGCTGTAATTGCCGGGGGCATAGCCGTCCCACAGGGTGGGGCTTAAGGAACCCACAATGTTCACACAGCAATTGGCGCCCACACGTTCTGCCATGTGCAGCTGGGCCTTGGCATAATCAATGGCCGCCCGGCGCTCGTTTTCATCGGCGGAAAGCACGTTTTTCCATACGCCCACTTCGCCGATCAAAAGGTCGTTTTCCCGGCAGCAGGCTGCATATTCTTCCTGCAGGGAAAGGGGAGCAAAAGAATCCACCGGGAAAATGACGGTGGAATAGGTCAGGTTCTTTACTTCCTTCAGCCATTCTTCCGGGCTGTGATAGGGGCGCATGATACTGCCGCCAAGCCGCATGGGCATACCCTCCTCATCGTATCCATTTTCTGCTGATCCTATCATAGCACAGTTTTTTGCCGATGTAAAAGACAGAAAGAAAAAAGAATGTGCCTTTGCGACACATTCTTTTGTTTCCATTTGCATTTTATTCGTTGATGGCAGCGAAGAACACCTTGCGGCCTTCTTTGCGGATATCCGCCGCCAGCGCATGCATTTTGCTCACCGGCATGGCAGCCGTCACAATGCGGCACACATCGCCGTCTTTTTCCGCTTCTTCCGCCTGAAACAGCGCGGCATCCTGGGCCTGCACGCGCACGTAATAGCGGTTCAGGCAGCCGTCGTTCACCGCGGCGCCTTCCTTGCAATGGGCAGGCAGGTAATGCTGATAGCCGGCACGGACGTTGACCAGGTCCCGCAGCACGTTGGAAGCGGTGGGGTCGCCGCCGGCGCCCTGGCCGATCAGCACCAGAGAACCGTTGTATTTGCACAAGCTCTTGGCCAGGTTGTTGTTATCCAGCACAGAGCTTTCCGGCGCATTCTGGGCAAACAGCACCGGCTCCACACAGGCGTACACGCTGCCGTCTTCGTTCTTGCCGCCCTTGGCAATCAGCCGGCACACCTTGCCCTTGGGGGCAAAGTGGTTCACATCTTCCGCCGTCAGGTTTTCAATGCCTTCACAATGAAGCCCTTCCACCGGCAGCACGCCGTAGGACACCGCACAGGCCAGCATGATCTTGCGCAGGCTGTCGGAGCCGGATACGTCGGCGGTGGGGTCTGCTTCGGCATAGCCCAGTTCCTGGGCCGTTTTCAGCGCTGCTTCATAGGTGCAGCCCTTGCGCTGCATGGCATCCAGCATATAGTTGGTGGTGCCGTTGAGGATGCCGCTGACGGCCTGTACTTCGTCCATCTGGCGGGACTGGCTCAGCGCCATCAGGATGGGCATGCTGCCGCCGCAGGCCGCACCAAACAGGAAGGCCACACCCTTTTCCCGGGCCAGCCGGTTCAGTTCCGGGCCGTACACCGCCACCATGGCCTTGCTGGAAGAAATGAAATGCTTGCCGGCGTTCAGCGCCGCCCTGGCATATTCATAGCCCGCCTCGGCATTGGTGATGCATTCCACCACGGCATCCGTTTCAGGATCGTTCAGAATATCGTTATAATCGGTGGTCTGTGTGGCAGGATCGGTGAAAAATTCGGGCAGCATCAACACCTTGCCGGGTTCCATGCCTTCCGCCTTTTCCAGCATTTTGTATACGCTCTTGCCTACCGTACCAAAGCCCACCAGTGCAACTTTCATGTCTGTCCCTCCGGGAAAATGTTTTCTTTTTGTCCGTTTGTGAAAAACACTTGTTTTTCTGACAAAAACAGTGTATCATAGGGACGTCCCTTTTGCAAGAGCAGGAAGGGCAAAAAAACAAAGGAGAAACAGCCATGCTTGACGATTATCTGATCATCCACAAAAGCATCCTGCCGGATTATTACGATAAAGTATTACAGGCCAAGCGGCTGTTGGAAGAAGGCGTGGTCAGGGAAGTGAGCCAGGCAGTGAAGATTGCCGGCATCTCCAGAAGTACCTATTATAAATATAAGGATTTCATTCTGGAGCCCAACCGGGAAGCCACCGGCCGCAAAGCCATCTTCTCCGTCACGCTGAGCCATGAAGCCGGCGTGCTGAGCCAGCTGCTTACCTGCATTTCCGCCCTGCACTGCAGCGTGCTCACCATCACCCAGAACCTGCCCATCCACGGCAAGGCCAGCGTGACCATCGCCCTGGATGTGAGCCAGATGGAAAACGATATCCAGCACCTCATCAACCGCATGAAAGACGTATCCGGCGCCGAAAATCCCCGCCTGATCGCCATTGAATAATCATTGGAGGAATACCGTTATGAACTATGAAAGCACCCGTTCCCACCTTTCCGGCACCGATACCTTTGCCGTTTTGCAGGGCCTGGCCCAGGACGGCGGCCTGTTCCTGGACAAAACCCTGGGCAGCCGGCCCTTTGATGTGCAGGCATGCCTGAAGAAAGACAGCCTGGGCATGGCGGAAATGATTCTTTCCTACCTGATGCCCGGCTTTGAAAACATGAAGGAGCTGGTGGAAAAGGCATACACCGGCAAATTCGAAACGGAGGATCTGACCCCCCTGGTGAAAGTGGGCAACGATTATGTGCTGGAACTGTTCCGCGGCCCCACCTCCGCCTTCAAGGACGTGGCCCTTTCCATGCTGCCCCAGCTGATGACCGCTGCCCGCAAGCAGGAAGGCATGGCCGGCAAAACCGTTATCCTCACCGCCACCTCCGGCGACACCGGCAAGGCAGCGCTGAACGGCTTCCAGGACGTGGACGGCACCTCCATCATTGTGTTCTACCCCGCCGAAGGCGTTTCCCCCATGCAGCAGCGGCAGATGGCCACCCAGGAAGGCAAGAACGTGGTGGTTTGCTCTGTGGAAGGCAATTTTGACGATTGCCAGCGGGGCGTGAAGGAAGCCTTTGCAAGCCTTGCCGACCAGCTGGAAGGCACCGGCGTTTCCCTGTCCTCTGCCAACTCCATCAACATCGGCCGTCTGGCCCCGCAGGTGACCTACTACTTCATCGCCTACGCCCGGCTTATGGAAGAAAACCGCATTCAGTTCGGCGACAAGGTGGATTACATTGTGCCTACCGGGAATTTCGGCGATATTCTGGCCGGCTACTATGCCAAGCTGATGGGCCTGCCGGTGGGCAGGCTGGTGTGTGCCTCCAACGCCAACAAAGTGCTGACGGACTTCCTGGAAACGGGCCTGTATGACCGCCGCCGGGAATTCTACAAAACCGCTTCCCCCTCCATGGATATTCTGGTTTCCTCCAACCTGGAACGCCTTCTGTACCTGGCCAGCCGGGACGAAAGCAAGGTGAAAGGCTGGATGGAACAGCTGAACAAGGAAGGCTTCTATCAGGTGGACGCCGATACCCTGAAGAACATTCAGGAAAGCTTCAGCGCCGGCTGCTGCGATGAACAGCAGACCATGGCCGCCATCGGCAAAGTATGGCAGGAAGAAAAATACCTGCTGGATCCCCACACCGCCGTGGCCTGGCATGTGATGGAACAGGTGAAGGACCAGGCCCAGGGCCGGCCCCAGGTGGTGCTTTCCACCGCTTCCCCCTACAAGTTCCCTGCCCCCGTGCTGAAAGCCCTGGGCGAAGAAGGGGGCAAGGATGAATTTGCCGATGCCGAAAAGCTGAACAAAGTGACCGGCGTGGCCATCCCCGAAAACCTGGCCCGGCTGCAGCAAAAGCCCATCCTCCATAAGGACCGCATTGCCCGGGACCAGATCATCAGCTACGTGCTGGAAAAGGTGAAGGCATAAGCAAAAAACGGCCCGGCCAAACCATACGGGCATACAAAAAGGCGCCGACGGAAAGAACCTTCCGCCGCGCCTTTTTTATGTGCTTCACAGCACCTGATACACAAAATCCCGGAACAGGGCCTTGCCGCCCATGCCTTTTTCGTTAAACGCGCAAAGGCCGATGCGGCAGCCGGTAAAGTGATCCAGCCGGTACAAAAGCGAATGGGCATCGCCGATGGGCTGCATGCCGTTTCCGTCATCGTAGAAAAACTGCACCTGATCCAGCGCAAAATCAAATTCCGCCCCAAGGGTGATGCGATCGCCGGAAATGGGCATTTTCACACGTTCTTCGGGCGCTTCGGTGGAGCGAAAGAGCGTGCCCTCCCCTGCCTCACGGGTGACCAGGGACAGGAATTTCCTTCCGTCCTGCATCACGACACACAGCTGCCCGAACAAGCCCTGCAGGGCACAGATGCCGGCCCGATCCCCTTCCTGAAGGGCGGACGCATCCAGTATTACGCTTCCGCGGCACTTTTGCGAAAAGCAGCGCTGGGTAAGGGTATTCCGGGCCTGTTCCACATGGGCTGCCGGGCCGGCACAAGTCAGCTGCAGGCCCCTTTCGGTGCAGGCAATGAGGGCAAGGTCCGGCTCATGGTTCCATTGCCACAAAGGGCTGAAAGAGCCTTTCAGCGTATCCGATGTGTACAGCCCGGGCACGCTTTCATCCACGTCCGCTTCCAGCACCCGGGGTGCCTTATCAAGCCGCGGCATGCCCCCTTCCCACCGGAAGGGCACCAGCACCGGCATGCGGCCCTCTGCCCCATGATCCTGGAACAGAAGCATGTACCATTTCCCGTCCGGGGTATCCACCATGCCGCCCTGGGCCACCCCCCGGAAGGAGCCGTCCAGATCGTCTGCCAGCACTTCGCCGCCGGTAAATTCCCCGGTGAGGCTGTCGCTGGCATGCACCCCCTGGGTGCGCATTTTTCCCTGCGGCCAATGGATATTGCACAGGTAGTACCGGCCGTTGATTTTGTACATGTGGCTGCCTTCCCAGCCCAGCCCTTCCGCTTCATCCCGCAGTAAAACGCGGTCCAGCCCGCCGGGCAAAGGTTCCGACAGGTCCGCTTTCAGTTCCGTTATGCGGATCTCCCGGTTGCCGTACACAATGTACACTTTGCCATCGTCATCAAAAAGCAGGGAGGGGTCATGGTAAAAGCCCTTGATGTTTCCTTTTTTCCAGGGGCCTTTGATATCCGTTGCGGTGAAATGGTAGCAGACCTTGGTATCGTTGCAGGAAAACACCAGATGGAACACGCCGGCATGATAGCGCAGGGTGGGTGCCCACATGCCCTGGCCGTATATGTTCCCTTTCATAAGCTTCTGCCTGTCTGTTTCGCCAAACACTTCATAGGCATAGCACAGGTGCTGCCAGTTCACCAGATCCCGGGAGCAAAGAATTTGCCCGCCGGGAAAGAAGTGCATGGTGGTGGTGGCCATGTAATACATTTCCCCCACCCGGATCACATCGGGATCGGGAAAATCGCTGTAAATGATCGGGTTCTGCGCCAGCATACTTTTTCCCCTTATGCTTTCTTAATGGACAAATTCACCGCCAGCCCCACCACAGACAGCGCCGTCAGCACCACAAAGGTGGACAGGTAATTGCCGCTTGCGGATACCAGAATGCCCGCCAGCGCGCTGGAGAAGGAAGCTGGGATCAGCACCAGGTTCAGCACCGGGAAATTCAGCGGGAAATACTTGCCGCCATAGAAGGCCGATACCATGGCCGCCGACATGGTGGGCGAAAAGCCGTAGGTGAAGCCGCACATGCACAGGCCGATCACACCCAGCCAGCCTGCCTGCAAAACAATGGCAAGCAGCGCAAGCAGGGGCGAAAGAATGGCCACCACACTTGTGAGCACCTGGGTTTTGCGCAGGCCCAGCTTGTCAAACGCCATGCCGGAAACGATGCGCCCAAGGCCGTTGAAAATGCTCAAAAGCCCCGCCACCGTGGCCGCCGCATCGGTCTCCATGCCGATGGACAGGAAATAGTTCCGGCCAAAGCCAATGGCGGCAGAACCCACGGCCGCCAGCAGCGTGAAAAACACAAACAGCTTCCAGAAGCTGAGTTTTTTGATCATCTCCCGGGTGGGCACGTCGTTTTCGGTAGCAGCCGCCTGCTCCTTCTTTTCCACAGCCGGCATTTTCAAAAGCCATGCCGCCACAATGAACACCAGCGCTGCCAATGCCCCCAGCAGCTGATAGGTGCGCTGCCAGCCGATGCCGGGCATTTCAAACATCACCTTGGCCACTTTGCCAAACAAAAGGGCGGAAAAGCCAAAGGTCATCATCAGCGCGCCGCTGCACAGCCCCTTCTTATCCGGGAACCAGGCATTGGTGGCCGCAATGACGGTGTTGTACACAATACCGATGCCGCCGCCCGCCATCACGCCGTAGCCCAGGTACAAAAGCCACACATTGCCGCCGTTCACCGCGGACAAAATGAAGCCCAGCCCCGTCAAAAGGGCCGCCATGATCATCCGGCCGAAAATGCTCACTTTTTTGCTCATCAGGCCGGATACCAGCCCGCCCAGGCAGAAAAAGCACAGCGTCAGCGTAAAGCAGAAGGAAAGCTCCGGCCCGGTGAATTTTTCCTGCAGCGGCACGTTCAGGTTGCTCCAGGCATAGATAATACCGGCCACCAGCAGCACAATACAACCCAGAATCAGCCGCAGCCAGCGTTCACTTTTCTTGTTCATATTTTCATTACTCCTTGTATGGGGATGAATCACACTGGTTTTATCTTACATCATACCGCCGGAAATGAAAAGCTTTTCAGCGGCATTTTCCGCTGAAAAGCTGTTTTCTTATTGTTTTTGCCTCAGCGATCCCATTTACGGCGCAAGCTGGTGAGCCGGTTCATCAGCATGGGCTTTTCCAGGTCGTTGATATCGATCAGTTCCACGCCCATCTGCTGGGCACGGTAATAAGCGGCCGTGGCGTCCTTTTTCATATCGCATACGGTGGCCAGCACCGGGGTGGCATAGGCCGTACCAAAGCGCCGGGTCATCACCGCAATTTCGTTGAGCATATAGGGGTCGGGCGTGGAAGTTTTGCAGGAGCAGAAAATCTGGCCCAGGCCGGCACAGGCGGCCACGTCAATTTCGTTCTGCACCTTATCGTTTTGGGGATCATCGTCCCAGCTGACCACCATGCTGATCTGCGCCGCATCAAACAGCCCGCTTTGCACCATGGCGGAAAAAATGTACATTTCCAGCCACACGCCCACGTCGCACATGCATTTGCCGATGGTGGGGTTTACAAAAGAGAAGCGGCAGCGGCGGTCGTCCAGTTCATACAGGTCCATGGCGCCTGCTTCCTGCAGGGTACGCATAATGCCGTCGTTGGGGTTTCGCACCTGGCCGTTGACAAAAATGGTACGGGGGGCATCATAGGCACTGCCGTCCCAGTTTTCCTCTTTGGCCGCCACCTGCAGGTACTGCACAAACTTGGGCCATACCTTCTTGTTTTCCAGATAAATGGGAAAAATGCGGTCGATGAGGGCGGTCATTTCCTCGCTCATCATTTCCGGGCCCACATGGCCGTTGCGCAAAAGCTCGCCGCCGGTCAGCGCCACCACCTGGGCCAGGGACAGCTGCAGGTCAAACCGTTCTTCCTTGCCGGCGTCGGGGCCGATGAACCATTTCAGCTTGTTGGCCCCGGGTTGATGCTGCACCGCCTGTACGCCCTTTTGCAGGCACACATAGCCGGCAGCCAGCAGCAGCACGTCGCTGCCGCCGCCCACGTCCACAATGCAGTTTTCCTTGCCGTATTCATCCAGCACTTCGTTCAGGCAGGCCACCACCTGATCCACATCGTATAACCCGCAGGCGCGGTAATCCACCTGCACCTGCAGCCCTTCCATTTCAAAAAACTTCAGAAGGGGCTTTTGATATTTTTTCTTTTCAATTTTCCTGTCCCCCAGCAAAACAAGCACATCCGGCTTGAGCACACAGGCGGTAACCACGTTTTCCACCGCCTGCTGGGTATCATGCAGTTCAATCAGCACCCGCATATCCTGTGCCTCCGTTCTTCTTTTCTCCCTGCTTTCCATTATAGCGCATAATTCCCCATAATTCCAGCAAAAAATGCGTACAAAAAAACGGCACAGGGCTTGCCTGCACCGTTCTTTTGTTCTGATTAACGCCAATCGATCTGAGTGTATTCGCAGATCAAAGGATCCCGATACCAGTAGGCAGAGGTGTTCCACTTGGCATCCCGCATGTAGCCCAGTGCCTGGGTGGCCTCTTCACCCAGCTTGCGCAGCCGGATGCGGGCCTGGGTCAGTTCCTCATTGGCGCCGATGGTTTGCTCATTGGCTGCCTTATCGAAGGCCTTCACCACCACATCATGCTGGGCCTCCAGAGCCTCCAGCGCCTGCTTCTGCTTTTCCGTCAGGTTGTTTTGCGCGGCACCGTAATCCAGAATCTGCCGGGTGATGAGCACCTGCCTGGAAATGGGGAAACCATATTCCAGCAGCCAGGGGGTGTAGCCCCAGCTGACGTAGGGAATTTCTTCCACGTCAATGCCGTACACGTCCTTCAATACCGCCTTGCGGTTATCCTGATCGGTGAAGGTGAAATTCCAATCCTTGAGGGCCAGGCTGTAGCCGCCGTCCAGCACATGGGAGCCAATTTCACCGCTGCCGCCAACGGTCAGCGCCACATCGGCCAGGGAAAGCAAATCCGCCATGGTCAGGTTGGTGATGATGTTGAATTCTTCGCTGAAGATCAGGTTGATCAGGTCCATCACCATGCCGCCCATGCCTTCTTCTTTCATGTTCTGCTGGATCTTGTCAAAGATGGCCAGCATCATGTTGCGGCCGCGGCGGGTGCGGCCGATATCGTTGTGTTCCACGGTGGCGTTCTTACGGGCGCGCACATAGTCCATCACGCCCACGCCGTCCAGATGCTGCATGCCGGCCTGGTACACAATGCCGCTGTGGCCCTTGTAGGACATATCCATTTCAAAATCCACGCCGCCGATGGTGTCCACCAGCGTGATCAGCGCCGCCATATCCACCGCCACATAGCTGTGGATGGGCACGCCGCCCAGCAGCCAGCTGGCTGCATCGCACAAGCGCAACATGCCGTCGTCCGCCGTTTCCGCACAGTTGAACGCAGCATTCAGCTTGTAAACGCCGTGCACATTGGGCACATAAGTAAACGTATCCCGGGGCAGGGATACCAGATCCACCGTGTTCCTGGTTTTGTTCAGAGAGATCACCATGATCACGTCGGTGTGGCATTCCTCCAGCACCCGCTTATTCCCGCTGGCCCATTTGCCGGTGTAGTTGCCCAGGTCAATCCCAGCCAGCAGGATATTGTAAAATTCGTCTTCTGTTTCCGCAACGGGCACCGGCTGGGGATCGATCAGGGGATTTTCGGATTTTTCCCATGCCATGGCCGGACAGGCCAGAGAAAAACACAGGATCATCACCAGGCACAGCGCCAGCATCTTTCCGCTTCTTTTCATTTATTTCTCCTTTTCGTTTTATGCATCCAGGTCATCAAACAGGGCCGTGGTGTATTCGCCCTTTTCCACCAGCGCATGGATGGCGTCGATCACGGTCTGCTTATCTTCCTGGTAAGTCACGCCGAACCACTTATCCCGGGTTTCCAGCACCTGAACGGATACTTCACCCTTCTTGAGCAATTCGTCGATATAGATGGGCAGCAGGTATTCTGCCTTCAGTTCGTTGCCCTGAATCTTTTCAAAGAAGGCCTTGAAGCCCACTTCCAGCTTGTCGATGAATTCCGGCGTCAGGCCCCAGAAATTCATGGACACATAGCTTTCCGCATCCAGCACCCGGCCGTCCGCCTGTGCGCCGTCCGCCGTCTTTTCGATGTTGGATGTTTCGTCCACCTGGGTGAGGTAGCCGTTGGCATCGGTTTTGCAGATGCCGCGGGTCACGCCGCCGTTATCGCTGAGGGTGTTTTTCAGGATGAAGCCCGCCATGCAGTAGCGTTCGGGATGGGCGGGGGTATAATCCTGCAGGAAGTCATGAACGATTTTGAAGGCGTCCTTGCCGTAATAGTCGTCCGCATTGATGACGGCGAAAGGCTCGTTCACCACGCCCTTGCAGGTGAGCACGGCCTGGCCGGTGCCCCAGGGCTTCTTGCGGCCTTCGGGCAGGGAAACACCGTCCGGCAGATCGTCCAGCGCCTGGAAGGTGTACGCCACTTCCACGTTCTTTGCGGCACACAGCGCTTCAATGCGGTTGCCGATGATTTCGCGGAAGTCTTTTTCGATATCCTTGCGAATGATGAATACGATTTTATTAAAACCGGCCTTGATGGCATCGTGAATGGAATAATCCATGATGATCTGCCCGCCGGGGCCCACTTCCGCCAGCTGCTTGATGCCGCCGCCAAACCGGGAGCCGATGCCTGCCGCCATGATTACAAGTGTGGTTTTCATACAAAACATCCTCACTTTCTCATCCAGTCTATGCCTGTGCGCCTTTGCACATACATGTTTATTATACCACACAGGCAGAACCCGGGCAAGTACCCGTTTTTTCCGCCAGAAAAATTTACAAACGCCACAACAAAAACGACAGGGAGAAAGCTTCTCCCTGCCATTTGCATATTCTCTTCCTCAAAGCCTGCAGGCATCCCGGCCGGCTTCCTTGGCCATGTACAGCTTTTCATCTGCCAGGTGCAGCATGGTTTTGTAAGTGGGCACCTGCTCCGAAAGCTGCTGGGGATGCACGGCGCCGATGGATACCGTCACCTGGACGTCAGGCTGGGTTTCCAGGCGGATATCGTGAGCCGCCTGATGCAGTTTTTCCATTTCGGCGCGCATCTGTTCCAGCGTACGGTTTGCATACAGAAGAACGAACTCGTCCCCGCCATAGCGCACCACGCAATCCTTTTCGCCGTTCAGCGCTTCCAGGGCCATGCCGGCAATGCGCTGCAGAATTTCATCCCCCACCTCATGGCCGTAGGTATCGTTCACAGTTTTGAACTTATCCACGTCCAGAATGGCCAGGGCATACTGGGTTTTTTCGTCCCGCCATTTACCGGTCGCCTTCTCCACCAGCGTTTCGTACACATAATGCCGGGAGGCACAGCCGGTGACGCTGTCGGTATTCGCCAGCTTGCGGAAAAGCTGATTCATTTCCCGTTTGCGCAGCTGTTCCGCTACGGTCAGGGCGATCAGCAGGGAAATGGCCACAATGCCAGCGGTAAGGATGGCCGCCGTCAATACGCCCAGCAGATTGAATTTCCCGGTGATGGACAATTGCCAGCTGATGTTTTCCGTATCAAACATCAGCGTCATGGGCCTTTCCACAATGCCGCTTTTGGCAAGCACCACATAATTTCCTTCCATATCCTGATAGGAAAGGGAATATTCCACCTGCTGGTCCGTCAGTTCATTCAGCCGGAAGGAAGAAACCAGCGCGTCCGTATCCACCACGATGGCCACGATGCCCCAGGATGCATCCTGGCCGGGCAAGGTGACCGGCAGGGAAATGTTCAGCCCCTGGCCGCCCTGCACCAGTGCGATGGGGGGCGTAATGTGCACCCGGCCCTGCTGCAGGATCTCCACCGTCTGGGGGTTGGGCGCTGCTGCCTCCCACAGGTCATAGCCAATCAACGGCTCGTTTCCTTCCAAAGGATACACATGCCGCACCACGCCCTCCGGCGCCAGGGCCACATTGAGCACAGTGTTTTCCGTGTCATTATCCCACCCCTTCAGCACCAGCGGCGCCAGGGTATGAAAGCTGTCCGGCTCGCCCTCATCCGCCATCAGCGTGAAGGCCATCACATGCACCCGGGCAATGAGCATATCCACTTTGTCCTTGATGTCGTTTGCCTTGCTTTCCAGGTAATACACCTTCTGGGTGTACTGGGATTTGGCCACCGCCCCCAGGATTGTCGCGGCAATGCCGGTAAGGATCAGAAAAGCAACCAGAAAAACAATGCAAAACTGACGCCGGTGCGTCTTTCTCTTCGCTTTGTTCCCGATTGCCTGCATGTTGCTTCACCTCATTTTCGTATAGACATAAAGTATAGCATATCTGACACGAAATGACAAGAAAAACAATCTTTTTGTCTTCCGGTTATTTCCATCTGACGCCCTGTTCGGTCAGGGAAGCGGCGCTCTCCTCCATCCGGCCCATATCCCACAGCAGGGAGCTGGTCAGGTATTTATCCCGGGTATTGCGGGAATAGCGGAAGGCATCCTGCACGTCCTGCGCTGTCCAGCCCAGCTCCCACGGCCGCATGGGCATACCTGCCTCCCGCATCAGACGGGCAATCACCGCCGTTTCGGGCAGTTCCTCCTGCATGATGGCAACAAGCCGGGGCCACTTTTCCCGGATGGTTTTGTTTCTTTGCTTTCTTGCCTGAAAGTCGTTGTTGTGCCAGAGGGTGCGCTCTTTTTCCATCAGTTCTTCCGCCGCCCGGCCGAACACCCGCCGCATTTCCTGCGCCCATGCTTCCGCGTCAAAGTCCAGGGGCGCGTCCGTCGGCTGCAGGGTGCGGATATGGTCATACATCTCCAGGCACAGCAGGGTACCCACCCCCACCTGAATGCCGTGCAATTCCGTTTTTAGCCCCTGGTCCAGGGAAAACATTTCCCACAGGTGAGAAAAATAATGCTCCAGCCCGGAAGCGGGACGGGATATTCTTGCAAAAGCCATGGCAATGCCGGACAAAACCAGCCCCTCCGCCACAGCCCCCACGGCTTCCTCTTCCCTTTGCAGCATCCGGGGCGCGCTTTCCACAATTTTTTTCAGGGAAGACCGCATCATCCCGGCAATTTCTTCGCAATAATACTCGCCGTTGATCAGCGCCGTCATGCGCCATTCGCAAAGCGCTACATATTTGGCGATCATATCCCCCAGCCCTGCCTGCAGCATGCGCATAGGGGCGTTTTTCATGATGCGGGTATCGGCCAGGATCACCTGAGGGCAGGCATTGTAAAGGGTGGTTTTGGTACGGTTCACGATCATGGAGGAGGAATCCGACGCATAGCCGTCCATGGAAGGCGCTGTGCCTACCACCAGCTGCGGCCTGCCCACCGCCTTGGCCAGCACCTTGCAGCAATCGTTGATCACCCCGGAGCCGATGGCCAGAATGCAATCGCATCCGGGGTCAAACGCCATGGTGATCTCCCCCACCGTTTCTTCATCCGGTTCGGGATGGGAACGGCGGATCATGTGCATTTTGTATTCTGCGCCCGCCCTCTCCAGCACCGGCTGAACGAAAGGCCAGGCCGCCTTCTTCGTATCGGCATCACAGACAACAAACGGCCTTTGGCAGCCCAGCCGCTCCAGCCCTTCCGGCAATGCCTCCACGGCCCCGGAGCCGATGCGCAAAAGTTTCAGCCCGATTTTGTGTTCCCGGCCGCAGGCACACCCATGGCCTTCCGGGCGGATCAATTCTTCCAGTGTCATATCCTTCAAATGCATGGCAAACATCCTTCATTCGTTTTTTTCATTGTACCACATCCTGCCCTTCATGGGAAGAAACGTTTCTATCCGTTCTTTCTCTTTTCAAGCAAGCACTTTATCGTTATAATGGTATTGATCATGATCGGAAATGGAAGGAGGTTGTGCTGTGAAATACGAAAATGCCCGGGATATCCTGCCGCCGGATCTTTTGCGGCAGGTGCAGAAGTATGCCGGCGGCAAAACCATCTACATCCCCAGCATCAGCCATGCCTCCTGGGGGGAAGCCTCCGGCTACCGGCGGTATCTGGCCCTGCGCAACCGGGATATCCGCAGCCGGTTCAAGGAAGGTGAAGCGGTGGATACCCTGGCGGAAGAATATTGCCTGTCCCCGGACAGCATCCGCAAAATACTCTACAAAAAGGAGGATGTCATTTTGGATTATGATTGTTCCCTTTCCTGTGCCCGTGCCTTTGCCCGGGCCGGCAAGCTGGAAGAATGGGTGCACGCCTATCTTTTGTCCGATGGAGATAACGAGCCCTTCTCCCACGGCCTGAAACTGTTTGACCGCTTCTTCCTGGGCCCGGCAGATATGCCCTTGTCCCTGTTTCACCGCTGCTGCGGGCCGGAAGAAAATATGCGCTTCCGGGTGAACCAGAAATGGTTCGAAGAGAAAGTGCACAGGATGATGGAAACCGCCAGGGAAGACCCGGAAATGCCGCCCCTGATCGTACACTACCTCTTTTCCGAAACGGACGGCACCCCGGAATTTGAACTGAACGAAGGCAACGACCGCTTTGAAGCCTACAAACGGCTGGGCAGGGAAAAGTCCCCCGTGATCGTATGGATCACCGAACCGGAAGAATATAATGATTTTATGGAAAAATACGGCACTTACTTCCGGGACGGACAGTAAAGGAGGCGCTCTATGGAATACAACCGCACCCTGTCCAGCGCCCAAGCCTTTGCCCGTGCCGGCAAGCTGGAAGAATGGATTCATCTGTATCTTTTATCCGACGGCAACAATGTGCCTTTTTCGGAAGGGCTGAAGCTTTTCCCCCGGCATTACCTGGGCCCGGTGGAAATGCCCCTGTCCCTCTTTCAGCGGGCCTGCGGGCCGGAAGAACACATGAAATGGCGGGTGCATCCCGACCATTTTGAAGAAAAGGTAGCCCGGCTGATGCAGGCCATAAAGGCCGACCCGGATATTCCGCCCCTCATTATCTGCTACCGCTTCCATGAAGAAACCGGCCTGCCGGAATTTGAACTGAACGACGGCAATGGCCGCTTGGAAGCCTATACCCGCCTTGGCCGCACCCACGCTCATGTGATCTTCTGGATCACGGAAGATGCGGAGTATCAGCGCTTCTTGCAGGAATACGGCAGCTATTTTGCCTGAACATTTGTCCTTATGACGAAGCAGGGGGCTTCTCGCCCCGACCTCATCCTGCGACAGAGAGAATGTGAAAAAAGGCTTGTTTCTGCACAGAACTTGAGGAACGGAATGGGCCTGCGCGGCCCCTTCACCCCGCGGCAGGGACAAACGTCCCTGCACCCATCCTGCGATGAAATAATGCGATAAAACAAACTTGCTTCCGCATGAAACTTGAAGAACCTACAAGATATGTGCCCACAGGCGCTATGAAAACGAAAAAAGAGCGGTTGAGAGAATAAATCCTCTCACCGCTTCTTTTTTACGTTTTCCCCGGATGCAAAGCATCCGGTCGGCGGCGTTCATGCCGCCCAGCCCGGTGGTGTGGCGGGGCCACACCCGGCTCGCAATATTGCAATCTTCTTTTGCATACGGGTTTCTGCGTGTTATTGTAACAGCGGGAAACTGCTTGTTCGCCAAACCGACTACTTCCGCCACTAGGTCCAGGGGTGATGCCCCTGGCAGCGGGAAACTGCTTGTTCGCCAAACCGACTACTTCCGCCACTGGGTCCAGGGGTGATGCCCCTGGCAGCGGGAAACTGCTTGTTCGCCAAACCGACTACTTCCGCCACTGGGTCCAGGGATGGCATCCCTGGTCCGCTAATGGGTCCAGGGGCAATGCCCCTGGTGGGTCAAGGGGCGATGCCCCTTGTGTTGTTCTTGAAGAACGCCACGGCCACAGCGCCGGGGCCGGCATGGGTGCCGATGACGCTGCCGATGATGGTATACGCCAGTTCATCGGTGCTGTGCTGCCACAGGTCAGCGCTGTCGGTAATGTATTTTTGCAAAAGCCTGTCGCTGAGCCCGGTATAGCCCAGCAGCACCGGCCGGGTGAAATCCACACCGCCGGCCTTTTCAATTTCCTGTGCCAGCAGGTTATTGGCCTGCCTGGAGCCCCGGGCCTTGCCCAGCGCCTGAATTTTGCCGTCCTCAATGCTAAGAACCGGTTTCAGGCCCAGCAACCCGCCGGCAATAGCCGCCGTTTTGGAAATGCGTCCGCCACGCTGCAAAAATTCCAGCGTGTCCAGCATGGCCAGCACAAACACATTTTCCCGTTCTTTTTCCAGCTTCCGGGCCACCGTTTGGGCGTCCAGCCCTTCGGCAATGAACCGCAGCGCCATCTGGGCCAGGATGCCCATGCCGATGGCCGCCGTCTTGCTGTCCACCACACAAATGTTCTCCAGCCCCTCCGCTGCGATCACAGCGCTCTGGTAGGTGCCGGAAAGGGCGGATGCAATGGTAACAACAACGGCCGAATCCCCTGCGGCAAGCACCTTTTGGTACACCTTGCGGAAGGCATCGGGGGACGCCTGGCTGGTGTGGGGCAAAACGTCCGTTTCCACCAGCATTTCGTAAAATTCCTCATGGGTGATGGTCACGCCGTCCAGGTATTCCTCTTCGCCGAACACCACCGTCAGAGGCACCACATCCAGCCGGGCTTTGATCTGCTGGGGCAAATCCGCCGTGGAATCAATAATCAATCGTACACTCATGGCAATGTATCCTTTGTATTAGTCGGGAATGCCGGTCTGGTCCAGCTGCTTCAGGTTTTTCACAATGGATTCCAGCGCCTGATAGAAAACAGCCCGGGTTTCTTCGGTCAGATCCTGTCCGGCCATTTCCACCGCCTTGCCGGCCCGCTTGCACACCTGCTCCGCCGCCTCTTTTCCTTTTTCCGTCAGCACAAGCAAGCCCCTGTACAGGCTGCCGCCCACCACTTTCTTTTCCACAAAGCCTTTTTCTTCCAGAATGGCAATCATCCGGGAAGCGTCGGATTTATCCTTGCCGCTCAGCTCGCACAGCTGGGGCACGGTCACGCCGTTTTCGTAGCGATAAATATTGGTCAGGTATGTGGCATGGGTGCCTTTCAGGCCATACTTCTCCATCTCCTCCGACGCCAGCCGACGCCAGGAGCGGGAAATTTCCGTAATTGCCAGAGAAAACCGTTCAAACCGTTCTACCATGATTCCTCCAAAGATGGGCATTGTACTTTGTTGAAGTTTCAACGTGCGGATTATAGCATACACCTGTTGCTTTGTCAACTTTTCACCGCCTTGACATCCCTTTTCCCCTGTGCTATCATGCAAAGCAATCAAAGAAGGGAGGGCGATCGCACATGAAATGCTATCCGCTGACGGAAAAGGATCATCAGTTGATCCGGATGGGCCTGGACGTGCTGGCAAAAAACTTTGACGACGGCGTGTACAACCACACGGTGGGCTGTGCCCTGCTGTGCAAAAACGGGCATATCTACACCGGCGTCAACTGCGACGGCATCCACGGCTCCTGTGCCGAATACATCACCATGGGCATGGCCGTTTCTGCCGGGGAAAGGGAATTTGATACCATCGTGGCAGTGCACGAAAAGCACCTGAACTGCGTTCTGCCCCCCTGCGGCAACTGCCGGCAGATGCTGTTTGAATACTGCCCGGATATTCTGGTCATCGTAAACGATGAAAACGGCAAGCCGATCAAAGTTTCCGCCCGGGATCTGCTGCCCTATGCCTGGCAGACGGTGACCTGCTGAACCGGGATATACAGAAAAATGTACATACAAAAAGGAGGGTGTCCCCCTCCTTTTTTTCATGCTGTGCTTTATTCTGTCATCATTTCTTCCAGCAATGCAAAGGGACGGCAGATTTCAAATGCCGGATCTGCCCATTCTTCCGTGATCACCTGATCTCCTTCCCATTGATCCAGGATCTGCTTCTCCCACACGCCATCCACTGCTTCATCCCTGTATACCTGATATTGCACATGCCACGCCCATTTGCCGTCCGCACATGCCACCGGATTCAGGATCCACCGCCGGAATGTCTGATCCTCCGTCATCACAGCACCCTCGATGTGCCGTACCCGCCATTGGCCGGAATCGGCTTGTTCCACGGTAAAGGCGCGGCAAGCCATTCCCGGTCCTTCTGTTCCCACCCGGAAAGTATGGAACTGTCTTCCGTCAGGGCTTTCATGAAGCTCCACATACATCTCCATTTGCATCCCCTGCTCCAAACGAAAAGCGTCCCTTTGCGCAATAACCGCCCATCCTTTGTTTTCCATTTGCTGCAGAAGGATCAGACGGTAAAGCTCTCCCTCCTGAACGGCCACCATTCTGCTTCCGCTTTCCTCATGGTAGGCTCTGCCCGGTATGACATCTGGATAGCCGTTCATTTGTAAAGCCTCTTTCTGACCGGGCTGAAGCCAGACATCCGCCAGACAAGAAAAGCTAAAGCACAAGCATACAAAACATAAGATAAGAAAGCGTACAGGCTTCAAAACAATCCCTTCTTTCAAGTGGCGCATTGCGCAATCCATCTGTTATCACTCCGTTTCATGAAAGAAATCCCCGGCAAAAACCAGTGTGCCATCCTTCTTCAGGCCCACACAGAAATCATTGCCCACTTCGATGGTTTCCACTTCCGTCCAGCCGGACACGTCCAAAGCCGCTTCCCCTTCCAGGCCTGCTGAAATGCAGCTGCCGTCCGTCTTCAGGCCCACCACCCACCGGCCGCCGATTTCCGCTTCCTTCATGTCCGTCCATCCCTTCACGGCATCATGCACCACCGCAGGATGGCCCATCACGCTGCCGTCCGTTCGCACCCCGGCATAGGCGATCATGGGCCGCCGTTCGGGATACTCGCCGGAAAAGATCCACGCTGTTTCAATCGCCTGCAATTCATTCCACTGCTCCCAGTCCGGAGGCTCAGTACCCAACGCGTTGTCCTCGCATTGGCAGGTATACAGCTTGCCATCCTTCGTCAGAACCAGCAGGTATTCATCATTGCCCGTCATGTATACTGCCTTTTTCAGCACCTCCGGCACCATCCATGGTTCATTTTCCACCTTCCAGCCGCTGGCGTTCACCAGCCGCCAATCCTCCGTGATCCCAAACATGGCGCCGGTTCCGCTTTCCATCATCCGGATGTTTTCCCCGTCAAATGCGCTTTCCTTTGAATTCGTGTGATGAAACGCGCCGTTTTCTTCCAATACGCAATAGCCCGGGTTGCTCATCGCTCCCACCTGTCGAACCGGCTCATACGGCTTCGCCCAGAAACGCATGTGCAGATAGGCATACCCGTCGTAGGACAGCACCTGCTTTCCCGCAATCAGCACACTACCGTCGTTCTTCAACACAATCATGCCATCCCTGTCCGCAACCACGTTCCGGACGTTTTGCCACACCGCATCCCCGGCATCAATAAATTTCGCCATCATCCAGCCGCTGTAACAGGTAAGAAATGTTCCCTTTTTGCGAACGCCGGCACGCACTTCGTACCAGGTTTCGCCGTTTTCTGTTCTCTGTTCGCCGGTCAGCCACACACAGGCATCCTTGTCCAACCGAATGATCACTTCCCCTTCCGGCACTTTCCGCAGCGCCACCGATACTTCGTTCACAAACCCAAAGCCATTGGGCGCAGCTTTTTCTTCTGCCAATGCATGAACATTTATGAATGTACACAACAAAACAATCGCAAGCAACAATACTCTCCTTTTCATCGTGCAACTCTCCTTTTCTCGAAATTTGCTTTCTGCCAATAAACGATTCCTTTCCATTATTTATTGCATTTTCCATATTTTGTTACATATGTAAATAAACTTCTCTTCCTGTTATCGGCTCACATAAGCTGAATAATACAGAATGTATAAAAAAAGAAGCATCTCTTTTGAGATGCTTCATGGAATCCGGCGACGACCTATCCTCCCGGGCCGTGTCCAGCCAAGTACTTTCGGCGCTGAAGGGCTTAACTTCTGTGTTCGGTATGGGAACAGGTGGGACCCCTTCGCCA
>JAZNOW010000002.1:0-45463 GCA_045589355.1 Clostridia bacterium
GCACACCGTCGATGATGGCGGTACGGTCCATGATGCGCACCTGCGCGCCCATGCGGCCCATCTCCACCAGATGCTTCAGACGGGATTCATAGATCGTCTCCTGCACGATGGAGGTTCCCTTGGCCGTGGTCAGCAGCGCGGACATGGGCTGCTGCAGATCGGTGGGGAAGCCGGGATACACCTGGGTCTTGATGTTGACGGCGCGGTGCTGCACGCCCACGGAGCGCACGCGGATGGCGTCGTCGCTGTCGGTGACGCGCACGCCCATCTCCAGCAGCTTTGCGGACAGCGCATCCATATGGGTGGGGATGCAGCCGTTGATGACCACGTCGCCATGGGTGGCGGCAGCAGCGATCATCAGCGTGCCGGTCTCGATCTGATCAGGGATGACGGCATAGGTCGTGGAGTGCAGGTACTGCTGGCCGCGGATGCGGATCACATCGGTGCCTGCGCCCTTGATCTTCGCGCCCATGGAGTTGAGGAAGTTTGCTAGGTCGACGATATGGGGCTCTTTGGCGGCGTTGTAGATGGTGGTGTTGCCTTCCGCTTTGGCCGCGGCCAGCATGGCGTTGATGGTGCCGCCCACGGTGATGGCGTCAAAGAACACCCCGGCGCCCACCATCTTGCCCTTGGCATAAATCACCGCGCCCTTTTCTTCCACTTCGGCGCCCAGGGTGCGGAACGCCTTGATGTGGCGGTCAAAAGGACGGTTGCCGATGGCACAGCCCCCGGGATAGCCCACTTCCGCCTGGCCGCACCGGCCAAGCAGGGCACCCAGCAGGTAATAGCTGGCCCGCATGCGCTGGCTTTGCTGGTAGGGCACCTGGTAACCGGTTACGGGCCGGGGGTCAATGGTCATACGGCGGGCCTTGCCGTCGTATTCCACCCTGGCGCCCAGGCTGCCCAGAATATCCACCAGCACCCGTACGTCTTCAATATCGGGCAGGTTTTCCAGCACGCATATTTCGTCAGACAGCAAAACGGCAGGAATCACTGCCACCGCTGTATTTTTCCCCCCGGAAACATACGTTTCGCCTACCAGAGGAATACCGCCGGTGATCAGCAGCTTATACGTATCCATGCGTAGTTGCCTCCTGTTTTCGCATATTTCTTCATCATGGTATACCACGTTAATTATAGCATATTTCCTGCGGTTTGTTAAGCATTTTTTGCTATATCCCAAAAAGAAAAAACCGCCTGTTCACAAGCGGTTTTGCAATATCCAAAATATGGTTTTTATCAAAAAATCCAGCGAAGCTTACAGCAGCACAATGCCGGCTTTTTCGCAGGCCTGTTTGGTTTCCTTGTCCCAGTAGGAGGACTGCACTTCACCGATGTGGGCCTTGCCCAGCAGCAGCATGCACATGCGGCTCTGGCCGATGCCGCCGCCGATGGTGTAGGGCAGTTCGCCGTTCAGCAGCGCCTTGTGGAAGGGCAGTTCCCGGCGTTCTTCATGGCCGGACAATGTCAGCTGCCGGTCCAGCGATTCGGGGGATACCCGCACGCCCATGGAGGAAATTTCCATGGCGCAGCCCAGCACGTCGTCCCAGAACATGATATCGCCGTTCATTTCCCAGTCGTCATAGTCGGGCGCACGGCCGTCATGGGGCTTGCCGGATTTCAGCTTTCCGCCAATCTGCAAAATGCCCACGGTTTTGTGTTCCTGCACAAACAGGTTTTCCCGTTCTTTGCCGGTTTTATCGGGGTAAAGGTCTTCCAGTTCCTGGGTGGTCACAAAGGTGATCTCCCGCTTCAGTTCCGTTTTCACCTGGGGATACTGCCACTTGAGCAAATCCAGCGTAACGCAGATGGCGGTCACAATGCGCTGCATGGCGTCCTTCAGGGTATCCAGGGTGCGGTCTTCCCGGGCGATCACTTTTTCCCAGTCCCACTGGTCCACATACACGGAATGCAGGTTATCCAGCGTTTCGTCCCGGCGGATGGCGTTCATATCGGTGTACAACCCTTCGCCCACGGGGAAATCGTACCGGGCCAGGGCCAGCCGCTTCCATTTGGCCAGGGAATGCACCACCTGGGCTTCTTCCCCCGTTTCCAGCATGTCAAAGGAAACAGGCCTTTCCACGCCGGTCAGGTCGTCATTGAGGCCGGAAGAACCGTCCACAAACAAAGGAGCCGTTACACGCTTGAGATGCAGCGCATGGGAAAGATTGCCCTGAAAAATCTTCTTGATCAGGCCAATGGCTTCCTGGGTTTCATACAAAGACAGGGTGGATCGATACCCTGCGGGGATCAGCGTGCTGCTCATAGGACGGGCCTCCTTTGAAAAAACATACAAAAAGAATAGCAAGGAAATGGTGCTTTGTCAACGCAATCCCTGTATTTTTCCTTCACTTTTTTCCTGTTTATGGGCAAAAAAGCACCGCCCCCGCATACCCGAGCAGGCATGCCCCCAGCGCACAGGGCACCGTATGCCGGCTTTTTTTCACCCCGGCCGCCGCCAGGTACACCGTGCAGGTGTAGAACACCGTTTCGCTGCTGCCCACCATCACCCCGGCAAGCAACGCCTCCCGGCTGTCCGGCCCGTGGACGGCCATGATATCCTGCAGCACCGCCAGGGCGCCGGAGCCGGATAAAGGCCGCACCAGCATCAGAGGCAAAAGGGCGGCGGGCACTCCCATTTTTTCCACAAACGGCCCCAGCAGGCTGCACACGGCAGCCGTCAGCCCGCTTGCCTCCAGCGCCTTTACCACCGAAAGCATCACCAGCAGGGCAGGTAAGATCCGCGCCGCCGTGCGGATGCCCTCCCCTGCCCCTTCCACGAATAAATCATACACCGCCAGCCTTTTCCATGCACCGGCCAGCAGGCAAACAAGCGCAAAGCCGCACAGTATCATGCCCGTTTCTCCATCCACTTGCACAGCAATATGCCGCCCAGGGTGGAAAGGGCGGTGGCGGCAAGGCCGGGCAGCAGCACCGCCCCCGGGTCCTTTGCCCCCATGGATGCCCGCAGGGCGATCACCGTGGAGGGCAGCAGCTGCACGCTGGATGCATTGATCACCAGAAACATGCACAGCGCGTTGGTGGCCCGCTCCCCCCTCGCCAGATGCCTGGCCGCCTCCATCCCCGCCGGCGTGGCCGCATTGCCCAGCCCCAGCACATTGGCGGACAGGTTCATCGTCACATAGGAAAGCGCTTCCTCCTGCACCTCCCCAAGCAGCCGTTTCAAAGGCCTTTGGAGCCATCTGTTCAGTTTTTCCATCACCCCTGAATGGGACAAAATGTTCATCAGCCCGCAAAAGATGCCAAAGCCGCCCATCAGCCCCAGCGCGCTTTCCACTGCCCCCTGCGCCCCTGCCAGAAGGGCGGAAAAAACCGCCTCTCCCCTGCCGGTGGCCATGCCGAAAACCAACGCCCCGCCCAGTAACACCCCCACAACCACCTGAAGCAACTGTTTTCACCGCCAATCGACAAAATATTTTGAATAAACGGTATTTATTTCTTGACAAACGGTACTTTCCTACGTTAAAATGCTATTGTAAATCATATGTTTCAGTTACACATTCAGGAGGACAGGTAATTATGAAATCCACCGGTGTAGTACGTAAAATGGACGACCTGGGCCGCATTGTTATCCCCATCGAGCTGCGCAGAACGCTGGACATCGGCCTGCGGGATTCTCTGGAAATCTTCGTCGAAAAGGACAAGATCGTGCTGCGCAAGTTCCATCCCGCCTGCATCTTCTGCAACGATGCCCGGGATGTGGTTACCTACAAGGAAAAGCTGATCTGCAAGCACTGCCTGGAAGAAATGAAAAACCAGCTGTAATCGCCTTTCAGCCTATGCAAAAAAACACAGCCGTATGCGCTGTGTTTTTTGTATTTCAGGGACATTTTTTATACCACAAACCCAAACTGGATCACTTCCGCCACAAAAGCCGCCGCACAGGCGGAAAGGGCCACCACCGTCAGGCTTTTTTTGCAAAGCGCCAGCACTGCCGCCACCAGCACCCCGGCCAGGGCGGAGTATACGCTGCCGGTGGAGGAAAACACCGCCGGAAAGGTCATAGCAGCCAGCACCGCATAGGGCACATAATAAAAGAAGGAGCGGAAGAAGGGGGACGTGATCTTTTTGCGGAACAGGGTAAAGGGCAGCATCCTGATCAGGTAGGTCACCACCGCCATCAGCAGGATGTACAACACCACATAGCCTCTCATGCCTGCACCCCCCTTTCTTCCACCGGGTGCACCAGGCTCATCACCGCAGCGGCGATCACCGCGCTGATGATGATCACAAACCCGCCGGACAGGAAGGAAAACGCCGGCACAAACGTCATCAGGCAGGAAAGCCCCGCCGCCATCAGTACGCAGGGCAGCACGCCCTTTTCCTGCTGCATGGGCGGCAAGATGATGGCAATGAACATGGCATACAGCGCCAGGCCCAGGGCATTGGTCACCGAAAGGGGCAGCACATTCCCTGCCACGGCGCCAAAGAGCGTGCCCAGGCCCCAGCCAAAGTACGGGGCCGTGATCAGCCCGGCAAAATACCTGGGGCCCACCGGGTGGGGCTTGCTGGAAGATACGGCGTAGTTTTCATCGGTAATGAAGGTGCTGAAAAACAGGCGCTTGCCGGTGGTCATGTTGTCGTCCAGCCGCTGGGTGAGGGATACGCCCATCAGGGCATACCGCAGGTTGATCACCAGCTGGGCCAGCAGCATTTCCACCACCGTCACCGCCGATACGGCCCCCGCCTGCAGCACCCCTTCCATCACTTCCACCCCCGCCACCTGCCCGGCAGAGGTCAGGTTGGTCAGGGAAATGAGCAGCGTTTCCAGGGGAAACAGGCCGGCGGCCACCGCCATAATGCCAAAGCCGAAAGAGACAGAAAAGTATCCCAGCCCAATGGGCACGCCGTCCCGGAAGCCTTCCTTGTATCCATAGGGAGAAACCGTCTTTCCCATCGGCGTCCCCTTCCTTTCTCAAGCAAAAAATACAAGGGCTATCTTACCATAATTCCCCTTTATCGTCAATTTTTCGATGACAAAAAAGGGGAAATCTGCGTCAAAGCCGCCTTTTGTTTTCCCCTGTGATTGACACACGCTTTTCTTCCCCCTTATAATGCAAACAGACAAAAAAGCATATCCCCCGGAAGGAGATATTGAAAATGAACAATCCTTTGTTTGATGTTTCCCTTTCTTTTGAAGAACGCACAGAGTGGCTTTTGCATAACCTGACCATCGACGAAAAACTGGGCTGGCTCAGTTCCCGTCTGCCCGGCTGTGAGCGGCTGGGCATTGCCCCCTTCGGGCTGGGCGGCGAAGCAGCCCACGGGGTGCAGGGCCGCAACGACCAGGGCCTCATCTCCGCCCCGGACCATACCACCTCCTTCCCCCAGCCCATCGGCATGAGCCAGAGCTGGGACGAAGCCCTGATCCAGCAATGCGGCGAAACCGTGGGCGTGGAGGCCCGGGTGGTGGCGAAGCGCAAGGCAGGCCGGGGCCTGAGCCGCTGGGCCCCCACCGTGGACCTGGAACGCGATCCCCGCTGGGGCCGCAATGAAGAAGGCTACGGCGAAGACGCCTTCCTCACCGGCCGCATGGCCGGCGCCTATATCCGGGGCATGCAGGGCCAGGACGAAAAATACATCCGCTGCGCCGCCACGCTGAAGCATTTCTATGCCAACAACACCGAAGTGGGCCGGGCATGGAAGAACGCCACCGTGGACCCCCGGAACAAATACGAACTGTACCTGGAGCCCTTCCGCCGCTGCATTGAACAGGCCGGTGCACAGGGCGTGATGACCGCCTATAACCGCATCAACGGCCAGGTGGGTATCCTCAACGACGACGTGCAGAAGATCCTGAAGGATCAGTACGGCCTGCCCCATGTGGTGGGGGACGGCGGCGCGCTGAACCTGGTGGTGACCGCCCAGCATTATTTCGGCAACCATGCCCAGGCCGTGGCCGCTGCCCTGAAGGCCGGCGTGGACGGCATGAGCGATAACCCCGTCATGGTGGAACAGGCCGCAAGGGATGCCTATGCCCTGGGCCTGATCACGGAAAAGGAAATGGACGAAGCCATCCGGCGCAAGGTGATGGTAGCCATGCGGCTGGGCCATTTTGACGGCGAAAACCACCCCTACGCCCACTATACCGAAAACGATATCTGCACCGCCAAGGCCGACGCCCTTTCCCTGAAAATGGCGGAAGAAAGCCTGGTGCTTCTGAAAAACGACGGGCTTTTGCCCCTGAACGCCGCCCATTCCGCCGCCCTCATCGGCCCCATGGCCGATACCTGGTACCACGACTGGTATGGCGGCGAACCGTTGGTGAAGAAGACCCTGCATGACGGCGCTGCGGCGCTGAAGGTGCCCCACACCGTCTTTGACGGCTGGGACAGGGTGATCCTGCGCTTTGGCGAAAAGGGCGCCTATGTGAACGACGACGGCAGCGTAAGCCTTTCCGATACGCCGGACGTGTTTGTGATGGAAGACTGGGGCGAAAACAGCTACACCTTCCGCTGCGTGCGTACCGGTAAATACTTGCGCATGCACATGCCCGAAAACGCCGGCACCCGCCTCAACCCCATCCGCACCGAAAAGGATGAGCCCTTCAACTGGTTCGTGCTGGAAATTTTCCGCTTTGAAGAAAAGGACGGCCAGCAGCTCCTTCTCAACCGGTTCCATTGGCCGGTGCAGGCGCAGGACGGCGTGCTGCTTTCCGGCCAGGAATTTTCCGGCACGCCGGTCACGGTGGAAGTGGTGGAAAGCGGCATCGAAAAGGCCTGTGCCATGGCGAAAGAAGCAAAGAACGCCGTTCTGGCCCTGGGCAACACGCCCCTCATTCCCGCCAAAGAGGAATACGACCGCAAAACCCTGGCCCTGCCGCCCCATCAGGTGAAGCTGATGCAGGCCGTTTTGCAGGCTAATCCCCGCACCTGCCTGGTGCTGCTTTCCAATTACCCCTACACCCTTTCGGAAAACGTGCCCGCCATCCTCATGAGCGCCTCCGGCTGCCAGCAGATGGGCACCGCCATCGCCAACGCCCTGTTTGGCCGGTGCGCCCCCGCCGGCCGCCTGAGCATGACCTGGTACCTGTCCGACGAGCAGATGACGGATATTGACGATTACGATATCATCCGCCGCAAACGCACCTACCGCTACTTTGACGGGGACGTGCTCTTCCCCTTCGGTCACGGCCTCACCTACACCTCCTTTGCCTACCGCGGCCTTACCGCCGTGCCGGAAGGGAACAGCATCCGCTTCTGCGTGGAGGTGGAAAACACCGGCTGCACCGCAAGCGACGAAGTGGCCCAGCTGTATGCCGCCTTCCCCCCTTCCCGGGTAAAGCGGCCCCTGCGCCAGCTGGTGGCCTTCACCCGGCTGCATGACGTAAAGCCCGGGGAAGTGCGCAAAGTGGAATGGCTGGTGGAAAAGGAAGAACTGCGTTATTACGACGTGGTCAGCGCCCGGCTGATGGTGGAAGAAGGAGAATACCGCTTCTTTGCCGGCCCCTCCAGTGCAAGGGAAGAAACCGCCGTTTCCCTCTTCCTTTCCGGGGAAAAGACCGGCAAGCGTTCCATGGACCGCCTCATTCCCGCCGACCACTGGGATGATTGCGAAAACGCCGCCATCCTGCAGGGCACCGTGGGCTTCACCGCCATCTGCCCGGCGCCGGGCGCCCCCTTCGCCTCCGCCACCTACCGGGATTGCCTGTTTGGCGAAGAGGCCGGCTACCTTTCCCTGCGGCTGATGAGCGTTAAGGGCGGCAGCGTCACCCTCCTTTGGAACGGGCAGGAAATGGGCCGTTTCCAGGGCGATACCCGCACCTGTGAGCACCGTTCCGCCCCGCCCATGGACCGCTTTGCCGCAAAGGAAATTGCCGCCCGTGCACGGGAACGCCAGCCGGTGTGGGAGGACCTGGATTTTCCCCTGCCCGCCGACGCCCGGGAAGGCACCCTGACCGTCCTCCTGGAAGGGGATATGAAGCTCAGCTTCCTGACCGCCAAAAAAGCCCCCGGCGAACGTAAGATCCGCCTGGGCATTGCCAACTGATCCTGCTCCCGCCTGTTCCGCAGGCGGGTTTTTTTTCGCATTTTTCTGTCTTCCCGTCACAAGCAGGGCTTCCGCTGTTGTATATCCCCTGCAAGTATGCTATACTACCCCAGGCATTACCCCAGAGTGTACGAAGGAAGAGGGTTGTGAACAATGGGTATTCTGGAAACGCTGATTCTTACCACTGCCCTGGCCGGCGTTGTGGGCACCGGCCTTGGCGGTTTGCTGGGCGCGCTTTTGCAAAAGGATTCCAACCGCACGGCCAGCCTGCTGCTCAGCTTTGCCGGCGGCGTGATGCTGAGCGTTGTCTGCTTTGATCTGGTGACCGAGTCCATCGAAACCAACGTGGGCCTTTTTGTGGTGATCGGCTCCGTGATCGCCGGGGTGGCCATCATTTTCCTGCTGAACCACCTGATCGACCGGCGGGTGAACCCCGAAGTGACCCACATCGACGAAACCCACCCCAAAACGGCAGACGACCTGGACGAGCTCATCCATTCCGACCATCTCCACCACCACCGGGCCAACAAGGATAATAAGTTCGCCCTGTTCATGGCCGGGCTGGTGATGGCCTGCGCCATTGCCCTGCACAATGTGCCCGAAGGCATGACCATCGGCGCCTCCTACGCCAGCAACAACGGCGTGATGGGCAGCGCAGCCCTGATCCTGGCCATCCTGATCGGCCTGCACAACATCCCCGAAGGCATGGCCGTTTCCGTGCCCCTGATCAGCGGCGGCATGGGCAAAACCAAGGCCGTGCTCATCACCGCCCTGTCCGGCGTGCCCACCATTGTGGGTGCCCTGCTGGGCTACCTGATCGGTGAAATCGGCCCCATGGGCCTGGCCATGAGCCTGGGCTTTGCCAGCGGTGCCATGCTGTATGTGGTGTTCGGCGAAATCCTGCCCCAAGCCATATTGATGTACCACAGCAAACTGCCCGCCTTCTCCGCCATTGCCGGTATTCTGGTGGGCATCCTGATCATCTTCGGCTGAGCTTTCAACAAAAAAGAACCTGCATGCCGCGTATTGCAGCATGCAGGTTTTTTGTTTGGTTTTACCGGGTGGCTTTCCGCTTTTTCAGCGTCAGCACCAACAGACAACCGGCCGCAGCCGTCAGCGCCGTCCACAGGCCGATGGCGGTATCATCGCCTGTCCTGGGGATCTTGCGGTTGACGATGGTGCCCCAGTCTTCTGCGAAGGTGGGCTCTTCTTCCCCTTCGGCTGCTTCGCCGTAGCTGACGGTGAAGCCGTCCATGGGCACTTCCGTCACGGTATACACCGCCGTTTCACCCTTGTAGATGAGGGGCAGGTTGTGGTAGATGTACCAGCCGTCCTTATCGGGGGCAGGCGTTTTCTTGTCCATCACTTCGCCGTTGCAATACAGCACCAGCGTAATTTCGGGCGCCGCTTCCCCTTCTGCCAGGCCTTCCCACACCTTCTGGACACGGAAGGTGGTCACAGCGCGGTTGATGATGGTGCCGCCGTTGTAGATCATATCCGTTTCCTGGGTGTAGGGGGCCACGTTCTTGTAGATGGTCATGAACCCATCCACATATTTTTCCTTGGCGGAATAGACGATGGCCTTTCCTTCTTCGGTGTACTTGCGCAGGCCGGTATAGGTATACACGCCGTTTTCTTCGGTGTATTCCGGCTGCGGCTCCATCTTTTCGCCGTTGGCGTAGAGGGTCAGGCTGATCAGGCCGCCTTCGCCGCCCTGCCATTGCTTGGTGACGGAGAAGGGGATGGTTTCCACGACGTTTTCAAACGTCATCTTTTCCGCATCCACAGCCGCCACGGCGCTCATTTCGCCGGAGCGCTTCAGGGTCACCGTCACCTGCACCGTGTATGCCGTTTCGTCGTAAATGTAGCCGTTCACGCCGCCGTTCGCTTCCGTCACCTGATAGGTGAACACCTTTTCAAGGGTGCCGTCTTCCAGCGCCGGAGCGTCTTCCATATCCGTCATGTAGTAGCGGATGGCCGGGAAGGTGATCTTGCCGTCTGCATCGTTTGCGGCATTGACCACCACACCGTTTTCATCCTTCACTTCAAAGAGGAACATGTTTTCTTTCAGGGTGCCGCCGGTGAGCGTCTTTTCCGCTTCCAGCACCACTTCGGCGCAGGCATAGCGGTTGATCACTTCAAAGCCGTTTTCCGCATCGCCGGAAATGATGCTCTTGTACAGAACAGGCTTGCCAGCCGGCACTTCCATCTTTTCTTCCAGAGAATAGAGGATATCCGTCCGGCGGCCGTCCTGGATGGTAAACAGGGGCAGGTTCTCCCAAACCACCTGCATCTCCTCTGCCTGTGCATCGGCAGGGATCTGCTTTTCGTCCATCTTCACCCGTTCGTTCTGTCCGGCCTGTGCATACAGGATGAGCGTCACATCGCAGCGGTTTTCGGGGCAGGCTTCGTCCCCCACCCAGCGCTTGACGGCCCGCACAGAGGTTTCTTCGCTGTAGGTGTTTTCAAAGGCAATGCCGTTTTCGGGCAGATCATTGGCGGTGATGGTGAGGGTGCCGTCTCCGTTATCGGCAATTTCCAGCGTCACCCGGTACTGGGTATCGTCATAGGTATAGCCGTTCACGCCGCCGTTCACTTCAGAGAGGGTGAACACCTTTTCGCCCACGTCCTGTTCGGTAAACGCGATGGGTGAGAAGGCGAAACTGCCGTCCGCTTCGTTGGCCACCGTTTCCAGGGTGTACCCTTCTTCATCCTTCAGTTCAAAACGGAACTGGCCTTCTTCCATTTCGGCGCCCACAAGCGTCTTGCTGCCGTCAAAGGCGTATTCCCCATAGGCCGCGTAGGTATTCACAAATTCCGCATGGGCCGGTGCATCCGCATCGATCACATGGGAGGCGTTCCGCTTGGTATGGGTGAAGCCGCCTTCCGCCGCTTCCGTCACGGTGTAATTGGCGCCATGGGGCAGGCCGTCAATTTCCACCGTTTCGCCGCCCTGCAATTGCAGGGTGCCGCTGCCGTTGCGCACGGAAAGCACATCGCCGCTGTCCAGGGCATATTCGCCGTTCAGGGGCTGGCCCAGGGCGTCCGTCAGGGACAGGGTAAAGGTAAACTGTTTCTGCTGATGGGCTTCGTTTGCGCTGATCACTTCTTTGCTGATCCGCAGTTTGCCCGTCTTCACTTCGTTGGTGATGGTATCGCCGGTTTCGCCGTAGGTGATGGTTGCCGTCAGGCGGCCTTCGCCTTCCGCATCTTCCATGGCCACCGTCACCTGAAGCTCCTCTTCGCTGTAACGGATGCTTTCGTCATCGCCGGCCACTTCCCGGACGGTGTAATGCCATTCGCCTTCTTCGGTGTAGGTGATTTCGTCGAACACCACTTTGCCGTCGGCGCCGCTGAACGCCGTGGAAACAGGGTTCCCCTGTTCGTCGTACAGCACAAAGGCAAACTCGTCCGCTTTCAGGCTGCGGCCCACCAGCGCCTTGTTCACTTCAATCACCGCGGGGCCGGCCAGGGTGTAGCTGTTTTCAAATTCCGCTTCCACCTGATCGTTGGCCGGGATCACGCCTTCCTTCACCGTGCCGTCCATGGTCCAGCCGGGCAGGGTGCCCTGTTCCTTGGCGGTATAGGCAAGGCCGGCGGGAATTTCGCTGAGCAGCACCTCTTCCCCGCCCTGGATCGTCACTTCCAGCACGCCGTTTTCCACATTGGTTTCCACGCCGTCTTTGAGCAGCACACCGCTCCAGGGCGTGCCCTGACGGGTGAAGGAAACATGCACGGTGAACGCCTGGTTCCGGGAGGCATCGGTGGCATTGTGCACCGTCTTTTTCAGCAGCAGGCTGCCGGGCTTGGTCCGGTTCAGGAAGGCAGGCGCGCCTTCCAGTTCATTGCCCTGGTCGTCCCTGTACACAACGCTTGCGCTCAGTACACCCTTGGCATTGTCCGTCACCGTCACTTCCGCGGTATAGCTGCGGCTGTCGTATTCGATGGTATCGTCCGTGCCCGCCTTTTCGGAAAGAGTGTAGGTATACTGGCCGGGGGTGGTATAAGGGATGGGATCAAACACCACCGCACCGCTGACGGAGGATTTTTCCTGGGTTTCCATGCCCTCACCGCTGAGGGTGAACAGGTACACGCCGTCCTTGGGCACTTTGCCGTCCAGCCGCTTGGAAGCACGCAGAATGGCCTGTGCTTCGTTGGGCGCATACCGGTTGGTAAACTTCGCTTCGCTTTCCTGCAGGGGTTCAATGGTGCCGGCATCGTTTTCCGCCTTCACCAGCACCCAGCCTTCCGGCGTCTCTTCCCACACTTCATAGGCCGTACCGGCAGGCAGGTTCCGGAAGGTGGCGGTTTCATTACGCTTCAGGGTGAAGGTAAAGCAGTCATCGGTCACAGTAACGCCGGTATCCCGCTTTTGCCACTGGGCCGTCAGCGTTACCTGCTGGTTCAGCTGATAACCGTTATTGTCAGGAATAACCACCGAACCGTTTTCATAGGGGTACACCGTGCCGTTATCATCCACAAAGCCGGTCAAGTCATAGCCATAGCGGTAGAAGGTGGGGGTAATGGTACAGCCCTTGCCCACCTGAACACGCATGGGTTTCATGGTTCCTGCCCCTTCGCCGGGATCAAACACCAGCTTGTAGCAATTCAGGCTCCTTACCCAGGTACCGCCATTGCCGCCAGGCGTAAACAACTCGCTTCCGGTCAGCTCGGTGTCATCTTCCACATTGATCCAGTTTCCGGAATAAACAGGATAAGAAGTGAGTCTGGTATTGTCATTGATCGTAATTGTCTGAATGTTATCAATGCTTGTACCAGGAGCAAACATACCGCCAAATTGCGTAAAGCTACTGATATCCAACACTTTCAAATCCCAATTGTAAGCAAACATATAGAAAACACTGGTCAAACTGCTGGTATCAAAATGACTCAGGTCCAATTCCACCAAATCATGTGCACGATAGAACATGCTACCCATTGTAGTGACTTTACCGGTGTTAAAGTTGCTGATGTCCAGATATCTCAGATTCTGGCATTGCTCAAACATGGAGTACATGGTTGTCACATTTCTGGTATCAAAGCTGGACAAATCCAATTTGTCACCATGTTGATACCAATAGAACATGTAGCTCATGTCCGTTACACTGGTGGTATCAAAGCTGCTGAGATTAGGATTATCCAGATCATAACAACGATAGAACATCCAGGACATGTCCCTTACGTTACTGGTGTCAAAACTGGACAAATCAAGGCTGTAAATACCACCGCATTCAGCAAACATCATTTCCATATTCGTCATGCCGCTGGTATCCATGTTGCGAAGATCCATACTCTCAGCATAATACATATACCGGAAGAAGTTGTTCCCATCCAAGGGCCTAATAGGATCTCTGACATAAATGGAAGTAATTGCTCTGGAATCCTGATTCCACGGTCTGCGGGTGGCATAACCGTTTGTCACCACATTGGCGCCTTCATCCAGCAGGTAGTGGATCACTTTCTTTTCTTCATCCTTATAGCGATACCCATCTCCCTGCGTCAGATCAATTGCATTACCAAAGGGGTCTACCGGGTTTTCGGGATCGGAGCGGAAGAAAATCAGCTTGCCATAATCCTCATGATTTTCATCCAGGTTCACAACACCGTAAGCCTGGCCCTGCAGTTGTTCTTCGGTGAAATGTTTCTGGTTGGCGGTGTTTACATAAGCCACCCTTTCAGGTGCAGGCGTAGCTGCAGGGCCGGATACCGTGAATTCGTAATCATTTTCCACTTCACCGGACAATTTTACATGGAAGGTGAATTCCTGATCGACATTGGAACTGCCGCTGCCCTGCACCGTCTTGGTAACGCTCAGGTCGCCGGGCTTGAGGGTGTTTTCAAACACAGGTACCACCGTTTCGCCGGTTACCGTCATATTGCCTTCAATTTCCTTGGCATTGTCGCAGGTGGAGCACTTGGTGTAATACTGGCTCAGCACTTCCAGGCAGGTCATCATATTATAGGTATGATCTTTCGGCCTTTGGCTGTTCACCCCCACAACCCATCCGCGCGCGTTGGGATCGGGCTGCACATAGCGGGTGAAGGTATAATACCAGTCCGGTGTCTGGGAATTGGCATAATAGAGAATGCCGCCCAGCTTCAGGCCGGAGCCCTTGCAGTCGGTGCAAAGCGCGCCGCCCACATAGGCCATCCCCTTGCAAACGGGGCAGAAATCACAGGAGGTGCTGGCAGCAGATGTAAGCTCGTCGTCAAAATACAGGTAAGGAACGCCTTTGCCCACCACTTCGGGGTAATCGGTCACTTCCATATCGATGCAATCCGGGCAGGTGATGAAGTTGCGCACGCCCAGCTGCTGGTCCTGCACAAAGCTCAGCGTACCGTCGCCGTTATCATACACTTTCAGGGTGATGATAAACGCCTGGTCGGAATAGACCACGGTTTTATCCGTTCCCCGCTTTTCCTGAATAAGGTAGGTATAGGTGGCAGGGGAAGCATCGTCCAGGCTGACGTCATCCTGGTCAAAGGAAAGGGAGGGGAACACCACGTTGCCGTCGGCGTCGTTTTTCACTTCGCCGATCAGTTCGCCAAGGGTGTTGCCTTCGGCGTCGTACTGGAACAGCTGGAAGGTGAATTCGCCTTCTTCCAGATTCCTTGCCTCCAGCGTTTTCCAGGCCTTGAAGGTCACTTCGCCCTGGGCTTCGTACCGGTTTTCAAAGGCAAGGCTGTCCGCCGGCCGGCCGGTTTTGCAGTTGGTAAACACAGGCGTTACGGTCATGGTGCCGTCGCCGTTGTCATTCACCGTCACGTCCACGGTGTACACCGTGTCGTCGTAGGTATAGCCGCTCTTTCCGCCGTCCTTTTCCCGCACTTCGTAGTGGAACACTTTCCCGTCATCCGCCGTGCTGTACTGGATCTGGCCAAAGAACAGGTCTGCTTCGGAGAGAATTTCTTCGCCCACGCCGCCCTCGGTGTTTTCCGGAGCGTTCACCGCCGCCGTACGGATCACCTGGCCATAGGTGGCGCTGCCTTCGTTCATATCCACAACTTCAAACCGGAACTGGTTCTTGCGGATAGCGTGGCCGGTCATGCCCTTGCCGGCGGAAAGCTGCAGCGTGCCGGAAGAGGCGTAGGTATTGGTAAAGGAAGCCTGTGCGGTCTTGCCGGCACGGATGGTGCCTTCATCGTTTTCCGCTTCACAGGTAAAGCCGGGCAATTCTTCTTCCGTCACCGCATAGGTGGATTCGGAAGGCAGGCCCTCCACCCGCAGCTTCTGGCCGCCGCGGAGGGTGAAGTTCTGGCCGGAAGAAATCTTGCCGGAAGCAATTTCCTGCCACTGGCCGTCCCTTTCTTCCAGAATGGTGTAGGGATATTCCTCCATCAGCGGCACGGTGGACGCAGTCGCATCCGTCTGTTCCGCCAGAAGCACCAGGGTGAAGGTAAACTCGTTTTCCGCCGCCGCTTCCGTGGCGTTCACAAGGGTTTTGCTCACTTCCAGATCGCCGTAGGGAATATAGGCGTTTTCCAGCAGCGTATAGTTTTCGCTTTCGGGCAGGTACTTGGGCACATAGTTTTCTTCCAGTGTGTACACATATTCCCGTCCGCCGGCGGCATACTTATCCCGCTTGCCGAAGGAATAAGCCCAGTTGCCCTTGCTGTCCGGCTTCACCACCCGGCTGTCGATCTTTTCGCCGTCCCGCAGGAGGTTGACGGTGATCTTATCCGGGCGCAGTTCCAGCGCATTGTCGTTATCGTCCCATTCCTTGCGGCCGGAAATATCCACCTGCTCGTTGGGGTGGGTGTTGCGCACGGTGTAGTGGTTGGCATCCACAAACTCCGTCCTGCTGGTATAGCCTTCCACCGGGGTTTCCACAAAGCTGTACAGGTAGGGCATGCCGTATTCGTTGACAATATCCACCTGCAGGAAGGTGTGCTGCCAGTTGTTTTCTTCGGACAGCACGGCCGTCAGGGGCTGGCCCTGGGCATCCGGCACCGGCTGCGCTTCCCCGGCCACACCGGCCAGGCGGCGCATCAGCTTCACTTCAACCGACTGGGGCCGGATGTTGTCGTGGTTGTCCTGGTCTTCCCACACCTTGGTCACCGTCACAATTTCCGGCACAATGCCCACACGGGTATAGTCGTTACGGATCATGCGGAAGTCAGTGGTGACGATGTTGCTCAGGGACTGGGTGCACTTCATGCGGGTGTTGTTGTAGGCGTACATGTTGTTGGCCGGGTCCATGGCGGCATCCCAGTCGATCATCTGGCGGCCGTTTTCATCCAGCACATATTCGCCGTTGTCATCCGTCACACGGGCATAGGCGCCCTTGGCGTTCCACACATCTTCGTCGCTTTCGTCATCGGGCGCACGCATGTGCAGGTAAGCCGTCATCTCATTTTCGGGCTGCAGAATGAAGGGATTGCCCTCCGCCGCCCGGGTCGCATCCAGCGCCACAGCGGTCACCTGCACCCCATCGGGCACCTGCCACACACCGTTTTCATCCAGCTGGGCCAGGGTCCACACTTCGTTTTCCAGGTCATAATTGCCGGAATTAAACAGGCCGGTATCGTCCTGGAAGTTGTCGTCGGTATCATCGGCGTCGGTATCGGAAAACTGCAGGCCGGGCAAGGTGGCATAATACAGCCTGGGGGCCACGCCCTTTTTGATGAACTCGCCCAGGTCCACGCTGGTAAGGGTACCGCGCCACTGGCCTTTGCCCTGCCAGTCGCCTTCCCAATCCGCCCTTTCCTGGGTATGGGCAAAGTCTTCCGCTTTGGTCACGTCGTACTGTTCTTCGTCGTCCGGGTCGGGAATGATGTAGTTTTCCAGGGTATCGTAAATGATGATGTTGGCGGTATAGGTATTGGCGGAAGAAGACACGTTCAGCCGGTAGGTATAGTTGTGCCCTTCGTACACCGTCACCTGCTCCTGGCCGGAAAGGCCCTGGGTCCAGATGCCCACCAGATCATTCTTCACCCGCTTTTCCAGGCCGGACACGGCATAGTTCAGCCGGGCCACGTTCACATCCGCCCGGCCATACACAAAGCGGCCCTCATCGGTGTTGGGGTCCAGGTCGGTCATGGCCCGGGCAATGTCTTCGGGCATGGAGGGGGTGGTATTGTTGTTACCGGAAATGGGCGTATCGTTTTCGCCCTTCTTGCCATCCTGGGTGCCCAGCATGTTGTGGCGCAGATTATCCACCGTGGATTCGAACGCCACATAGTTGATCACCCGGGAACCCAGCTCATTGGCATTTTCCCAGCTGTACACGGCGTCAAAGGACAAGGCAGGGCTGTCGGCATAGCCGGCATTGTTCACATAATGGGGTTTTGGGGTCAGCTCCGCTTCCACCACCAGCAGGATGCGGCCGGTGCCGTTGTAATCCTGCACGGTGTACATGTTGGTGATCTGGTCATCGCTGCGCAGCCTGACCGTCTCCAGCAGGGGCACCACGCCTTCGGGCAGCAAATCATACCAGATGCCGCTGGTTTCGGCAGGGATCACCCCTTCGGCCACCGCTTCGTCGTATTCGGCCCGTTCC
This sequence comes from Clostridia bacterium, assembly GCA_045589355.1. Taxonomy (GTDB): domain Bacteria; phylum Bacillota; class Clostridia; order Christensenellales; family Aristaeellaceae; genus RUG563. The sequence goes on from JAZNOW010000002.1 coordinate 17,511, forward strand.
CGCAGGTTGCTCTGTTCCGTGGCAACGGCAGTGTAATGCAGGATGGCCCACTGGTTTTCCACGTCGTTGTCGCCGCCGTTTTCCTTGGAAGCAGGGTTAAAGGACACGCTCTTGGACAGGTGCACGCCGTAGCTGGCACCGGCAAAGGTGGCGCGGGAATAGTCAAAGTCGTTGTTCAGTACCAGCCGGCCGGGATCGGCGTCAAAATCCACCCAGCCGTACACGTCCATCACCACATCGTTTTTGAATTTGGTGGAGGGGGCGTCGGTGTTTTCAAAAAGCTGGGCCACAATGCCCTGCACCCGGGGGGAGGCCTTCATGGTGATGGTGGGGTACACATCCCAGCGGATCATGGCAATATCGCATTTCTCCGCCTTTTGGCCGGCAAACACGTTGCTGATGAAGGAATGGCGGATGTCCGTCACGTTATCCGGGAAAAGAACGGAAGCACCGGAGGTGGACACGCCGGCCCCTTCGTTCACATCCACAAAGGCAAGGCTGCCCAGGCCGCCTTCGCCCCAGGTGGCCGTTGCGGCGGGAATCCATTCATCGCTGCCGTTCAATTGGAATTCGATCTTCAGGTCAGGGTTGGGCAGGGAGCTGTCGGCAATGTACTTCCACTTGCCGGCGCTGTTTTTATCGTAGCGTTCCTTATGGGGCGCGGCCACGCGCAGGGATTTGAACTGGAAATCCTCCGCCGTCAGGGGGGTGTTTTCAAAGTTGAAAAATGTCTGGAAATCGTCGGTGATCTGCTGCCAGCCCAGGGTGCCCATCAGGTCCTGGCTCAGTTCCATTTCTTCCAGTTCCGCATTCACCACGGAATCATTCAGTTCCTGATAGGTGAAGTCCTTGGTCTGGGGCGTGGTCCAGGGATAGCCGTAGCCGGTGGTGCGCACGATGAAATCCATATCCACGTCCACGCCGCTTTCCAGCTTGTTCAGGGCATAGCCGTACAGCCAGTCCTTGCTGCCCACTTCCTCCGTCCACTTATCCACGCTGAAGGCACCGGTGGGGCGCCGCCACTGCACGGGGGCATAGGACAAAATGGCGGTATCGGAAGCCCGGGTCACCTTCTGCACGTCGGCCGGCTTGCCCCAGGCGTCTTCCTGGGTTTCCTTGTCCGTTTCGGTCAGGGTCCAGGTGATCTTGTTTTCGAAATTGTACACCACCTGGGGTTCGGTGGCCTTGGGCACATAAAAATCATCCTTGCGGTAGGCGGACCAGACGTACACCGTCCGGTCATACTGGAAGCCGGTGCCGCTGCTCTTGGTATGGTCCACAATTTCCGCCGTCAGGTCAATCTGCCCGTCATCGGTGGTGGGGTACACGATGCCGTCATAATTGGAACAGCCCAGCATAATGCCGTCCGTCACCTTCACCCTCTCCCCGTCCACCATGCGGTAGGCATCAAACAGGGTGTCTTCAATGTCCAGAGAATAGGGCTGGTTGTTCACATGGGAATGGTAGCTGTACCAGCGAATGTAGAGATAATCGCTGGGGGAAGTGCCTTCGGGCAGGCGCTGCAGCAGTTTGGCAGGCAGCCCCGGAGGCACCGTTTCAAACAATTCGCCGTCCTTGTGCACACCGGTGATCTTCGCAATGGTGTCGATCTGGGCGGTGATGGGGGTACTGGTCAGTTCGATGGTGTTGCCCAGGTTGGTCACCACTTCGCAGTGGGCCGTGATGGGCAGGCTTTCGCTCATGTCCACAATATCCACCGGGTTCAGCCCGTAAATGGAAGCTTCGATGGATACGCTGGAGGTAGCGCCGATGGTGCGGGTATTGGTCAATACATAATTGCCGTTGATCAGCTGCCAGTTGAAGTCCGACCGGGTGGAAGGCGCCTGGGGCACGGGCAGCTCCAATTTGCCGATCAGCCCGCCTTCGCCCACAACGCCCACCGTTTCCCCATCGGTGCCGGTTTCTTCATAGGTACGGCTGCGCCACACCTGGGCCGGGATGGTGATGGTGATATCCCCGGGGCCATAGTCGTACTGGCCGGAAAACTGCACTTCGATCTTGTACACCATGGACAGATTGCCATGGCCGTTGGTGGCCAGATACAGGTGGTCCGTATCGTCCAGCTCCTGCTGGGAAACAGCCTGGCCTTCATTGTTCACCGTGCTGTCTCTGGTGACCCACACCACCTTCACGCCTTCGATCTTGGAGCCGTCCAGCATATTGGTCCCCGTCTGCACCCTTTCTTCGGCCAGGGCACCCACCGCCTGCCCCGTCAGCATGCATGCCAACAGAAGCAGCGTCACAATCGCCTGCCATACTCTTTTCTTCATCTTTCCGGCATTTTGGTTCATCATACTGTACACTCCTGATCCTTCTATGGTAAATATGGTAATTTCTGTATAAATGCGGCGAAAAAACCTTTTTTCTACCACCAAAAAGGGGTATACTTCCCCATCGTTATCAATTTACTATATTTCCCCATATTCTGTCAATCACTTTGCATACATTTCCAGTATTTTTTTGTACTTTCCCGTTTCCCCTTTGCCGGCACACCGGAGAAAGGATTTTTTCATCCTTTCCCCACCCCGAAAAAGCAAATTTTCCATTCCATCCGAAAAACGATTGACTTTTCTTTTTTCCTTTGCTATAATCTTTTTCGCTGGCAGTATGCCCGCGTGCCGATATAGCTCAGATGGTAGAGCGGCTGATTCGTAATCATCAGGTCAAGGGTTCGAGTCCCTTTATCGGCTCCATTTTTTTGTCGAGGTGTAGCGCAGCTTGGTAGCGCGTTTGGTTCGGGACCAAAAGGCCGTGGGTTCGAATCCCACCACTTCGACCAGCAAAACCGGGATGCCCTTCAGGGTGTCCCGGTTTTGTTTATTCGCATGTGCGGATTGGCATCCACGGCCTGTAAGGCCGTGGGGGAGCGAGAGAAGCGGTGCCCCAGTGGGGCAATCGCCGACAGGCGATAGCGCCTCGAGCGAGTCAGCCGAAACAAGCGGCGACCCCGGCAGGGGAAGCCGCGTCGATTGAGGCTGCGGAGGAATCCCGCCACTTCGACCACAAAAAGAGCACCCCTTGTGGGTGCTTTTTTTGTGGTTTTAGCCCGTGGATTCGGACACGCGGCCTGTAAGGCCGTGGGTGACTGAGCCGACCGTCAGCCCGGTGGGCTGTTCGGCAAAGCCGAAAGGAAGGCGAAGGAATCAGCCGAAACAAGCGGCGACCCCGGCAGGGGAAGCCGCGCCGATTGAGGCTGCGGAGGAATCCCGCCACTTCGACCAACAAAACCGGGATGCCCTTCAGGGTGTCCCGGTTTTGCTTATTCGGATGTGCGGATTGGCATCCACGGCCTGTAAGGCCGTGGGGGAGCGAGAGAAGCGGTGCCCCAGTGGGGCAATCGCCGTCAGGCGATAGCGCCTCGAGCGAGTCAGCCGAAACAAGCGGTGACCCCGGCAGGGGAAGCCGCGCCGATTGAGGCTGCGGAGGAATCCCTTCCACCCCTTCCCAGGCATCCCGTTCCTTGCACTCCGGTCGAAATTCTGCCATCTTTTTCGTTGCCCTTTCCCCTTCCCCCCGCTTGTATTTTGCCATGCCGTATGCTAAAATATTTCCAACGACAGAGGGAAACTCTGCACACAAAAAAAGGAGAATGAACACCTTGAAAAAGCAGCTTATTTGGTTTGCCCTTTTATTGGTCATGGTCAGTTTCTGTGCCGGATGCGGCGGAAACGACACGGCAGCCGCCGGTGCTTCTGCCGGCAGCACCTCTTCCACCGCTGCCAAGGCCCCTGCCAGCCAGCCGGTGGAACGCACCAGTGGTGACTATACGTACCGGGTACTGGATGACGGCACGGCGGAAATTGTGGAATTCCTTGAAAAGAAATACGAAGTGGAAATCCCCTCCGAGCTGGACGGTATCCGTGTGACGGCCATCGGTGACGGCGCATTTTCCCGCAACACCCGTCTGCAGGTGATCACCATTCCCGACAGCGTCACCGTCATCGGCCAGAACCCCTTTGCACGATGCGAAATCCTGCAAACGGTCACCTTCTCTGCCAACCACCCCACCCTGGCCATCATCGACGGCGTGCTGTTTGAAAAAACGGAAAAGCGCCTGGTCTGCTATCCGCCCACGCTGGAAGCCACTTCCTACGCCGTGCCCCAGGGCATCCGCAGCATCGATAACAGCGCCTTCTACAACTGCGATTACCTGACCGCCATCACCCTGCCCGATACCGTTACCCAGGTGGGGGACCGGGCTTTTTACGGCTGCAGCAAGCTGAAGGACATTCAGCTGCCTGATGAAACGACCCGCATCGGCGACGACATGTTTGCCTATTGCACCAGCATGACCTCCATCCCCTTCCCCCCCAACGTGACCGAGATCGGCAACCGGGCCTTTGCCGGCTGTGAAGGGCTGACCAGCGTCACCGTCCCCGCCAGTGTGGCCAGCATCGGGGATGAAGCCTTCTACTTCTGCGATAACATGACCTCCATCCAGCTGCCCGAAGGCCTCACCCACATCGGCAACGAAGCCTTCCGCGCCTGCTACGGCCTGACGGAAATCACCCTGCCTTCCACCGTCGTCACCATCGGCCAGAACCCCTTCGACCACTGCAAGACCCTCACGCAGATCCGCCTTGCCGACGATCATCCTGCTTTGGCCGTTGTGGACGGTGCGCTGATCCATAAAACGGAAAAACGGCTGGTATGCTATCCGGAGGCTCTCACCGCATCCCACTACACCGTGCCCGACGGCATCGTTTCCATCGATGATCGGGCATTTCTCAGTAGTGAACTGAGCACCATCACCTTCCCCGAAAGCTTGAAATCCATCGGCAGCTACGCCTTCTACAGCAGCGACAACCTGGACAATATCACCCTGCCCAAAGGCCTGAAAACCCTTGGCGACCACGCCTTCTATTTCTGCTTTTCCCTGTCCTCCATCACCGTACCCGAAGGCGTAACCCGCCTGGAAGACGGCACCTTCATGTGCTGCAAAAGCCTGTCCAGCGTCACCCTGCCTTCCTCCCTCCGCAGCATTGGCAGCGACGCGTTTGACAAATGCGACGCCCTGACCAAGCTGGTCATCCCCGATGGCGTCACCACCATCGAGGCCGACGCCTTCAGCCGCTGCGAAAACCTGGCCAGCGTCACCATCCCCGCCAGCGTCACCACCATCGAAGAAGGCACTTTCGAAGATTGCCCCTACAGTGTGCTGGTGCTCACCGTGGTGCAGGATTCCTGTGCCCACCGGTATGCCGAAGCCGAAAAAATCAAGTACATCCACAACAGCTCCACCGACTGGCTCAATAACTGATTTTTTCCCCTTTCCCCTCCGGTTTTGCCGGAGGGGTTTTTTGTGCCCGTTTGTTTCAATCCCATTTCCTGCCCGCTTGCCTTTCCTCCCCTTTTTCCGTATAATAAATAGGATCAAAAAACAAACCGGGAGGGAACAAGATGTTCCGGGAAATGCTGCGGAAAAAGCAGGCGCTGAGCCTGGAAAAATGCAAAGAAATACTGAAAACAGAAACCCGGGGCGTGCTGAGCGTGATGGGGGAAAACGGCTATCCCTACGGCATGCCCATGAACCATTTTTACAACGAAGGGGACGGCTGCATCTATTTCCACTGCGGCAAAACGGGCCACCGGCTGGATGCGCTGAAGGAAAATAACAAGGTGTCCTTCTGCGTGTATGACAAAGGCTTCCGCCGGGAAAACGAATGGGCGTGGAACGTGCACAGCGTCATCGTTTTCGGCCGGATGGACGTTCTGGACGACCCGGATATCATCCGCAGCATCTGCGAAAAGCTCAGCTACAAGTTCACCTCCGATACCGCCTACATTGAAAAAGAACTGGCGCAATCTGCCAGGAACACCCTGCTCCTTCGCCTGACCCCGGAACACATGTCCGGCAAGCTGGTAAACGAAGCATAAAAGGAAGACTGAAATGAAAACCATCCTGTACATCCTTCTGCAATGCACCTGGGGCTTTTTGCAAACGCTGCTGGGCTTTCTCCATTTTCTTCTGTTCATCCGGGAAAAGCATTCTTTTTTCCACGGCGCCATCGTAACGGAATGGAAACTGAAAAGCAGCGTGTCGCTGGGCCTGTTTGTGTTCGTCACAAAAGAGCCCTATTTCTATCCCCGGCTGAAGCACCGCTTCACCTTGCAGGAAGCATTTTCCCGGCTGCTGGTGCACGAATACGGCCACACCATCCAGTCTCTTTTGCTGGGGCCTTTGTATCTGATCGTCATCGGCATCCCCTCCACCCTGTGGGGCTTTTTGCCCGGCTGCGGAAAAAAGCGCCGGGAGGAGCAGCTGTCCTATTTTTCCTTTTTTACCGAGCGCTGGGCCAATGCCTGGGGCGAAAAAGTGACCGGCTGCCCTTCCATGGAACAGCTGGTGATTGACTGAATGAGGTGCCCATGAATCTCCATTTCGAAGACGCAATAAACCATAAAGAAAAAGTGAACCGCCTGTTTCGGGCAGCTTTCCCGAAAGAAGAACGGCCGCCCGTTTTTCTGCTGTACCTGCGCCGGCGGCAGGGCCGGGCTTCTTTCCGCGCCATCATGGACGGCGATACCTTCGTGGGCCTTGCCCTGGTCACCGGGCCCAAGGAAGTGCAGATGCTGCTCTTTTTCGCCATTGAGGAAGCCTTCCGCGGCAAGGGCTACGGCAGCCGGGTGCTGGAAATGCTGAAGGAAGAAATGGGGGATGTGCCTTTCTTCCTTTGCGCGGAACCCAGGGACGATGCTGCCCCCAACGCACAGGAGCGCATCAACCGCCTGGCCTTTTACGCAGCCAACGGCTTCCACGAAGTGGGCGTGCACGTCAAAGAAGCCGGTGTTCCCTTCACCGTCCTCTCCCCCGGCCCTGCCATCACCCGCCGCCAGTACTGCCTGGCCTCCCAATACTTTTTCGGCAAAGCCTATTTCTTTTACCTTTCCCACACATGAACGGCCAAAGACAAAAAAACAGCCGCAGGAGAACGCTTTTTCCGCTCTCCTGCGGCTCTTTTCTTCTCTTTTATTTCCCCGCCTGGATCCACTGCATCCAGGTGTTTTCATCCACCCCTAAGGTGCACTTTTCGCCGTTGCGCACGATGGGGGTTCTGATGAAATTGGGGTGCAGCAAAAGCTCTTCCGTAATGTACTGCACGTCATCGGTGTGGCCGATGGGCAGGGACAGGGTTTCCGCATTCTTTTCCACCAGGTTCACGGCCCCCAGCCTGCGGATGAACAGCTGTATTTCCTTCTGCCCCAGCTTATGCTTTTTCAGGTCCACCAGCTGATAGGGAATGCGGCGCTCCTTAAAAAAACGCTCCGCTTTTTGCACGTCAAAATTACGCTTGAGCGTATAGATCATAATATTCATGCCGGCTTTTTATTCCTCCAGGAAATCCAGGGGCAGGCGGTTCTGACCGTCGTCCCACAGCCTTTCCAGATGATAAAATTCCCGGTCTTCGGGATGGAAAAGGTGCACCAGCACCGTGCCGTAGTCCAGCACAATCCACCGGCCCTCTGCATTGCCTTCCTTGGAGCGCAGCTGAATGCCCTCCATGGCCAGGGCGTCGTCCACATCATCGGCCAGGGATTTCACCTGCAGGGAGGAGCGGCCGGATGCGATCACCATATAATCGGTGATCACGGTCAGGTGCGCCACATGCAGCACGGTGATATCCAATGCTTTTTTGTTGTCCAGGATACGGGCGATCTTTTGGGCAAGGGTCGTCTGTTCCATCAGGGGTTCCTCCTTCAATTTATGGCATGGATGCGTGCATCCATTGTTTTTCTTCATCGGTCAGTATGCTGCGCAGGTATTCCTCCGTGCGCAGGGAAGCAGGGTCCATCTCCCGGCCGTCTGCTGCCTGAATGTAGCGCTTTGTGCCCTCAATGGAGCACAGCACCGCTGCCGGCAGGGACTTTTCCGAAAGGTAACGCAGCCTGTCCAGCCCCGGGTAATCTTCCCGCCCTTCTTCGATGGCATCGGCGATGAACACCGCCATCTCAAATTTTGTCATGCCCGGCCGGCCGGTGGTGTGGCAGCGGATGGCCCCCAGCACCTCTTCGTCCGTCACGCCGAAATCCCGCTTCGCCAGCCATGCTCCCACCGGGCCATGGAGCACCGCGCCGATCATAAGCGTGCTTTCCGGGTCCACCAGGCGGTAATGTTCCGCAATCTGGGCCAGCTCCGGCTGGGGCATGCCCTTGGCAATATCGTGCAAAAGTGCCGCCAGGGCCGCCTTCTGCACCGGCAGGCGGTGCACTTTGGCCAGCCGCACCGCCGCCTTCTGCACCCCCAGGGTGTGCCGGAAACGATGGGCGTTCATCAAAGGCCGGATGCGGGGCAGCAAATCTTCCCGGTACAGGCCGTTTTCCGCCATGTAGCAAAGCACGTTTTCCTTCAGCCCTTCCGCATCCTCATACCGTGCGGTACGGTCCCGGATCAGGGTGGAGGAATAGGGGGCCTGGGCGCCCTGCAGCATCCGCACCCGGGCGCCGCATTGCTCCGCTTTTTGCAGGGCCTCCTGCGTGTGGATGCCGGGCCGGGCAAAACACAGAAAATCGCACAGGTTAAACAGCGCTTCCGCCTCCTGCCAATAGGGCAGGGAGGGCAGCTTGTCCGCCCCGATGATAAAGGAAAAAGAAGCAGCCGGGTATTGCTTTTTTATCAGCCGCAGGGTGTCCACCGTATACTTCACGCCGCTTTGCAAACCGGCGTCGCTCAGGCGGATGTTTTCTTCCCCCTCCAGCGCCAGGCGGCACATATGCAGCCGGTGGGCGGCATGGGCAAAGGTTTGCCGGTGGGCAGGGTCCGCCATGGGAAGCAGCAATACTTCATCCAGCCCGGCTTCTATGATCGCCTGCCGGGCCAAGAGAAGGTGCCCTTCATGAATGGGGTCAAATGCGCCCCCCAATATCCCGATGCGCTGCAATATCATTCATCTCCTGACCATATTATACCGCATTTTGGGCATCCTGAAAAGGGGAGGGCAGAAAAAATGCAGGAATATTTGTGGAAAAATGCATTCCGGGAAAAAGCCGATGCCGCAGGCTTTCTGTTGCTTTCGCTTTTTCTGTGCTGCGGCTGGTTCATTCTTTTGTGGGGGCTGCGGCTGCAAAGCCTGCTGGCCGGGCTTTCGCTGTTCGGGCTGTTTTGCCTTTTGCGGCGTAAGACCCACGCCGGCCGCCTGCTGCTTAGGGAGCAGAAGCTGCGCCGGGCCATCGGCGGCAAAATGCACCTGGAAAGCATGCTGCTGCTTCCTGCCCAAAAAGCCCATTTTGAAATGGCGCTGCTTCTGTCCCAGCAGGAAAACCTCCGCCTGGAACGGGTGGTAAAGGAGGGCATCCTGTGCAAAAAGGAGGAGGAAATGCTGCTGCTTTCCTTCCTGCAGTTTCCCTTTGCCGACGCCCTTTCCGCCCGGGACGTGCTGCGCTTCCAGCAGGCAGCCTGCCGGGAAGGGGCCCAGGGTGTGCTGCTTTGTGTGCCCTGCTCCGTAACGGACGAGGGCCGGGCCCAGGCAGAAAGCGCCCCTCCCGTGTGCTTTGTGGAAAAGGACCGGCTCATTTCCCTCCTTGGCGCCGCCTTTCCCGCCACCGACAGCCAGCTGGTGGCCCTTGGAAAAACCCGCCGGAAAAAGCTGCCCCTGAAAAGCATTTCCCACGCCGTTTTTCAGCCGGCAAAAGCCCGGCGCTATGCCCTGTACGGCGCCATGCTGCTTTTGCTGTATACCCTCACCGGGCTGTTTTACTATGCCCTGCCCGGCCTTTTGTGCATTGCCCTGGCCACAGTCAGCCATTGCCGCCGGCATTGACCCTTTTCCCCCTTCCGGCATACTGTGGTGAAGGGGGCGATGAAAATGGAACTTTGGACAGCAGACCGAAAAGCGGGGCTTCTCCGGGCAGGGAAAACGCTGGGCGCATCGCCCTGCCTTTCCCTTTGCGCCATGGGCAACTGCATTTTTGCAGCAGGCATGCAGCAGGGCCTGTGCCTTGAAAAAGAACGCGGCGAAACGCTGTTTTCCTTTTCCCTGCCCCCGGATTGCGGATGCCTGTTCCCCTTCGGCGGGCAGCTGTGCGCCCTGAGCCGGGAGGCCGATTGCCTGTGTGCCTTTTCCCCGATAGACGGCAGGCTGTGCCTTTCCGCCCCTGCCGGCAGCTATCCAAGAGATGCATGCGTCAGCCCCTGCGGCAAATACGCCGCCGTGGCCGGCAGCGCTGCCGGGGAGATCATGGTATATGACACTTCTTTGCATCTGCTCCGCCGGCACAGGGTGCCCGGCTCTGCCGTGGGCGTATGCTTTGTGCCAAGAGGGCTGGCCGTGCTGTGCGCCGTAGGGGAAGAAAGCATCACATCCCGTTTGTACTTAATCAGCCAGCGGGGCGTGACGGAGGAAGTGTTTTCCCACCCCCAGCCCCCGCTTTGCCTGTATGCCCTGGATAGCGGACGGCTGCTGATGGGCGTGCACGGCAGCCTTCTGCACCTTTCCCACGCTGCCCGGCTGACCGGCCGCACCCTTTGCGTGTGCCCCGGCCGCATCCGCAAGGGGTGCCCCGGCATCTGCTTTGCCGATCCGTGGCAGGGCGGCATTTATGATCTGCAGGGAAAAAAGCTGTCTGCCTCCCCCGAACCGGCGGATTTTCTCTTTCAATAAAAAAGCCCGGCGTTCCGTGGGGAACACCGGGAAAAAAGCTGTTTTTTACTTTGCCACAGCCTGGCCGCAGTTGGGACAGAACTTGGGGGCGCTTTCGCCGAATTCATAACCGCAGCCGGCGCAGGCAGCAGGGGCTTCGGCCGGCTTTTTGGCGCCGCATTCGCCGCAGAAATTGGCGGTATTGCCGGCATGGCCGTTTTCGCAGGTCCAGCCGGTATCCTGTGCCGGATCATCCTTCACTTCCACCGGGCCCAGGCCGGAAAGCAGGCCGCCGGAAGCAGCAGGGGCCTGGGTGGCAGCGGGCTGAGCGGCAGCGGGCTGGGCAGCGCCGTCAAACTGGTACACCCGGTATTTCCGGCCGCCCATATCCACCACGGCCACCTTGCCGTCCACGCCAAGGTTCACATAGTTCCATTCATCGCTGAAGGGCAGCAGGGTGTTGCCGAAGATATCCACCACACTGTATTCCCCATCGGCATTTTCGGCTACAAAGGCCATGCTGCCGTCGTAAGAAGGCACCATCACATCGGCATAATGTTCGGGCAGTTCACCGCCGCCGGCCGTAAGCACGATGATGGAGCCGTCCAGGTCCTTCACCGTGGCAAAGGTGCTGCGGTTGGACACCACGTCCTTGGCGTACTTGAATTCACAGGTCACGTTGCCGTTGGCATCCAGGAAGCCGAACTTGCCGTCCTTCACGGCGCTGATGTAGCCAAAGTCCAGCAGGTTGTCTTCATAGTTGCTCAGTTCATCATAGCCAAGGGCAATCACTTCCTTGCCCGAAACATCCATCAGGCCGTACAGCTTGTCATGGCGCACCAGGGCATAGCCGTTGCTGAAATCCCGCACGGTATCGTATTCCCTGGCCGTGCCCACCACATTGCCCTGCAAATCCAGAATGCTGCCGTTTTCGTACACATAAGCCATTTCCACTTCGTCCTCGGTCAGCGTGCAGCCGGCGGTAAAAGCCTGCTGGCCGGTGCCCTGGTGGAAATAGGTGGTTTTTCCCTTGCTGTACACTTTGTCATATTCGCCGGAATACTTCGTTTCGTAAGGGGATTTTTCCATCTTGCTGTTGTAGAAAACACGTTCCCTGGCGGTATTGGTGACGCAGATATAGTCGCCATAAGCCGTCATGGACTGGGAATAATCCGCCCGGGCCAGGGTACCCGCCTTCTGCCCTTCAAAGAAGAAATCCACCGTATCCACACGGAAAAACAGTTTTTCGCCGGTGGACCAGTTGGAGAAGGTATAGTCCTTTTCTTCGGCTGCGGAAGGCACCAGCCGGACGCCGGCCTGCCATTTGGCGTTTATTACTTCAATATCCGCATATTCCGCAGGCACCAGCACCTTGCCGTCGCCGTCGATGAGTCCGGTATCGTGCACGCCGTCGTCGCTTGCCACTTCCACTTCAAAGAAGGGCTGGTCATAGCTGTTGGTCATGCTGATATAGCCGGCGCTTTCGTCCACCAGCACCGTACCGTCGGGGCGGATGAGCCGGTAATGATCCTGATCCTCCAGCCGGAGGGCAATGCCGTTGCCGTACTTGTTGAAGTTCAGGGACCGGGCTTCCATTTCCCACATGTTTTCCGCCATGCCAAAGGGCATGCAGGCTGCCAGCAGCACAACCGCCAGCAAAAGAGAAGCACACTTTTTCATTTTCATTTTTCCTCCTTCGTTTCTTTCTTTTTAATTTCAAAACCCAGCGCCAGGATCGCCTTCAGCGTTTCCATGCAGGTGTTCCTGTCATAATCCTTTTCGCTTTCCGACAATTCCTCATAAGGCACAAGGCTGGGATGAATTTTGTTTTCCCGGCTCAACGTTTTTCCGTATTGCCATCCTTCGCCAAGCCGCTGCCGGGCCCACACTTCATGGACGTTCCGGGCCAGGTATTCCCCCAGTTCTTCCACTTCCGCAGGCACCTGCACACAGCCGGTATCGATGGGGCAGGGCACATAAGGCTTCTTTTCACCCATCCGTTTCAGCCCCTTTCTGCTTCATTGCATGCTTTTTTCCGTTCTTTATTGTACCACAGCCCTGAACAGTTTTCAATTGCTTCCTATTCAAACTGCGCAATGCCCAGTTTCCTCAGCAGCGCTCCATCTGCCGCATCCCCCGACGGCAGGCCGAAATGGGCACGGGCGGCCACCACCGCCTTCTTTGTGTTTTCGCCGAACACGCCGTCCGGCCAGCCGTATAAAAAACCATGGCTGATCAGCCGCAGCTGCATTTCCTTCACGTCGCTGCCCCGGCTGCCGGGGATCAGGGTACGCATGCCCTGGCCGAAAGCGCCGTAGGGCCCGCCGTCGATCACCACTTTCGTGCCCCAGCCCGTCATGGCATACAGCTTTTCCGCATCCTTGATGTACATGCGGATGCACCCGTGGCTGAACCGCCCGCCGATGGAGGAAGGCCGGTTGGTACCGTGAATGCCATAATCCCCAAAGGCCACGTTCAGCCCCATGAACCGGGTGCCAAAGCCGGAAAGCTCCGTCACATAACGGCGGTTCACATGAAAAATGCCCACGGGCGTTGGGGTATCCCGGGCGCCGGCGGCAATGGGAAAGCGGGCCAGCTCGCGGCCGTTTTCATACACAAAAAGCCGCATCCCGTCCAGCTCCACCCAGATGATCCGCTCTGTCTGCCCGTTAGATGCCTGCACCCCCTCCCCTCCTGTACAGCCGCACAGGCACAGGACGGCCAGCAAAAGCCAATATACGCTCTTTTTCATCCCCACGCCCTCCTCCGTCAGCATATGAAACGACAGAGCAGAATATGAAAAAAGCCGCCCCGGCATCGGCCGAAGCGGTCTTGTTTTATGGTTCGGGCAAACATCAGTCTTTCCGTTCTTCGCCCCAGAAGAACAGGGCCACGGTGCCGGGGCCGGTGTGGCTGCCGATGGTGGTGCCGATATCGTTGATCAGCACATGGCCGTCCAGGTTGCGGAAGGTGCCTTCCACCAGATCGGCCACCTTTTGGGCGTCCTCATAGCAAGCGGAGTGGCTGATGTAGCATTTGCCGTTATAGTCAATGCCGTCCCGGGCATACTTTTCCATCATTTCCACAATGCGGAAGATCACCTTTTTCTTGGTGCGCACCTTTTCCCGGGGGATCAATTTGCCTTCGTTGCTCACGTTCAGCAGGGGGCAAATCTGCAGCATGGTGCCGAAAAAGCCGCTGGCCTTGGATACACGGCCGCCCTTGACGAAGAAGGTCAGGTCGGAAGAGAAGAACCAGTGGTGCATCTTCAGCTTGTTTTCTTCCACCCAGTGGTACAGCTGGTCAATGTTCATGCCTTCGTCCCGCTTGTCGCACAGCGTATCCATCAGAAGGCCAAAGCCGGAGGAAGCCGCCAGGCTGTCCACCACATAGATTTTCCTTTCCGGATACTTTTCGGTCAGCTCCATCTGGGCCATGTGGGCGCTGCTGCAGGAGCCGGACAGGCCGCCGGACAGGCTGATGTGCAGGATGTCCTTGCCTTCTTCCAGGAAGCGGGTGAAATATTCCACATATTCTTCCTTGTTCACCTGGCTGGTCTTGGTTTCGGCACCTTCCTGCATGGCCTTATAAAATTCCGGGAAGGGAATGGACTGGCCCAGGTCGTCAGGGTACGTGGTGTCGTTCAGGGAGAAATGGAAGGGGATATAGTGGATGTTCCGCCGTTCAAAATGGGCGGCGCTCAGGTCGGCCGTGGAACAGCAGCTGATCACAAATTCGCTCATAACATACTCCTTGCAGTGTTTTGCCTGCGCCGGGTTAGCGGCTGCAAACCTCCATGATTTTACCATTCTTTTTCCATCTTTGCAAGCAAAAAGGGGCTTTTCACCCCTCTACGCTTTTTTCTTTTGCATTCTACTGACGGTAGAATGCCCCTTTTTCCGTCAATCCCGGTGCCTGTTCAGGATGGAAAGCAGGCGCAGAAGCTGCAAAAGGGCGGATACAAAGGAAGCCACATAGGTCAGCGCCGCTGCGTTCAGCACCGTCTTTACGCCCGCTTCTTCTTCCTGGGTCAAAAACCCGCCGGCATTGAGCAGCGCCACCGCCCGGCGGCTGGCGTCAAATTCCACCGGCAGCGTCACCAGGGAAAACAGCACCACCAGCGCAAAAGCGATCACGCCGACGTACATCAAAGACTCAAAGGAAAACAGGATGCCCGCCAGGAAAATGGGCCAGGCCAGGTTGGAGCCGATGTTCACCACCGGCACCATGACGGACCGCAGGGACAGGAAGGGGTAGTTTTCCGCTTTCTGCAGGGCATGGCCCGCCTCATGGGCCGCAATGCCCAGCGCCGCAATGCTGGAAGAGCCGTACACCCCTTCGGAAAGCCGCAGGGTGTTGGACGTGGGGTCATAATGGTCGGTCAGGCTGCCCCGGGTGGGCTGGATGGCCACGTCCCCGGCCCCGTTTTGCCGCAGCAGCTGGGCCACGGCATTTTCCGCCGTCACGCCGGAGCGGGTGGTATATTTGGAATATTTGGCATAGGCACTCTTTACCCGGGCCTGCGCCCACAGGCCCAGCAAAAGCCCGGGGATCACCCACAGGATGGTAGAATCAAAATACATGAAGGAAATGCTCCTTTCTCTTTTTTTCATAAAATGGGTTCTGTCCGTCCCTTTCTATTATACCACAAAACGCAGAAAAAGCATCACCAAACCATGGCAAAAAATGGGCGTTTTCCCCTGCCTGCCCGATTGATGGACTTCCTGCGCACCTCATGGTACAAATTTGTACCATCATGGCCCTTTTTTTCTTCCTCTTCCCCTGCCCCACCTTGACACACCCAACGCGATTTGCTATACTGCAAACGAAAACAAGAACATTTGTTCGCATTTAAAAAAGGAGGAAGGAACCATGCGTACCCATTGTATTTATGCCCAGGTGATGGTGCAGATGTTTATGCGGGGCTGGAACATGCGCCAGCTGGCGGAGGAAACGGATATTTCCTATGTATCCCTGCGGAGGAAGCTGCGGGGGGAAAGCCCCTTCACGCTGGAGGAAGCCTTTGCCGTGCGGGACGCCCTGGAGGTGGAACTGCCCCTGGACGCCCTGTTTGAAAAGCGGAGGATGGCCGGCTGATGATGGAGATGCAGGCTTACGCCCAGTCCGACGCCGGCATGAAGCAGGCGGAAAACTACCTTTCCCGCAACGCATCCATCGAAAACCGGCTCATGCTTTCCCACGCCCGGATGGACAGGCTGCGCATGCTGCGCTCCTATTTGGAAAAAGAGGGCGCCGACGGCCGGGAAAAGGAGCATCTTCTGCAGGAAATGCAGCGCCGGGAAAAGGAGATCCTGGCCGATCTGCAGCTGCTGCTGCGCACCGAAAAGGAAATTGAAAACACCGTCCGCAGCATCGGGGATGACGATTTGCGGACGGTGCTGGAAATGCGCTACCTGCATCACATGCACTACTGGGCCATTGCGGAAAAAATGCACCTGGATGAACGGCACATTTACCGCCTGCGCAAAAAGGCCCTGCAAAGAGCGGCGCTTGTGCTGCTGGCGCAAGGAAAAATCACAGCCTGACGGGGTGCATCTTTTCCAGCAGGGCTTCCGTGCCCTCCCGGGTGCATAGCAGGGTGCCCGGCCGCATCACCGATGCATTGGCCGCAGCGGATGCAAACCTCAGCGCTTCCCCGGGGCCCATGCCCTTGTCCAGCGCGCACATCAGCCCGCCCAGCATGCTGTCCCCGGCCCCCTGGGTGCCCAGCACCGGCACATCCGCCGCCGGGCAGTACCATTTTTCATGGCCGGCAGAAAGCAGCGCCCCCTCTTTTCCCATGGACAGGCAAATCATGCCCACCCCTTTTTCATGGTAAGCATCGCACTGTTTCAAAAGCGTGGGGATGGATGCATCCTGTGTGCCGGTCAGGGCCAGGAATTCCGGCAGGTTGGGCTTGATGAGGGAAGGGCCCTTTTCCAGGGCCAGCTGCAGCGCCTCCCCGTCGCAGTCCACCGCCGTAAAGCAGCCCTTTTTTTTCAGCTGCTCTGTAAGCACGGCATACATAACTTTCGGCGCACCGTTTGGCAAACTGCCGGACAGGGTCACATAATCCCCTTCCCGGCAGGCTGCCAGCAGCAGGTTCGTCATATCGGCCAGGACGCTCTCTTCCATGGGAGCGCCTTTTTCGTTGATCTCCACCGTGCGGCCGGTTTCCTCTTCCCGGATTTTCAGGTTCACCCGCATTTCGCTTTCCACCAGCAGCAGTCGGCAGGGAACCTTTTCCCTTTCCATGGCGCTTTTCACCGGGCTGCCTGCAAAATCAAACCCCATCAGGAGCACATCCCCCCCAAGGGCGGCGGCCACCCGGGCTACGTTCACCCCTTTGCCCCCCACGTCCTTGCGGCAGAGGGTGACCCGGTTGGGGTTATCCAGGTCCATTTTTCCGATGGACAGGCTTTTGTCCACACAAGGGTTCAGAGAAAGAGAAAATATCATGCCGATCGCCTCCTCACCCATCATACCATTTTCTTTCCCCCAAGGCAACGAAAAGCTTTCCGCCGATTGACTTTCCCCTGCATTTGCCCTACAATAATAATAGGTAATTTTGCCCAATCTCACTTGATGAAAAGAAGGGAAAATGCGTATGAAGATCCGCCTGGAGAACCTAACGAAAAAATTCCCCAACCGCAATAAAAAGCACGGCGAATATGTGATCGCCGTGAACGACTTTGATTTTGAAATTCCCTCCGGCAAGCTCATCGGCCTGCTGGGCCCCTCCGGCTGCGGCAAGTCCACCACGCTGAACCTGATCAGCGGCCTGGAAACCCCCACCTCCGGCAAAATTTTCTTCGGGGACGACGACGTGACCCACCTGCCTCCGGAAAACCGGGGCGTGGGCCTGGTGTTCCAGAATTATGCCCTCTACCCCCACCTGACCGTGCAGCAGAACATTATGTTCCCCCTGCAGAACCTGCGGGGCAAAGAAAAGCTGAGCAAGGACGAAATGAAGCGCCGGGCCCTGGAAGCGGCCAAACTGGTGCAGATCGACACCCTGATGGAGCGCAAGCCTTCCGAGCTTTCCGGCGGCCAGCAGCAGCGCGTGGCCATTGCCCGGGCGCTGGTGAAGATGCCCCGGGTGCTGCTGCTGGACGAACCTTTGTCCAACCTGGACGCCCGCCTTCGCCTGCAGACGAGAGAAGAAATCCGCCGCATCCAGAAGGCCACGCAGATCACCACCATCTTCGTCACCCATGACCAGGACGAAGCCATGTCCATTTCCGATCAGATCGTGGTGATGAAGGACGGCGTGGTGCACCAGATCGGCAAGCCCCAGGAAGTGTACGACCATCCCACCAACCTCTTCGTGGCCACCTTCCTTGGCACCCCCTCCATCAACGTGTTCCGGGGCCGGGTGGAAAAGGAACAATTGTACATCGGCGAAGAAAACGTGCTTGCCGCTCCCGGCATCGAAGACCGTGACGTGATCTGCGCCATCCGTCCGGAAGGCTTCCTGCTGGACAACAACGGCCCCTTCACCCTGGGGCTGGAGCGGGTGGAAGTGATGGGCCGGGATACCTCCGTGGTGTGCACCCATGACGCCGCCGTCAGTGAAGTGCTGCGGGCCATCGTGCGCACCGACAGCATGGTGGATGAAGAAAAGGACACCGTCCGCTTTACCCTCCTTCCTTCCAAGGTGCATCTGTTTGACCCCGAAACGGAAGAAGACCTGCCCTTTAGCGTGTAAATGGCGAAAGGAGAAACGGCATGCTGAAAAAGAATTTGAAAGCCTGGCTGTATCTTTTGCCCGCCATTTTGTTCCTGGGTGCGTTCATGGTGTATCCCCTCATCGACGTGTTCATTTACTCGCTGGAAGAAGGGTACAACTCCGCCTCCCAGTCCTACCACGGCGTGGGCCTGTTCAACTACAGCTATGTGCTCCATGACCCCTACTTTCTGCAGGCACTGAAAAACACCTTCATTCTGGTCATCATCACGGTGCCCCTGTCCACCCTCCTGGCCCTTTTCGTATCCCTGGGCCTCAACAGCATCAAGCCCCTGCGCCATGCCTACCAGACCATCTACTTCCTGCCCTATGTGACCAACACCCTGGCCGTGGGCCTTGTGTTCATGGTGCTGTTCAAAAAAACACCCTACTCCGAGGGCATGGTGAACCTGCTCATCAACTGGCTGGGCGGCCAGAGCGTGGATTTCATCGACGGCCCCTACTGGGCGAAAATGTTCGTTCTGTGCTTTTACACCATCTGGGTGGTGCTGCCCTTCAAGGTGCTCATCCTCACCAGCGCCCTGGCCTCGGTGGATGAAAACCTGTACAAGGCGGCCCGGCTGGACAACACCCCCAAGTGGCGCATGTTCACCCGGATCACCCTGCCCATGATCTCCCCCATGATCTTTTACCTGGTGATCACCGGCTTCATCGGCGCCTTCAAGGCCTACAGCGATGCCGTGGCCCTTTTCGGAACCGACCTGAACGCCGCCGGCATGAACACCATCGTGGGCTATGTGTACGATATGCTCTATGGCAACAGCGGCGGCTATCCCTCCTTCGCTTCGGCGGCGGCGCTGATCCTGTTTGCCATTGTGCTCACCATCACCTGCATCAATTTGCTCATCAGCAAAAAGCATGTGCATCACTGAGAAAGGGGGAATGGAAATGCAGAACAAAACGGACTTTGCCAAAATAGAGCGCCGCTCCCTTTTCCGGCGCCGTACGGGAAAAACAGTCACCTACTTCCTGCTCACCCTGTGGGCCCTCATTGTGCTTTTCCCCTTCTACTGGATGCTGCTCACCTCCGTCAAAAGCTACGGCGCCTACAACGCCGAATATGTGCCGGCCTTCTTCACCCTCTCCCCCACCTTTGAAAACTACCACACGGCTTTCACCGCCGTGCCCCTGGCCCGGTACTTTACCAACACCCTCATTTTCACCCTGGCCACCACCGCCATCATGCTGGTGGTGATTGTGCTTTCGGCCTTCGCCTTTGCCCGGCTGGAATTCAAGGGCAAGAACCTTCTGTTCACCCTGTTTTTGTCCCTGATGATGATCCCCACGGAACTGGTGATCATCACCAATTTCCAGACCATCACCAACCTTGGCCTGCGCAACTCCTTCGCCGGCCTCATCCTCCCCTCCGTCACTTCCGTTTTCTACATCTACCTGCTGAAGGAAAACTTTGAGCAGATTCCGGAAGAGCTCTACAAAGCCGCTCAGGTGGACGGCACCGGGGACTTCAAATACCTGCTGAAAGTGATGATCCCCATCAGCCAGCCCACCATCGTCACCATCGTCATCCTCAAGATCATCGAATGCTGGAACAGCTATGTCTGGCCTCGGCTCATCACCGACGACCCCATGTATTTCCTGGTTTCCAACGGCATTCAGGAAATCCGGGAAAACGGCTTTGGCCGGGAAAACATCCCCGCCATGATGGCCGCGGTGGTAGTCATTTCCCTGCCGCTGATCGTTTTGTTCCTCATCTTCCGCAAAAAGGTGATGGCCGGCGTTTCCAGAGGAGGTACCAAAGGATGAAGAAACAATTGTTCCTGTGCCTGCTGGTGCTTTTGTGCCTGATGCTCACCGGCTGCCACGGCAAAAACGAAGCCACGGCCTTTGCCCTGCCGGATACCTTTGACACCACCAGGAATTTCGAGATCACGTTCTGGGCAAAAAACGATACCAACATGACCCAGGTGCAGATTTACAAAGACGCCATTGCGGGTTTTGAAAAGGCATACCCCAACGTGAAAGTGAACCTGCGCCTCTACACCGATTACGGCCGCATCTACCAGGACGTGATCACCAACATCGCAACCTCCACCACCCCCAACGTCTGCATCACCTACCCCGACCATATCGCCACCTACCTCACCGGTGAAGGCACCGTGGTGCCTCTGGACGATCTGTTCGCAGATCCTAAGTACGGCCTGGGCGGCAGCGAGATTCGGTTTGATTCTCCCACCCAGGAAGAAATCATCCCCCAGTTCCTGGAAGAGTGCAAATTCGGCGGCTATTATTATGCCATTCCCTACATGCGCTCCACGGAATGCTGCTATGTCAACAAAACCTATGTGGAAAAGCTGGGCTACCAGCTGCCGGAGACCCTGACCTGGGACTTTATCTGGGAAGTTTCCGAGGCCGCCCTGGCCCGGGACAGCAGCGGCAACTACCTGGTCAACGGTCAGAAAGTGCTGATCCCCTTCATCTATAAGTCCACCGACAATATGATGATCCAGATGCTGCGCCAGCAGAACGCCGACTATTCCACCGCCGCCGGGGAAATTCTGATCTTCAACGACACCACGGAGCAGATTCTGCGCACCGTAGCCTCCCATGTTGAAACCGGCGCATTCAACACCTTTAAGCTGACAGGCTATCCTGCCAACTTCCTCAACGCCGGTCAGTGCATCTTCGCCGTGGACTCCACCGCCGGTGCCACCTGGATGGGTTCCAATGCCCCTCTCATCGACATTGCGGAGGATAGGCTGGTGCAGTTTGAAACTGTGGTCATGCCCATCCCCCAGTATGATCCGGAGAATCCCCAGATGATCTCTCAGGGGCCTTCCATGTGTGTGTTCAATAAGGAGGATCCCCAGGAAGTGCTGGCCAGCTGGCTGTTTGCCCAGTATATGCTGACCAACGATGTGCAGATCGCCTATTCCCAGACCGAGGGTTATGCCCCCGTCACCGTCAAGGCTCAGGAAAGCCCGGAATACCAGGATTATTTAAGCCGCAGCGGCGAAGACAATGACCTGTATTATGACGTAAAAATCGCTGCTACCAAGCTTTTGATGGCCAATACGGAGAATACCTTCGTCACTCCCGTGTTCAACGGCTCTGCCTCTTTGCGCAATGCCGCAGGTCAGCTGATCGAGGATGTCAATAAGTCCGTCCGCCGGGGCGAGCAGATCAATGCCGGCTATATCCGCGCTCTCTATGCTGACACCCGCTCGCTATACCGTCTGGATCAGATCGTGTCGGATGCTGCAGGAGGTGATCTGGGCGCGCTGCCCGGAGAATCCGTGGCTTTGCTGGTCTGTCTGGCTCTTTGCTGGGTGGGCATGGGCGCGTATCTTGGCGCAGAGAACCTGAAAAAGAAAAAAATGCAAAAAAGCCACGAGAGTCATTGATTTCTGAAAATGTTGTTGTATAATGGAGTTGTTCTTTTCGAACATTCCACTGAATAAAGGAGAATGAAAATGAAAAAGTTTGTTGCAATGCTGCTGGTTCTGAGCATGGTCCTGGCCTTTGCCGGCTGCGCCGGTTCCGGCGCAATGACCCATGAGGAATACATCGCTGCCGCTCTGGACAGCGAAGTCGTCATCGAGACTTACGTTCAGGGTCATCAGTCCTGGTGGGACAACAAGATCACCGTTTACTGCCAGAGCCCCGACGGCGCTTACTTCCTGTACGAGCTCCAGTGCTCCGAGGAAGATGCTGCCAAGCTGGTTCCCGGCACCAAGATCCGCGTCACCGGCTACAAGGGTGAGTGGGCAGGCGAAGTGGAAGTCATGGACGGCACCTTCGAGTTCGTCAATGGCGACACCTGGATTGCCGAAGCTCTGGACGTCACCGCTCTGCTGGGCACCGACGAGCTGATCGCCCATCAGAACGAGTTCGTTGCCTTCAAGGGCATGACTGTCGAAGCCATCGAGTATAAGAACGGCGAGCCCGGTGACGACATCTATGTCACCCTGGGTTATAACGGCGCAAGCTATGACTTCTGTGTCGAGATCTACCTGACCGGCGCAGACAGCGATGTCTACACCACCGTGGGTTCCCTGAA
This sequence comes from Clostridia bacterium, assembly GCA_045589355.1. Taxonomy (GTDB): domain Bacteria; phylum Bacillota; class Clostridia; order Christensenellales; family Aristaeellaceae; genus RUG563. Next base: position 39,874 of record JAZNOW010000002.1, read on the forward strand.
CGTGGGCGATGTCGTCAACGTCGAGGGCTTCCTGTACTGGTATGAGGGCGTCAACCCCCACATCACCGCCATCTCCCTGGCCTAATTTCCAAACATAAAACAGGCGCACCCAATCTGGGTGCGCCTGTTCTTTTTTGCTGTCACTTCGGCACCTGTCCGTTGGTCAGAGCCCCGGTGAATTCAAATTTATAGCTGATGCAGTTATCCTTCGGCTCCTGGGTCAGCTCCAGCCCGGTAAAATAGCAGTACCGGATTCCCCATATGGGATGCTCCAGATTTCCCGCTGCCTTTTCCTCAAACAGAGCCGACAGCGCCTTGAACCGGTCAAAGGCATCTTCCCCGAAGAAGGTTCCGCTGCCGGTGATGATCCGCTTCATCTCTCCCATACCCTCGTAGTAGGTCTTTCCGTCCACCGTGTAATATTGCGGTTCCCGGATCCACTCCTCCTTATAGGTGTGGGGATTGTGGGGCCATACAAAGGTTTTGTAGCTGAGTTTATCCATTGTCTTCCTCCCGCAGCATGGAAATGCCTTTGCGGATCCTGCGAAGCCCATCCCGGGTGAACTCCCGTTTAATGGAAGTCCAGCGGCAGTGGTAGTAGGTTTCCGTTTTCACATCCGTAACGATTTTCAGCTTAAAGGCGCCGTTGGGCTCCGCTGTCTCCGGTGACCCCGCGGGGATCAGCTCCTCCAGCTGAATGTTCCACAGGCAGCTTCCCCCGCTGATCCCTGCCGGGTGGGATTCTCCCATAACGTACTCCGCCTGAATGCCGGGGGTTTCCTCTTCCCAAACCGAAACCGCGTAAGGCTGACGGATCTCGTTGATGTAGACCTTGAACCCGGGGCCGAGCACACAGTTATCCGCCTCTGTGATGCAGGTAAACGTCGCCAACACGGAAACCACATACACCTGAGACACGCCGTCATAAGTACAGCCGTTCTGAATACACACCGCACCCGCCCAGCGCAGAACTTCCGTCGCCCGCAGCGCTTCCACTTCACAGGCGGTTCCGCCCATGGCCGCAGGGCAAATGATATTGACTTCCACCGTCACCGTCAGGCTGGAACGGTCCACCTTTTCAATATGCACCGCCGCCACCGGCTCCGTGATCATGGGAAATTTCTGACCGGGGTAGGCCACATCCGCATGAAAATTCTCTTCACGCAGCCTGCGCAGCACCAGCTCTAGGATTGAGATCCCCATGTATCATTCACACCCTTCTCCACGCACAGCCCCCAGCAGTACACCTGCTGATTGCCGTAGTAATACGGTTCCACTCTGCGGAACAAATAGGTCTTCTCCCCCAGGGTCACCGTGTCCCCCTCCTTCACCTGTACCGCCACAGGGCCTACGTAGGTGTACTGTCCCCGGGAGATTTCACCCAGCAGCGTCGCTTCACTTTCCATGCTCTGCCAGCTTTTGGAATTCACCGCCCGGAAGAATCCCCGGACGGTTTTTGTTTCCAAACCGGAGGTGAGAACCATGTCCGTGCCGTACTGCTTCATAACCTTCTCCACCATCCGCCGCATGTTATACCCCCCGGAAAGAAAACCGGTCCTTCAGATACGGGGAGATCATCAGCTCTGCCTGATTCTGCAGGCAGCGGGAGGCCGCATCGCCGGACGCGCCCTTTTTCACCGTCAGATCCCCCGCCTTGAATTCTTCCACTCCGCCGTTTTCCGCCGCATTCAGGGCAGCCAGCGCAAACAGGCTGGCCGCCGCGATGAAATCCGCTTTACAGTCCTCCGGGTTCAGCCCTTCCTTCAGCCGCGCCGTCAGCGACGCTGTGGATGCCGCACACAGCACTCTGAGAAGATCCGTCTGATGCTCCGTCAGATCCCCTGCCAGCAGCGCTGCCTGGGCAAAAACCTGCTCTTTCAGAATCATACGTTCAGGACGCAGGCTGCGCCATCGCAGATCTTGCCGAAACCGGAGATGGAGGTAATGGCCGCCCGCTCCAGCTGACGGTCGATGAGCTTGTCGTATTCCACCAGCACATCTCCTGCGCGAACCTGTTCCAGAGCATAGCGGTTGTCCAGACCGATGATCACATCGTCCGCCACAGCGCCGGTTCTGTGAAGCTGTGCGCCCAGAGGCGTGGTCAGCTTGCCGGTGCCCTGGAAATTCAGACCGGTAAGGGGATTCTGCAGTTCCCCGATCTTCAGCATTTTGGTCATGGTGGCGGTGGAGCACAGCAGAGTATTCATGGTATAAGGATCAAACTGACCCCAGAATTCCACCAGCTGATCGTAGGTAAGGGTACCTTTGGTGCCGGAAATGGGGCTGCTGCCGATGCTGTACTGCACCGCAGCATTGTCGTTGCCGTCGCCGTTGATCAGCACCTTCACCGCATCGGCCAGCTGCTGCTTCTGGATGTGAGCGCCGATCTGGCGCAGCATAACGCCGAACAGATCCAGCTTCTGGAACCGGATCGCCTCGTAGGAAGCAACCAGCATTCTGCCCCGCTTGGTAAGGCTCACCAGATGCTCCTTCGTTCTAACCTCAGTCTCGGGAATGACAGCGCCTTCCTCCACATCCTGCAGTTCCTTGTCGCTGTCGGTGGGATTGGAGTAGATGGAGCGGTAGTCCATGGCATCGATCACGGTGGTAGTTGCGGTGATGGCAGGCAGAATATCATTTTCCTCCATGCCCTGACGGACGGTTCTTGCGATGTATTCAGGGAACAGCACCGCGCTGTCCATGGTGCGGACGAACTTCTCCACGGGAGAGGAGCCCGCGCCTTTTGCCCGGATGCCGAAGCGCTTCAACTGACGCTGAAATGCGTCGGTGCCCTCCAGGGCAGTACCGCGGTAATTCTCGCTGGGATCCAGAGATTCCAGCACCTGGGTAAAGCTCATGCCCTCCTGACGGTACATCCCTTTTTCCAGTCTCAGATTATCATAACCCATTTTCATTTCCTCCTAAGTAATTATGTGGTCGCCGAAATACCGGCGTAACCTCAGATCAAATATCCGTTTTCCAGAACCTCATTCTGCCCAGGACGCTGCATCAGCTGGGTGTGTACCGGAAAAATCTCCGCCATCCGTTCCTCCAGCGCCGCCTTCAGCTTCAGAAGATCCTCCGCCGCCGCGTTCTTCATAATCCCCCGCAGCACCGGCTCTTCCGCCCCCAGTTCCAGGGTCAGACACAGCCTTACCACCTGGTCCTCCAGTTCGCTGCGGTATCTGTCCCCCAGCTGCGCCCGTTTGAAAAGCGCACGGTATTCTGCCTGTGCGCCGAATTCCTCTGCCAGCTCCTTCAGACATTTTCTTCCGCCCCCCAGAGCCTTCAGTACCCCAGCCTCCCGCTGTGCAGGAACCGCCACAAAGGAGAATTCGTATGCATCCATAGGCTCGCTCAAAATAGCGCAGCAGGCTTCACCGTCGTAGGCTTCCCCTTTCCTATGCCCGCAGGTTCCGTACTCGCTGCCGCAAATGCTGCAGATTGCTCTGCCCATGGCGCAGCCTACGCTGACTTCCTTTTTGATGCCGGCCTCAATGTCCGCAATCACCTCGTCGTTGGCGCCTCCTCTGCGAATGTATGCCCAGGCTTTGATGTAGCTGACGCCCTTTTCCTTTACCACCTGGGTCTCAAAGATTCTTGCCACCTGGTTTTCGCTGCTCCACTTGTGATCCACGATTCCCGTCTTTCCCAAAAACAGCTTTGCCAGTTCCGGCAAGGCCCCGCTGTCAAAGCGTTCATTGTCCCGGTCCACCTGATCGTCGCACAGCCGCAGCGAGAACACATACACCTGTTCCGCGCAGAGCTGCGCCTTTGCCTGGGCGTTGATGGCGTCCAGCTGTACCGCCGAGGGTACGCCGCTGCACACCGCCTCCGTTGCTTTTCTGACCTGCATACTGTTGCCTCCTTATTCCTTACCGGCCTCTGCCCGGTATTTTTCTGCCTGTGCCTTGTAAAGATCCGCCTGTGCCTCCTGGGTAATGTCCTGAAGACTGATGTCATCCCATTGGATCTCGAACCGGTCATCCAGCCCTTCCAGCGCCAAAAAGGTCCTGCAAACCTTCCGCATGGCAGGCTCCACATTTCTGCGCAGCGCCCAAAGTTCTGAGGTCAGCAGATCCGCCTGCTGGGTGCTCATCCGTTCCGTGGTGCTCCAGTTCAGTCCCAGCAAAAACGGCGGCAGCCCGGTTTTTGCCACCAGCTGCTCCAAAATCTGCCGGACAGGGATCTCCGAATCCAGGATCGGCGCTTCCCCGCCGATAACCTTGATCTCCACATCTCCCACCGCGACAAAATCCCGTACCGTGCCATTCTTTCCGTCCTCCATGGCCTTTGCCCATTCCGAAGCCACCTGCCGGCCCCGCTCCTGAACGGTGGCGGGATCCATGTTTTCCCCACCCTTGCAGATGACGCTGTAGCGGATGTTTCCTGCCCGCTCCCAGTTGCTGCCCAGGGTGTTGTAGATCTTCATCAGGATTTCCGCCAAAAATGGCATCCCCCGGAACATGCTGACGCCGTAAGGATGCGCAGGCTCCGGATTCATGGTGGTAAACAGCAGCAGATGCTGGTAAGGCAGCGGCCGCATCAGCCCGTGCTCATCCATGCCCCATAAAACCGTCTCCAGAGAGTTGTCCCCCTCCTGGATCTCCAGGGTGGTCACATCTCCCCAGCAAACCGCCCGGAGCCTGCCACCCGCCACCACCATCTCACCCACAGACCGTCCGTAGGTCAGCAGACTGTCTAAGTAGCCGCTTAAAAAGCTGTCCATCCCCACCTGACCCCTGCCGCAGGGTACCGTAAGCAGAAACTGCTCCAGCCGTTTCTGCGCCTCCGGATTCCGGCATTTTACCTGAAATCCGCCGCACAGCCGCACCATTTTCCCCACAGCCGCGTCCAGCACCGGGATCGCCTCCCGCATTTCCCGGTAAACCCGTTCCTCTCCGCCTCCCAGGGGGCGGAATGTGCGCATTGCTCCAAAGGGATGGATATCCCCGCTGCGCAGTTGGCATACCGCCGTCATCTCCCCTGCTTTTTTCTTACGCTTCATGATTTCGCTCCTTTCATTTTTTGCGTTCCACCGTGCAGGCAGCAAAGCCGCCGCTTCCGGTTCCCAGCACCGTGGATACGAAGTAGCGCATGTCATCCATAGCATGGTCATGCTCCTTCTTCACCCGGTCCTTACTCCCGCTGGATAAATCCCAGACGTATTCATCCATCTCCCGCAGACAGTCGGCGCATCCCTCGCAGATCACGATCTTCCCGTTTTTCAGGCAGTCCGCCGTGAGCCGGATGCCGGATACCACATCATTTTCCGCTTTCTGCACCCGCCAGCCTTTTCTTCGCAGCACTTCCAGAAAGCTGGCCGCCGACGGATCCACGATCACCGCGGTGATGGGCCTGTTCCCCGCCAGATTTTGCAGCGCCTGGGCATATTCTTCGTCGGTCATCTGGCGCATCTGCTCCCGGGAACTGAAATAAAACTCCTTCACCCGGTACCAGGTATCCCCGTTTCGCCCCCAAAGTCCCATGGAGGTGGGATTCACCGTCCCATAATCGCAGGAAATGTACCATTTGTCGCAGTGCTGCGGCGCTTTTCCCACCATTTCCGGAGAAAAGAAATCGTAAACTC
>JAZNOW010000003.1:0-49453 GCA_045589355.1 Clostridia bacterium
CCCATCTGCCCCCAGCTGACGCCGGATCTGCCCCCGCTGAACGAGCAGGGCTTCCTGCCCCAGGACAGCACGCAGGATGAATACGTCTACGTCAACGAAGACGACGGTATGTGGGTGTACATTTCAAAAGATATTTCCATCACCATCCGCCGCTTCTACGACAAAAAAGAAAAGAACATGTGGTTCGAAGGGGATATTTACTGCACCCCCTCCAACCCCCTCAAAACTTACCTGAACCTGACCCAGTCCGGCAAGATCGGCGGCGGCAAAAACCCCATCCAGTTTTCCAAACAGGAAAAAATCGTGCTGGGCCTGTCCGATGACCATTTCGGCACCCGTGCCCGGGGCAAAACCACCGTGGGCGTCATCGTCCGGAACAGCCAGGTCTTTTCCGACAAAACCTACGCCGCCAACAAAGGCCGCTTCCCCAACCTGGAAACCCTGGCCGTCTTTCAGGACGGCAGCATGAAAACCTTCGTCAGCGATGCTCATTCCGCCCAGGAATACATCGATATGGGCGCGGAAAACGTGTTTGCCTTCGGCCCCATCCTGGTCAGGGACGGCCAGGTGGATCCCCGCCTTTCCGGCGATTACTACCACTACCGGGAGCCCCGCATGGCCCTTGGCATGGTGGAGCCTTACCACTATGTATTGCTTGCCGTGAACGGCCGTGTGGAAGGCCAGTACAAGGGCGTGTACCTGGACTGGCTGGCGGAAAAAATGCTGGAAATGGGCGCCGTGGAAGCGTTGAACCTGGACGGCGGCGGCACCGCCTGCCTCACCTTCATGGGCAAACGCATCAACCGCACCGGCTCCGATATCCGGGTGCTCCACTCCATGATCGGCTTCGGCAACTCCGATCAGGTGAACTAAGAATAAAACAAACAACACGTCAAGGGACGAAAGTTTCCTGGCGTGTATTTCTTTTTAAATTTCCAAACATTGACAAAAACAGGAATCTATGATATATTCGCAGCAAACACAACACTAAAAAGTGAAGCGAATATTTTCGGAGGCATAAAATGGTCTTAATTGTTTGTCCAGAGTGCGGTAAGAATGTATCTGACAAGTCAATTTCTTGTATTCATTGTGGCTATCCTCTTTCTAAGTTTGTCACATCTTACCAGGTTCAGCATGCAATTTCATCAGTTCCTTCAAAAGAAGAAATTAAGGCCATGGTTTTTGAAGCGGATAACCTTCGCATAAATGGGAACTACACCAAAGCTTTGACACTATATGAAAAAGCCGGAGAATTAGGGAATGTTCATTCTCAAACTTGGGCTGGAGTCTTTTATGAAAGAGCAATAGGAATATCTGCAGACTATACAAAGGCACTCTTTTGGTATCAGCAAGCAGCGAACCACAATGACAAGACTGCTCTTAATAATCTAGGTATGATGTATCAAAAGGGTAATGGAGTTCCTCAAAACATAACCAAGGCTATAGAACTATATAAACGTGCTTCAATCCTAGGGAGTCCTGTTGCCGCCGAAAACCTCGGCATACTATACGAAGATGGCATTTACGTAGAGAAAAATCTCGAACTAGCAGCACAATACTATTCGCTGGCAGTTGAACAGGGTAGTACCAATGGAGTTGTCATTAACAATTTAGCTGTTAGCTATATGGATGCAAAAGGTGTTGAACAAGATTACTCCAAAGCAGAGGAGCTATTGCTGAAAGCAATCAGTTTGGGTAACGAAAAAGCTAAAGAAAACTTAAAAAATTTGCAGGCTCGAGTTTCAAAACCAATTACAACACCTTCCTCAAATCAGCAAAATCAAAGCAAAGAAAAAAACTTAAAAAATTTGCAGGCTCGAGTTTCAGAACCAATTACAATACCTTCCTCAAATCAGCAAAATCAAAGCAAAGAAAAATGGTGGCTTGTTTTAGTCATTGTTCTAGCACTTCTTGGCTTTTTAACTATGTTTACAAACAACGGAAATGACGGAAATAGAACATGTCCCATGTGCAATGGCACTGGCTATAATGGCAATGGTGCCAAAAATGTAACAGAATATGTTTTCAAAAAAACACCTTGCACATGGTGCGATGGTACCGGAACATACTAATAAATTTAGAGTAGATTTCTTCAAAGACATCTTGCATAATTGATTAGTGAAACCATATAGACAATTTCTCAATATCCTTGCCACATCAAAGCACATATAGCTAAATGTATTTTCACTGTATACAGCCCGTTCATTCTTGCGTGAACGGGCTGTTTTTGCTATAATAAACCGTATTTTTTCCAATTTTCAAATGAAATGCCTGTTAATTTTCCTGCAAGGAGTGATTGCTTTATGATCATCGGAACCACCAAGGAACTGAAAAACCACGAATACCGCGTGGGGCTGACCCCGGATAACGTGATGACCTATGTGGCTCAGGGCCACACCGTGTATGTGGAAACGGGCGCCGGTGCAGGGGCCGGCTTTGCCGACGAAGAATATGTAGCCGCCGGTGCGAAGATCCTTTCCACCCCCAGGGAAGTGTTTGAAATTGCCGATATGATCGTAAAGGTGAAGGAACCGGAAAAGTGCGAATGGGATATGCTGCGCCCCGGCCAGATCCTCTACACCTACCTGCACCTGGCCGCCAATAAGGAATTGGCGGAAACGCTGATGGAAAAGCAGGTGAAGGCCGTGGCCTTTGAAACCATCACCGACGAACAGGGCAACCTGCCCTGCCTGCGCCCCATGAGCCAGATCGCCGGCCGTCTGTCCATTCAGGAAGGCGCCAAGTACATCGAAAGCAGCTACGGCGGCCGCGGCATTCTGCTTGGCGGCGTGCCCGGCGTGGAAAGGGGCAAGATCGTCATCATCGGCGGGGGCATCGCCGGCACCTATGCGGCCAAGGCGGCCGTGGGCATTGACGCCCAGGTGACCCTGCTGGACGTAAACCCCAACCGGCTTGCCTATCTGGAAGACATTTTCGGTGCCTCCGTCACCACCCTCTATTCCACCGAAGCCAACATCCGCAAGTCCCTTGCCGAAGCGGACCTGGTGATCGGCTCCGTGCTCATCCCCGGCGCTGCCACCCCCAAGCTGGTGCGCCGTGAACACCTGAAGCTGATGAAGAAGGGCGCCGTCATCGTGGATATCGCCATCGACCAGGGCGGCTGCTGCGAATCCAGCCGGGTAACCACCCATGACGATCCCATCTACATCGAAGAAGGCGTGGTGCACTATTGCGTGGGCAATATGCCCGGCGCCGTGCCCTACACCTCCACCGTGGCCCTGGCCAACACCACCATCCGCTACGGCACCCAGATTGCCAACCTGGGCCTGGAAGAAGCCGCGAAAAAGAACCCCGGCATCATGAACGGCATCAACATCTACGGCGGCAAGTGCGTGAACCGGAACGTGGCAAACAGCCTTTCCCTGCCCTACACCCCCTTTGACCAGGCCATCTGAACCAAGCCATAGAAGGAGATGCGTTTGCATCTCCCTTTTTTTGCATAAATCTGACTGAAAAAATGCAATTTCATTCAAAAAACAGGGTTTTTTTCCCCATTCAATGTATTTTTTCTGTATGAAACCCGTCTTCGGCTTGCATATTTGCACCAAAACATGTAATATAGAAGCAATTCAACTTGACAGAAAGGCGGAACCAAAATGAAGAAATTTATTGCGATCCTGATGGCCGCTATGATGCTGCTGGGCGTTGTGTCCTCCGCATCCGCCGCCACCTTCCTCACCATTGCCACCGGCGGCACCACCGGCACCTATTATCCCCTGGGCGGCGATATCGCCAACCTCTTCAACCAGACCATCCCCGGCGTTCGCGCCAATGCCGAAGCCACCGGCGGCTCCGCTGCCAACCTGCGTAAAATCAACGCCGGCGAAGCGGACCTGGGCACCGTGCAGAACGACGTGAGCTACTTCGCCTACACCGGCACCGACTCCTTTGAAGGCGAACAGATCCAGACCTTCTGCGTCATCTCCTCCCTCTATGCCGAATATGTGCAGATCGTCACCCGTGCCGACAGCGGCATCAACTCCATTGAAGATTTCAAAGGCAAGCGCATCTCCATCGGCGCCGCCGGCAGCGGTGTGTACACCAACGCCCTCCACATCCTGGAATCCGCCGGCCTCACCCTGGAAGACATCGACGCTCAGTACCTTTCCTTCTCCGAAAGCGCTGACGGCCTGAAGAACAAGCAGATCGACGCCGCTTTCATCACCGCCGGCATCCCCAACGCCGCCATCACCGAACTTGGCAGCACCGTGGATGTGAAGCTCATCTCCCTGTCTGAAACCGAAGTGAATAACCTCATCGCCGCTCATCCCACCTACGCCAACCTCACCCTGGCTGCCGACACCTATGAACTGGATGAAGACGTAAACTGCGTGGCCATCACCGCCCTGCTGGTTTGCTCCAAGGACCTGGACGAAGAACTGGTTTACAACATGACCAAGGCGCTCTTCGAACAGGAAGGCATCCTCACCCATGCCAAGGCTGCTGAAATCACGCTGGATTCCGCCTTCGTGGGCGTGGGCGATTTGCCCCTGCATCCCGGCGCACAGCGCTATTATCAGGAAGTGGGCGTGCTCCCCGCTGAATAAGCGCAACCATCCATAAAGAACGGCGGCGCACCATGCGCCGCCTTCCTTTTTTGCCCAGCAATACAGAACCAGGAGGTAACCCGCTTTGTCTGAGGAAAAGATCGTCACCACCCCCGCGGAAGGTGCTGAAGCGTTCCAGACCTCCCACGATGAAGTACAGGCCATCATGGAAAAGTATGACCGTGAAAGCGTCACGCGTCACCTGAAAGGCCCGCTGAAGTGGATTGTGTTTGCGCTCTGCATTCTGTTCTCCGTCACGCAGCTCTACGCTGCCTTTACCGCCAACATCCCCGCCACCCAGCTGCGTCCTTTGCACCTGGGCTTTGTGATGATGCTGGTATTCCTCATTTACCCCGTCACCAAAAAAGCCCGCCGGGACACGCTGCCCATTTATGATGCCGTGCTTTCCCTGCTGGCCATGGGCGTGTGCCTTTATTGCGCCCTGAACCATATTGAACTTGCAAACCGCATCGGTAAAATGAACCCCACTCCAGTTTCAATATTTGGGAAGACAATAATGATTCCCATTGAACACATTGTTGGCGGTATTCTGATCGTCCTTTTGTTTGAATGCTGCCGCCGTGTGGTGGGCCTGCCCATCATGTGTGTAGCTACTGTTTTCCTTCTGTATGCTCACTTTGGACCCTATATGCCCGGCCTGCTGGCCCACCGCGGCAAGAGCGTAAAGGCCATCATTGAACAGCTGGTCTACACCACCGAAGGCATCATGGGTACGCCCCTTGGCGCCTCCTCCACCTTCATTTTCCTGTTCGTGCTCTTCGGCGCTTTCCTGGAACGCACCGAAGTGGGCACCTTCTTCATCGACTTTGCCAATGCCATTGCCGGCCATAAGCGCGGCGGCCCCGCCAAGGTGGCGGTGCTGGCCAGCGCCCTGGAAGGCACGGTATCCGGCAGTTCCGTGGCCAACACTGTGGGCAGCGGCTCCTTCACCATCCCCATGATGAAGAAGCTGGGCTACCGCAAGGAATTTGCCGCGGCTGTAGAAGCCACTGCCTCCACCGGCGGCCAGATCATGCCCCCCGTTATGGGCGCGGCTGCCTTCCTGATGGCCGAATCCGTGGGCGTCAGCTACACCGAAGTGGTCAAGGCCGCCCTGATCCCTGCCCTGTTGTATTTCGTGGGCATCTACATCATCATCGAGTTCGAAGCCCGCAAGTACGGTTTGGTTGGCATGAACAAGGCGGATATGCCCAAGTTCCTGCCCCTGATCAAGCGCAGCGGCTACCTGATCCTGCCTCTGCTGGTCATCCTGGCCTTCCTCAGCCTGGGCTACACCCCCATCTTTGCCGCCCTGGTCGGCATCGCTTCCTGCGTCATCTGTGATATCATCCGCCATCTGGTCATCGGTATCACCGGCGCCATCGAAGCCCGCAAGGCCCGCAAGGAAGCCGCTTCCAACGGCAAGATCATCCTGGATACCGCGGTTTCCACCGGTGTGGACGTGGTGGCGTCCCTGGATAAGGGTGCCCGCAACGTGCTCAGCGTGGCCGTGGCCTGCGGCATGGCCGGCATCATTGTGGGTATGATCACCCTCACCGGCATCGGCCAGACCCTGGGCAACTCCCTCACCGCCCTGGCCGGCGGCAACCAGTACCTGACGCTCATCTTCACCATGCTGGCCTCCATCATTCTGGGCATGGGCGTTCCCACCACCGCCAACTACCTCATCACCTCCACCATCATGGCCGGCACGGTGATGAAAGTGGTGGGCTGCGAAATGCTGGCTGCCCACATGTTCGTGTTCTACTTCGGCATCATCGCCGATATCACGCCTCCTGTGGCCCTGGCCGCCATGGCCGGCAGCGCCATCGCCAAGAGCGATCCTTTCAAAACCGGCCTCAACGCCGTGAAGCTGGCCATTGCCGCCTTCATCGTGCCTTACCTGTTTGTGTTCAACAACAAAATGCTGCTCATCGGCGCCCAGTGGTACGATGTGCTGCAGATCGGCGTCACTTCCGTCTTCGGCATGATGGGCATCGCCGCCGCACTGGAAGGCTATTTCTCCCGTCACGCCCACCTGCTGCAGCGTCTTCTGTTCCTGGCCGGCGGCCTGCTGCTGATCGAACCCAGCCTCCTTACCGATATCATCGGTATCGTGGTGATCATCATCCCCATCCTCTGGCAGGATCTGGAGAACAAAAAGCTGGGCGGCAAGATGGAGCCCTCCTTCGATACCTATAAGGGCATGGGCCTCGGCAAGAAGCTGACCACCATGCTCACCGAATCCTTCGTGATGATCGGCAGGCTCTTCAGCAAAAAGGACTCTGCAAAGGGATAACCCCAAGCAAAAAAGCGGTACCTGAAAAGGTATCGCTTTTTTACTGCGTGATAGGATGATAGCAATATCCTTATATAGGTCGGTCAGACGGTTACCGATACGGTACACACACTCAGTTTTTTTCTAAGAAAGTACCAACCTTTTCAGTTTCGCGTGTCTATATGGGTGAAAGCTTTCAATGAGGTGCAAGCAAGTGAACAGACAGGACGTGGAGAAAACCATAACCGAATATCTGCAGCCCATATTCGGCTTTGCTCTGAAGCGGTGTAAAAGCATCCACGATGCAGAGGATTTGTCGCAGGAGATTACGATAAGAGCGTTCCGTGCGCTCCTGATCAAGGATGACGTTGCAGACATGGGAAAGTTCATCTGGACCGTTGCCCATAACACGCTCAGCAATTATTATCGTGATACTGCGAAAAGTATGGCGGGTGTTTCTATTGACGCAGTTGCGGAGCTGATTGCAGATCCGCACGCTGAAACGGACACCGACGACAATACAGATGCCATCCAACGTCTCCAGACGGAAATCGCATACCTTTCCAGGCTGCAAAGAAGAATCATGATTGCATATTACTTTGAAAATCGCAGGCAGGCAGATATTGCCCGGGCACTGGGTATTCCTCTGGGCACTGTCAAGTGGCACTTGTTTGAAGCGAAGAAAGAATTGAAACGAGGGATGGATACGATGAGAAAAGCAAGCGAACTCAAGTTTAACCCGATCAGGTTCCACTCCTGGGGCATCAACGGTTCCGTGGGCAAAAAATCTCCCGATGAAATTTTCCGTTCCACACTGGTACAGAATATCTGTTATTGTGTGCGGAATACGGCAAAGACCATCAACGAAATCGCTGATGACCTGGGCGTCTCCCCCGTATATGTGGAAACAGAAGTGGAATTCCTGGAGGAATACGGCTTTTTACAGGTACAAAAAGAGAAGTACATTGTTAACTTCATCATCAGCGAGCCCAGCGCAGAGCTGCTTACCATGCAGAACGATATGTACAAGCGTGCTGCGGCGCTGTTTGCCAACGATCTGTATGATGAGCTGACCGCTTCCGGCATACTGGATGACCCGGACATCCTGTGCGGCCAGACTGACGGGCCCATCTCCCTGACTGAACCTCCCAAGGCGGACCGGAATTTCCTCCTGTGGACGCTGATTCCATACATTGCTGCCTGGTCCGGCAAGACGCTAATGGATAAGCGCATCTCTTTTGAAGAGGTTGCCACGATCCGTCCGGATGGCGGTCACAATATTTATCACGCATCCGTCGTGCCGGACGGAATGGTGCTTTCTGATGACTATGTGTATATGAGAAACTGGTGCGGTCCCATGTGGAATGGTAATGGTGAGCGCATCCTTTGGCAGATCGACAGCGAATGGACTGACCGGGGTGCACATCAGGGTTTCCAATATTCCGAAGAAGCCAGGCGCATCCTGAGCCTCTACAAAAGAGAATTTGAGGATCGTCTTTCAAAGGATGAATATGCATGGCTTGCAGAGCGTGGTTACATTAAAACCAACGGTGATTACGACGGACACTTTCTGTCCGCATGGCAGATTGTTGCTCTTGAAAGCAAGGAAATTCAGGAAAAACTTCTTGCAATCGGCGAACGAATCAAGATAAAGCATCAGGCTGAGTTTGAAGCGCTGAAGGCCCCCTATACTGAAGCTGTGCTGGAATCGGTTCCTGTGCACCTCAGAAAGGTAAAAGCGTATGAGCTGCAGTTTGTGTTCCACGCGGACGGATGGTTCCTGCTGCACTGCATCACAGCACTTTTGAAGAACGGCAAGCTGAAGGAACCCACCGAAGGCCAGAAAAAATCCCTGACCACACTGATTGCCAACGTATAAACAAAATGAGTATCCGGCGGAAAATGCCGGATACTCATTGTTTCATTGCGGAATAAATGCATCCCAAAGAACGCTCCCGCCAGCGGGAAATTGTTTGTGCTATCAGCCAACTACTTCCGCAAAAAGGGTCAAAGTATGAACCCACGCACGTTCTTCCCAAGCTGCAGCGGGAAATTGCCTGTTCGACCAGCCAACTACTTCCGCAGTTGGGTCCAGGGATGAAATCCCTGGTGGGGTGCAGGGGCTACGCCCCGCAGGTGTCCTCAAGCCTTACCGGCAGAACTTTTCGATGTAGGCATCCAGACATTTCTGGATCACCTGCTTGGCGGCGTCTGCACCGGCCAGCTCGTCCACCACCGTTTCCTTGCCTTCCAGGTTCTTGTAGACGGTGAAGAAATGGCTCATTTCATCGAAAATATGGGCAGGCAGTTCGCTGACGTCATGGTAGGTGTTGTAAGTGGGATCGTGGAAAGGAATGGCGATGATCTTTTCGTCCAGACGTCCCTGATCCTTCATGGTAATAACGCCGATGGGATAGCAGCGTACCAGGCTGAGAGGCTGGATCACTTCACTGCAAAGCAGCAGCACATCCAAGGGGTCGCCGTCGTCGGCATAGGTACGGGGGATGAGGCCGTAATTGGCGGGGTAATGGGTGGAAGTGTACAGGATACGGTCCAGAATCAAATGGCCGGTTTCCTTGTCCAGTTCATATTTCTTTTTGCTGCCCTTTTCAATTTCGATGACAGCAATAAAATCGCCTTTGGTGATGCGGGAAGGAGAAATATCATGCCAGATGTTGCTCATGGGTTTCGCCTCGTTTCATTAGTTTACAGCCCTTATTTTACCAAGAACCCCTTTGTTTGTAAAGACAGGCACAACGAAAATACGCGTTCTGCGCCATCCGGCAAAGCAAAAAACCGCCCGGCGCTTCCTGCACCGGACGGCTCTCTTGGTATGCGGTTTATTCAGCTGCGGCTTCCGCGGTATCTTCCACGGTTTCCACGGCATCTTCCACGGTTTCGGTCACGTCTGCGTCGCCTTCAGCGGCCACTTCTTCGCCTTCTTCCAGCACCACGTCTTCCACGTTCATATCGGTCACAACGCCTTCAATGGCATCACGCTTGGCGCAGTAGGCGCACAGACGGGTACGGTTGGCGGCCACGGCTTCTTCCACGGAGCCCACAGTCAGCTGTTCGGAAATGTTGAGGGTCTGGCAATCGGTGGCGGTGTGGTACACCTTGCCGAAGGGAGACCAGTACACATCCCCTTCAATGGCGGTGGTAGCGGCTTCCAGATCTTCCTTGGAAACGGGATCAAAATCGTAGCTGGCCACACCGGCGATCAGCAGGGCGATCACGGCAGCGAT
Source organism: Clostridia bacterium (assembly GCA_045589355.1). Taxonomy (GTDB): domain Bacteria; phylum Bacillota; class Clostridia; order Christensenellales; family Aristaeellaceae; genus RUG563. Next base: position 10,092 of record JAZNOW010000003.1, read on the forward strand.
GATGGCGATGGTCTTGGTCTTCTTATCGGCCTTCTTATCGGTAAGGGCGATGATGATGAAGGGGATGAAGGCAAAGGCAGCCACGATCACGCCCATGTTGTTCCACAGCCAGAACTTGAACTTGTTCTTCTTGCTGGCGGGCTTGATGCGGTTGGCCTTCTTCCACAACAGGGAGCCGACCACCACGCAGATCAGATCCAGCACCAGGGCAATGATCAGCTGAGCGGTAACGGGGAGGAAGGTGAGGTTGATGTTGCCGGTGAACACCAGAATGGCCAGCACTTCAAAGGCAATGGCAGCCACCCACAGAACGATGGCGCCGATGCGCAGGCCGGTGGCATTGCCCACAGGAGCCGCTTTCTTCACAACGCGGGCACGGGTGGTTTCCTTCACTTCCTGGCCATCGGCGGCCGAAACGATACGCTTGGTCTTTTTTTCAGACATAACGAAATCTCCTTTTGTGTATTTGTATGTTTCCATTATATCAAAATATTCCGTTCAGGCAAGCATTTTCTTTGATAATCATCATTTCTGACAAGTTTCCGGGCTTTTTTCCTGCCCGCTTTGTCAATTTTGTATTTTTTGTGGGAAGAAGGGCTTTTTCCTTGCAATGCAAGGGCGTATTGTGTTATAATGCACAATGTATGCAAATGACGATTAGGGGGTATTTGTCTTGAAATTCCACGAGCTGGACAGCAAGCCGAATTTTTCCCAGATTCAGCCCGAAGTGCTGAAATTCTGGGAGGAAAACCATATTTTTGAAAAATCCCTGAAAGATAAAAAGGGCGAAACCGTCTTCTACGACGGCCCTCCCTTCCCCACCGGTAAGCCCCATCACGGCACGGTGCTGGTTTCCTTCATCAAGGACATGATCGCCCGGTACTGGACCATGCGCGGCACTTCCGTTCCCCGTGTGTGGGGCTGGGACTGCCATGGCCTGCCCATTGAAAACCTGGCCGAAAAGACCCTGGGCATCGAAGACAAATCCGTCATCGAAAAATCCACCTCCCATCAGGCGGCGGACGAATGCACCTGCCATCATGAAGACGGCTGCGAATGCCACCACAACCACCTGTGGCTGAACGCCATCGACAAGGCCGAGGAAGAAGCTGCCCGAGAAGAGTGGAGCCGTCAGATGCACGTGGGCATGGCCGCCTTCAACGACGAATGCCATAAGATCGTTTCCGCCAACAACGATTCCTGGCGCGAATACGTCACCGAAATGGCCCGCTGGGTGGACTACGATAACGCCTATAAGACCATGAACCCCTCCTTCATGGAAAGCGTCATGTGGGCTTTCAAAACCTGCTATGACAAGGGGTATATTTATCGCGACTTCCGCGTCACCCCCTACTGCACCCATTGCGAAACTTCCCTTTCCATTTCCGACACCCGTGAAAGCGACTCCACCCGTCCCCGGCAGGACCGCTGGATCATCGGCAAGTTCCGCTCCACTTCCGAAGCCAATGTGAACGGCAAGCCCGTTTCCTACCTGGCCTGGACCACCACCCCCTGGACCCTGCCCAGCAACCTGTGCCTGGCGGTTGGTGAAAAGCTGACCTATGCCTATGTGGACGTGGGCGAAGAAATTTATGTGGCCTGCAAGAACATCCTTGGCAAGTTCAAGAATGTGTTCGGCGCCGAGCCCGTCATCGTGAAGGAAGTTTCCGGTGCAGATCTGGTGGGCAACACTTATGAACCCATCTTCCCCTACTTTGCCGATATGAAGGAAAAGGGCGCTTTCGTCATCGTCACCGCCGACTATGTGGACGACAGCGAAGGCGTGGGCATTGTGCACACCGCCCCTGCCTTTGGTGAAGACGACTACTGGACCTGCAAAAAGCACGGCATTCCCATGGTGAACCCTGTGGATGCCAAGGGCCACTTCACCCAGGAAATCACCGATTTCTACGAAGAAGGCCTGGAAAAGACCGTTATCGAAATGAACCCCGTCATCATCCGCTTCCTGTACGAACAGAACAAGGCGGTGGCCGACGGCACCATTGAACATAACTATCCCCACTGCTGGCGCTGCAAGCGGCCCCTGATCTACAAGGCCATGGACGCCTGGTATTTCAACATCGACATGCTGAAGGACCGGCTCATCGAAACCAACGAACAGATCAACTGGATCCCCGAAACCGTCAAGCACGGCCGTTTCGGCCAGTGGCTGCAGAACGCCCGCGACTGGAACATTTCCCGTAACCGCTACTGGTCCACCCCCATCCCCATCTGGGAATGTGAATGCTGCGGCAAGCGGGTGGTGCTGGGCAGCGTGGCCGAAATTGAAGAAAAGAGCGGCATCCACCTGACCGACCTGCACCGCCAGTACATGGACCTGGTCACCTTCCCCTGCGAATGCGGCCACACCATGCGCCGTGTGCCCGAAGTGCTGGACTGCTGGTTCGAAAGCGGCTCCGTCACCTTCGCCCAGAAGCACTATCCCTTTGAAAACAAGGATTGGTTTGAAACCCACTTCCCCTGCGATTTCATTGTGGAATACACCGGCCAGATCCGCTGCTGGTTCTACTATATGCACGTGATGGCCGTGGCCCTGTTTGACCGGCCCGCCTTCAAAAACTGCATCGTCCACGGCACCCTGCTTGCCAAGGACGGCAAAAAGTTCTCCAAGTCCTCCAAGAACTATACCGACCCCATGGAGCTCATGCACCGCTTCGGTACCGACGCTTTCCGCCTGTACCTGTACCAGAGCAACGCCATGCTGCTGGGCGACCTTCGCTTTGACGAAAGCGGCATTGCCGACGCCTATCAGCAGCTGATCGCGCCGCTGTGGAGCGCCTGCAACTTCTTCATTTCCTATGCCAACGTGGATGGCTACGAAGGCGATGCGAAGAAGCTGCCCAAGTCCGACAATCAGCTGGACAAGTGGATGCTGGCCAAGCTCTATGAAACAGAAAAAACCATCACCGCTGCCATGGACGCCTATCAGGTGGATCAGTTCGTAACACCTCTCATTTCCCTGGTGGACGGCCTGACCAACTGGTTCATCCGCCGTTCCCGCCGCCGTTTCTGGGGCAGCGGTATGGATGCCGATAAGCAGGCCGCTTACGACACCCTGTATTACGTGCTGGTGAACACCATCCGCCTGTACGCCCCCGTGGCCCCCATCATGGCGGAACACCTCTACCGCATCCTCACCGGCGAAGAATCCGTCCATCTGGCCGATTGGCCCCAGATCGCCCAGGAATATCAGGACGAACAGCTGCTCAGCCAGGTTTCCCTGGTGATGGATATCATCACCCTGGCCCGCTCCATCCGCAGCAAAAACAACATCAAAAACCGTCAGCCGCTGCCCCTTTTGCAGGTAGCCCTCAACGATAAGGCCCAGAACGCCGTGGTGGAAGACTTCAGCGCCATCATCGCGGAAGAATTGAACGTGAAGAAGCTGGAAGTGATGGACGATGTGGAAAAGATCGCCACCGTCAAGTACGCTCCCTTCTTCGATGCCATCCGCGCCAAGTACCCCACCCAGATTCCCATGATCATCAAGGCCATCAAGTCCAACCAGTTCAAGGTGGAAGGCGACAAGGCCCTGCTGAATATTGGCGGCGAATACCAGGCCTTTGACAGCGACGTGCTGCTGATCACCTATGCCGCCAAGGCCGGCATGCATGTGGCCGGCGACAAGGGCGTGGTGGTGTCCCTGGACATGACGGTGACGGAAGAGTTGCGCCGGGAAGGCCTGGCCCGTGATATCGTGCGCCGCATTCAGGATGCCCGCAAGCAGCTGGGCTGCGAAATTACCGACCGCATCACCATTTCCGTCTCCTCCGGCAATCTGCCCGAAGGCTGGCAGGATTACATCTGCGGCGAAACCTTGAGCTCCGTGGCCGATATCGAAAACGAAGATATGCTGATCGACCTCTTCGAAGGCGAAGAAGCGGTCACCATCAAGGTTAAAAGATAAGTAAACATAAGGCGTCTTCCCAATGCGGAGGGCGCCTTTTTACAGGAGGAACCGATGGAATATTTGAACGCCTATACCTGGGGCCACGGCTCTCCCCGGGGCTTTACAAAAAAGAGCGATGCCTGGAAGCACTCCCTGGATGAAATGATCCTCTCTTCCGGCTGCGACACCCTGCTTTTGCCCGTGGCCGCCCGGCAGGACCACGCTTTTTCCACCAAAGTGGATTTTGAAACCGACGACGTGATGAGCATGGAAGATGCGGAAACGGTGTGCGCCTATGCCCGGGAAAAGGGCCTGAAGATCATCATCAAGGCCATGGTCAACTGCCGCGACGGCTATTGGCGGGCTTACATCCGCTTCTTTGACACCTGGGTGCCCACCGAGCCCACCTGGGCCGAATGGTTCCAAAGCTACACCGCTTTCACCACGGAGCTGGCAAAGCTTTCCGAAAAGGTGCAGGCCGAGCTTTTCTGTGTGGGCTGCGAAATGGTGGGTACCGATCACCGGGCCGATGAATGGCGGGCGCTGATCCGGGAAGCAAGGAAGCATTACCACGGCCCCATCACCTACAACTGCGACAAGTTCCAGGAAGATCACGTCACCTGGTGGGACGAGCTGGACGTTATTTCCTCCTCCGGCTATTACCCCATCGACCAGCTGGATTTCCATTTTGACCGCATCAAAGCCGTGTCCGAAAAGTTCCAGCGGCCTTTCATGTTCATGGAATGCGGCTGCCCAAGCCGCAACGGCAGCCAGTACGTGCCCAACAACTGGAATTTCGGCGGCGAACTTTCGCAGGAAGCCCAGCGGCTGTGGTTTGACGCCTTCTGTCATTGCCTGCTGAAAAATGAATGGGTTCGGGGCAACGGCTGGTGGGACTGGAGCGCCATGCGCCTCTATCCCCCGGAAAAAGCCATGGAAAACAACGGCTACTGCACCTACAAAAAGCCCAGCGAGCAGGTGCTGCTCTCTTTCAGCCGGCAGGTGGCTGCCCGGGAACAGAACCAGGGCCACTGACCCTTGACCCAAGCCGGAAATGACAATCCTTTTTCACTCACCCCCCTTCCCGATGACACAACGCAACACGCACACGCACTTGCGCAAATGAATGATTTTTATGTTTGCGAGTTGGCTGCGGTACAGCCGCACACGGGCTGAGCGGCGGAACATCGCCAGCCGGTGAAAACAATAGAAAAAGGCCGGAGGAGAAAGTTCGCTTTCTCTCCCGGCTTTTCCTTTGTCTCCATAGCGCCCGTGGGCGCTCGTTCCGTCTCTGAAGCTTCATGCAGAATAAGTTTGAAATATAAGTTTTCTGCTTCGCAGAATGGGTACAGGGGCAATGCCCGTGATAAGCTACGAGCGGGAACGATTTCTATTGATAAGGCGCGCAGCATCGCGTACTGGGTACAGAGGCAATGCCCGTGATAAGCTACGAACGGAAACGATTTCTATTGATAAGGCGCGCTGCATCGCGTACTGGGTCCAGGGGCATGCCCGTGATAAGCTACGAGCGGGAACGATATCTATTGATAAGATGCGCAGCATCGCGTACTGGGTCCAGGGGCAATGACCGTAATAAGCTACGAGCGGGAACGATTTCTATTGATAAGGCGCGCAGCATCGCGTACTGGGTCCAGAGGCAATGCCCCTGGCTCACTGCACTCTATCCGCAAAGTCCGCCATCGTCATCACTTCCATGCCGGCATAGGTATCGCCGCAGCAAAACAGACCAGATTCTCCTTCCCTGTTCTTATCAAGAATATCCATTGGCGCCGGGCACAATAGCAGCACCCTCCGGACCGGCTTTTCATCCGCCGCGGAGAAGGAGCCGAGGATGTAGGAAGGAAAAGGCTCAGGCTTAGAGTCGAAGGAAAAGCGCACCTGCATGGAAAGGCCAAAGTACCGGCGCAAGGAATAGCATCCTTCCGGCAGCAGCAACAGCTGCGTCCGCCGCCGTGCCACGCCAAACAGCTTCACCGCGTACACGCATCGGGGCGTTTTCAGAAACAGGTCATACTTCTTGCCGTACCTTGTGCCAAGGAACCAGGCAAAGTGTGCGGGATGCAGGGTCATTTTCTTTTCCCGGCAGATTTTCTTCATTTGCAGGGCACAGGAAATGCGGCAGAACCCCCATCGCAGGGCGGGCAGGCCGCAGAAGCAAAACACAAGGAACAACACACACCAGAAAAACAGGGGCAACAACGCTTCAAACCTCCATTTTTGTCTCATTTATCAAATTGCGCTCTTCATTTCTCATTTTCCAGCGCAAAAATCGGAAAGATCAATTTGTCCATCCTTATGTCCAAGAGAAAAAATGCGCGCAGGACATTTCGCTGCACGCATTTTCTCATTTCTTATTCGTCGTCGTCATCATCCAGCGCGCTGTGCACGTTCAGCCTTGCCCGGTACTGTTTGGGGGGCATATTGCACTGGGCCAGGAAAGCGCGGTGGAAGGTGCGGGGGTTGCCATAGCCGCACAGATAGGCAATTTCGCTGATGGAATGGGTGGGGTCCTGCAACAGCTGGCAGGCCCGGCCAATCCGCAGCGTATTGATGTACTGGCGGAAATTGATCTTGAGCTGCTGGGAAAAAATGTGGGACAAATGAATCCGGCTGATGCCCAGGGCATGGGCGGTGCTTTCCAGGGAAAGGGGTTCGGTGAAATGCTGGGAAATATAATGGAACACCTGATAGGAAAGCCCCAGTTCCACATGCTTGCTCACCGGCCGCAGGGGCAGATTCGCAATAAAGTAGGAAAGGAACAGGTGGATATAGCCACATTTGAGCTGTTTCAGCTGCTCCGGCTTGATGCTCATCATCTTGCGGACCAGGCCGTTCAGCTCCTGCGCCCGCTGCTTTCTGGTCTGGAGAGGCACTTTGGGCACGGTGGTGCGGAAGGTGTTGTGGAACTCCTGAATGGCACTGGGGACAAAAATGAGCGTAACCCCTTCCACATCCGGCGATACGTAATCGTAGCTGTGGGGCACGGTGGGGAACGCCACGGCAATGTCGCCGGGCATAATCCTTATCTTTTCGCCGCCGATGGTCATATCCAGGTTCCCTGCCACCGGACACACGATTTCCACTGCATCATGGACGTGCATCGGGAAAGGATGATCGCAAATTTTCGCAATGATTACATCATCAGCCTGTTCGTTGGGATTATCCTCGTAAAACACAGGTCCCATCTTTTGTACACCTCCTCTATGATACGATGTACCCATAGTGTAACCATTTGTCCTCTCATTGTAAAGAAAAAGGATACTTTTGTCCATACTCTATTACAGCCTTGTATTGTTAAATCATAATTTAATTGACTATAATTGTAGCAAATGGGAGAGATATTCCCAAATTATTAAAAAAGGAGAGACTCACATGCGTAAACTGCTTGCAGCCCTGCTGGCTCTGGCCATGCTCGTGTCCATGGTGCCCTTCGCCATGGCCGAAGAAGAACCCATCGTTGTCACCGTGTTCCGCGGCGATCCCGGCGATCAGCCCACCGACGACAACAAGATCTACAAGATGATCGAAGACGAATTCGGTATCAAGTTCGAAATCGAATTCCTGGCTGGCGACCTGGACGAAACTCTGGGCACCAAGATCTCCGGCGAAGACTACCCCGACCTGTTCGACGGCGGCAACTCTGCTGAAAAGATCATCAACGCCGGCGCTCTGATCGACCTGATGCCCTACATCAGCGAAGAAAAGACCCCCAACCTCTACAACCACATCAAGGACCTGCTGCCCCAGCTGGTGAATGAAGACGGCGAACTGTTCATCATCCCCAACTACGGCATCAACTACAACGCTCAGATCCAGAACTACTGCAACGGCCCCGCCTTCTTCATTCAGAAGCAGGTTCTGGCTTGGGACAACTATCCCCAGATCAAGACCCTGGATCAGTACTTCGACCTGATCGAACGCTTCCTGGCCGCCAACCCCACCAATAAGGACGGCGTTGCCTACACCGGTTTCGCCATCCTGTGCGAAGACTGGCGTCACTTCTGCCTGATCAACCCCGTGCAGCACCTGATGGGCCGCCCCAACGACGGTGAAGTTGTGATCAACGTCAACAGCGGCAACTGGGAAACCGAAGTGTTCATCACCAAGGAATATGCCAAGCCCTACTACAAGAAGCTGAACGAAGAATTCAACAAGGGCCTCATCAGCCGCGACACCTTCGTTATGAACTATGACCAGTACATCGCTGCCCTGTCCAGCGGTTCCATCCTGGGCATGTTCGACCAGACCTGGGACTTCGGCTCTGCCACCGGCGCTCTGGAAACTGCCGGCATGTATGAAAACACCTTCTGCGCTCTGCCCCTGGTGTACGACGAACACTATGGCTTCGGCGTGATCGAAGAACAGTACCTCAACGGCGCTGTGCCCAACAAGGACCGCGGCTTCGGTATCTCCGTGAACTGCGAATATCCCGAACGCATGATCAACCTGTTCGAAAACCTGCTGTCTGACCGCTGGCAGAAGCTGCTCCAGTGGGGCGTCGAAGGCGAAGACTACTATGTGGAAAACGGCCGCATGCTGATGACCCAAGAACAGTACAAGAACCGTCAGGATGCTTCCTGGAAAATGCGCAACACTGCTGCCGCTATCTGGGAATCCGCTCCCAAGAAGCAGGGCACCATGGATGACGGCAACGCTTGGGATCCCGCCAACCAGCCCGAAAACTACTTCAACCTCATGAGCGACTATGACAAGGCTTTCCTGACCGCCTATGGCTATCAGAAGCCCGCTGACTTCTTCAACGCTCCCTGCACTCTGGCTCCCTACGGCGAAGCCTGGCAGATCGACAAGACCCCCATCCAGCTGGACTACAACGACTTCAACGCTATCCAGGACAAGTGGCTGCCCACGATCATCATGTCCGCTACCGAAGATGAATTCGAAGCCAACTGGGCTGCCTTCCAGGCTGAAATCGCTCCTTGCGCCGGCGTGTACGAAGAATACATGCAGGCCGAAGTGCTGAAGCTTGTTGAACAGGCTACCAAGTAATCTCAAACTTTCGCACCTTGGGGGGAGAGCCCGCTCTCTCCCCTTGGTTTTTTCGGAAAGGGGTACACTACTATGACCGGAGCAGTACAAAATAGCCCGATTAAGGTGCCTAAGAAAAAAGGGTTTTTCAGAACCATGGGCCGGCAGTATCAGCTGATGATCATGTCCGTGCCTATGTTGCTGTATGTTTTCCTGTTCAATTACTATCCTCTGTGGGGATGGATTGCAGCATTCGAAAAGTACAGCCCCAAGAAAGGACCCTTTGGCAGCCCGTGGGTGGGGCTGGATAACTTCAAATGGCTCTTTGCCAGAGAAGACTTCCTCTTTGCCATCCGCAACACCCTGGCCATGAGCTTCATCAACCTGATCTTCGGTACGCTGGCTTCCATTTTGCTTGCTGTGCTGCTCAATGAAGTGCGCACCCGTGCTTTCAAGCGTACCGTGCAGACGGTTACCTACCTCCCCCACTTCCTGAGCATGGTTATCGTGGTGGGCATGGCGCAGAACATCTTCGCCAGCAACGGCACCATCAATAACCTGCTGATCAAGCTGGGCCTCATCAAAGACCCCATCTTCTGGCTGGGCGAAGAAAAGCTGTTCTGGCCGCTGGTGGGCGTCATCAACATCTGGAAGGAAGTTGGCTGGAACTCCATCATCTATATCTCCACCATGACTTCCATCGACCCCACCCTCTACGAAGCAGCATCCATCGACGGCGCCGGCCGCTTCAAGCGCATCCTGCACGTCACGCTGCCGGGCATCAAATCAACCTTTGTGGTGCTGTTGATCATGAACATCGGCCACCTGATGGAGGCCGGCTTCGAAATCCAGTACCTGATGGAAAACTCGCAGGTTGTGGATTATTCCCGAACCATTGACGTTTTCGCACTGAAATACGGTATTTCCGCAAACGAATACGGCATCGCTACCGCCGCCGGTATGTTTAAGAGTATCGTTGCCATCGTTCTGCTGTTTGGCGCCAACTTCATTGCCAAGAAGCTGGACGAAGATACGTTGATCTAAAGGAGGGATATCTTGTGACTACTGCTACTCTGAAAAGAAAAAAGGGCATGAAGCGGGATATCGTCTTCCCCATCGTCAACACCATCATTCTTTGCGTTTTGATGTTTGTTACCCTCTATCCCGTCATCAACACCGTGGCCATTTCCTTCAACGACGGCACCGACGCCCTGCGCGGCGGCATCGAACTGTGGCCCCGTGTGTTCAGCCTGAAAGCCTATGAAGCCCTGCTGACCGACCCCATGATCTACCAGGCCTTCTTCATCTCCGTCTCCCGTACCGTGATCACCACCATCCTCAACGTGGTCCTCACTTCCATGCTGGCCTTTGCCCTTTCCCGGAAAGAGTATGTGCTGCGGAAGTTCATCACCATGGCCATGGTGCTCACCATGTACGTCAACGCCGGCCTCATTCCCCAGTATCTGTTGATTTCCAAGACGCTCAACCTGAGCAAAACATTCTGGGTTTACATCATCCCCACCATGTTCTCTTGCTTCAACATGATCGTTATCCGCACCTACATCTCCGGCCTGCCCGAAGCGCTGGCGGAATCCGCCCGCATCGACGGCGCCAACGATTTCCGCATCTTCTGGCAGATCATCTTCCCCCTGTGCATGCCCGTGCTGGCCACTGTGGCCCTGTTTGTGGCTGTGGGCAGCTGGAACCAGTGGTTCGACACCCAGCTGTACAACGGCGGCAAGAAGTACCTGCACACCCTGCAGTACCTGCTGAAGATGAAGCTGGCCACCACCAACCAGAGCGCCAACGCTGCCCAGGCAACGGCCGACGCCCTGAAGACCACCACCCAGACCACCCCCGTTACCATCCGCTGCGCCATCACCGTGGTATCCGCCGCTCCCATTCTGGTGGTTTACCCCTTCCTGCAGCGCTACTTCGTAACCGGCATGGTGCTGGGCGGCGTAAAAGGCTGATCCAGACCAATCCATCCTCCGGCTTTTGCCGGGGGATTTTTTCTTGCTTTTTCCGCACAAAAAAAGGAGCCTTCATGGCTCCTTTTGCTTTACTTATGATATTTTTCCCCGGCATTGATCTTGCATCCCCGGTACAGCTGCTCCAGCAGCATCACCCGGGCCAATTGATGGGGAAAGGTCATTTTCGACATGGAAAGGGTATCATCCGCCCGCTGCAGCACCGCCTTTGCCAGCCCCAGCGAACCGCCGATCACAAACACCTGCCGGCCGCCCCGCATATCCCCCTGGCGCAGCTTTTCAGCCAGCTGCTCGCTGGTCAGCTGCGGGGCATTGATGCACATGGCCGTCACATGATCGCCGGGTCTGAGGGCCTTTAAAATGCTCTCCCCTTCCCTGTCCATGATCTTTTGCCTGTCCGCATCGGAAGCGTTCTGGGGCTCCGGCAAATCGGGCAGTTCCACAATTTCCATTTTTCCGTAGCGGGAAAGGCGCTTCAGATACTCTTCCGCAGCCCCTGCGTAGTATTTCTCCCGCAGCTTTCCCACGCACACAATGGCAGCATTCATCGTTTTATCAGCTCCATCACTGCAATCAAATCCGGCAGCACATGGTCCACATAAGGGGCCACGGCCTCCGTATAAGGCAGAAGGTCCGGCACCATGCACACCTGCATGCCGGCCGCCCTGCCCGCCTTTACGCCGTTGTAGCTATCCTCCAGCACAAGGCACTTTTCCGGCGCTGTTCCCAGCTTTTCCGCCGCCAGAAGGAACACGTCCGGCGCCGGCTTGGAGGGCATGCCGCTGGCGGAAATAAGCTGCTGAAAGCAGTCCTTTATTTCCACGCTGTCCAGGTAGGTGCAAATGGTTTCCATCCGGCTGGAAGACGCCACGGCGGCCGGAATCCCCGTTTCCGCAAGGAAAGCCAGCAATTCCTGTGCCCCTTTTTTCAGGGGGATTTTCTTTTCCGTTGCCTTCCTGTGCATGAAGGAAAGAAAATCTTTAAACAGCCTGTCCGTATCCAGCCGGGGATAATGGCTATGGTACAAATCACTGGACGCTTTCGCCGTAATGCCGATACAGCGGCGGATGATGCTTTCCGGCAGATCCACCCCCTGCAAAAGGGCGCTTTCGCGGATGCCCGCAATGCCCAGCCCTTCGCTGTCCATCAGCAGGCCGTCCATATCAAAAATCACGGCGCGGATATCACTCATCCACAACCACCACGAAGGGATCGATCAGGAATTCGTGCAGCGCTTCCCGGTTTTTGATGTAGTCAATCTGCTGGGTGGCCATGCCGGAAACGGGCATGGGCTCGTAGGTGCCGTCAATGGGCATGCGGATGGATTCCACATGCGTGCCCTTCAGCGTCAACGCCAGGTTCAGCGCGTCCATCATGTCGTTGGTGGTCATGTTGGTGAGCACCGTGTTTTCCATGATCACGTTCAAAAGCGCCACGGCCTCGTCGTAGGAAATATCTTTCAAGTCGTCGGCAATGGTGGTGAGCACGGTGCGCGCCCGGCGGGTGCGGCCCACGTCCTGGGTTTCGCCGTCAATGTTGGCCACTTTGCGCATGCGCATATAAATCACGGCGGCATGGCCGGTGAAATGGTAGGTGCCGCCGCCGGCCAGGGCAGGCGTGGTGGACGAAGCGGACAGGGGATAATTGCGCAGGTAATTGGCTTCCCGGGCAGTGATCTTAATATCCACGCCGCCGATGGCGTCGATGATGTTTTCCACCTGCTTGAAATCCACCACGATGTACTTTTCGATGTTCAGGTCAAAATGGGTATTGATGGTGGTGATCAGCGCTTCAATGCCGCCGTTTTCCCGGCCGAAATAATCCAGCACGTTGTTGATGCGGCCAAAGTCACCGTCGGGACGCTGGATGAGCATATCCCGGATAAAGCTGGTCAGCATCACCCGGCCGGCGTATTCATCCACCGTCACCAGGATCAGCCCGTCGGTATGGTTGCCGGATTTTCTCAGATCCGCCCCCCAGGAATCAATGCAGACAAGCATGTAGTGATGAATGCCCGCCGGGGTGGGGGTAATTTCATCCGGGCTCAGCACGGGAATGGGGGCAGGCGTATCATCCGCCAGGACGAAGGGCGCCGTGGTAAACAGGCACACCACCGCCAGCATCAGGGCAACAAAACGTTTCATGCTTCTTCCTCCACGTATTTTTCCAGTTCCACGCCGGTTTCAGCGAAAATTTCCAGGGAGAAGGCATCGGGATACCCCTGTTCGTACACCACCCGCCGGATGCCCGCATTGACGATCATCTTGGCGCAGATGGAGCAGGGCTGGTGGGTGCAGTAGAGGGTAGCGCCGTCAATGCTGATGCCCAGCTTAGCCGCCTGCAAAATGGCGTTCTCTTCCGCATGGGCAGCATAGCACACTTCATGCCGGGTGCCGCTTTCAATGCCCAGCTTCCGGCGCAGGCATTCGCCCTTTTCCATGCAGGTTTTCATGCCGGCAGGGGCACCGTTGTAGCCGGTGGTCATCACCCGCTTATCCTTCACGATCACCGCGCCGATGGCACGGCCGGGAGAAAAGCAGCTGGTCCAGGTGGATACAAGACGCGCCATTTCCATAAAACGCTTATCCCATTTGTTCATCTTTTCACATCTCCCAATCTTTCACAAATTCGCAAATCAGCCGGGCAGAATTTTTCGCCGCATCCTGCATGTTCAGCAGGTATTCCCTTCCGGTGTCGTGGGTTTCGTCGGAAATGCCCCGGTATTCCCCGAAGGGCACCTGCATTTCATAGCACACCTGGGCAATGGCGCCGCCTTCCATATCGCAGCAGGCCGCACCAAACTGTTTCGCCAGCTGATATTTCTTTTCCAGGGAAGCCACAAACTGGTCCCCGGTGGCGGCATTGGCCTGCATGGGCTGATAGCCCAGCTTCCCGGCGGCCTGTATCAGCTTTTCCGTAACGGCGTCATCGGTGGGGATATAGACGATGTTGATGCCGGAAATCAGGCCCATCGGGTCCCCCACCGGGGTGGTGTCCATATCGTGCTGCACAGCCGCTTTGGCCACCACGATATCGCCGATCTTCAGTTCATCCACCAAAGCCCCGGCCACGCCGATGTTCACAATCACCTGCGGCTGAAAGCGCAGGATCATGCTCTGGGCACACATGGCGGCATGCACTTTGCCCACGCCGCAGCGGCCCACTGCGCATTCCTTGCCAAACAGCTTCCCCACATAAAAACGGGCAAAGCCGATCGTTTCTTCCCGGATGTTTTCCATCTGCTCCGTCAGCAGCTGCACTTCCGCGTCCATGGCGCCAATGATGCCGATCATCTCTTCATCGCTCCCATCAAATTCTGTCGTAATATTGCAAAAGGTTTTCCCCGGCGATGCCGCGGATCAGCTTTTCGTCCAGGCCCCGCTTGCGCAGTGCATCCAGAAGGGCCGGAAAATCCTGGGGGCCGGAAAGCCCCTCCGGCTTCATTTCAATGCCGTCAAAATCGCTGCCAAAGCCGATGTGGCCTTCACCGCCCATCTCCAGCATGTGGATCACATGGTCGCACACGTCCTGAAGATCGGCCTTCTGCTCCCTGCGCAGGAAGGCCGGGTAAAAATTCACGCCCACATACCCGCCGGCAGCAAACAGGTTTTTCAATTGATCATCCGTCAGGTTGCGCACATGGTCGCAAAGCTTCCGGCAGCAGGAATGGCTGGCCAGGGGCACCACGCCCATTTCCAGCAGTTCGTAAAAGCCCCTTTCATTCAGGTGGGATGCGTCCACCGCTATCCCAAGCCTTTGCATTTCCCGCACCGCTTCCCGGCCAAAGGGCTTCAGGCCGGTGGTGGCATCTTTGCTTGCCGGGGTGGCCACGCAGTTTTCATAGTTCCAGGTGAGGGCCGCCATGCGCACCCCCTGCTTGCGCCAGTCATAGAGCATTTCACCATGGCCGTCCAGCAGGTCGCACCCCTCCACGGAGAGCATAAAGGCGGCTTCCCCTTCTTTGGCTTCCTTCAGGTCATCCACCTGGCGGAGCCCTTCGGCCTTCAGCGCTTCTTTCTTCTGCAGCATTTTGTCAAAGGCGATGCGGATGGATTTCAAATCGCTCCTGCCCACAAACATGGCCATGGTCTGCACGGTCACGCCGCCTTTGAGCAGCTTTTCTTTGGTCACGTCCATTTCTCCGCCCTCCCCATAGGGAAAGCACAGGCGGAACAGGGTATCCGCATGGGTATCAAAAAGCAGCATCAAAAAGCCTCCTTTCAGGCGTACACTTCATTATAGCACAAAAATCCCCTGCCTACAATGCGCAGACAGGGGAAGTACATCCCTTTCATTCACTTTCTTCCGCTGCATCCACAATCATCAGGGATGCATAGGCATCCGCCCCCATCTGGGTTTCCACCGCCCGGATGGTATACACGCCCTCCTCGCTGAAAACAGCCAGCACCCGGGCTCCCATCGGCCCGTGGCCTGCAGGATACTGGGTGTTTTCTTCCACACATTCAAAGGCATACATACCGTCTGCCAGCTTTTTCAATTCATATTCGGCAATGCCGCCCTCCTGCTGATACCCGCGGGCCGCTGCTTCCGCCAGCATGGGCAGAAGGTCGTCCATGGTCATATCTCCCTCCAGCATGAAGGAAAAATCCGCCTCCATGTGCTCCACGCTCATGTAGCCGAAATCATCCGAAAAAGCCTCATACAGCCAATACCCTTCATCCTCGGTTTTCAGGGGCGCTTCGGGGAAGGTAAACTGCACCCTGCCCACCGTGACCGTTTCCGCCTGCCTTGCCGTCCTTTCTTCCCCGGGCATCATGTAGTGCATGTCCTCCAGATTCCGCAGGTTGCTTTCATCTGCCTGCACCATCATCACCGCCAGCATTTCGCCGTCCATGTACCCCTTGCCCCGGTATTCCACCCCTTCCGCATCGGGGTAAGCATAAGCAAACGATGCACGGACCACATCCCTGCCGTCGATCACATCGCCCCACAGTTCCGGCTCGCCCACAATGCTGCCGTCATGGATGCCCAGGTAAAAAATGATCAGGTTCATCATCGCGTTCATCTGGTACTGGGCCATTTCCTCCCCGGGCCGCAGCCGCTGCATGCTTTCAATGGCCGGCGTCATGTCCGCCAGGTGCACCTGATATTCCCCGTCCAGGGGGCCGTAGCCGGCCAGCTGCACTTTGCTTCGCCAGCCAAGGTAGCCGTTTTCTTCAAGGTAATCCGCTTCCCGGAACACTTCGGGATACCCCGGCAGCACAAAGGACACCCGCCCGTAATTCGAACGGAAAAATTCGTCCAGCGCATGGGTTTCTTCCGCCAGGGCCCCGCTGCAGAAAATCATCATCAGGCAAAGGAAAATACAGATTGCTTTCTTCATTTGTACATCCGCCTTTACTCGTAGTATGTATTGGTATTATTCCACCTTCCCTTGTTCACTCCTGCCGGAAAGCAGCAAATTTACAATTGCTCTTTTTTTCTTTCATTTGTTTTGAAATCTTCATAAATTTCCTTGCATCAAAGGGTAGTATTTTTTTGGATCATGTGCTATAATAAGTTAAGATTGGTTGAATATTGTTTCAGGCGGCTGGATACAACGGCTGAACTATGAACACAAATCAATACGATCGGGCACTATATGCTTTTTTTGTGATAGATTGAAAGGAGATTCCGATGGCAAACACACCCAAATTGCGGATCATCCCACTGGGCGGCGTAGACGAAATCGGCAAGAATATGACAGCCTTCGAATACGAAGACGATATTCTCATTGTCGATTGCGGTTCCATCTTCCCCAAGGAGGATATGCTGGGTATTGACCTGGTCATCCCCGATACCACTTATCTTGTTTCCAACCGGCACCGGGTGCGGGGCTATGTGTTTACCCACGGCCATGAAGACCATATCGGCGCCACCCCTTATGTATTGTCCCAGGTGCCCGCCCCTATTTACGGCACCAAGCTCACCCTGGCCCTGATCGACCTGAAACTGCGGGAGCATCGGGTAAACGGCATTCCTTATCATGCCGTGCAGCCCCGGGACGAAGTAAAAATCGGCCAGTTTACGGTGAAATTCATCAAGGTGAACCACTCCATTTCCGGCGCCTGTGCCCTGGCCATTTCCTGCCCTGCCGGCACGGTGGTGCACTCGGGCGACTTCAAAATCGACTATACCCCCGTGGACGGCGAAGTGACGGATTTGTCCACCCTGGCCGCGGTGGGCGATAAAGGCGTGCTTTGCCTGATGTGCGAAAGCACCAACATCGAGCGCCCCGGCTACACCATGAGTGAACGCAAAATCGGCGAAACCTTCGTCAACCAGTTCCGCAACGCCCGGGGCCGCGTGATCGTGGCCATGTTCTCCTCAAACATCCACCGCCTCCAGCAGGTGATCGACAGCGCCATCCGCTTTGGCCGCAAGGTATGCTTCGTGGGCCGCAGCATGGTGAGCGTCAGCCGGGTGGCCATGCAGCTGGGCGAATTGGTGATCCCCGCCGGCTATACCGTGGAGCTGGACGACCTGGACAGCTACCCCGATGACGAACTGCTCATCCTCACCACCGGCAGCCAGGGCGAACCCATGTCCGGCCTTACCCGCATGGCTTTCTCCGAACACAGAAAGCTGCAGATCAAGCCCAGCGACAAGGTGATCATCTCCGCCACCCCCATCCCCGGCAACGAAAAATTCGTTTCCCGGGTCATCAACCAGCTGTACCGCTGCGGCGCCGAAGTGATTTACGAATCCATGGCCGAAGTGCACGTTTCCGGCCACGCCTGCCAGGAAGAAATCAAACTGATGCACACCCTGGTGCGCCCCAAGTATTTCATCCCCATCCACGGCGAATACCGCATGCTCTGGCAGCATGCAGAACTGGCCGAAACCCTGGGCATGGAACGGCAGAACATCGTGCTCCCCGCCGCCGGCCAGGTGATCGAAATGGGCAATGACACCCTCTCCATCGCCGGCACCGTGCCGGTGGGCGAAGTGCTGGTGGACGGCCTTGGCATCGGCGACGTTTCCAACATCGTCCTGCGGGACCGTAAACACCTCTCCCAGGACGGCCTCATCATCGTGGCCATGGCCTTCGACCGTACCAACGGCATCCTGGTCTCCGGCCCCGATGTGATCAGCCGCGGCTTTGTGTACGTCCGCGAAAACGAGGACATCATCGAATCCACCCGGGAAGTGGTTCGCGCCATCATCGCCAGCTATGACCGCATTGAAGGCAGCGACTGGCCCAGCATCAAGAACCGCATCAAGGACGAACTGCACCGCTTCATCTACGAAAAGATCAAGCGCAACCCCATGATCCTGCCCATTATCGTAGATCTTGGCTAACCAGAAAGAAAAATCAACCTGAGAGACTGCTGCTCTCAGGTTTTTTATGTGAAAAATTGTTTTCATTGTCAGTCAAACAGCCCTTTCCCTGTGTCTAATAAAGTGAACGGGCCGCGGGGATCCACACGGCACTCATTCAGAAGAAAGCGAGGCGGACAAATGGCTGAAACCACTGGCAAGCAAAACCATGAAAACACTCTGCGCCGGCTGATGGAAGCCTATGAAGTGCCCATTCGCCGCATGTGCTATATGTACCTGAAAGATCAGCATCTGGCAAGTGATGCCGTGCAGGAAACCTTCCTGAAGGCCTATTTTGCACTGGATCGTTTCCGGGGATACAGCAGCGAAAAAACATGGCTGATGCGCATTGCCCTGAACGTGTGCCACACCATGGGCCGAAATGCGTGGATGAGGTTTGTGGACCGGCGTGTTTCGCTGGATCAGCTGCCGGAAACTGCCATCACTGCAGATTTCGGTTTGGCCGAGCTGACGCTGGACATCATGCGCTTACCCCGAAAATACATGGATGTGGTACTTTTGCACGATTATCAGGGCTTCACCGTACGGGAAACCGGGGAAATGCTGGGCATCCCCCATCAAACCGTCATCAGCCGGCTGAAGAAAGCCCATCAACTGCTTCGCATTTCCTTGGAAGGAGGGACACAGGCATGAACCGTACCCCCGAAACCATTCGCACCGCCCTGGACGAAACCCTGTCCTGCCTGTCCCGTGACCCTGCGCTGTTTTCCAGCGTAGTAAACGCATCAAAAGGAGGCGCTCCCCCCGTGAAACGAAAACTAACCCTTTCCATGGCCCTCATTCTGCTGCTTGTGCTGATGACCGGCTCCTTTGCCGTAGCCGCCACTTACCGGGGCATCACCAGTCTTTGGAATGAACAGGATGCGCAAAGCCTGAACCCGGATTACCTCATGCAATCCTTGCAGCAAACCTACACGGGCCGTTATCTGGATGCCCAGGTGGTGGATGCCTACTGGGATGGCACCCGCCTTTCCGTCGCATGCCACTTTACCCCCAAGGATGCCGGCCTTACTCTGGCGAAATACTGCCATTGCCATCTTCAGGAACCTTATCCCCATGATTGCCCCAATGAATGGGCGGATTTATCCTTATATTTTGATATCAGCCATTTCTACGTCCACAGCGATGACAAAGCAACCCGCACCTATTACAATTCCTTCAAGTGGGTGCAGGAGACGGATACTTCCCTTTCCGTGCTATTAAGCTTTGTGGTGAATGATCTGTGCCAGCCCATTTCCATTTCCGTGCCTACCACCGTTTATGTGAACGGCACCGGAG
The DNA here is from genome assembly GCA_045589355.1 of Clostridia bacterium. Taxonomy (GTDB): domain Bacteria; phylum Bacillota; class Clostridia; order Christensenellales; family Aristaeellaceae; genus RUG563. Next base: position 29,619 of record JAZNOW010000003.1, read on the forward strand.
AAACGGAGGAAGCCCAGCTGCAATTTTCCCTTCCTGCACGGCCGGACCCCATCCCGTCCCACCGGCATGAATGGATGGAAGCCCGGTGCGTGAACCCCAAAACCTGCTCCATCTGTGGCCGCACCGAAGGAGACCTTGGCAAGCACGATTTCGCTCCCGCCACGTGCATATCCCCCAAAAAGTGCACCGTTTGCGGCACTACCTGGGGCACCCTTTCCCTCCGCCATCCCTATAATGAAAACGGTGTATGTCCCATTTGCGGAAAGGTAAAACGGCAATCATCCCCTGCACCATAAGATCTCATCCTCTCATCCAAACAAAAAAACCGTGCTCTGCAACATGCAAGGCACGGTTTTCTTTTTTACAGGTACGGCCGCATATCCACGCTCAGCTGCGCTTCCAGGTGGATAAGCCGCTTGGCAATATCCTTGGAATGCTCGTCTGCCGCTTCGTACTGGTTCAGGTACCGGTTCAGGGATTTTACGCCCATGTTGCACCCGTCCGTCATCAGATCGGCGATGGTAGGGTCATCGGGATGTATGGCCAGCAACACGCCGGTTTTTATTTTGCTCATGGCGCTTACCATGGCCGGCGGATCCTTTCCGGCATCCTGGCACTGGGCCAGCCGCTGCTGAATTTCATCATGCAGCTTATCATGCTCCTTCTTGCAATCCATCAGGCAGCGGTGGAAATCGTCATTTTCCACCTGCTCCACCACGTCTTCAATGGACTGGATGCCCATTTTCACCCCAGCGTCACATTCCCGGAGCAATTTTACCGTATCCGGTTCCATCATGTTTTGTTCCCTCCCTATCGGTTTGGGAACAGGATGTCCAAAAAAGCGGCATTTGATGCGTTATTTTTCCCAGGGCACAAAGTCCTGCACGGCGCCCTGGCCGTCCACATAATCCTTCACCCGTACATGCTCCGAATCCTTCTTCACCCGGGCCATCACTTTCCTGGCCGCATCCCCTTCCACCAGCACGGGCTGGTAGTTGTTCTCGGGGCTGGTGCCGCTGATGTGTACGGGATAGAGGGTCATCTGATGGCCCGCATATTCGCCGTCCTCAAACACCAGGCGGAATTGGGCCACCGTGGCCTGATTGACCCGCAGCTCTTCGTCCACGCCGGTATTGCCGCCGAAGGATGCGTTGCCCAGGGAATAAATCTGGGTGATGCCGTCAAACACATTGAACCCCTGGGGCACATGGGGATGATTGCCGATGATGATGTGCGCCCCCAGGTTTTTGAGAATTTTGCCGTAGCGGTCGTGAATATTGCCATGGGTGGCATTGTATTCGGCGCCGCAGTGCAGCGATGCCACGATCACCTGACACCCGGCATCTTTCAGCTGCTGAAAGCACTCCTGCAGCTTTTCGGGATGATCCTTATAGTACAAAGGATACACGCCCACAAAGCCGATGCGCACGCCTTTTACGTCCATATAGCAGGCATGGTTGCCGTATTCAATGGTGCCGCAGTACTGCACCCCCACCCCGTCCAGCGCGGCAAGGGTGGTATCGTAAGCTTCCTTGCCGAAATCGGACGAATGGTTGTTGGCCAGGTTGGCCACCTCAATGCTGCAGGCGGGGAAAATATTGGCATATTCCTCCGGCCCGCGGAAGCGCAGGCGGCTGGTGCTGTCCGGCGCGGAATCGTTCAGCATGCATTCCAGGTTCACCAGCGTAATATCATCCTTGGCAAACAAACCCTGCAGCTTTTCAAAGGGATAGCCGTAGCCATATTTTTCAATATAGCGCTGAAAGGCATATTCCTCCGTTTTCACCCGGTCATTGCTGCCGGGCATAAAATCGCCGGTGCAGGTCAAAATCACTTCTGTTGTTTCCGCCATTGCCCCTGTGCCCAGCAGGCACAAAAGCAGCAGCATGGCCAGCAGTTTTTTCATTCCCATTGCCTCCGATAATTCACGTCAGGTGCCGCTGCACAAAAGAACGTCAGGCAGCAGGTTCTTCCGCCGCGTTTTCTTCAGCGGGGGCTTCTTCGGTCACGGCTTCTTCACCGGCGGTTTCGTCAGCAGGGGTTTCTTCGGTGCCTTCGGTTTCCGTGCCTTCCGCACCTTCCACCACTACGCCTTCGCCAAAGAGTTCGTCCACCGTGCCCAGGTGCGTGCCGTCGGCAGCATGCACATGGCCGTCTTCGGTGATGGTCACGGTGCCGTCATCGGCGGTATTCTTGGGCATCACAGCGGATACGATCAAAAGCACAACCAGTGCTGCAACCAGCACGATAAACAGGATTTCCCATTTCTTCTGCTTGTTCTGCTTCTTGCTCATAGGTAACATTCCTCCGTTTATATAAAAATCTCTTTTGTCATTTTGGCACATCTTCGAAGGATTGTCAAGCCGCAGCGGCTCATGTTCACAAAATTGCCATTCTTTCATCCCTGCGCCACTTCATTTTATCCACCCGTCCTGCAGCAGCCCCCGGATCCCGCAAAAAGGCAAGCGCCTCCTTTTCCGGCAGGATCACCGGCATCCTATCATGCAGCCAGGCAATGCTGTCCCCCGGCGCACAGGTGAGCACCGAAAAAACCGGCAGCCTGCCTTCCCCTTCGTGCCGGTAAATACCTGCCAGAAACATGCGTCCCTTTTCTTCCGGGCGTATGGCATAGCGGATGCGCTTCTTCTGCCGGGGGGCCAGCGCCTCCTCCAGCAGGGAAGGCACCGCTGCCTCCGTCTGCTGCCATTCAAAATAGCATGTCAGGGGCAAAAGGCACCGCCTCTGCAAAAAGGCGTCCCGGAAAAGCGGTTTCTGCGCCGCTGTTTCCAGCCGGGTATTGATCACGGTTTTTCCATTCATGGCAAACCCCCACTGCATGGGAAACACACCGGTATCGCCCCTTTTGCCCAGCGCCACCGCCGGGGCCGCCATGCCTGGGCCAATTTCGCCGGCCCGGATGGTGCTTTCCCCGATGATGCGCTGCTGCTTCCTGGCCGCTTCGTCGATCATCCGCTGAATTTCGCCCGTTTCATCCTCATCGGCTATGTAAAACCTGCCGCACATTCATTCTTCCTCCAAAAACCAGCGTTCCCTGTCCAGAAACAGGTAAAACAGCCTGCTCTCTGCCCGGCACACATACCGCATCCCCTGGCCGCCTGCCTTCAGGGCCGGCGCCGGGCGCACGTCCAGCACCCGGTCGATCACCACTTTTTCCCCATCCTCTTTTTTGAACATCAGGGGACGGATGCCGCCGTCGGGCAAAAAATCCGCCCGTACTTTCACATATTCTTTCGCCATTTATGCTTTTCCTCCCTGCATCAGCCGGCAAAAAAGGGCACGGGATGGATGGTGTTTTCCTCTTTGGGGCTGAGAAGGGAAAAATCCTTATCCATCACCACATTGCCCCGCTGAATGATATTGTGTCCATACCGCCGTCTCAGATCATCCACCGCCGCATCCAGTTTTTCCATCCGCTGCGTTTTTTCATCCTCCCCGCAAAAGGACAACTGGCAGGGCGCATCCGCCGGCGTCAGCTGGGAACAAGAAAGCCCCACGGACCGCAGCGGCAGCCTGCCCTTGAAGTTTTCTTCAAACAGCCTGCATGCCCCCCGGATCAGGTCCTCCGTCACATAGGTGGGCCGGGGCAGCACCATCTGGCAGGACGCCCGGGCAAGGCTGGTTTCCCGGATCTGGATGCTCAGGCACCGTCCTTTCAGCCCCTGCTCCCGCATCCGGGCCGCCACGCTTTCCGCCAGCAGGAAAAACACGCACCGGGCGTCCTCCACCGTGGCAATATCCCGGCAGGTGGTGGTGCTGTTGCCCACGGATTTCACCGCGGCGTCCATTTCCGCCGGCATCACCGGCGATGCATCCAGCCCCAGCGCAAAGGCCTGCAAAAGCAGCCCGTTCTTGCCCAGTGCATTTTTCAGTACCCGGCTGTCCGCCCGGGCCAGGTCGCCAATGGTCAATATACCCAGCCGGCGCAGGCTGTGGGTGGTGGAGCGGCCCACGTACAAAAGCTGGTTGGCCGGCAGGGGCCATATTTTTTCCTTGAAGGTATCGGGAAAAATGCCGGTGGTGCCATCGGGCTTTTTCAGGTCGCTGCCCAGCTTGGCAAACACTTTGTTTTCCGCCACACCCACGGATACCGTAATCCCCAGCTCCTGCTTCACCCTTTCCCGTAAGGCATCCGCCAGCTGCACCCCTTTTTCGATCGTCATATCGGGATGGGATACGTCGATCCAGCTTTCGTCCAGCCCAAAGCCTTCCACCTTGTCCGAATACTCCAGCCAGATATCCCGCATCATCTTGGAAAAATGGGTATACAGCCCATAATCCGGCGCCACCGTCATCAGGCCCGGGCAGCACTGCAGCGCCTGCCACACCGCCTGGCCCACATGCACACCGCACTTTTTCGCCGGATAATTGGCCGTCAGCACAATGCCGTGCCGTGCCGCCGGATCGCCGCACACCGCCACCGGCTTGCCCTTCCATTCCGGATGGTACAGACAGGCCACCGACGCATAAAAACAATTGGCGTCCACATGCAGGATCACTCGGCCCATTTTTCCCTCGCCTCCAATTATAAGAACGTTTGTTCGCCTATATTATATATTGCGAACAAATGTTTGTCAAATGGAAATGCCCGGGAAAAAAGTGAAAAAAATTGTGTTTTTATGCTTGACAATCTACTCCAACTGTGCTAATATCATTCTTGCGCAAAGCGCATGGTCGCATGGCTCAGTTGGTAGAGCACATCGTTCACATCGATGGGGTCACAGGTTCGAGTCCTGTTGCGACCACCAAATAAAGAAGAACCGTCTGCTGAAGGCGGTTCTTCTTTTTTGGCCTTCTGCCCCGGGAAACGCACCCGTGCCCCAGCGGGAAGCGTGGTGAGCAAAGGACCATGCCGAACGGCAGCGAAAGCAGGCGACTATTGCGAGCCTGACCGAGCGCAGCGAGACCGGGTTCAAGTCCGGACTCCGGCATCAAAAGAAAGAACCGTTCTTTGACCAGGCTTGTTTCCTGTACACATTTTTGTTCGGGAAACAACCGTCAGAATGGGCTTCTTTCTTTTGTTCCTCCTGAATGGGACAAAGAAAAATTCACCGGGCCCATTTCCACAAGGAGGAAAGCACCATGAGAAACACTTACGCCGATCCCACCGCCAACACCGCCATTGCCCGGGTGGACCGCGAACGCCGCCTGGCCGAGCAAAAACGCAAGCGAGAGGAAGAACGCCTGCTGCGTTCCCTCACCAGGCCCACTCCTTCTTCCGCCAAACCCCGCCCTGACCACAAATACAAATAATCAACCCCACACAGCAAAAAGCCAGAGAAGGCACCTTCCTTCTCTGGCTTTCCATTTTGCCAGGCGTATCCATTACTCAATTTTCTGCAAACCGTCATACAGCTCGTTGAAGCTTTTCATCTTCCTGCACCGGCCGTAAGACAGTTCCTTATTTTCGCCAAACTCCATAAGAAAGCACTTGGTCAATTCTTCCACCGTTGCTTCCAGGCTGCCAAAGAACTGGCTGTACGCAAAGTTTCTTGCAGGCGAATCCTCTTCAAACGTGCTTGTGATCAGCGATTCGCACACCTGGTCCAGGGGGTACAGTTTGATGTGCATCAGTTCGTGCACAATCACTTCCTCCATATTCTCCTGCTTGGGGTTTGCCCCGTTCAGCATCAGCACCGCTTTTCGGTCATCGGGGTCAATTTTGAAATCCCCCGTCTTTCTCCATGCGGGATCCTGCACCAGTTCCAGTTTCACATCCCACTGGGGAGAAATGCGCAGCTTCCTGCACCACTTGTCAAATAATGCTTCAATGTTCATTCTGTCCCTCCGGCTTGATCGGTTGTTCCCGTTTCCAGTTGCAGCATGTTCCGCAGGTTTTCCTCCCTGCTTTCCGGGGCATCGTGGCCGATGCAGCACAGTTCAAAATCCAGGCTGCGGATAAATTCCAGATATTTTTCCAGCCGGTCCGGGTCGGCCAGGCCGCGGTTTTCGTAATAATCCCCGCAATCCGCGTCCCCCACAAAAAGCACCTTCTCCTCCGGCAGCCAGATCAGCAGCGCATCCCTAGAATGGGGCGAATCCATGGGAAACAGATGCAGGTGCACATCCCCCAGGTCCAGCGTAAGAGGCTTGCGGATGCTCCGGTCCGGCAGGGAAAGGGCAATGGCGTTCAGATCCGGGTATTCCTTGCGGATGTGCGCATCGCAAAAAGCAATTTCCCGGCCCTCCCGCAGCCTTTCCTGCATAGCCTCTTCCGTCCACGCCCAGCTTTTCACTTCCTCCAGCTTTTCCGCCGTCCGGGCAGCGGCAATGCTTTCTCCCTGAATGTAAGGCAGGCCGAAGGTGTGATCCCAGTGCCAGTGGGTGATCAGGGTATAGCGGGGCAAAGGCAGGCCCCTTTCCCGGACGGCATTGTAAAAGGCCTGCACATGGCGCCTGGACTGCCCGGCATCCACGGCCACGGAAAAATCCCTGCCGTGAATGTAGTAGAGGTTGGGCTGGTCCGTTTCCGTGCTCCAGGGCAGATAATACACATGGTTTGTCAGTTTTTTCAGCTGCATGGCTGCTCCTTCCTTATTGAGCCGGCAAAAACTCCTGAGCCTTCTCCATGAACGCCCGGGCAATGGACACCACTTCGTCCTGGGTGTAGGCGGTGTAGCCGTTGGCGATCACGGCAATGCTCAGGCCGGTATCGGGCTGGAAATAAATATTGGCGGAAAGACCGTTCAGCCGGCCCTGATGGCCGTACCAGGTGCCGCCGGGCATGTTCTTTACCCGATCCAGGCACAGGCCGTAGCGGCCCTTGCAATGCACCGTGCTGCCCGGGATAGTGTCCTGATCCAGCATCATGGTGTGCACCGTTTCTTCGCTCAGAATGCGCACGCCGTCCAATTCCCCGCCGCCCTCCAGCATGGCAATGATGCGGATCAGCCCGTTGATGCTGATGTACAAAGAGCCCACGCTTTTGTCCGTGTTCCGGCGGGGATCGCAGGTATCGTTATAGCTTTCAATGTCTTTCAGCGCCCGGCTGACCGTCCGGTGCAGGGTGCCGTCCTTGTTCAGCCGGTCGGCAATATCGGTGGTATCGGGCAGCAGCGCCGCCTGGTATGCCGCATTCACGCCCAGGGGCGCAAACACGTTTTCCTGCATGTAGGTGTTCAGGCTCTGGCCGCTGAGCGCTTCGATCATGGCGCCGATCAGCCCGCCGTTCAGGTTGGAATACTCATATTTTTCCCCCGGCGCATACGTCTGGGAAAAATAAGGCGTGCCCACCCCCATGGTATCCCAGCTGGGAAAATAATAATTGGTGGAAGGGATGCTGGTGGTGTGGCTGAGCACCTGCCGCACCGTCACCGGCACATCGGGAAAGGAGGGGTTTTCCACCCGGAAACCCACAATATCCGTCACCTTCGTATCCAGGCTCAGGCCCTTTTTTTCCATCAGCTGCAAAAGCCCGATGGCGCTCACCAGCTTGGTCACCGATGCTGCCCGGAAGCAGGTATTCAGCGTAACCGGCTGGGACTGGCGGCTGTCCTTGAAGCCATAGCTTTCGGCGTAAACCACTTCCCCATTCAGGGCGATCACCACCGCGCCGCCCACCACTTTCCGGCCGGCAAATTTATCCCGTGTAAAACGGGCCATGTCCTCCGCCTGCGCGGCAAAGCCCGCCGTGATCATCATCAAAACCAGCAAACACGCCACGATTTTCCGCATCGCCCTCTCTCCCCTTCTGTAAAAAAGGCTTTCCTGCCATACGACACGGAAAGCCTGAAAAGATCACCAGCAAATGGGCAGCCCCAAATTATCCTTGGGCGTACCAAAGAGAATGGAAAAGAAATCGAAAAACAGCCCAATGCCAAACAAGCCGCCAGTCAGGGCATACAGAATGCCCATACCGATACGTCCGGAATAAAACTTGTGCGCACCCACGGCACCCAGCGTGAAAAACAGTGCCGTCAGGATCAGCCGGTTTCTCGTGCTGACGCCGTTCCGGGTGCTGCTGTTGCTTTCCGTGGAAGCATCCCCCTGCGAACCATAATAATGATTGTGCACATGAATATGCTGCACGGTGGTGTTTTCTTCCTTGGGCGTGCCGGTTTCCACATAGGTGCCGCAGTAATTGCAATACCGGAAGCCTTCATAAATTTCCGCGCCGCAGTTGGAACACTTCATCCTTTCATCACCTCGTCTGTTTCATTTTACTGCATTTTCCTCCTCTTTTCAACCCCTGCCAGCCCCTGCCATTTTGAGCCCCCATTTCCAGTATAGAACCCGCCGCATCCCCGCATATTGAAAAGGACGAATATGTATTTCAGGGGGAACGCCAATGAAACGGAAAATCGGCCTTACCAGAAAAATTGCAGGCCTGGCCCTTCTTGCCATGACGGCCTGGCTGCTTTTTTCGCCCACCGCCCGTGCCCTGCGCACCCTGCCCGGCACCTACCGCCTGACCGTGGGCCAAAGCTGGCTCCTGCCGCCGGGCATCTCCGCCCTGTCCTCCACCGATGAAACCCTTTCTCTTCAGGAGGGCCAGGTGCTGGGCAAAACCCTGGGCGAAGCGGAAGTGACCATGAACCTCTTTGGCCTCTTTCCCATCCGCCGGGTGAAAGTGAACGTGGAGGAAGACCGCATCCTCATCCCCGGCGGCCATGCCGTGGGCATTGCCCTGGCCATGAAGGGCGTGATGGTGGTGGGGGTATCGGACGTGGACGGCCAAAGCCCCGCCCAGGCAGCCGGGCTGAGAGCCGGCGACGTGATCGAAACCATTGACGGCACGCCGGTAGACAGCGGCGAAACCCTCATGGCCCTCATTGAAAAAAGCGGCGGTGCACCGCTGCAGATTGCGTACCGGCGGGATAACCTGCTCCGCACCGCCTCCCTCACTCCCCTTGCCGATGCCGCCACCGGCACCTTCCGCATCGGCGCCTGGGTGCGGGACAGCACTGCCGGCGTGGGCACCCTTTCCTATTATGCCCCTGCATCCCAAACCTACGGCGCCCTGGGCCATGCCATCCTGGACGTGGATACGGGCAAGCTGCTTTCCGTGCGCATGGGCGCGCTGATGGAGGCGGATATCGTCAGCATCAAGCGGGGCCAAAAGGGCAATCCCGGCGAACTGAGGGGCAGCTTCCTGCGCACCCAGCGCACCCTGGGCGATATCCGCATCAATACCACCCTTGGCATCTACGGCAAAACCACCTCCCCCCTTGCCAATCCCCTCTATCCCGACGGCCTGCCGGTGGGGTATCAGGAAAGCGTGGAAGTAGGCCCCGCCCAGATCCTTTCCACCCTGGACGAAAAAGGCATCCGGGCCTACGATATCGAAATTGTGCAATTGAACCGTCAATTGTCCCCCAGCCAGAAAAGCATGGTGCTCCACGTGACCGACCCTGACCTGCTGGAAAAAACCGGCGGCATCGTGCAGGGCATGTCCGGCAGCCCCATCATCCAGAACGGCCGCATCGTGGGCGCCGTTACCCACGTCTTCGTGGACGACCCCACCCACGGCTACGGCGTTTTCATCGAATGGATGCTGGAAACGGAGCAATCCGCCACCGAACCCGAAGCTGACGAAAATGCAGCATAAGGAAACCAGGCCAGGGGCATCACCCCTGCACCCAGCACATGAAGAAATCATGATTATGCTTTCATACTATCGCAGACGCAATGAAAACAAGGCAACAATAAATTCCCCGCACATCCAAACAGGATGTGCTTTTCCTTTTGTATGATTGAATTCTTATTCTTCTTGTGCTATACTGGAAATATCAGGAATAAGAATGTTTTATACTTTTTTAGAAAGAAGATTTTTCATGAACAAGTCCTACGTATTAGCATTGATAATTTTAATATTTTCCATGCTGTTTCCCGTATGTGCATTGGGAGAAACCTATCCTGTATGTGACTGCGATGAAAAGGAATGTATCTGCTTCATTCAGCTGGGCGACGAAGGGCCCATTGTCCGTTCAATCATCAGTCTGCTGATCGAACAGAATTATTGTCCTGCAACTCAGGAGGTCAGCATATTTGACGAAGGTGCCAAGGAAGGCGTTCTGCTGCTGCAAAAGGAATACGACTTGCCGCAAACCGGAATGCTGGATGATGACACTTTGACGCTGCTGATCTGGGGCTGCTTTCCGGAGGAACTGGATAAATTGGCCCCCTCTTCCCGTTATGACTATAACTGGGTTCCCACGGACGGGGGAATAAGAAGACATCGAAAACCTGACTGCTGCAAGATGTATGACCCACGAAAAATTTCTGTCCGCAATGCCGAAGCGCTTGGATACAAAAATTGCGGTATTTGCAACAGAAAAGATAAGCCTATTGAAGAGCCCTGATTAAACAATTTATATACATTCTTCCCCTTGCGGAAAGTGTCAAAAACCGCTATAATGGAGTAAATGTGTAGATCGGGAAGAAGTAGCGGTTTTTTATCCATGTGCAGAGAGATGCCGGTTGGTGCAAGGCAAGGCATGGGAAAGGCCGGCGAATACATCCCGGGAGCAGGGGGCTGAACGAACATTCCAGTAGGCCCATTCCGGGTACGCCCGTTACAGCGCAAAGGCAATAGCATCTGCTTGTTGCCGGAGGGGCCGTGTCACACGGCAACAGAGGTGGTACCGCGGTAAAGGAATTTATCGTCCTCTGCAGCAAATACTGCAGAGGCGTTTTTTATGCCCTGCGCATCACAGGAAAAGGAAGGTATTTCATTCATGCCCATCACCGAAGTATTGACAAAAAACGCCAGGCTCTACCCCGATGAAGTAGCGCTGGTGGAAATCAACCCCAGCTTTGAGCCGGAAAGCCGCATCACCTGGCGGGAATATTCCCTCATGCAGCCCCAGCCGGGCGAGCCCTTCCGCCGGGAAATCACCTGGAAGGAATTTGAAAAGAAAGCCAATCGTTTTGCCAATCTTTTGCTCACCCGCGGCCTGAAAAAGGGCGATAAGGTGGCCATCCTTCTGATGAACAGCCTGGAATGGCTGCCGGTATACTTTGGCGCCCTGCGCGCCGGCGCCGTGGCGGTGCCCCTCAATTACCGCTACACCGCAGAAGAAATCAAATACTGCCTGGACAAGGCGGATTGCACCATGCTCATCTTCGGCCCGGAATTCATCGGCCGTATGGAAGAAATCTGCGACCGCATCCCCAACGTGAAAAACCTGTTCTATGTGGGGGAAGACTGCCCCACCTTTGCGGACAGCTATAACCAGATGATCTCCTTCTGCTCCTCCCGTGATCCCCAGATCCCCCTGACGGACGAAGACCCCGGCGCCATCTATTATTCCTCCGGCACCACCGGCTTCCCCAAGGCCATTTTGCACCTGCACCGCAGCCTCACCCACGCCATGGAAACGGAGCAGGCGCACCATCAGCAAACCCACGAAGACGTGTTCCTGTGCATTCCGCCGCTGTACCATACCGGCGCCAAGATGCACTGGTTCGGCAGCTTCATGGTAGGCGGCAAGGCGGTGCTGCTGAAAGGCACCAAGCCCGAATGGGTGCTGAAGGCTGCCAGCGAGGAAAAATGCTCCATCGTGTGGCTGCTGGTGCCGTGGGCTCAGGACGTGCTGGACACCATCGAGCGCGGGGATGTGAAGCTGGAAGATTATCAGCTTTCCCAGTGGCGGCTGATGCACATCGGCGCTCAGCCCGTGCCCCCCTCCCTCATCAAGCGCTGGCTGCAGGTGTTCCCCCACCATCAGTACGACACCAACTACGGCCTGTCCGAATCCATCGGCCCCGGCTGCGTGCACCTGGGCATGGAGAACGTCCACAAGGTGGGCGCCATCGGCAAGGCCGGCTACGGCTGGCAGATAAAGATCGTGGGCGACGATAACCAGCCCGTTGCCCGGGGCGACGTGGGCGAACTGTGCGTGAAGGGCCCCGGCGTGATGCAGTGCTACTATAAGGACGAAAAATCCACCAACGAAGTGCTCAAAGACGGCTGGCTCTACACCGGCGATATGGCCATGGAAGACGAAGACGGCTTCATTTTCCTGGTGGACCGCAAAAAGGACGTCATCATCACCGGCGGCGAAAACCTGTACCCCGTGCAGATCGAAAACTTCATCCGCAAGCATGACGCGGTGAAGGACGTGGCGGTCATTGGCCTTCCCGATGCACGCCTTGGTGAAATTGCCGCCGCCATTATCGAACTGAAACCCGAATACGAAATGACTGAAGAAGAAATGAACGACTTCTGCACCGGCCTGCCCCGCTATAAGCGGCCCCGGAAGCTGATCTTTGCCCAGGTGCCCCGGAACCCCACCGGCAAGATCGAAAAGCCCAGGCTGCGCAGCATTTACTGCGGCGAAAGCCTGGTGGCCCAGCAGATTGAGAAATGAGAGGAAACGATCCAGATGGCTAAGAAATTGTTGATCGGCAACGCCGCCGTAGCCCGTGGTGCATGGGAAGCCGGCGTTCGCCTGGTATCCTCCTACCCCGGCACCCCCAGCACCGAAATCACCGAATCCATGGTGCAGTATGAAGACGTGTATGTGGAATGGGCGCCCAATGAAAAAGTAGCGGCCGAAGTGGCCATCGGTGCCGCCATCGGCGGCGGCCGCGCCATGACCTGCTGCAAGCACGTGGGCCTGAACGTGATGGCAGACCCTGTGTTCACTGCCTCCTACATCGGCGTGAACGGCGGCCTGGTGATCGCTGTGGCCGATGACCCCGGCATGCACTCCTCCCAGAACGAGCAGGACAGCCGTCACTATGCCAAGGCAGCCAAGCTCACCATGCTGGAGCCCAGCGATTCCGCCGAATGCAAGGAATTCACCAAGCAGGCGTTTGAAATCAGCGAACAGTTTGATACCCCGGTGCTGCTGCGGCTGTCCACCCGCGTTTCCCATTCCCAGAGCATGGTGGAAATGGAAGAAAAGCAGGAAGTGGCCCTGAAGCCCTACGAAAAGAACATTGCCAAGAACGTCATGATGCCCGCCAATGCCATCCGCCGCCATGTGGTGGTGGAACAGCGGCAGCAGAAGCTGGTGGAATTTGCCGAAACCACCCCCCTCAATACGGTGGAAGATAACGGCAGCAGCATCGGCGTCATCACCGGCGGCATTTCCTACATGTACGCCAAGGAAGCCCTGGGCAACCGGGTGAATTACCTGAAGCTGGGCATGGCCTATCCCCTGCCGGAAAAGAAGATCCGCGATTTTGTCAAGGGCCTGGACAAGGTGTATGTGGTGGAAGAGCTGGATCCCTTCATTGAAGAACACTGCAAAGTGCTGGGCATTGACGTGATCGGCAAGGAAGCATTCACCCTGCTTGGCGAATACACCCCCGATATGATCAAAAAGGCCGTTTTCAATGAAGACGCCGCCCCCTTCAGCGCCGTGGAGGAAGCAATTCCCGTGCGTCCTCCCGTCATGTGCGCCGGCTGCCCCCATCGCGGCACCTTCTATGTGCTGAAGAAGCTGGGCCTTACCGTTTCCGGCGACATCGGCTGCTACACCCTGGGCGCCGTGGCCCCTCTGCAGAGCGTGGATACCACCATCTGCATGGGCGCTTCCGTATCCGCAGCGCTGGGCATGGCCAAAGTCCGGGGCCAGGAATTCAATAAAAAGCTGGTGTCCGTCATCGGCGATTCCACCTTCATCCACTCCGGCATCACCGGCCTCATTGACATCGTGTACAACAAGGGCGCCAACACCGTCATCATTCTGGATAACTCCATCACCGGCATGACCGGCCATCAGGATAACCCCACCACCGGCCGTACCATCCGCGGTGAAGCCACAAAACAGGTAGACCTGGAAAAATTGTGCTACGCCATCGGCGTGGAGCATGTGGTGATTGCCGATCCCTTCGATGTGAAAAACTTCGAAAAGGTAGTCAGGGAAGAAGTGGAGCGGGAAGAACCCTCCGTCATCATCGCCCAGCGTCCCTGTGCCCTGCTCAAAACCGTCAAGTACACCGGCCATTGCAAAATCAACGATCATTGCCGCAACTGCAAAATGTGCATGAAGCTGGGCTGCCCCGCCATTTCCGTGAAGGAAAACAAAGTGGTCATCGATAAGAACCAGTGCAACGGCTGCGGCCTTTGCGTGAATGTGTGCCCCTTCGGCGCCATTGAAAAGGAGGCGTGAGAAATGAGCACGAAAAACATTATGATCGTAGGCGTAGGCGGCCAGGGCACTTTGCTTGCCAGCCGCATCCTGGGCAACGCCGTCATCAGCCAGGGCTATGACGTGAAGGTCAGCGAAGTCCACGGCATGAGCCAGCGCGGCGGCAGCGTGGTCACCTATGTGAAGTACGGCAAGCAGGTGCACTCCCCCATCATCGGCAAGGGCGAAGCGGATATTATCCTGGCCTTCGAAACTCTGGAAGCCTACCGTGCCCTGCCCTTCCTGAAGGAAAACGGCAAGCTGATCATGAACACCCAGCAGATGGACCCCATGCCCGTCATCACCGGCGCCGCCCAGTACCCCGCAGGCATTGTGGAAAAGCTCTCCGCCAAGGCCTCTGTCACCGCCCTGGACGCCCTTTCCCTGGCCAAAGAAGCCGGCAACATCAAGGCCGTCAACGTGGTGCTCATCGGCCTCATGGCCAAGAACACCGATATCCCCTACGAAGTGTGGGTGGACACCCTCAAAACCACCGTCCCCCCCAAGTTCCTGGACGTGAACCTGAAGGCCTTCGACCTGGGTTACAACAAGTAACCCCACCGCCTCCAGCCTCTTCCATCCCCAACAAACATAAAAACAAACCGGACGGCACTGCCGCCCGGTTTTTCATATTGCCTATTTAATGGTGATACTGCTATTGTCATTGAACACTACCGTAATGGTATTGATCTGATTATTCCAACCTTCTTCCTTCTCAACGGCATCCCTGATTGTTTTCCACATAATCCACATGAACCACATTCTCCATGTCGCTCATGTAAGTCACAGAATACCCATATTCCTGCACATTCACGCCGGGATGGCTGTACACCGCATTGGCGCCCCGGCTATAACCGGTGTACAGCTGACTGAAGGGCAGGTATAGGGCTTTCCTATCCTCGGCGGCGGTATGCTCATGGATACAGCCACAATGAAAAAAAAGGCAGGCCCTGAAGGACCTGCCCGATAGGTACAATTTACTTTCTTCACCGCAGGATGCCATACTTTTTTCCCGTCGCCGGAAAGCCGCTTATTCCAGGCAGGCTTTCAGGGCGTTGCAGGCAGCATCAAACGCGGCATCGCTGCTTTCGTAGGTATAGGCCATCTGGGTTTCTTCCCCGGCACGCTCCAGATCCTTCAGGCCGGAGAATACGGTGAGATGGGGCTCAATGGTCACATGGCAGCCGCCCTTTGCCCGGAAGTCCTTCAGAATTTCCGGCAGGTGGCCCAGGCCTTTGCCGGCCGGCACCACATGGCCCGTGGCAAGGGCGTCCTTGATGTGCAGGTACTTGGTTTTGTCCCCCAGCAGTTTCCATGCTTCCAGGGTATCCTGGCCGCACTGGATGTAATTGGCGGGGTCAAAGATATTCTGCAGATCGGGGAAGATTTCCAGCAATTCCGCGCAGCGGACGGCCATGTCGCCATAGATGCCCTTTTCGTTTTCGTGGCACAGCTGCACGCCGGTACCGTCGGCCGCCTGCAGCATGGCGCCCATCTGGTCGATCACTTTCTGGCGCCAGATGGCATGGTCGGTCCCGGGAATGTAGAAGGAGAACATGCGCACATTCTCCGCCCCCAGCACCTGGGACAGATCCAGCACATGCTTCAGCTTTTCCAGATGCGCAGGAAAATCGCCGTTCACAATATCGATCTTGCCAATGGGCGAACCCATGGACCACACCTTCAGCCCGTTATCGTCCAGCTTCCGGCGCACTTCCTTTGCCTTTTCCACGGAAACATCGGCAATGTTCTGCCCATCCACACCGCGGATTTCCAGGCCCTGCAGACCGTTGCGCAGCATAGCCCGGATCTGGCCGTCCACCTGACCGGAGGCCTCATCGGCAAATGCAAAAATCTGAACATTCTTCATGGTTTCCTGTTCCTTTCGAATAGATCATTTTTCACGCACATTTTACCACAATTCCTGATAAAATAACACTCCTTTTTGCAAAAAAGGCGCGCCGAAGCACGCCTGAAAAGATTTTATTTTGTTCTTTTCTTTTTCCGGTGCATGTACAGGCACGCCCCGCACACCCCGCACCCCGTGACGGATACCATAAGGAACAGCACCGCGATGCCGCTTCCCCCGTCCACACCCATCAGCAAACCAAACATCTGCCGGAGAAAGGTATCGCCGCCCATGGCCGGCTCGAACACCCGGTCCGTCAGCACGCCGCCCAGATACAGTCCCAAAGGAATGGTGATGTTCTGCAGCGTATCCCTTGCGGAAAACACTCTTCCCTGCATTGCTATGGGCACCTGGGCACGCATCTTGCTGCCCCAGTATACGTTCATCACTGCGGCAAACAGGTATTGCAAAAAAGCAAACAGGCACCACAGCACCGTGTGCCGGCTGACAGCAAACAGGATGCCGGTCAGGAAAATCAGTACACACATCCAAAGGATGTTTGCAGTATCGTCTTTGGGCGGCTTCAGGCATGCTGTCAGGCTGCCTCCCGCCATCAGGCCCATTGCTACGGCGGATTGCACCACGCCCAGTATGGCCTGGTCGTTATCCGTCCGGCTCAGGATAAAGGCGGGCAGCTGGCCGTCCGCCCCCAGTTTTGCCAGGAAATTCACAAGGGCGATCAGCAAAATCAACCGAAGAAGCGATCCCTGCCGCCGCAAAAAGCCAAAGCCGGAAGCAAGGCTTTGCACAAACGTTTCTTTCTTTTCCGTTTTCTTCCCCTTTGCGGAGGGAATGGGCAAAAAGACAAGCGTCACAAAGGCGACCGCGAACGTGGCCATATCCACCGCCAGCACCGCTTCCAGCCCGCCAAAGGACAGCACCACGCCTCCCAGCACCGGGGACAGGATGGCAATCAGCGCGCCGGATGCCGCCTGCAGGCCCCCGGTTTTGGTATAGTATTCCTTGGGCACCAACAAACTGGTGGCCACATAGGCTGCCGGTACCTGAAAAGCGTTCATACAGCTGAGCAGTGTGTTGATTCCATACAGGTGCATCACCGTCAGGTTGTCCCCTGTGTACAACAAAAGAAGGGCCAGCGTACCACAAGCGGCAAAAGCGTCTGCCGTCAGCATGATGTACTTTTTGTTCCAGCGGTCCGCCGCTGCACCGGCAATGAAGCGCAGCAGAATGGTTGGCAAAAAGGAACAGAGGGTCAGCAGCGTTACACTCTGGGCTGTTCCTGTTTTTCCGTATGCCCAGATCACCAATGCATAATCCGTCATGGCCGTTCCCACACTGGATACGCTCTGGGACGCCCACAGCATCAAAAATCTTTGCAACGGATGTTTCCTATAATTCTTTTTCATGGCGTATGCTCCTTACTTTTTTCTTGATCGTAAAAAGCACATCGCCGGACGGGACAGTCTTTCCTTTTTCATTCGTCTTCCCGCTCCGCACACACCGTCCCTGTCAGGCCATGTGCGGAGCCGTGCCTTGGGCAGCGCATGCCCGGTTAAACGCACCTAAGCTCATTTAGGTTCACCTCTTTTTTCATTATACCACATCCCTACCACCGCTGTAAATCTCCCGTTTCTTCACCGTTCATCACCTGTTTTGTACCTTTTGTTATTGAAAATGCGGCCATGAAATGGTATACTGTATGCAGCAAAAATGGAATAGAGGAGGTTTTTCCCCATGAAACGTTTTTCCGCTGCGGTTCTTATTTTTCTGTGCCTGCTGCTTTTGCCCTGCTTTGCCACAGCCGAAGGCGCCGGCGATATCACGCTGATTGCCGGTCTGGAATTTGGCATGGACAGGCAGACGGCCGTGGCCACGTCGGGCTACCAGACCTGTACCGCCTCCGCTAAGGAACAGGACATTCTGGACGCCAACGGCATCGGCACCTCCACTTACCTCAAAGGCAGCGGCAGCATCGGCGGCTACCCGGCCACGGTGTATGTCTATTTCAATCAAAACGATCAGCTGGTGCAGGTGGTGTATTACTTCAACGAAGGCACCCGCACCCACAACAGCAAGGGCGATGGCGTCACCGCCGAAAAAGAAACCCTTTTCCTGAATGAGTTCAACGCCATTGAAACCTCCCTTACCTCCGTCTACGGCCCTGCCCGTGCCTCCATCGAGCTGAAAAGCATTTACAATGGCTGGAGCTATTCCTACAACCGTAACATGACCTCCTACGTCACCCTTACCCCCTCCGTGTATCCCTACAACATGTACCTGAAGGATTCGGTCACCCTGAAAGGCCATGGCAAGGAGGAAAAGTACGCCGTGCTGGATACCACCCAGCGCATCATTTCCCAAAACAACGGCTGCGTGGCCATTGAGCATACCCGGCTCAACAATACCCAGCACTATATGCCCTACAATGCTTTCAACAAGCATTTCATCGGCTACACCTATTACCCCCAGGATTACAGCACCAGCACCCCCGCCACCACCAACAACTCTGTCGGTTTCTGATTCCGCCAAAGAACGGATGCCCTGCCATCGACCCTGGCATCCGCTTTTTTCCGCAAGAAAAACGCCGGTAAAAAACCGGCGTTTTTTTACTGTCCAAGAAACGTAAGAATCTGGCGGATGTTCTTCTTGCCAAAGGTGACCCGCTCCTCATTCACAACCAGGCAGGGCACGCTCATAACCTTGAAGCGCTCCTTCAGCTGCTCAAAATGGGCAAGATCGTATACTTCAGCCGTAACCTGCGGATTGCGGGCTGCAATATGCTGCGCCGCCACAACCAGATCGGGACACATGGTACAGGAAAGGGATACCAGCACCTTGAGACGGACCGGTTTATTGATCGCGTCAATAGTAATATGTCTTTTCCGAAATGTCATTCTCCTGGCACCAGTGCTTGACGCTCTTTCCGCTGCTGCGGCAGTCTGCGATGCGCTGTGTCCATACCGCCAGACGCTGATCTGCATTCAGCTTTTATCCCCGAAGTTATCCAATTCTTCTTCAGACAGGTCAACAGGTTCCATCTCAAACAGTTCTTCAACACCAGCGTTCCTCAGTTGTCTAAAATAACTGATCTAGAGACTGCGAAAACTGTCGCATTTAATTTATTCGATGAGTTGCATGAATCTTACCGTCAAGAGCAACCTTATTGGGATGGCGATAGATGGATATACATGTAAGATCAATAGTATGTACTTGCCTCGTAACAGTTTTCATTAACAACAGATTTCTGAAATGAATCTGTCCCCCGTAATTTGAAACCGTGCACCCGAAAAGTGAACCCGGGTGCAAAAAAGTGAAACCGAGGCTGAGTATCGTTAAATCACAGCCTGAATAACAGAAAACGCCACGTTCGGCCCACAAAGGCTGCACGTGGCGTTTTGTAAAAGCGGGTGGGATTCATGCTCAAGTTGCAGATAAGCGGTCTGATAAGCCGTTTCAAGGGCTGAATTTGCAAGAATAAATAAAAAACTGGACTCTAACTTCGTATCAAAGTTAGAGTCCAGAGGTGGCACACCCGACGGGATTCGAACCCATGGCCTTCCGCTTAGGAGCACAAAAAATCGTCTGATCCATGCTGTATTGCGATGTTATGCCGTGTTCCTGAAACCCTTGAAATACAAGGCTTTCAGGCGAATCTCGTGTTTTTCTGTATCTCCCGATTTCGTCCCGTTTTTCCGCTTGTTTTGGCGTCCTGTTAGCAAAATGTTAGCAGAGCCAGAGCGGGAAACGAACACCAACGAACTGCGGTTCGAATCAAAACCATGGTTTCACACCATAACCTTGACAGACAAATTATACGAAAAAGACAACTTCACGTCAATACGCAGCCCCTCAAGAAAGTCGGATCG
>JAZNOW010000004.1:0-6524 GCA_045589355.1 Clostridia bacterium
TCAAGCCCGTTTCCGCAGCCCCCGCTGCCAAGAACGTGATCTTCCTGTCCGCTGACGCTTTCGGCGTGCTGCCCCCCGTCAGCATTCTGACCCCTGAACAGGCTCAGTATTACTTCCTGTCTGGCTTCACCGCCAAGCTGGCCGGCACTGAACGCGGCATCACCGAACCCACCCCCACCTTCTCCGCTTGCTTTGGCCAGGCCTTCCTGGAACTGCACCCCACCAAGTACGGTGAAGAACTGGTGAAGAAGATGGAAGTTAACGGCGCCAAGGCCTACCTGGTCAACACCGGCTGGAACGGCACCGGCAAGCGCATCACCATCAAGGATACCCGCGGCATCATCGACGCTATCCTGAACGGCGATATCCTGAAGGCCCCCACCAAGAAGATCCCCCTGTTCGACCTGGAAGTGCCCACCGAACTGCCCGGCGTGAACCCCGCTATCCTGGATCCCCGGGATACCTACGCCGATGCTTCCGAATGGGATAAGAAGGCTCAGGATCTGGCCGGCCGTTTCGTGAAGAACTTCGTCAAGTACACCGGTAACGACGCCGGCAAGGCTCTGGTGAAGGCCGGTCCCCAGCTGTAAGGGTTCCGCCCTTAAACCCGCCAAAGGGACAATGCCCCTTTGGAATCCCACCCTGCGAAATTGCCATGTGCGAACACATACAATTTCCGCATGAAACAACATATCAGGCGGCTTGCCTTCGGGCAGGCCGCTTTTTTATACAAAAAACGGCTTGTTCATCTTTCGTGAACAGGCCGTTTATTCTTCGTAGCGGTTGGGATTATTCGTCTGCCCCAGCAGGTAGTCGATGCTGGTGTTGTAGATTTTCGCCAGTTGGATGAGAACGGCGGTGGGAATGTCGTTATCCCCGGATTCGTATTTGCTGTAACCCGGTTGGGACATATGCAGCATATTTGCCACCTGCACCTGCGTCAAATCGTTGTCTTCCCGCATATCCCGGATTCGTTGATAGCGCATCTTCTCACCTCGGAATATATTCTATACAATTCCAATTTGGAATATTGACAATTATAACAAAATGGAATATAATGAAATGGAATGAAGATGGAACAAATAACCAAATAAGAGGAGGATGCAGAATGAAGAAATGGTTTGTGTTGTTGATGGTATGTATTTTGTGCTTTGGATGCTGTGCTGTTCATGCAGAAACAAAGACGGCGTTTGACCACAAGAAATTCAGTATGTTCAGTGGTTATGAGTATAATGCAAAAGATGGTACCTGGGAATATGGTGCAAATGCAAAATGTTTGAATGGTTCATCATATTCTGCTACACATATGGTGGGTATATATTTACAAGCATATGGCGATGTGAATACACCTGAAGAAGTAAATACATCATTATACATAGCGGTAATGGATAAACATGGTAATTTAGAAGATGTCAAAGATGTTAGTATTACTTTCGATGTGGATGGCGAAACCTGTAAAATTCAGTTTGACAGAAATTATGTAACATTTACCTCTGTTAGCAAAGAAGCACTTAAATACATGGCAGAGGGTTCTTCTTTTATATGTGTTATCAATTTGGAAAATTCATCAACACGCCGTGTTACTGTCTACCCTACAGCGAAAGAATTGGCTGATTTTCAGAAAGCGGCAAAAAACTTGATCAAATATAATGTTGTAGATTACACAAGCGATTATGCAGAAGAGTATTATCCGATAGAACAGCCGATCAAAATTTCGCTTTACTGAATGGAGAAAGTGTTAAGCGAACAAAGTAATATAGCAATAACATGAGAAACCGGAGAACATCTCCGGTTTTCTTCTTGCCCATTTTCTGCCACGTTCTAAAAAGGAGGGAAGGTTGACAAAAAGCGGTTTCAGGGGTCATAATAATGAACGGAAATCATTTGCCTGAACGCAAAGGAGGAAACGCTTTTGTTTATGGAAGACGAGAAAAACAGGAAAGTGCTGGGGAAATGGGTGTTGATCCTGTTTACCCTGTGCTGTGGTATATATCTGGTGCTGAGCAACCTGGGCGACGTGGGCGGCGCGGTGGCCTTTGTGAAAAAGCTGCTGAATCCGCTGATCATCGGCTTCATTCTGGCCGTGGTGATCAACGTGCCCATGAGCTTCATTGAAAAGCATCTGTTTGCCAAAGCGAAAAGCAAGGTGCTGCAAAGGCTGCGGCATCCGCTGGCCGTGGTGTGTGCCTTTGTGCTGATCGTTGTACTGATCGTCGGCATTTTCACGCTGATCATTCCTGAACTGATCCATGTGGGCTCTTTCCTGGTGGATCAGGTGGGCAAGGTGATCGATATGCTGGCGGCAGCGGATCAGGGCCAGGAAAACTTCTTCTCCCGCTTCAATATCAACTGGACAAAAACCAAGGAGGATATCTTCGGCTGGTTCAAAAATTCCAGCGGTGATCTGCTGGCCGGTGCGGCCAATGTGTTCGGCTCCGCCGCCGGCAGTGTGATGAATTTGGTCTTTGCGGTGATCTTTGCCCTGTACATGCTGGCCGGCAAGAGCCGGTTGCTGCATCAGCTGCAGCGGCTGATGCGGGCATGGCTGCCGGATAAATTCACCACCCCCGCCATCCATGTGGGCCAGGTGTTCTCCGCTTCCTTCCATGCTTTCATTGTGGGCCAGGTGACGGAAGCTGTGATCCTGGGCAGCCTGTGCGCTGTGGGCATGCTGGTGCTGGGCCTGCCTTATGCGGCCATGATCGGCGTGCTGGTGGGCGTGTGCGCCCTGATCCCCATTGTGGGCGGCTATACCTCCGCCATTGTGGGCACGTTCATCATCCTGACGGCGGATCCTGTGAAAGCGCTTATTTTTCTGATTTACCTGATCATTCTCCAGCAGATCGAAGGCAACCTGATCTATCCCCGTGTGGTGGGCGGTAAAATTAACCTGCCCGGCATCTGGGTGCTGGCGGCTGTTACCATCGGCGGTGGCCTGGCCGGGCCTTTCGGCATGCTGCTGGGTGTGCCCACCGCTTCGGCCCTGTATGCGCTGGTGAAGGAAAAAACGGCGGAACGGGAAAAGAAAAAACTGCAGCAAAGCGCGGATGACTGCGAAACCGATGCATAAGTCAGCTGTGCAGGTGCGAAGCACCAGGGGCATTGCCCCTGGACCCAGTACGCGATATTGCATGATTTATCAAAAGAGGTAGTGTCCGCGCGCTGCTTGAAGGAACGACGAAGCAGGGGACTCCTCGGCAGGGACATCGCCCCTGCACCCAGTACGCGATAACGCGCAACTTATCCATAAAACCTGTTTCCGCGCGATGCTTGCGAAACGGCGAAGCAGGGGGCTCCGCGCCCCCCGTACCCCCACGGCAGGGCGATCCGCCCTGCACCCTTCCTGCGACAAAACAGAATTTTATCAGAAATGGTTGCTTCCGCATGATGCTTGAGAAAACGATGCGGTTTCAGCCACGGGCGCAATGAAAACATTGAAAAAAGTCGGCTGGGAAAGCGAGCTTTCCCACCGGCCTTTTTTCATGTTTTCCCCGGATGCCTAGGCATCCGGCCGGCGGTGTTCCACCGCCCAGCCCGTGTGCGGCAGTGCCGCAGCCGATTCGCAATGCGACTGTCTTTTCTCTCAAACGCGTCTGTGCGTGCACGGCGGAGCACGCTCGATTTGCAACGTTTCGATTTTCTTATACGCTGCAGCGGGAGATTACTTGATGAACAAAACCACTACTTCCGCAGTAGGGTCCAGGGCACTGCCCTGGGCAGGGGTGAAACCCCGCGGTTTTCCAAGTAACAGCGGGAAATTGCTTGAAGATCAGTTCAACCACTTCCGCTACCGGGTGCAGGGATGATATCCCTGCTGGGGTGTGGGGTGAAACCCCGCGGTTCTCCAAGTAACAGCGGGAAATTGCTTGTGCTGTACGTCAACTACTTCCGCCACTGGGTCCAGGGGCGATGCCCCTGGTTCGCTACTGGGTCAAGGGCCAATGGCCCTTGTGGGATGGAGGAAAGAATGGTATAATCAATGGGATTTGATGAAACCGGGGGAATGCATCATGTACGAAAAAGACACCATTGCGGCACTGGCCACGGCGCCGGGCGAAGGCGGCATTGCCATTGTGCGCATCAGCGGCGAAAAAGCGGAAAGCTGCCTGCAGCAGCTTTTTCAGCCTGCCTGCGCATGGGAAAGCCACCGCATGTATTACGGGCACATGGTGCAAAGCGGGCAGGTGCTGGACGAGTGCATGGCGGTACTGATGCGTGCCCCCCGCAGCTATACAAGGGAAGACGTGGCGGAAATTCACCTGCACGGCGGCAGCTTTGTGGCATCCAGTGTGCTGAAAGCGTTGTACGCACTGGGCGTGCGGCCGGCAGCGGCGGGTGAATTCACCAAGCGTGCCTTCCTCAACGGGCGGATTGACCTGAGCCGGGCAGAAGCGGTGATGGCGCTCATTTCCGCCGAAGGCAGCCGTGCGGCCCGGGCGGCGGTGCGGCAATTGGACGGCGGCGTATCATCTTTTGTGCAGACGGCTCAGGAGAAGCTGCTGAAGCTGCTTTCCGGCGTGGCGGCGGCCATCGATTACCCGGAAGAGATCACCTTTGAAGAAGCGGCCGGGGAGATGACGGAGGGTGCCCTTTTGCTGGCGCAGGAACTGGAGAATGCCTGCGACGAGCGGGGTGCACGCATTGCCCGGCAGGGGCTGGAAGTGGTTTTGTGCGGCCGGCCCAATGTGGGCAAGTCCAGCCTGCTCAACGCCCTTTCCCGGGAGGAAGTGGCCATTGTGACGGATATTCCCGGCACCACCCGGGACATTCTGCGGTCGGATATGTATCTGGCCGGGCTGAAGGTGCGGTTTGTGGATACGGCCGGCCTGCGCAGTGATACCGATGTGATCGAAGCCATCGGCGTGGAGCGGGCAAAAAAGGCCGTAGCCGGAGCGGATGTGGCCATGGTGGTGCTGGACGCATCTCTTCCTTTGCAGGAAGAAGACAAAAAACTGCTGGAAGAAACCCGGGATATGCCCCGCATTGTGGTTTTGAACAAGGGGGACTTGCCCTGCGTGCTTAAGAAAGAGCAGTTTGAAAATGCGGTGGTGGTATCCGCTGCGGAAAAAACAGGCGTGGCAGAACTGGAAGAAAAGATCGCGTCTTACGGCGCCGGCGCCGGGGAAGGGGAACTGACCCAGGAACGGCACATGGCCCTGGCAAGGGAAGCGGCAGCGGCCCTGCGCCGGGCGGCAGCGGCCTGCGAGATGGGCGAAGCGGTGGACGTGGCGGCGGTGGAACTGAACGAAGCGCTGCATGTGTTGGGCCGCATCACCGGCGAGCAGGTGGACGAAAGGCTGCTGGACGACGTGTTCAGCCGGTTCTGCGTGGGCAAGTGAAAAATTCATTCGAAAAATTTTCAAAAAAACGGTTGACAAATGCGCAAAGATGTTGTATTATTTATCGTGCGTCGAACGCAGCGCATTCGTCGCGGGGTAGAGCAGTTTGGTAGCTCGTCGGGCTCATAACCCGGAGGCCGGAGGTTCGAGTCCTCCTCCCGCTACTGCTGAGGAAAAATCGTAAGGTTTTTCCTCTTTTTTTTGTATCTTGCGCTGAATTCCATACCTGATGCTTAAATCTCCCCGAAAAATGAAACATTTCATCTCCGTCATTGCCATTATCCTGCTGGCAGCATGTGCGCAGGCTTATGCCTCAAGTGATTCCTTTAAATCAGATCAGGCTCCTGATGACTATCTCAATTCGGTCAAGATCACTTTCCTTTCGTGGTTTAGCGGAAGTACGAAGATCTCTTACGAAAGGGCTTTCCCTGATTTCCGGCAGAGCGGTGAGATATGTGCGAGTCTGATACGTGCGGGATATGACAAATATCATAACGATCCCCTGGGATTTACTGTCAGATACGGGCATAAGTTCTTTCTGCCTGATGATGACGGGTTGTCATTGCGGGGATGGTATCTCCGCCCTGAAATTATCTATTCGCATTATTTCTATACTTCAGCTGTATATGGAGGGGATCGCCGTCTCGCAAACATGACAGCCTTTCTTGGTACATTCGGCTATCAGTATGTCTACAAGCGTTTTCTTGCAGACGCATGGGTCGGTGCAGGTTATGCGGCAGGAAATCCGGCCGAGACATATTACCATCATGGTTTTGAACTCTGGCATTGGATGAATACCGTAAATACAAACATAGCTTTGAGTTTCAGCATACGTCTGGGCATCTGTTTCTGATGATGGCCATACTGATCAGTCTTTTTATTAAATCCAAATCGATTTGCAATTCAAATAAAAAGTTGTACATTTGCAATCCGATTCGCGGGCGTGTTGAAATTGGTAGACAAGCCAGACTTAGGATCTGGTGCCGAGAGGCGTATGGGTTCGATTCCCTTCGCCCGCACAAAAAGAGCTTTAATTCTTAACTAATTAAAAGTCAAAGAGTTAGGGCTCTTTTATTTTATTGAGGTACAAGAGAGGTACAAAAATTTCGTTAAATTTCCGTACGGTTTCCGATACAAAGATAAGGTTTTTTGTATAGTTTTTCGGTATAGTCCCAAAATATCCTA
>JAZNOW010000005.1:0-14314 GCA_045589355.1 Clostridia bacterium
ACTTGAGGAAAGGCGGAGCAGGGGAGATGCCCCTGCACCCACCAGGGGCATCGCCCCTGGACCCAGTGCGCGATATTGCTTGATTTATCAAAAGAGGTAGTGTCCGCGTGCAGCTTACAGAACCACGAAGCAGGGGACTCCGCGGCAGGAGCATCGCCCCTGCACCCGTTGCGCGATAACGCGCAACTTATCCATAAAACCTGTTGCCGCGCGCTGCTTGAAGGAACGACGAAGCAGGGGGCTACGCGCCCCCTGTACCCCTCGGCAGGGGCATCGCCCCTGCACCTTTCCTGCGACAAAACAGGATGTATCAAAAAAACCGTTGCTTCCGCATGACGCTTGAGAAGACCAAACGGGTTCAGCCACGGGCGCAATGAAAACATTGAAAAAAGTCGGCTGGGAAAGCAAGCTTTCCCACCGACCTTTTTTCATGTTTTCCCCGGATGCCAAAGCATCCGGCAGGCGGTGGAACACCGCCCGGCCCGTGGGTGGCAGTGCCGCAGCCAATTCGCAATGTAATGGTCTTTTCTCTCAAACGCGTCTGTACCTGTACGGAAGTGCCACACTCTATTCGCTATGTTTCCATCTTCTTATTAGCCCCAGCGGAAAATGACTTGTTTGACAATTCCACTACATCCGCAAATGGGTCAAGGGCCAATGGCCCTTGTGGGGCACGGGGTGAAACCCCGCATCGTCTCCCAACGCCACAGCGGGAAATTGTTTGTTCGCCAAACCGACTACTTCCGCCACTGGGTCCAGGGATGGCATCCCTGGTTCGCTACCGGGTCCAGGGGCAATGCCCCTGGTGAAACCCCGCAGGTTTCCCACGTTCCGGCGGGAAAAGGTCTGTTCGCCCAGCCGACTGCTTCCGCAGGAAGGGTCAAGGGTCATTGACTTTGGTGCAGAGGGATATAGAGGGCGGTATCCCAGTAGGTTTGTTCGTCATCCAGCCAGACCAGATACACCCCTTTTGGTAGTGCTCCGGCATGGGAGCGGAAATCGGCATCGAAATGAAAATCTGTGGGAGTAAGATCGGGGGTGGTGCTCATGCCGGAAGAGAAGGAGGCCATTCGCAAGGCGAGGGTGTGGTCGTTGGCGGTACGCGCCTGCTCAAACACATCCTCCGGGAAGACGGAAAGGAAGCTTTGTTCGGTGAGGAAGGCAGGAGCCGGGGGCAGGAGGGAACCTTTCATTTCGCCGCCTGTATGAGTGAGGGAGAAGTGATCCAGACGGAGGGTGTACAGGCTGTTGTGATACTCGCCGGGAGCTGCGGAAACGGTGGTGATTTTGGTTTCCTTCATTTCTACGGGGAAGGAAAACACCAGGGATTCGATCTTTTTCAGCTTGGAGGGCTGGGGCAGGGAAGCCATGTTCAATAAGCCTTTGTCGGCCAGGATGGGCAGCTTATCGGTGACGATAGCATATTCCCCGGCATCGTATTCCGCTTGAGAAACGGAGATGTATTCCGCCAGCGGCTCAAACACATCCACCCGGACGGTGAGGGTGGCTTCATCGGAGGGCTGCAGGGGGCTTCGAGCAATGGAGGGGAGCATGGATTTTTCCGAAGCGTTGTTTTCGCTTTCCTCCACGGTATCGGAAGTGCCAATGAAGGAAACGAAGAAGGTATCTTCCGTTTGCAGGGCGGTGCCGTTTACCTGGCCGCCCAGTGCCTGGCCGGTGTAGTGATCGTAGGGCAGCTGGGCCGTGCCGGCAAGCAGGGGCATGCCGTTCAATCTGGCATGGTGAACGGTGTAGACCAGCGGCTGGCCGGTGGGGTTTTGCAGGGTAAAGCTGACGGATAATTCTTTGCCGTCAAAGAGGGTTTGGTTGAGCGTCAGGGCGGCATTCTGGCTTTTCTGGGTATCTTCGTTGTGCTGTACCAGCTTCACCGTTTCCTCCGGGGCTTCTTTGCCCGGGAAAAGCCAGGACAGAATATCCGGCCGGAAGATCGCCGCCGCCAAGGCGGAGGTGGAGAGCAGCATAAGGACAAGGGCCAGCGCCAGTGCCGCGGAAAATTTCTTTTTCACAGGGGGTGCTCCTTTCGCCTGTTCCAGAATACGGGAACGAAGAGAAGGGGATGCATCCAGTGCTTTGGTGCATTGGTTCACCGACGCGCGTACTTTTTCCATGATCTGCTCGTCACGCATGGTCTTCGCCTCCTTCCAGTTCTGCTTTCAGTTTTTGTTTGGCTTTGTTGATGCGGATGGAAACAGCGGCTTCCGAGATGTGCAAAAGGGATGCAATCTCTTTCATACGCAGGCCTTCGTAGAAATACAGAAGCACCACTTCCATGTATTTGGGTTTCAGCTTCATGATGGCCGTTTGCAGGGCCATGTGTTCTGCGCTGGGCGGCGGGGAGGACAGGGGAAGGTTTTCCAAAGAGACTCGGGGGTCGATATAGCGGTACCAGGCGCTGCGGCGCATGTCCCGGCACTGGTTCAGGGCAATGCGGATGAGCCAGGTTTTTTCGCTGCTTTGGCCTCGGAAAGAATCCAGATGCTTGTATGCCTTCAAGAAGGTTTCCTGCACGGCGTCCTCTGAGGCCTTTAAGTCCCGCAGGTATACGCAGCAAATGCGCAGCAGGTCCTTCTCATATTGCCGAACCATCCTGTCCAGCGTTTCCAATGGGGTTTGATCCGGCGCCTGAATCTTGCCCATCCGAAATCACCTCCTCATTAAATTAGACGGAACGGCGGGCAAAAACTTAAATCAATTTTTGTGGAATAAAAATATTATACACCCTTTGTTCTGCGGGTGCTGTATTTTGCTTGTATGCGCTTGCTTTCCATCCGGCGTGATGATAGAATGAAGGAAATGGAAAAGAGAAAAGAAGACAGAGAAGGTTTCTTTTTGACGATTTCGGGGAAAGGAGCGGCGAACAAACCATGGAGAAGAAAAGAATAAAAGACTGGGATGCCGCAGCCTTTCCCGTGCCCATCCGGGACGTGATGGCGGGGCAAAGGGTGTTTGATTCCAGCTGCAGCGATGCCGCCCGGGTGTATTATGTGGAAAGCGGCCTGTATGTGAAGGAAGCGCCGGCGGGCAGCCTGGCCCATGAGAAGAAAATGGGGGAGGTGTTCTTCCGGCATCATCTGGGACCGGAAGTGGTGCTTTACCTTTCGGAGGGAAAGGATTACCTGGTCACAAGAGAAGTGCCGGGGCAGGATTTGTGCCACCATCTGGACAAGCCGGAACTGCTATGCGGGCAGATGGCGGAAAAGCTTTTGCTTTTGCACAGCCTGCCGGCGGAAGACGTGCCGCTGTGCCCGGGACTTTCCTTTTACCGGGAAGGCATTATGGGCGAAGGGCAGGGGTTTGAAAAATATGTGCTGATGGAGGGCTTTCCCATCCGCAATCGGCAGGAGGCCCTTTGCCTGGCCAGGGAAATGCTGCCCCATCTGAAAAACGATACGCTGATCCATGGGGACGCCTGCCTGCCCAATATGATGATGGAAAAGGGCAGGATCACGTCGTTCATTGATTTTGCCACAGCCGGCCGGGGTGACCGGCACATGGATCTGTTTTGGGCGCTGTGGAGCCTTCAGTTCAACCTGAAAACGGAAAAATACACCGATTGCCTGTTGGATGCCTACGGAAAGCGGCGCGTCAACAGGGAGATGATCCGGGCCATATCGGCCATGGAAGCGCTGGGGTGAAGCAATGGAAAGGAACATGGTGAGCCTGTTTTTGCAGGACGGGGAAAGGCTTTTGATGCTGCACCGGCAGGGCAGCCGCATTGTGGATGGGTTATGGATCGCCGGGTGCGGCGGGCACATGGAAAAGGATGAGCTGAACAACGCAAGGGCGGCTGTTTTGCGGGAAGCAAAGGAAGAGATGGGGCTGGAGGAAGCGGAAATGGAAGGCCTGGCCCTGCGCTACATTACCCTGCGCAAAGCGGGGCAGGAAATGCGGCAAAACTACTATTTCTTTGCCCGGCTGAAGAATGCAAAACGGCGCCTGTCTTCCAACGAAGGGCAGCTGAAATGGTGCACACAGGCGGAAATTGAACCCCTTCCCATGCCCTTCACCGCCCGTCATGTGCTGGCCCATTATTTTAAGCAGGGCCGGCATACCGCCTGCCTGTACGGCGGCGTGGCGGACGAAGAAACGGTGCATTTCACCGCCATGGAGAAGGAAGAATGACCTGCATAACATCATAAAAAAAACACCCGGAGCAAATGCTTCGGGTGTTTTGATGCAAGGGTTATTTGCCAAGAAGGGCCAGGTTCTTTTTGATCAGGTCGCACCGCTGCAGCACGCAGTCCACGCTGCGCATGGCGTCGGCGGGGGTATTTTTGCAGTAATCCACCAGCTTTTCCACGGTGGTTTCGGCCACGTGCAGGCGGGTGTCGCTGGCGGCGTAGTAGATGAGCAGGCGGCCGTTTTCGTTGACGGCGGCGCCGTTGGTGAAGGTGACGTTGGAAACGTCGCCCACCCGCTCGGAGCCCTTGGGGCCGATGAGGAAGCCGCCGGGCTCATAGGTGACCTGCCAGGGCTTTTCCAGGTCGGTCATGAAGCAATAGATCACATAGCGCAGGCCGGCGGCGGTGTTGCGCACGCCGTGGGCAATGTGGAGCCAGCCGTCATCGGTTTTGATGGGGGTGGCGCCGGCACCGTTTTTGGCTTCGGTGATGGTGTGGTATTTGCGGATGGAGGTCATAATCTCTTCGTCGATGACGGCGTGGGTGATATCCTCGCACAGGCCAAAGCCGATGCCGCTGCCGGAGCCGGTTTCAATGAAGCCGTCCATGGGGCGGGTGTAGAAGGCGTACTTGCCGTTGACGAAGGTGGGGTGCAGGCACACGTTGCGCTGCTGGGGGGAGCGGAGGGTGATAAGGTTGGGCAGGCGTTCCCAGGTTTTCAGGTCCTTGGTGCGCACGATGCCGGCGGCGGCCACGGCGGCGGAAAGGTCGGCGTTATGGGGGTCCTTGCTTTCGGAGCAGAACACGCCGTAAATCCAGCCGTCTTCATGCTGGGTGAGGCGCATGTCGTACACGTTGGTTTCTTCCTTGCAGGTATCGGGCAGCACGACGGGATAATCCCAGAAACGGAAATTATCCACGCCGTTATCGCTTTCCGCCACGGCGAAGAAGGATTTGCGGTCGCTGCCTTCCAGGCGGGCTACCACGTAATACTTGCCGTTGAGGTAGATGGCGCCGGCGTTGAAGGCGGCGTTTACGCCCAGCCGTTCCATGAAGTGGGGGTTGGTTTCCGGATTCAGGTCATACTTCCAGAAAAGCGGGATGTGTTCCCGGGTGAGCACGGGGTAGACAAAACGGTCGTAAATGCCGTTATAGTCGTCCGATACCACGTTTTTCCGGGTGATGAGGGCTTCCTGCTTTTTCAGTTCCTGTTCATAGCGGGGATGGATCATGGTTCTGTCTCCTTCCGTTTTTTCCGGGCATCCAGCTTAGGGTTGATCATTTGGGTGTTGGCGGCCAGGCATAGTTCCTTCAGCCGGCAGCGTTCACATTCCGGCTTCTGGGAATGGCACACATACCGGCCGTGGTACAGCATCCAGTGGTGGGCGTCGCTCCAGTTTTCTTCCGGAATGAGCGCCATCAGCTGCTTCTCCGTTTCTTCCGGGGTGAGGGCAGAGGCCAGCCCCAGCCGGTTGGAAACCCGCAGCACATGGGTATCCACCGGAATGGCCGGCAGGCCGAAGCCAAAGGCCCGCACCACATTGGCCGTTTTCCGGCCTACGCCGGGCAGCGCCACTAAATCTTCCATATCGGATGGGACAATTCCTGCATGATCGGAGACAATTTTTCGGCTGGCCAGCACAATGTTCTTCGCTTTGGCAGAAAAACCGCAGCTTTTGACATAGGGGTAGATATCCTCCGGCTCCGCCCCGGCCATGGCGAAGGCGTCCGGGTAATCCCGGAAGAGGGCAGGCGTGACCATGTTCACCCGGGCATCGGTGCATTGCGCTGCCAGAATGGTGGATACCAGCAGCTCAAAGGGGTTTTCGAAATTCAGGGCAGGCTGCATCTGGGGGTACATTTCCCCCAGCAGGTGCAGCACAGCTTTTGCATCGGTGGCGAACACGGGCGTTGCCCCTCCTTATAATTTGAGATAGCGCTTGGGAATGCGGCGCACGATCTGGGTGATGCCCATCAGCACCAGGGTTTTCAGGGGCAGTTCGATCACGTTGGTCAAAAGCCGCAGGGGCAGCTTGGCCCAGAAGGATTTGCTGTAGAGGATGTAGGTCCACACGGAGTTGAGCACCATTTCCCCCAGCACCACCACCGGCAATACCGCCAGCAGCGCAATTTTCCAATCCACGTTTTCCTTCTTATACAATACCAGCCCGTACCACAGGCCGCTCAGCGCCGCGGTCAGGGTGTAGCCGGGGAAGAGGGGACCGTACTTGAAATTGATCAGCAGGAAATTCACCAGATCCCCCACAGCACCCACCAGCAGCCCGTACACCGGGCCGGACACCATGCCGGCCAATGCCACCGGCACAAAGCCCACCACGCTGATGCGGATTTCCGGCATGATCTGGATGCTGAACAGGCCCAGCACCACGTTCAGGGCCACCATCAGGGCCAGAAACACCAGTTCACCGGCGGAGAAATGACGATCCTGGGGGGTAAGGGTGTTCTTCAATTTTTGCATAGAAAAAGCCTCCTGTCCATCAAAATAGAATTTGACTCGCAAGAGGCAGTTTGCCAAACAGAACCAAAGCAGCGGGATGCGCCGCCGGCACCGCATCCGGTTATTTCCGGATTTCGTTTCATGACAACTCCCCGTTCATGAACACTTGACGCGCCGAAAGCTACTCTGCCTGATACGAATCATGCAATTGTATTTTACCCTGCTTTCAGGGAAAAAGCAAGGATAAAAGCGAAGGGGATCAATCCACCAGGGTGGCGAAATAATCGGCAGGGGTTTCGGCCCGGCGGATCATGCGGAAGGTGCCGTCCTGCTGCAGAAGGATTTCCGCGCTGCGCAGGCGGCCGTTGTACTGGTAGCCCATGCAATGGCCGTGGGCGCCGGTATCGTGGATCACCATCAGGTCGCCCATCTCTGCCTTGGGCAGCATCCGGTCTACGGCAAACTTGTCGTTGTTTTCACACAGGCAGCCGGTGACGTCGTAGAGGGTATCGCAGGCAGCGTCCCGCTTGCCGCACAGGTGGATGTGGTGGTAAGCGCCGTACATGGCGGGGCGCATCAGGTTGGACGCGCAGGCATCCACGCCGATGTAGTGCTTGTGGATGTTCTTTTCGTGGATCACCCGGGTGACCAGCCAGCCGTTGGGGCCGGTCATGAAACGGCCCAGCTCGGTTTTGATTTTCACGGTGCTGTCTGCGCCCAGGATGCGGAAATATTCTTCCTTCACCATTTCGCCGATGTGCAGGATGTTGGCCTTTTCCTGTTCCGGATGGTAGGGGATGCCTACGCCGCCGGACAGGTTGACGAAGGAAAATTCCAGGCCGGTATCTTCCGCCAGCTTTTTGCCCGTTTCAAAGAGCAGGGCGGCCAGCTTGGGGTAATAGCTTTTTTCGGTGGTGTTGCTGACAAGGAAAGCATGCAGGCCGAACTTTTTGGCGCCCATTGCCTTCAGCTTTTCCATGCCGGGCAGAAGCTGCTCCGGCGTCCAGCCGTATTTTGCGTCCCCGGGGCTGCCCATGATGGAGTTGTTCAGGTGGAAATTGCCGCCGGGATTGAAGCGCAGGCAAATTTCTTCGGGAATGCCGCCGTTGTCCCGCAGGGTTTCGATATCGGTGATATCGTCCAGGTTCACAATGGCGTTCAGGGCCCGGGCGTGGGCAAATTCTGCCGGGGGCATGGCGTTGGCGCTGAACATGATGTGGTCGCCGGAAAAGCCCACCTTTTCGGCCAGCAGCAGCTCACATTCGCTGGAGCAGTCCACCCCGCAGTTTTCTTCCTTCAGGATGCGCAGGATGTGGGGGTTGGGCAGCGCCTTCACGGCAAAGTATTCCCGGAAATGAGGGGCCCAGGAAAAGGCTTTATTCAGGCTGCGGGCGGTTTCCCGGATGCCCTTTTCGTCGTAGAGATGGAAAGGGGTGGGGAACTGGGCGGCAGCGTTTTCAAATACGGAATCGGCAACGGAGAAATTCGGCATACTACACAAATCCTTTCGTGTACATCAAGTACCGCTCCATTATAAAGAAATTGCATACAATCAGCAAGACGCAAAATAAGGAAAGCACAATTTTAGAACATCACAAAATGGGTTGACAATTCCGAAACCATGCATATAATAGGAAGCAGGCAAGGAACGGGAAAAAAGCCTGATCCCGGCAATGGAAGAGAGAGCGCGTCACCGGCTGCAAGCGTGCTTCGTTGCCCCAGGCAGTGCCCCCGGGAGCCGCTGTGCCGAACCGGATAGCAGTAGGCACGGCCGTGTGCGCCGCGTTAAGGCGATATCCATAGATAAGTAAGAGTGGATTGAAATGGCTCACGCCGTTCTCTGAAGGGAACGTGCGTTATTTTTTTAGGAGGGATTTCATGTTCGACACCCTGAAGAGGGACCTGGACGCCGTCCTCAAGCGCGACCCGGCAGTGCATTCCCGGGCGGAAGTTTTTTTCTGCTATCCCGGGTTCAAGGCGGTAAGGCGGCACAGAAGGGCCCACAAGGCGTACCTGAAGGGCAAGTATTTCCTGGCCCGGTGGATCTCCAGCCGCACCAAGAAAAAAACCGGCATTGAAATCCATCCCGGCGCCACCATCGGCGAAGGCCTGTTCATTGACCATGGCGCCGGTGTGGTAATCGGCGAAACCACCGTGATCGGCAACAACGTGACCCTCTACCAGGGGGTCACCCTGGGCGGTACCGGCAAGGACACCGGCAAGCGCCACCCCACCCTGGGGGACGACGTGGTGGTGGGCGCCGGGGCCAAGGTGCTGGGGCCCATTACGCTGGGCAACCATGTGAAGGTGGGCGCCGGGGCCATTGTGCTCAAAGACGTGCCGGACCAGTGTACCGTGGTGGGCAACCCCGGCCGCATTGTGCGCGGGCCCGCCAAACGCCCGGAAATCGACCTGAACCACGGCGACCTGCCCGACCCCATGCTGGACAAGATGCAGCAGCTCTACAAGCGGCTCAGCCAGCTGGAAAAGGTGCTGACGGAGCATGCCATCAAGGTGGGCTGTGCCGGCTGTCCGGTGGAGGATTGTCCCGGCCGGGAAATGGGCGGCTGTCAAAGCGCCGAAGCCCAATAAATAAGAAACACTTGGAAACAACATCGCAGAACACACCAACAAAGCAAAAGAACGTAAAGAAGGCTTTCTTGGGAGGGTGCGGGAGGGGGTTCTTTGGCCCCCAAAGAACCTCCTCCCGCAAAAAATATAGGAGGAACAAATCATGCTGATTTACAATAGCAAGACCCGGAAGAAGGAAGAACTGGTCACCCTGCAGCCCGGCAAGGTGGGCATTTACGCCTGCGGCCCCACGGTGTACGATTATTTCCACATTGGCAACGCCCGCCCCTTCATCGTGTTTGACGTGCTGCGCCGCTACCTGGAGCACCGGGGCTACGAAGTGAAGTTTGTGCAGAATTTCACCGACATTGACGATAAAATGATCCGCCGCGCCAACCAGGAAGGCATCACTGTGAAGGAACTGGGTGACCGGTTCATTCAGGAATACTACCAGGATGCGGCGGCGCTGGGCATCCGCAAGGCCACCGTGCATCCCCGGGCCACCGAGCACATCGGCGATATCATCAAGCTGGTGAAGAACCTGCAGAACAAGGGCTTTGCCTACGAAGTGAACGGCGACGTGTACTTCGACGTGAAGAAGGATACCGCTTACGGCAAGCTGTCCGGCCAGAACATGGACGATTTGGAAGCCGGCGCCCGCATCGACGTGGACGACGTGAAGCACAACCCGGCCGATTTTGCCCTCTGGAAGGCTCAGAAGCCCGGCGAACCCGCCTGGAACAGCCCCTGGGGTCAGGGCCGGCCCGGCTGGCACATTGAATGCAGCGCCATGAGCATGAAATACCTGGGCGAAACCTTCGATATTCACTGCGGCGGCAAGGACCTTCTCTTCCCCCACCACGAAAACGAAGTGGCACAGTCCGAATGCGCCACCGGCAAGCCCTTCGCCAACTACTGGATGCACAACGGCTTTATCAATATCGATAACGAAAAGATGAGCAAGTCCGCCGGCAATTTCTTCACCGTGCGCGATATTCTGAAGGAATACGCCCCCGAAGACGTGCGCATGTTCATGCTCTCCGCCCATTACCGCAGCCCCGTCAACTTCAGCCGGGATATGATCGCCCAGGCCCATGCTTCCCTGCAGCGGCTCTATACCGCCCGGGACCGGATGGCGTTCCTGCTGGACAGCGCTGCCCAGAAGGATATGAGCGAAGCGGAACAGCAGCTGATGGAAAAACTGCAGGAAAGCACCGCTCGCTTCGACGCCGCCATGGACGACGATATGAACACCGCCGACGCCATGGGCGCGCTGTTTGAAATCGTGAAGGAAGCCAATGTGGTGCTCAACGAAAACAGCAGCAAGCAGGTCCTGGAAAAGACCCTCTCCACCCTCCAGGCCCTGTGCGACGTGCTGGGCATTCTGGTGAAGCCTTATGTGATGGAACTGCCGGAAGAAGTGCAAGCCCTGGCCGATGCCCGCGCCACCGCCCGCAAGGAAAAGAACTGGCAAAAGAGCGACGAACTGCGCGACGCCCTTAAGGCACTGGGCTATATGGTGGAAGATACCGCCAAGGGCCAGAAGATCTCCAAGCTGAGTTGACGGAATGTGCGATATATGGGGGCTTGTGCAGCCCCCATGCCCCCGGCACCAGGGGCATTGCCCCTGGACCCAGTACGCGATATTGCATGATTTATCAACAGAAGTTGTGTCCGCGCGCTGCTTGAGGAACGGAAAGGGGGCTGCTCGCCCCCCGTACCCCTCGGCAGGGCGATCCGCCCTGCACCCTTCCTGCGACAAAACAGGATGTATCAAAAAAAAGTTGCTTCCGCATGACGCTTGAGAAAACCAAGCAGTTTCAGCCACGGGCGCAATGAAAACAAAGAAAAAGCCGGGAGAGAAAGCTCGCTTTCTCCGCCGGCCTTTTTCTATTGTTTTCCCCGGATGCCTAAGCATCCGGCAGGCGGTGGAACACCGCCCAGCCCGTGGGCGGCAGTGCCGCAGCCAATTCGCAATGTAATTGTCTTTTCTCTCAAACGCGTCTGTGCGTGTACGGAAGTGCCACACTCCATTCGCTATGTTTCCATCTTCTTATACGCCCCAGCGGGAAATTGCTTGTGTAACAAAAATACCACTTCCGCTACTGGGTCAAGGGCCAATGGCCCTTGTGGGGTGCAGGGGTGAAACCCCGCATCGTCTCCCAATGCCACAGCGGGACATTGTTTGTGCCATAAGTCCACCACTTCCGCTACTGGGTCAAGGGCCAATGGCCCTTGTGGGGTGCAGGGGTGAAACCCCGCATGGTTCCCTCAAGCCCCAGCGGGAAATTGTTTGAAGATCAATTCAACTACTTCCGCCACTGGGTCAAGGGCCAATGGCCCTTGTGGGTCCAGGGGCGATGCCCCTGGTGGGGTGGAGGGGCGAAGCCCCGCATGGTTCCTGCCGTTCAGCAAGAAATTGAAATTTCCGGTTGACATACAATAGGTAATATGTTATCTTTTAAAGGTAATGTGTTACCTATTATGCATTTCAGGAGGAAAGCATGGATTTTGAACAGGTGATGCAGCAGGAAAACGTATCCTTTGCGGGGATCGAAGCGCCGTATTTTTTGCTGGGGCTGCTCAGCGCCTTTGACAACCGGTTTCAGGCGGCGGCGGATAAGCTGATCGGCGAGATGAGCTGGAAGCAGTTTTTCGCGGTGATCTGCATCAACATGTGTCGGGAAGCGCCGGGGATCAAGGAACTGGCGGGCATCCTGGGCACCAGCCATCAGAACGCAAAGCAGATTTTGCTGAAGCTGGAAAAGAAGGGCTTTGTGCATCTGGAAGGGGATGCAAAGGACAAGCGCAGGCAGCGGGTATACCTGACGGAAAAATGCCGGGTGTTCTGCGAAAAGAACGACGAAAACGGTGCGCAGGTGATGCAGCAGTTGTTTGCCGGCATTGCGCCGGAAAACTTGCAGGCCACCATCCGCACCATCATGCAAATGGAAAGTAATTTGAAAGGCTTGGGTGAATAAGATGAAAAAGGGGATTATTCTGTATCAGTCCAAATACGGCGCCACGGAAAAGTATGCAAAATGGCTGCAGGAAAAGACGGGCTTTGCCCGGATGGAAACGAAGAAGGCTACCCTGACCGATGTGCAGGGGTACGATACCATCATCCTGGGCGGCGGCGTGTATGCCGGCGGTATTGCCGGGCTGAACTTTTTGAAAAAGCACATGGAAAAACTGACGGATAAGCAGGTGCTGGTGTTTGCGGTGGGTGCATCGCCCTATGATGAAAATTTCATTGCCCAGTGCAAGGATATGCAGTTCAAGGACGAGCTGAAAGACCTGCCCCTTTTCTATTGCCGGGGTGCATGGGACATGGAAAAAATGACGTTCCTGCACAAAACCCTGTGCGGCATGCTGAAAAAAGCCGTGGCCAAGCAGGACCCTGCCACCTTCGAACCCTGGCAGAGCGCCCTGTTTTCTGCCGCAGATACGGCCTGCGACTGGACGGACGAGCGCTATCTTTCGCCCATTTTGGCGGAATTGGAAAAGTGAACAGTGAAAAAACAGTAAAACTCTTGTCAATGTATGCAGAAATACAGTATAATTTCCCCGTTATCTTTGATGAAAGAGGCGAACAAAAATGAGCAATTACGCATCCCGAGTTCTGAACGATCTGAAAGTCCGTTATGCCAATGAACCTGAATTCCTTCAGGCGGCCACCGAAATCCTGACCACCCTGGATCCCGTCATCAGCCGCAACGAAGCCAAGTACGAAAAGGCTGCGCTGCTGGAACGCTTCGTGGAACCCGAACGCATCATCACCTTCCGCGTACCGTGGATCGACGATAATGGCCAGACCCAGATCAACCGCGGCTACCGTGTGCAGTTTAACAGCGCCATCGGCCCCTACAAGGGCGGCCTGCGCTTCCATCCCTCTGTCAACCAGAGCATCATGAAGTTCCTGGGCCTGGAACAGACCCTGAAGAACTCCCTCACCGGTCTGCCCATGGGCGGCGGTAAGGGCGGCGCCGACTTTGACCCCCGCGGCAAGAGCGATGCCGAAGTGATGCGCTTCTGCCAGTCCTTCATGACCGAGCTTTCCAAGTACATCGGTGCGGATACCGACGTGCCCGCCGGCGACATCGGCGTGGGTGCCCGCGAAGTGGGCTACATGTTCGGCCAGTACAAGCGCCTGCGCAACGAATTCACCGGCGTGCTCACCGGCAAGGGCCTCGCTTTCGGCGGTTCTCTCATCCGTCCCGAAGCCACCGGTTTCGGCGCTGTGTATTACACCGTTGAAATGCTCAAGTCCTTCGGCGAAGACATCAAGGGCAAGACCTTTGCTGTGTCCGGTTTCGGCAACGTGGCCTGGGGCACCTGCCTGAAGGTGACCGAGCTGGGCGGCAAGGTGGTTACCATCTCCGGCCCCGACGGCTACATCTACGACGAAGACGGCATCAACACCCCCGAAAAGATCGACTTCCTGGTGGAAATGCGTGCCTCCTGCCGCGACAAGGTGCAGGACTATGCTGACAAGTTCGGCGTGCCCTTCTTCGCCGGCAAGAAGCCCTGGGAAGTGAAAGTGGACGTGGCTATGCCCTGCGCCACCCAGAACGAAGTGCGCATGGAAGATGCCAAGAACATCGTGGCCAACGGCACCAAGTTCTATGTGGAAGTTTCCAACATGCCCACCACCCTGGACGCTGTGGAATACCTGCGCGAAAACGGCGTGGTGGTTGCCCCCTCCAAGGCTGTCAACGCCGGCGGCGTGGCCGTGTCCGGTCTGGAAATGAGCCAGAACGCCATGCACTACAGCTGGACCGCTGAAGAAGTGGACCAGAAGCTGCAGCAGATCATGAAGGGCATCTACGAAGCTTCCTTCAATGCCGCCAAGGAATACGGCATGGAAGGCGACCTCATCGCCGGCGCCAACATCTCCGGCTTCCTGAAGGTTGCCGATGCTATGCTGGCCCAGGGCGCTGTGTAATTCAATACAAAAAAATCAGCTGCTGTGCATATTGCACGGCAGCTTTTTTTGTTTATCACTTGAGGAAAGGCGGAGCAGGGGAGATGCCCCTGCACCCACCAGGGGCATCGCCCCTGGACCCAGTGCGCGATATTGCTTGATTTATCAAAAGAGGTAGTGTCCGCGTGCAGCTTACAGAACCACGAAGCAGGGGACTCC
>JAZNOW010000006.1:0-33995 GCA_045589355.1 Clostridia bacterium
GACGTGGTTATGGAAGTGGGCAAGAAGTACTTCGAAGCCCTCATCGACGAAATGAAGGAAAAGAAGGGCGTCAAGCTGGACGTCGAACTGACCGCTGATGACCTGAAGGAACTGGCCAACCAGTTCAAGGCTGAATACAAAGCTCAGCTGGGCACCGACTTCCCCTCCGACCCCGTGGAACAGCTGATGGGCGCCGTGAAGGCCGTGTTCCGTTCCTGGGACAACCCCCGCGCCAACGTGTATCGCCGCGACAACGACATCCCCTACTCCTGGGGTACTGCCGTGAACGTGCAGGCCATGGCCTTTGGTAACATGGGCGATGACTGCGGCACCGGCGTTGCTTTCACCCGTGACCCCGCCACCGGCGAAAAGAAGCTGATGGGCGAATTCCTCACCAATGCTCAGGGCGAAGACGTGGTTGCCGGCGTGCGCACTCCCATGCCCATCGCTCAGATGGCCGAAAAATTCCCCGAAGCTTACAAGCAGTTTGTGGACGTGTGCTCCATCCTGGAAAACCACTACCACGACATGCAGGATATGGAATTCACCGTTGAACACGGCAAGCTCTACATGCTGCAGACCCGTAACGGCAAGCGTACCGCTCAGGCCGCTCTGCAGATCGCTGTTGATCTGGTGGCCGAAGGCCACAAGTGCGAAGCGGAAGCTGTTGCCATGATCGATCCCCGCAACCTGGACACCCTGCTGCATCCCCAGTTCGACGCCAAGGCCCTGAAGGCTGCTGCCCCCGTTGGCCGTGGTCTGGGTGCTTCCCCCGGCGCTGCCTGCGGCCAGGTTGTTTTCTCCGCTGAAGACGCCGAAGCCTGGAAGAACGAAGGCAAGAAGGTTATCCTGGTTCGTCTGGAAACCTCTCCCGAAGATATCACCGGCATGAAGGCCGCTCAGGGCATCCTGACCGTCCGCGGTGGTATGACCTCTCACGCTGCTGTTGTTGCCCGCGGCATGGGTAAGTGCTGCGTTTCCGGCTGCGGCGAAATCGCCATGGACGAAGAAAACAAGAAGTTCACCCTGGCCGGCAAGACCTACGTGGAAGGCGACTACATCTCCATCGACGGTTCCACCGGTAACATCTACGATGGCATCATCCCCACCGTGGACGCTGAAATCTCCGGCAACTTCGGCACCATCATGGGCTGGGCTGACAAGTTCCGCACCCTGAAGGTCCGCACCAATGCCGACACTCCCACCGACGCCAAGAAGGCCCGCGAACTGGGCGCCGAAGGTATCGGCCTGTGCCGCACCGAGCATATGTTCTTCGAAGCCGACCGTATCGCCGCTTTCCGCGAAATGATCTGCTCCGACACCGCTGAAGAACGTGAAGCCGCTCTGGAAAAGATCCTGCCCTATCAGCAGTCTGACTTCG
This sequence comes from Clostridia bacterium, assembly GCA_045589355.1. Taxonomy (GTDB): domain Bacteria; phylum Bacillota; class Clostridia; order Christensenellales; family Aristaeellaceae; genus RUG563. The sequence continues at coordinate 1,382 of JAZNOW010000006.1, forward strand.
AAAAGCTTTACGAAGCCCTGGAAGGCATGCCCGTGTGCATCCGCTTCCTGGATCCCCCGCTGCATGAATTCGTGCCCACCACCGAAGAAGACATCGCTCTGCTGGCCAAGGCTCAGGGCAAGACCGTTGAGCAGATCAAGACCATCATCACTTCCCTGCATGAATTCAACCCCATGATGGGCCATCGTGGCTGCCGTCTGGCTGTGACCTATCCCGAAATCGCCGCCATGCAGACCAAGGCTGTCATCCGCGCCGCTCTGAACGTGAAGAAGGCTCATGCTGACTGGAACCTGGTTCCCGAAATCATGATTCCCCTCGTTGGCGACGTGAAGGAACTCAAGTATGTCAAGGAAGTCGTGATTAAGACCGCTGATGCCGAAATCGCTGCCGCCGGCGCTGAGCTGGAATACGAAGTGGGCACCATGATCGAAATCCCCCGTGCCTGCCTGACCGCTGATGACATCGCCAAGAACGCCGACTTCTTCTGCTTCGGCACCAACGACCTCACCCAGATGACCTACGGCTTCTCCCGTGACGACGCCGGCAAGTTCCTGTCCGCTTACTACGATACCAAGATCTTCGAAAACGATCCCTTCGCTAAGCTGGACCAGACCGGTGTTGGCAAGCTGATGAACATGGCTTGCAAGCTGGGCCGCGAAAACAACCAGAAGCTGCACATCGGTATCTGCGGCGAACACGGCGGCGATCCCACTTCCGTGGAATTCTGCCACAAGATCGGCCTGGACTATGTGTCCTGCTCTCCCTTCCGTGTGCCGATCGCTCGCCTGGCTGCTGCTCAGGCTGCTATCGCCAACAAGTAATGCTTGTTTCCTGATCGCAAATCAAAAAGCAATAGAAAATGCCGCCTGTCGGAGAAATCCGGCAGGCGGGTTTTCGCTTTGGCAAAGGTTATTTTCTGCGCTGGTAGGTGATCGTAGGAACTTCCAGCCGGATGGCGTGCGCCGGATCGGCTGTGCCGTCCAGGTAGACGGGCACCAGCTTCAGGTGCTTTGTATCGCTGCCGTACTGGAAGCAGATGCTGTAAGCAAGCTGATTTTCCGATTGCTTACGATAGCCGCCGCGAAGGTTGTGGCCTTCCACCCGGGTGTCGCCGTCATATAGCTGCCAGTCTGCAATGGGATTGACATCGTTTTCCTTCCAGTCGACCAGTGCGTCTGCCCATTCCTTGGGGCAGGAGACGACAATTTCACCGCGAATATCCACCGGACTGAGGCATACATCAGCTTTGGCCTGCCATTTTCCGGCATCTGCCTGCCCGGTAAGGGCTTTGGTGATGCTGTCTTTCTTTACGGTGAAGGGGATCAGGACGTTCTCGCCCACGCGTTCATAGGCCCATTTCATGCCCTGTTCATCCTGATAATAGGTGGTGGTGCCGGAAAAAAGCACCAGATTCACTTCCAGTGTGTCTGCCTGCTTATCGATGGGCACTTCGCATTCCTTCCAGCCGATTTCACTGCCGTCTTCCAACGGATGGGAGGTGCCGCCGATGATGTCCAGCCAGGTGCCGTCGGAAAGGGAAAGGCCGTCGTGAGGGGAAGTAGCAGTGCGTCTGGCCCAGCGGGGGAAAGTACCGTCCAGCCAGGCGCCGATCTGCTCATCTTCCGGCAGGGCGGAATCGTAATCCCTGGCATAGAGCATGCCTTCCTGTTCGAAACTCCATTCTTTCACCTGGGGCATGCCTTCTCCGGTTTCTACGAAAACCCTTTCGCCGTTCAGCGCGTAGGAAACAAATACACGTTCGCCGTCATAATACGCTTGCTGAATGGTAACAGTGACACCATTTTCTGTGGTAAATGATTGATTGACAGGTGCAGACGCCTGATCCAGTGCCGGCAGACGTTTGTCTTCGTTGGGGACAGTGGCTATTTCGCCGAACAGCCCAAGGCCTGCGGCCAGTGCCACGCTGCCCAGCAGCAAGGTGATCAAAAGGGCAATTTCCAGGGTGCGGCTGCCCCAGATGCCGCCTTTTTTCAGGGCTCTTTTTGTGGATTCCTTCATTTCGTTTTCCTCCTGACGAAGAATGTCCGCCAGGGCGCTTTCCACATGCTGATGGAAAACCGCCGGCGGGTTTTCCGGGGAAGACGCGAGGAATGCTTTGAATTGCGATTCTTTCATATTTTCTCCTCCCATTCAATCAGAAGCGTGCGGCTCAACGCTTTCCGGGCATTCCGCATACGGCTTTTGACAGTGCCGATGCGGATGTGCAATTCATCACTCATCTGCTGCAGGGAATGGCCCTCCCTGTAATGCAGCAGAATAAGGATTTTTTGCTCCGGCGGCAGCATTTCCACCGCTTCCATGACGGGATGCACGGGCTGCGGTTCTTCCTGCAGGGCGGTATCTTCTTCCAAAGGGAAGAGGCTTTCCCGCTTACGCTTTTTCAGCATATCTTTGCATTGGTTCTTCAGAATGCGAAGCAGCCAGGGCTGAAATTGCTTTTGATCGCGCAGGGTATGCCGCTTTTGCCAAGCCTTCATCAACGCTTCCTGAACGGCGTCGGCGCAGTCTGCCGGGTTATGCAGATAGGCGTGACTTATGTGATACATCAGCTTTTCCATCGGCAGTACCAGCGCCTGAAATGTGGTTGCATCCAACACGTTCTTCCCCTTTCTCAGCTGGGAGAAATGAATTCCTTTCTCCATCAGCATACTACTTGCACAGCGCTTCTGCAAGCGTTCATTATACAGACGATGGAAGCAACGGAAAAGTTTTTGGCATGAAAAAAACATCCTGCTTGCTGCCGGATGCTTTTCCAGTTTATGCTTTTGTGACGGGCACCAAGATGGCAGAGCGGTAGTTTTCCTCGTTTCCGTCGCCGTCGGAATACCATTCCAGGGTGGTATCGGCGGCAATGCGGTATTCGCTGTTGCCGGGCAGCCACTCCCGGAAGATTTTTGTGTTCAGGCTTTGCAGTTGAATTGATTTTGTTCAGGAATGGGGATCGCAGTAAACCAGCGTTTCCTGCTGTAACAGGCCTCAGTTGCAGCGGATTTCCAGTTCTGCCCAGTTTTCGGGCAGGCTTGCATACACCGCCTGAACCGACTGGCTGAGGGCAGAAAGAGCACCCTGGACACTGTGCAGTGTTTCCGTATCGCCGGCAGCCGCTTCCTGGCGATTCCCGTCCCCGTACCCATTAAAAAACACCCCCGCCGCCCGGGGGCGAGGGGGGATGCTTGTGGTGCAGGGCATTGCCGCTTATGCCGCAGCCGCAGCCTTGCGCTTTTTGAACCAGCCCTGTACGGCATCGATGATGTGCATCAGCACAACCGGGGAGAAGACGGAGATGACAATCAGGAAAAGGAGCATTTTCAGGCTGATTTTCTCGCCAAGTACCTGTTGTGCACAGCGCATAATAACGGTATGGAAGATGTAGATGGGCAGCGAAATCTTGCCCAGATACCGGGTCAGCCTGTTCTCGCCAATACGGAAGGTGCTTTCGCAGAAGGACAGCATCACCGCCACACCGCACCAGAGCAGGGCATGGATATCGAAGCTGCGGTCTGTATGACCGAATGCATAGAAGAACACCACAAAATAGGCAAAGAGCTTGACCAGCGTCATAAGCACCTTGTTGAACTTACGGCTGTCGATCACTTTGGAAAGCTCGAACAGGGAAACACCCATGGCGATCTCGATCAGCGCACGGATGAGACCGGTGGATATAAAGGTGTAATCGGTGTAAGACACGATCACCTGTGTATAATTGTGGTACATATGTCCCATCAGAAAGATGGCACCCAGCGGGAACAGGAGCTTGCTGGAAAGATGATAATTCTTCAGCAGCAACGGGTAGAGAACCAGCAGGGCAATCATCATGGCAGACAGGTACCAGTTGCCGCTGATGTAGTAGTTGCTGTTGGCCACCACACCGACAAATGAAAGCGTTGCATTGGGGATCAGCCGAAGCGCCTGATCGAAAGCCTTCCCCGCCGACCAGTTATAGATAAACAGCTTGGCGATCACCTGCAGCACATAGGAAAATACGTAGTACAAATAGAACACCGAAACCTTCTTCCGCAGGAAGGACCAGGTGTTGTTTGCGATTTCCCGGGATGTGAGCTGTTGTTCGTTCTTGGATACCGACTTTGCCATCAGGTAGCCGGTCACCAGAAAAAAGAACTCAACGCCGATATAGCCTCGGCTGGTATGCCCGAATAGCTTAAAACCGAACAGATAGCAGTAGTGGTGTACCACGATAAGAATGGAGAAGATAAATCGCAGGATATCGATCTCACCGTTTCGTTTGGTTGCCATAGTTCCATCTCCTGGTTCATGTGTGTTTGCTCATCACATTTCATTATATTCGTCAGGGATAAAAAAAGCAAGCCCCTGGTCACACAATCATGTGGAGCTTGAGCTTGCTGATTCACATTTTTCTTCCGGAGCAATGTGCCGAAACGGAGAGAACTTGGGGTGCGGAACTGTATTCCGGTTAAATTTGCATAGCTTCATCCGCTTGTATATCCAGAAGCAGAAAAGCTGTGCAAATGTACGTTGTGATGAGCCGGGAGAGCCTTGCTTATGCCATTGTGACGGGCACCCAGATGGCGGAGCGGTAGTTTTCCTCGTTTCCGTCGCCGTCGGAATACCATTCCAGGGTGGTATCGGCGGCAATGCGGTATTCGCTGTTGCCGGGCAGCCACTCCCGGAAAATTTTCGTGTTCAGGCTTTGCAGTGCCCCGGGAAGCGGCCCCACGCAGGGGAAGACCGCCCAGTCCATTTCCGGCAGGGTATGCAGCGTCATGCCTTCCGGCACGTCGCCTCCCTGATAGCGGCCGGCGATGAGGTAGGTGAAGGTGCCCTGCTCGGGGTGATGATCCATGCACAGGGCGAATTCGCCGATGTGATGGGCTTTGACGGCGGCGCGGACGGCAGGCTTGCCGGTGACGGGGTGATGCTCCTGCCAGAAGGCATTCCACAGGGCGGGGATGGCTTGATAGCTGTTTTCATATGCCACTTCATAGGCTTTGCCGATGAGCTGCATGGCGGGCTTTTTTTCGATGGTGAAGTCCATTTCGTTTCCTCCTTGAATGGTGATGGAAACCCGAAGAGGCAGGAAGGGGCGAATGAGGTGGGTGTCCTTTTTTACCTGCTGGGGCGTGGCGCCGTGGAAGCGGCTGAAGGCTTTGGCAAAGCTCTCCGGCGTTTCCCAACCGTATTTCAGAGCCACGTCCAATACCCGTGCCTCTTCATTGCACAGCTCCAGCGCCGCACGGTAAAGCCGCCGGCAGCGTACATAGTCCGCCATGGTCAGCCCGGTCATGATGCGAAAACCCTGCTGCAGGTACAGGGGGGATACATGGGCTGCGCGGCAGGCCTTTTCCACGCAGTCCTCCTCCAATAGCTGCTGCTCCATTACCCGGATGGCCGTGCGGATGCTTTGGGTCCAGTCCATAAAGCGCCTCCTTGGGTTTGATGGGAACATGATAACAAAGAAATGAAGAAAAATCCTGTCATTTTTGTGGAAGAATTGTCCGGCGGTGTTACGTTTGTAAATATTCGTCATGGCCTGTTGACAGCCCTGCTGCATTCCTGTAAAATAATTACAAAAGTGTTACAAAATGTATGCATTTTCCCCGTGCTGGGGTTGACAAACGAAAAAAAGTGGGAAAGAATGGAGGGAGAAGCAGTATGAAAAAGGTGTTGATTGCCCTGTGCCTGCTGGCATGGATGGCCACAGCCTGCGCCGAAGGCAGGCATTATACGGAGGAAGAGATCTGCAGCCTGGAAAAGCAGTACACCATCGGTTTCCTTTCGCAGGAGCAGCCGGGGGAGATCGCCTGGCAGGAGGCGGAGAAGATTGCAAAGCGCACCATGGACCAGGCCGGGGATACCGCCTGCGAAATGCTGCGGGTGCGTCTGGTACAGTGGGCGGACGGCAGCCGCTCTTATGTGGCCGCAGCCTTCACCCAGCCCCAGCTGCTGCCCTACCGGGATATGAAAATCGATCCCATCACCGGCGAAGTGGAGGTTTACAATGCCCGGGATACCCATGGCATTGAGCTGGAATGGGAAAGCCTGTACGGCCCGTTGCATCGGTGGACGATGGCGGACTTGGCCCTGTTTGACGAATGCTACCGTTCTGCAAAAAATGTGTATTGCCTGCCCATGCCCGGGGATTTGAAGGAGGAAGAGGCCCTTCGCCTGGCCGCTGAAGCGCTGGCAGAGCGATATCCGGCTGCGGAAGAAAAGACAGATATGCTGGAAAGGTACAGCTTTGTGCGGTATGAAAAAGGCTCTCACAATATGTTTTCCCGGGTGTGGTATGTGGTGTGGCAGCATCCGCAGGAAGGGGTTGTCTATCAGGTGATGCTGGACGCCCTGACGGAAGAAGTGCTGTTTGTGTATGACCGCAGCGACCCGGGCAACCTGGGCTGAACCGGAAAAGGGCAGAAACATTGACAAACAGAAAAAAGTGGTACAAAATGGCGTAAAAACAGGGCGGAGCAGAAGGAATGGCCCGTGGCGCAATAAAAAATATTACAAAACTATTAAGCATATTGACGGTGTTTCGTTGTTTCAATGGTTGACAAGGAGGGAAACTGTGGTGCAAAATGGTGTTAAGAAGCGAATCTCCACGTTGATATTGGCTGTGGTTTTGCTGTTTTCTGCCATACCGCAGGCGATGGCTGTGACGCAAGTGGAATGGGATCGTTCCTGTCGCACCAAAACAGGCGGAACCACCACGATATATGAACAGATCACCATTCAGCAAGAAAACCCAGGCAATGGCACAGAAATTGTTTTGCCTCAATACGAATATCGTCCCATCGGTTCCCTTCCTGCAAACACGTATGTAAAAGTGTACACCCGGGGTGATCACGGTTATCAAAAGATAAGTTACTTACAGGGCGGCAGTGAAGCGTTTTGTTATGTTCAGTTGAGCCCCTATCCTCTGGTAAAAGCAACAGCCTACGTTCAGACGGTGCTGGAGGGATATCCCGACGTTTGTGTAACGGAAGTACCGGAGGCCTATCTGAACGACAAAAGCGCCCTTCGGAAATACATTCGCGAAATGCATCCCGGGGTCAGGCTGCTGGAAGATAACGAGAAAGACAATCTTGTCTGGGGCCCCGGCGATTCGCTTCAATTACCGGAAAGCAATCAGGGGACAACCAAACCTTCTTCCGGAAACAAGAAGACGTCTTCTGCTGTAAAAGAAACCATCGTTGTCCTCTATGGCGGCGAACCGGTACAGCTGGAGCGCCTTGGGGTTGCAAACAGCACCATCGTGTTGAACGGTGAAGAAAAAGTTGTCCCCACGTCCGAACTGGACTTTGGCAGCAAAGCGGACAAGGAAAAGCAGGTAGCGGTGATCCACGCCCCCAAGAGCGGCACCTGCACCCTGCGGGCCAGGGCATCCGACAGCGGCAAAATGCTGAAAAAATGCAAGGCCGGCACCGTGGTGATGGTGCTGGAAACGAATTCGAAATGGAGCAAAATCAGCTATAAGGACACCGTGGGCTATGTGCTCACCGGCTGCCTGAAATGGTACGATGCCGAAACGGAGGGCAGGGGCCTGCTTTCCTACAACGGCCGCACCACCGGCAGCACCACCATCAACGTGCGCAATACCCCCTCCGGCGACAGTGCCAAAATCGCTGAATGGCCCACCGGCACGGAAGTGGAAGTGTTCGGCCTGGAAAAGGGCTGGTATGAAATTGAGTGCAAGGGCATCCACGGCTTTGTGATGGAAAAATTCCTGACAGTGGAGAAATGAGCATGCAAAATAAACGAAAGGGGTGCAGGAGATGAAGAAGCGAATGAGCCTGCTGGCGGTGCTGCTGTGGCTTTGCTGTGTCGGCACGGCAGGGGCGGCGGAATATCCGGTGCAGTTTACGGCGCCGCCGCTTTTTGGGCAGGTGCAGGTGACGGAATTGCCGGGCGATACCCTGCTGTTCAGTTATCTTTCCGAAAACCACAACTGGCGCAGCGAGGAACCGTACTATCAGGTATACGGCGAGCGTTTTGCCATCCTGAACCGGGACGGCAGCGTTGTCTGGGAGCACGCTTTCCGTTATCTGGATGAGGAAACGGCAGATAACGGGGACTATTTCTGCCAGTTCCGGCTGAAGGAAGATGAGATTTTCATTGAGCTGTATTTTGACTCGGAAATGAGCAATTATGGCTGGTATCGGCGCAGGCTGGATGGCAGCGCCATGGAAAAATCCAACAAGCGGGTGAAGCTGGCGGACGAGGACATCTGCTACACCCAGAACCTGTACCCCTTCCTGCTGGAGGAATACCGGCAAATGGACGAAGTGGGCAATCCCCGGGTGGTGATAGAGCACATCCCCAGCGGTTCCGTGGGACAGGCAGTTGCCACCAACTTCAAAGCCGTATGGGGGGACAGGCTCTACCTGGTTGAACTCCCCCTGAAGGATGGGCAATATGCGCTGAATGTGTACGGGCCTGATTGCGAATTGACGGACCGGATCCCCCTGCCCTTTGGCGGTGTGACGGAGGAAGAAGGCGAAGTGCCCTGCCGGAACCTGTGCGGCATGGCGGTGAACGGCGAAAGGGCTGTTTTTCTGGCGGCGGATACCGGCAGCAATCTCTCTTATTCGCTGTGTGTGCTGAATCTTTCAACAAAGGAAGCATCTGAGCTTATGCCCCTTGAATTGCCGCAGGGGTATATGGAACTGCTGGCGGTGCAGGGGGATGTGGTGCTCTTTTCCCTGCAAAGCATTCCCATGCATTTTACCGTGAACAAAGGGGATGCTTCCCATTGGTGGCATCTGTATCAGGTCACGCCGGATGGGCAGGTGACTTTCCTGGAGGATCTGGGCGGGCAGCTGATCTGGCATGGGGTGCAGGAAGAAACGGGGAAGGTGACCCTGCTGGTTCGTAACCTTTCAGAGGATACCTACGCCCTGCGTGTCCTGCAGCCGTGAAGGCGTGTGCGGCCTGACCGGAGCAGGGGGCTTCTCGCACCCTGTACCCCCGCGGCAGGCCAGGGATATCATCCCTGGACCCACTTCGCGAAGCGGTTGGGTGCGTAAACAAGCTGTTTCCGCGTGAAGCTTGAGGAACGAAAGGGGCCTGCGCGGCCCCTTTACCCCGCGGCAGGGTGATTCCCCCTGCACCCATCCTGCGATGGGTATGGATTGGAAAACCAACTTGTTTCCGCACGAAACTCAAGGGACGGATAAATACGTGCCCACGGGCACAATGAAAATACGGAAAAAGCCGGGAGAGAAAGCGACCTTTCCCCCCCGCCCTTTTTTCTTATTTCCCCCGGATGCTTTTAGCATCCGCCCGGCGGCTTTCAGCCGCCCAGCCCGTATTACAATCGTCTTTTACAAACTGGTTTCTGCTTGCTACAAGTTACAGCGGGATAATGTTTGGTATAAAAGCCAACTATTTCCGCAATTGGGTCAAGGGGCGATTCCCCTGACAGCGGGAAATTGCTTGTGCTGTACATCAACTATTTCCGCAATTGGGTCAAGGGCCGATGGCCCTTGTGGGGGTTGAGGGGGCGAAGCCCCTCAATTGGGTTTTACAATAATATCGTCCCGCAGGCGGTAGATGGTGGCACCGTACTTTTTGCGGCAGAAAGCGTCCACAAACCAGTCGATATCCTTTTCGGCGTCATACTGCACATAGCCGTAGCGGATGCCGTCCTTTTTGCCGCCTTTCATGTTGCTGTCCGTCCAGAGGATGGTGTCGGTTTCGGGGTTATAGTCCCCGGAGATCATCATGCTGTGGGCGCCCACGCCGTAGTAGTAATTGGCGGCCATCTGAAAATAATCGCCCCGCTTGCATTCCATCATAAATTCCCGGGCCAGCTGCTGGTTTTCTTTCTTGGAAAGTTCAGGGTCATAGCGGAAGGAAGCGGCCACATAGAAGGGATTGCCCTCTTCTGCCGGGATGTCCTTCCATTCCATGCCGTAAACATAATCTTTGCCGCATTCTTCCCGGGGCAGGTTATCGGGGATCACCAGCTCCACGTCCGGGAATTCCGCCATGCGGTAATGGGGGGATGCGGTTTTGAAGCAGTGCACGGTGAAATTTTTGCACACGTAAATATCGCCGCTGTAATGGGCGCGGCGGGAGCGGCCGCCGGCTTCGTCATAGCGGGCCTTGGCTTCGGCCAGAATGTCTTCAATCATTTGTTCCCGGGGGGTGGGTTGGGTTTCTTCCTGGGCAAGGGCCAGGGGGCATGCCAGCAGCATCAGTAGGCATACCAGCAATACGTTTTTCCAATTCATATGCATTCATCCTCCGCCTTTATTGTAAAAGCAGGGAAGAAGAGGAGTGTCTACAAAAGCAAACAAAAACGCCTTGTTACAAGGCTTTTCCTCCGCTGGGAAAAACGACAGAAAAATTGCAGCGTTGACATCTTTTGCAGAAAATTATATAATAAGATGATAATTTATGTGCTGAGGAGGGTCACCGTGAAAAAGGCGTTTCTATTATGCCTGACAGTTTTGCTGCTGTTCGTTTCCGGTGCTGCAGCCGAGACGGAGCTGCGTGGTTATGTAAAGGGCGAAGGGTACCAATATGTGCAATTTGGCGAGTATCCTTACGAAAAAGACGGTACGGTGCAGCCGGTTTTATGGCGCATTCTCAGCGTGGAAGACGGCCGGGCACTGCTTTTGACGGAAGAGATCGTGGACTGCCAGCAGGTGATTTTTGAAACGGACGAAAAGGCCATCAAAAACTACACCTACCGCCGGATCAATACCTATGCGGAAAGCGATCTGTATACCTGGATGAACACGGTGGCGCTGGAAACGCTGCTGGGGGATTCCGCCCTTGCAAATGCGCTGGTGGAAGAACCGGGCGCCGGCAAACTGTTTGTCCTGACGGACGAGCAGTTTCTCAACGCTGCTTACGGCTTCACCAATGAACGCTACGGCCCCCAGAAAACCCGCCAGGCCAAGCCCACGCCTTATGCTTTGAAGCAGGGTGTGTACCGCAGCCACAAGATCGATTGTTCCGCCTACTGGGCTAATGCCATCAAGGCGGTGGACGGCTACAAGATGCAGCTGGTGGGCTATGACGGGCACCTGAGCTGGGGTGCCTATACCCGCACCAATGTGGGCATCCGGCCCAGTGTGCGGCTGGATTTGAGCCGGCTGGAAGTGGTATCCGGCACCGGCGATAAGAAAGACCCGTTTGTGTTTGCTTATGTGGGCGCCGCTGCGCAGGAGGCTATGGAATGATGAAATATATCGGCCGTGTGGCCCTGATTTTGCTGATGCTGTTGTGCCTGGCGCTGCTGGTGCCTTCCGGCACCATTGTGGCATACGGCGAAGTGGTGGAAATTCCGCTGGATGCCAAAAAGGGCATGAAGCCTTTGGAAGAGGGCTATCTTTCCGATCTGGAATATGAAGACCCTTCCATCTCCGTAAAAATTGAAAAAGGCCGCATTTATGAAACCAATTATGTGGTGGCCCGGGTGAAGATTGCAAACGCCAGCCAGCTGCGTACGGTGATGGCGGCGGGGTACTATTCCCCCTCCACCCTCATGGGCACCACCATGGCCAAGCGCACCAATGCGGTGCTGGCCATCAACGGCGATTTCTTCTCCAGCCGCAACGGCCACGGCTTTGTGGCCCGGCAGGGCAAGGTGTACCGCACCGCCTGTGATCCGAAAATTTACGATATCCTGATCATCGATGAAAACGGTGACCTGCATATTCTGGAAAAGCCGGATAATGCGGCCGTGAAGGCCTTTGCCGGCACCCCCGTTCAGGGGTTCACCTTTGGCCCCGGGCTGATTGTGAACGGCGAAGTGAAGCGCCATGACCCGGCCGGCTTCGGCTTTGACTGCGCCCCCGGCAAGGCGGCCCAGCGCATGTGCCTGGCCCAGGTGGGCCCGCTGGAATACCTGTGCATTTGCTCCGAAGGGCCGGAGGATCCCGGTTCTGTGGGGCTGACGCTGGATCAGTTCACGGACCTGGTGGCATCCTTCGAAGGCATTCAAAACGCCTATAACCTGGATGGCGGTTCTTCCTCCACCATGGTGTTCAAGGGCGATAAGATCAATTCCCCCAACAATCCCAAACGCCGTCCCCTGTGCGATATGATCTACTTCGCTTCCGCCTGGGACGCTGAATAAGGAAAAGAACATGGAAAACGGTATGATCGTTCTGTTTCAGGCAGGGCCTTTTCCGGTAACGGCATATGCGCTGGCGCTGGTTGCTGCGCTGGCTGCAGGCATTGCAGGGCTGTGGCTGAACTGCAAAAGAAAAGGGCTGAAGGAAAACACGGCCTTTGTGCTGGCTGCCTGCGCCCTGCCCCTTGGGCTTTTGTGCGCCCGGGTGTTTTATGTGCTGTGCCGCATCAGCCTGTACGGCGAAATGGGCATGGCGGAAGCGGCAAAACTGTGGAACGGCGGGTACGCCCTGTGGGGTGCCATTCTGGGCGTGGTGCTGGCGGCTTTCCTGTGCAGCCGCATGACCGGCCAGCCTTTTGCCGCCGTTACGGATGCGCTGGTGCTGCCCGGTGCGGCGGTGATCGGCCTGTGCCGGTTTGCCGAAGCACTGAACGGCGAAGGCATCGGCATGCTGGTGGAAAATGAGGCGCTGCAGTTTTTCCCGCTGGCCATCATGAATGAATGGGAAGAATGGTACTTTGCCGTGTTCATGCTGGAGGGCTTGGTGGCCTGCGTGATCGCCGTGGTGCTGGCCATGAAAAAGCGCAGCACCGGGGAAGATACCAAGGTGTTTGTGTGGCTGTTTTGCACCTGCTCGCTGCTTGTGGAAAGCCTGCGGCGGGATAATTTCCTGCGGTGGCTGTTTGTGCGGGTGAACCAACTGACGGCGGTGCTGGTGCTGACGGGCTTTATGGCCTATGCGCTGGTCAAATGGCTGAAAAACAGGGAAAAGGCAAGCCTGAGCGCCAAAGCCATGGCGGGCTGCTGGACGGCGTACACGCTGCTGGCAGGGGTTTGCATTGCGCTGGAATTTGCTGTGGATAAAGCGGCCTGGCTGCCTGTGTGGGCCTGCTACAGCCTGATGGCGGTGTGCGTGGCTGCCATGGGCCTGTGTGCATACAAGGTGCTTTTCCAAAGGGAAAAAAACTGAAAAATTTTCGGGACATGAACAAAAGGAGGGGGTTGCCCCTCCTTTTTACTTTGCGTATGACGATTGCATGGCAATCTTTTCTCAGGGTTTCCGCAGCCTGCGGGCAATGGGCTTTTCAAACAGGTAGGTGATCAGGCCGGCCAGCACACCGGCGGCAATGAAACACAAAAGGGTGAAGGCAACCTGCCAGCCGTATTCGCCGTTCATCCATGGGGTGTCGCTCTGATGGGGCAAAAAGTTTGCTTCCCGGATGCGCACCGCCAGAAACTGGTGATACATGTAAAACTGCAGGGAAATGGCGGAAAGGATGCCCATCAACCTGTTTCCCAGCAAAAAGCGCAGGGGCGGCAGGCTGAATGCGGCGGCGATCATGGCGGTGGCAAGCAGCACCGTAAAGGGAAAACGCTGCCGCAACTGCCCAAGGCGGATGCGGTCGTAGCCGTTCTGGCCGGCTTGTTCTTTCAGGATGCCCACCACCAGGCAGGCACACAGGATGAACACCACGGTGAAGAACAATTTGGTTTTGTTGTCCGGCCCTTCCTTGCCCATTTTCTTATGCAGCCCGGCAAAAATATGCGCAGCGGCAAAGCCGGTGGCGTACACGTCCAGGAAGGCGGGCAGCTGGTTGATGTAGAGGCTGTTGTCGGACAGGGTGGCAGCCCAGTGCCGGTAGACAAAGGCAAGGAGCGCCATCACGCTCCAGGTGAGCACCGGTTTTTTGCGGAACAGCCGTCCCAGCAGGGGGAAGAACAGGTAAAACTGCATTTCCACGCCCAGCGTCCACAAAGCGCCGTTGAGGGGCGTTTGCTGATAGCTGAAGGGGAAAAGGGTGTGGGTGAAGGTAAGGTGGGCAAAAAGGTCCTTCACGGCATCGCCGGTGGAAGCATAGCGGTGTTCCGCCAGTGCCAGAATGAAAAAGAACAGGATGCACAACAGATAGGACGGCACAATGCGGATGAGCCTGTTCCGGTAAAACACCAGGGGCTTTTGCAGCGGGCCTTTGCCGGTAAAGGGAAGGTAGAGCAGAAAGCCGCTGAGCAGCATCAGCCCGTCTACCCAGATGTAGCCGGAGCGCAACAGAAAATCCAGGCTGGTCACATACCCGCCGATGTGGAGGGTGGGGGAGAGCCAGCCCTGCTGCCAGATGTGATACCAGCCCACCAGAAACACAAACAACACCCGAAAGCCGTCCAGCACGTCCAAATGGCGCATGTCCACCGGCTGGGAATAGGAGCGCAAATGCAAACGAATTTTTTCCATACGATTTCTCTGCCTTTATCCGGTTTGAAAAAGGCATGCATCCCTGGGGAAGCATGCCCTTGGGGGTGAAGGGGATCAGTCTTCCGTCACCCGGGTAATGCGGTAGTAGATGTTTTTCTTTTCGTGAAGCAGGGTGGCGTTCTTTTCCGTCAGGCGCATCACGTTGTAGGTGTAGGTCAGGTCGTCTTCCCGGTCGCCGATGCTCAGGCCGTAGAGGGAAGCGTTGTAGTAGTATTCCCGGCCGTCGATGCTGCAGGTGCCGTCCTCCCGGAATTCGAAGGTGTAGCCCTTATCCGTTTCCCATTTGCCCATCAGGTTGTAAACGGTGCGGTCCATCTTCTTTTCGGCAACGTCCGCATAATCGGGGATCTGCCGGTAATACGTCAGCGCTTCGAAGGGCTTCTTTTCTTCGGAGTAAAGGTAGTTGGCGTACTGGTAGCACGCTTCCTTGTACAGGGAGGGGATTTCTGCGTATTTTTCGGAAAGATCATCCTTCCAGAAGGGGGCCAGGGCGTCAATGACGGCCTTATGGTCACCGGCGGCGGAAGCGGATTTGGCAATGCGGTAGCCTTCGGCGTAGTATTGGTCGGCGCAGGCTTCTGCCTTGGCCTTGGCATCCTTCACGTCGCCTGCCTGGGCGTACAGCCGGGCGGCGTCGGCCAGGTTGCCGGCGTTTTCCGCATCCTGGGCGGCCTGGTAGGCATAGGTGGCGGCGCGCTCACCGGCGTCCTTGTAGTCCTTGATGGAAAGGAACAACTCGGTGGCCTTGGCGGTATCGCCCTGTTCGGCCAGGGCCAGGGCCTGCTGGTACACGCAGTCAACGGCCTGTTCTTTGGAATCGGCGTAGTCCCCCAGCAGTTCAAAGCTGTTCTGGGCCAGGGCCATTTCGCCCCGGGCTTTCTGGTCCAGCGCCATCATGTACTGGGCCTTGAGGATGTATTCGTCGCTGTTTTTGTAGCCGTCCAGTTCCGTCAGCTTTTCCACGGCGTCGGAATATTGGCCCTGATCGATGAGGGAAATGGCGTAGCCGTAGCGGGCGTTGAGCAATTCCTCATCGCTGTTTTTGTAGCCCTGCAGGCTTTGGAACAGGGGCATGGCGGCTTCCCAGTTGCGTTCGTTGGCGTACTGGATGGCCTTTTCGTACTGCAGCTGGTTGGTGTAATCATCCACGTCCTTGTAGCCGGGGATGGTCAGCAGCAGTTCCAGCGCGCCTTCGGTATCGCCGCTTTCCAGCAGCGCCATGGCGGGCTGATAGGTGCATTCCCGGCGGGCTTCCTGGGCCTCGGGCAAATCCGGCACCTGGTCAAAGAAGGAAAGGGCGCCTTTCCAGTCTTCCTCTGCCATTCTTTCTTCCCCCTGCAGGTACACGCAGCGGTCCATCAGCAGGGCAGAATCCTCGTAAGCGGGGATTTTGCTGAACATTTCAATGGCCTTTTCGTATTCGCCCCGGTCCATGGCTTCCACGGCGGGGGCGTACAGGCAGCCGGTGGCCCGGCGGTAGGCGTCGGAATAATCACCGGCCAGCAGGAAGTATTCCGCTGCGGTATCGTAATCCGCTTCGGCATAGTACAGATCCGCCGCTGCATAGTAGGCCGTCTGCAGCTTCAGGGTGCTGTCCCGGTATTCGCCCAGCTGTTTGAAATAATCAATGGCCAGCAGGTTGTCGCCGCTTTCCAGGGCATGCATGGCGGGCTGGTAGAGGCATTCCTGGGCGTTGGTGACGCTGTCCTTGTATTCGCCCAGCATCAGGAATTTTTCCCGGGCCTGGCTGTATTCCTGGTTTTCCATCATTTCCTGCGCCCAGGCGTAATGACTTTGGGTGATGCGGTCATCGGCATCCTTGTAGCCGGGCACCTGTTCCCAGTAGGCAATGGCCTGGCCGAAGTCCCCGGCGGCATACTGCTTTTCGGCGTATACATACCGGGCCTGACGGGCTTTTTCGGCGCTGTCTTTATAGTCTCCCAGGGCGTCAAAACCGGCCTGGGCTGTGCGCAGGGAGGTATAGGTGCCGCCGTTCAGGGCGGAATCGGCTGCCCGGTAGTCGCATTCCAGTGCCAGGTCCGCCGCATCGCGGTAATCTTCCAGGGCCAGGAACTGTTCCTTGGCGCTTTCGTACTGGGCGTTATCCAGGGAGCGGTTGGCCATATAGTACTTATAGTAGGGGATGCCGTGGAAATACACACCGTAGGCAATGCCGGCCAGCAGCACCGCCGAAACCACCGAAGTGGTGATGATGCGGCGGCGGCGCTTTTTCTTTTTCTGCTCCTGTTCCTTTTCCTGGGCCAGGCGCTTTTGTTCTTCCCGGATGCGGTGCTGTTCTTCCTCCAGGGCGTTCTGCTGCTGGAAAATGATTTTTTCAATGGCTGCTTCGTTGAACTGGGTGAAAATATCGTGCTTGTCCCGGTGGCAGCGGCGGCAGGCCTCTTCCCGGGGGGCGTTGGCACGGCCGCACACGCACACCCACACATTGCCCTGATCGCTGGGGTAACAGGCGGCGTCGTGGCCGGCCAGCTGCTGCATCACCTGCAGCCGCTGCCCCTGCAAAACAGGGGAGGGCACAAACTCGGTGGGGGATGCAGCACCACGGCGCCACACGGTGCCGTCTTCATACCACACTTTTTCAATCAGCACTTCCATGTCCTGGGCCCAGATGGCGTCTTCCGCGGCCATCACGGCTTCAAAGGCATGGTGGGAAGGGGCGTCCAGCCCCTGAATGCGTTCCACCTGACGGGCATACTGTTCACCTTCCCGGTCGTAACAGAGCAAACACACCTGGATGCTGCTCACATCTTTTTCAGAAAGGTTGTATATCTCCATGGTCAGCACGGGATATTCCTGGGTGGGCATTTTGCAATGCCACATTTCTACCGGGCAGGTCAGGTCGATCCGCATAGGTGAAAACGCCTCCTGAGTTCATAAAAGAAATTCGGGTGTATCCGGAAAAATTACTTGTTCATAAACAGCTGCATCTGCACCATCGCATCGTTGGAGAAGGTGAGGTACAGCATGGCAATCTGGCCGTCCAGGCTGACGGTGTAGGCCATGGTGTTGGTATCGTTGCCGTAGGTGATGATGCCATAGGGGGCATTTTCGCCGTCGCCGTAGAGCAGGATGCCGTTATCGGCGGTGGTGCCTTCGCTGTGGCGGAAACGGTAGAGTACGGTATCCATATAGTCGCCGATGCGAAGACCGCGGGGGCCTTCCAGCACGTCATCATTGACGGACAGGCTGTACACGCTCTGGAACTGCTTGTCGGCGGTGTATTTGAACACGATGGAAATGCCGTTCCACTGCATCAGGCGGATGAAGGTGTTATCGCTGTCGGGGGTCCATTCGTCCACCTGGGCCGTGCCCAGCACTTCGATGGCCTTATCGGGGGTGAGGGAGTAGAAATCCATTTCGGCAAAGTACAAATCCTCCCGGCAGAAGGGATCCAGATCGGTGCCGATGAGGGAGGTGGGGTGGGCGAAATATTCGCTGGTTTCCTGCAGCAGGGCCGATTCGCTGATTTCCATTTCCACTTCGTCCGCCGTCAGAAGCTCGCTGGCGGTGAAGATGGAAATCTGCTGGATATAGCCCTGATCCATCTGATAGGTGACGCCGGATTTTACAATGCCGTCCGCCTGCCAGCTGTACACCACATACGTCACTTCCGTCACCCGCTGGCCGTCCCGCAGAAGGTAGCCCAGGCAGATTTCCGGTTCTGCGCCCCGGAAGGAAAGGGTGGCTTCGTAGTAGGTGCCGTTGAGGGAGGGGTTGTCGTTGGGGTAGAGCTGGAAGATCATGTCCAGGGAATCGCCGGCTTTCAGGCCGCGAAGGCAGGGCTGATCGGCGGCCAGCACAATGCCCAGCAGGTGGGTTTCGTCGCCCAGCACGTCGGAAGAGATGGTCATGTCGCCCAGGGCGGAGGTGGCGGAATAAACGCCGTTATCCTCGGTGATCAGGCAGCCTTCTTTTTTCACCTGGTCCATAACGGAGGACAGGTAGGTTTCAATTTCTTCCAGGGAAAGGGCGGGGCTTTCGTCCACTTCCGCCATGGCGGCGGGCACCAGCATCATCATGCACAGCATCAGGGCAATCAGTTTTTTCATAATGGTTCTCCTTTTTATCATGAATTGGAAAGCAATCCGTTCATTTCCGTAACGCCCGTTTCGTCCACCAGCGCCCAGATCAGCCGGGTGGGCGGCACCGGGGCAGGGGAGAAGGTAAGGGCGGAAAGGATGTTCTTTTCTGCTTCGGCGGCGGATACTTCATCCCGGGTGTGGAGCGTGCACAGCACGTCCCCTTTTTCCACCCGGCTGCCGATGCGTTTGTTCATTACAAAGCCCACGCTGGGGTCAATGATATCGTCTTTGGTCATGCGGCCGGCGCCCATCTTCTGGGCTGCCATGCCCAGCGCCACGCCGTCGGTTGCGCTCAGGTACCCCTCTTGCGCTGCATACACCGGCCGGATCACGGGGGCCTGCGGCAAAAGGCCGGTATCGTCGCACACCGCGGGGGTGCCGCCCTGGGCCAGGATCATCTCTTTCAGCTTTGCAAGGCCCAGGCCTGTATCGATGGCGTTTTGCAGCTTTTTCATGGCCTCTTCTTCCGTCTGGCAAATGCCGGCGGCCAGCAGCATCCGGCTGCCCAGGAACAGCGCCACATCCTTCAGCGGGCCCTTTACCCGGCCGTGGAGAATATCAATGGCTTCCTTCACTTCCAGGGCATTGCCCACATGGGAGCCCAGCGGCTCTTCCATGCCGGAAATGACGCAGCTGACAGGACGGCCGAGGATTCTGCCGATTTCCACCATGGTTTTTGCCAGGGCAAGGGCGTCGGGGTAGGTGGGCATCAGGGCACCGGAGCCTACCTTTACGTCCAGCACGATGGCCTTGGCACCGGAAGCGAATTTTTTGCTTAAAATGCTGGAGGCGATCAGGGGGACGGAATCCACCGTGCCTGTCACGTCCCGCAGGGCGTAAAGCCGCTTGTCCGCCGGGGCCAGGTTTTTGCTTTGACCCACCACACTGCAGCCCACTTTCCGCACGATGGAAACGAAGGTTTCTTCATCTAATTCCACCTGCATGCCGGGGATGCTTTCCAGCTTGTCCACGGTACCGCCGGTGTGGCCCAGGCCGCGGCCGCTCATTTTCAGCACCTTGCCGCCGCAGGCTGCCACCAGGGGCGCCAGCACCAGCGTGGTGGTATCGCCCACGCCGCCGGTGGAGTGCTTGTCCAGCGGAATGCCGCCCACATCGGGGCAAAGCATGTGGCCGCTGCGGGCCATGCAATCCGTAAGAAGGGCGGTTTCCTGCATGGTCATGCCGTTGAGGCGGATGGCCATCAGAAGGGAAGCCAGCTGATAATCGGGAATGGAACCTTCTGCAGCGCCCGTGGCGAAAAAGCGGATTTCTTCTTCCGTCAGGGCCTGTTTTTTCTTTTTGTGTTCAATGACAGAAAGAATATTCATACCGTTCTTTCCTTCCTTTGCGGCATATCCTTCCTTATTACAATGCGCCAAGGGTAGTATACCATACTTTGTTTCAATCGTAAAGCAAGTATTGACCAAGAAATGAAAAAAAATCGTAATATTTTTATAAAAAAGCTTGACCTCGTAATAGAAATGTAATAGAATACATAAGAAGGATTGTATCTTTCACCATGATATGAACAATCGGCGGGAAATAGAACCGCCCAAAATGGGTACCCAAACGAAAAGGAAATGGATGGGGTGTCATTTCGTATGAAGAGAACGGGAAAAATCGGACAGATGACAGCGCTTGTGCTGCTGCTTGTGATGGCGGCAAGCCTTGTTTGCGTTGCCAACGCGGAAGAAACGCAGTACGGTTATCTGGTGATCAATAATGCTTCCACTAACCGTGTTGTCAATTTCCGGCCCACGCCCGGAACCACCAACTACATTGCCCGGCTGCCTGAAGGCCTGGTGATGGAAGTGCTGGGTGTGACCACGAAAAACAACGTACGCTGGTATCAGGTATCCCGCCTGAGCGACGGCCGCATGGGTTATATCCATGGGGATTTTCTCCATGAAATGAATGCGGCGGAAGTGGATGCGTGGACGCTGGCCGGTACGGAACTGTTCCCCTCCTATTCTTCCGGCGGCACCACCCCGCCCCAGCCCACCGCTGCGCCCACCCAGCCCCCCTATACCGGCGGCAATTATGTGCGCCTGGTGAAGGACAAGGTGAACATCCGCAAAACGGCCAACGGCTCCGTGCTGACGGGCCCCATGTCCTCCAAGGTGCCTGTGGATACCGTGCTGGAATACTATGAAGGCCCCACCGGCAAAATCGGCGGCTACAACTGGGTACGCGTCCGTTACAACGGCATTGAAGGCTTTGTGCGCAGCGACTGCTATGTGTACTGCAACCAGAGCGGCGTGGAAGTAACGCCCCCCTCTGTCAGCGCCACCATGGCCCCCTCTGCCACCACTGCTCCCGGCCAGATGGGCTATGTGCGCACCACGGCCGGCCAGGTGAACCTGCGCAAGGATACCTGGGGCACTGTGCTGGGCCGCATTGTGGAAAAGGGCACCGTGCTGCCCTATTACGGCACCAAGATCGATTATGACGACAACTCCATCTGGTTCTATGTATACGACGCCAAGCTGGGCCAGTACGGCTACCTGCTGAGCACCTTCGTGGAAACCACCGAACAGTCCGGCGGCGCAGTTACCCCTGCCCCCACCCAGGCCCCTGTGACCACCGGCTATGTGGCCACCTCCATGGACTATGTGTGGATCCGCAATGCGCCCAAGGCCGGTGCTGACCCCAACGGCAAGGTGGCCAAGGCGTACACCGTGCTCACCCAGATCGGCGCCAAGGTGGACGGCGATCCCTACGACTGGTATCCTGTGGAAACCAGCGACGGTACCCGCGGCTACATCCGCAGCGACTGCATTACCGAGCTTGCCCCCTGGCAGGTGGATTACTATAAGCAGTACGGCACTTGCCCCACTCCCACCCCCGCTCCTGCCACTCCCCGTCCCGGCACCAGCGAATACCTGGTCACCACCATCGATGACCTGTGGGTGCGTGTAAGCCCCAGCTCCAAGGCCAATGTGCTCAACGGCAACACCCAGCTGGACGCCGATTATGTGACCCAGTTCTATGATACCGAAAGAGTAAACGGCGTGACCTGGTACAAGATCATGATCGGCAATCAGGCCGGCTGGATCCACGGCAAATATGTGCGCGTGCTCACCAATGCCGAATATGACCAGTGGCAGGGCCAGCAGCCCACACCCACGCCCAAGCCCACTGCCACGCCCCTGCCCGATCCTTCCACCTTCAGCGATCTGGCCATGACCACGGATACCAAGGTGAAGCTGCGTGCCGGCACTTCTACCACCAGCCGTGAACTGACCATGATCTACACCGAAGGCACCAAGCTGACCTACCTTGGCAACTACACCAAGGATGCGTCCGGCAATTTCTACTGGTTCAACGTCAAGTACGGCACCCTGTCCGGCTGGATGCACGGCGATTATGTGCGCATCCTGACCAAGGACGAAAAGGCCATGTATGAACTGGCAGGCGACCCCGATGCCCCCAGAGAAGCCACTTACCGCAACCTGAGCGTGGGCTCCACCGGCGAAGACGTGCAGGCCCTGCAGGATGAACTGGTGGCCCAGGGCTATCTGGATGCCCAGTATGCCACCGGCACTTACCAGAGCGCCACCAAGGCCGCTGTGGAAGCCTTCCAGAAGGCCAAGAAACTGTCTGTGGACGGCGTGGCCGGCGAACAGACCCAGCATGCCCTCTTTGGCACCGTGCCCGAAGGCTATTATACCGGCAGCACCGTCAACCCCATCCTCTATCCTGTGGAAAAGAGCGACTGGTGGACCGGCGATGTGAACAGCGTATGGGCTGTAGGCACCAACGCCATCATTACCGACGTCAAGACCGGCATTTCCTTCCGCGCCCAGCGTCTCTACGGCGATAACCACGCCGACGCCGAGCCTGCCACCACCGCCGATACCGAGGCCGTCTGCCGCATTTTCGGCGTCAGCACGCCCCAGGAAATCTCCGACCGTGAACAGGAACTGCAGTCTTACCGCCGCCGTCCTTTGTGGGTCACCATCGGCAACCGCACCTTCTGCGGCTCCATGTACGGTATTCCCCATAACTTCGACGGTGACCGCATTCCCAACAATGGCTACAACGGCCAGTTCTGCGTCCACTTTACCAACAGTAAGACCCACGGCAGCGCGAAAAACCCTGCCCATGTGGACTATGACGCGGCCATCAACGGCTATTACGGCCATCAGAGCGCCATTCAGGATGCCTACGAGCTGTCTGAAAGCGGCTGGAAAGATAAGTAAAATGAAACAATACGATGTGTTGATCATCGGCGGAGGCGCAGCGGGTTTGGCCGCTGCGCTTTCCGCATCCGAAAAAGGAAAAAACGTGGCCGTTGTGGAAGGTGCGCCCCGGGTGGGCCGCAAGCTGCTGGCGACGGGCAACGGCCGCTGCAACCTGGCGAACATGCGTCCGGCGCCCTTTTACGGCGACGGCGCTTTTGCGGAAAAAGTGCTGCAGCATTGCGGCAAGGAAGAGGTGCTTTCCTTTTTCCATTCTCTGGGCCTTGTCACCCGGGAAGAAGAGGGCGGCAGGGTGTACCCCGGCTGCGGCCAGGCAGCTGCTGTGCTGGACGTGCTGCGAAAAGCACTGGAAAGAAAAAACGTGCCCATCTTCTGCGATGCAAAGGTGGAAAGCATTCAGAAAACGGAAAAAGGCTTTCGCCTGAAGGCAGGGGAAGAAACCTATGCCTGCCGGAAGGTGATCGTGGCCTGCGGCGGCATGGCCGGCGGAAAACTGGGCCATGACGGCAAGCCCTATGCATTATTGACCGCTTTCGGGCATACGCTGAAAAAGCCGGTGCCTGCGCTGTCTCCCCTGACGGCGGAAAAAAGCGCCATCAAGGGGCTGACGGGGCTGCGCCTGCCGGCGGTGCTCACCCTGTGCGACGGGGAAAAGCCCCTGGCCTGTGCCGGTGGGGAAGTGCTGTTTACCGATTACGGCGTCAGCGGCATCTGCGCCATGCAGTTGTCTGCGGACGTGCACCAGGCAAAGAACCCCGTTCTTTCCGTGGATTTTTCGCCCATGCTGGGGCTGGTGCCCTGCCGGTATGAACGGCTGCCTTTGCAGGATGCGCAAACGAACGGTGAAAAGGTGCTGGCCCTGCTCAAAAAACGGGCGGCCATGCTGCCCGGGGAAGACGTGCTGCTGGGGATGCTGCCCCGGCTGCTTGCGGAAAAATTCCGGGGCCGGAGCCTGCCGCAGCTGGCTGAAAGCCTGAGCAATTTCCGGGTGAAAATTACCGGTGTGCGGGGGTTTGAGTATGCCCAGGTCACCCGGGGCGGCGTGAACACTGCCCAATTTTACCCCGACACGATGGAATCCCGGCTGCAGCCCGGGCTGTACGGGGCAGGGGAAATATTGAACGTGGATGGCGATTGCGGCGGCTATAACCTGCTGTTTGCTTTTGCATCCGGCCTGCTGGCAGGAAAAGCAGCAGCGCAATAAGAGGAGGAAAAACGATGGCATTCACAAATCTCAACCCCGGCACCCTGCTGGCGCCTGTGCCTGCGGTGCTGGTCAGCTGTGCACGCAAAGGGGAAAAGCCAAACGCAGTTACCATCGCCTGGGCCGGTACCGTCAATTCCGATCCGCCCATGTGCTCCGTTTCCGTACGGCCGGAGCGCTATTCTCACGATATCATTGAAGAAACCGGCGAATTTGTGATCAACCTGTGCGGCCAGGGCCAGCTCAAGGCCACGGACTGGTGCGGTGTGAAAAGCGGCCGGGATTTTGATAAATTCAAAGAATGCGGCCTGACAGCGGCAGAGGTGCCCGGTATGGAAACGGCGCCGGCCATTGCCGAATGCCCCATTTATCTGGCCTGCAAGGTGGAAAAGGTGGAGCGGCTGGGCAGTCATGACATGTACATCGGCCGCATCGTATCCGTTGGCGTGCAGGAAGAATTGCTGGACGAAACGGGCCGCATCGACTTTGGCAAGGCGCAGCTGGTGGGCTACAACCATGGCGCTTATTATGCTCTGGGTGAGGCGCTGGGGTTCTTTGGCTATTCCGTGGCCGCTCCGGACGTGCTGGAGAGGCGCATGGCGCAACTGAAATGAGTTATTTGAACAACAAAAAAAGCCGCTGAGGCGGCTTTTTTATATCTGGATTTCTCGCATGATCTGCAGTGTTTCCTTCAGACCGGAACGCAGATCATACCGGCTGTGCCACCCCAGTTGCTCCAGTTTATTTGTATTCAATACACAATTCTGGGGTTTGGAATAACCTTTTGCTTCCACTGCATCCGGTAGCTCAAAACGAACCGTTGTGCCACAAAGATCTGCAATGGTAGAAGCAAGGTTTGCAATGGTGGTAACGGAGGCAGGATTTGCAATATTATAGGCCTGGCAGCTTTCGCCTTGAAATAACACAGTCATCAGCCCGCCTACGGCGTCCATCAGATAGCAATAGGTGCGGTTTTGCAGGCCTTCGCTTTTCAGTACGATGGCTTTCCCTTCCAGACCACTGCGCAGAAATTGTGCGTGGGCTTTGCTGTCGTTTTGCTGCATGGTGGGCCCATAGATGCTGGAAAGCCGGGCAATGACGCTGTTTGTACCATATTCTTCATGATAGGTACGAAATAACAGCTCGGCGGTTCGCTTGCTTTCAGGATAACAGGATCGGATCTGATTGGGATCCACCAGGCCGAAATCATCCTCCCGGTAAACATCCTGGTTCAGTTTTCCATACACTTCGAAGGTGCTCATCAGCAGTACGCGGGTTTTGTGTTCCTTTGCATAATCCAGTACGTTCCTGGCACCGAGAATATTGATAAGAATGGTTTCGGCAGGGTAAAGGGAGTATGAACGCGGATCGGCATTGCTTGCTCCATGAAGAATGTAATCGAGGTCGGGTATGGAAAGGGGGTGCACAATATCCTGCACAACAAAATGAACTTTACTGGCATCAAAACGCTGGTTCAGCCGATGTTCACTGCGTCCCAGTGCGTAGATATCAAAGGAAGCTCCCATTTGATTGGCGCGGCAGAGCAGGTCGATCACACAGGAACCGATCAGGCCGGTGGCACCGGTGACGAGTATTTTTCCCTTCCGGACAGGAAGGAGGGCAGCAAGTTGATCGAGGCTGGCCTGGTAGCAAGGACTTTTTTGTACAGGGTTCAATGCAACCACTCATCCTTCTTGGCCTTCAGCAAGGCTTTGAAAATTTCCACGTCTTCCGTGGTGGTGATTTTGATATTCTTTTCCGAACCGTCAGAAAGATACAGCTTTTTCCCCATTTCAATGTACATGGTGCAGGAGGCTACGGAATTGGTGATGCCCATTTCCAGCGCCTGCTTGTGTGAGGCCATGATTTCATTGACAAAGAAAGCCTGAGGGGTCTGGGTGATTTTCAGGTTGTCACGTGCAATCTGTTCCGTGCTGGAGAAGGAATCGTAGGTTTTCAGCATGGCAGCGGTGCAGGGAACCACGGTGATGGCGTTGCCATTTGCGCGGCATACCCGGATATTGTCCGAGATGATTTTTTCACTTACCATGGGGCGGATCGCATCGTGTATCAACACGATATCGTCTTCTTCGTGATGACGGGAATGAATATCTTCCAGGCCGTTACGGATGGAATCCTGACCGTTTTTACCGCCAGATACAATGTTTTCCAGCTTGGCAATGCCAAACTGCTTGGCATAGGCGCGAAGCACATCGTGCCATCCATCGATGCAGACGATCTCGATGGCGTCAATTTCCGGATGGTTTTGAAAAGCCTGCATAGTGTAGACAATGATGGGCTTGTCAAATACATTGAGGAACTGTTTGGGAATATCCTGGTGCATGCGCTGGCCGGAACCGCCGGCGATAATCAATGCGATGTTCATTTTTTTCCTCCCTTTCCGCTGTTGAGCTTCTGGTTCTTCTTTTTCCGGGTGGCTTTCTTTACGCTGATGGTATTGCGGGCCTTATTACGTTCCATTTTTGCCCGCTTCTTTTCAACGGCGGCCTTTTGGCTTTCCAGAAGGGCTTCCTTTTCTGCTTTCTTCTGCAATGCTTTGAGATGCGCCTGGTTATAAACCTTGTCTTCGCTTCCGTTGCCGTCCAGAGGCAGGCCTTGCCGTCCGTCGGACTCCATCAGGTCGCCGCGTATGCTGAGCATACGGTCGAACTTCTTTTGGGCTTCATCGCCATAGATGACGGGGCCCAGGTCCAGTCTTGCCATGTTATGGCCGGACACCCGTTTGTCAATCGGCAGAAGGCTCATGTAATTGGGGCCATAGAAGTGCTTGAGGTAGGCGTCATATTGCGCTGGGATGGGGGCCATCATATCCCCGAAAGGGACATAGATTACTTCTTGCATCCACTTCAGCTGCAGCACACCTTTTTTGATGTTCAGGCCGCAGGTATCAATAGCATAGCAAGCTTTTTTTCTGTGCTCATACAGACGGGCAATTCTTTCAAACATGCCGTGGAAAAAGGACCAAGGCACCAGCCGCATGAAAGGTAACGCGATTTTGGAAGCAAGATAATGTATGTTTTTCCGGGGCCGGTTGATCCACTTGATATTGATCACTCTCGTCCACAGTACGGTAAGCTTTATGTGCAATTTTTGACAGAACTTGCGGTTGCTGGTTTTGTCATAGACGAGAATATCCAGAAAGATACCGTCGGGAATTTTAAAATTGCCGGAATACTTTGTGGAGAAGAATGTATCGGGAACGCGGATTTTATCGAAATGGTAATGGCTATTGTGCTTGCTGTTGGCATTTTCATACAGCAGCGGTTCGGGTAATTCCTCGGGCACAATGCGCCGGAATTTTTCATAATCCTCACGCAACATGCCGATATCAATATCGTCATCCCAGGGAATTACGTTATTATGGCGTACAGCGCCCAGGGTGGAGCCGCCGGCCAGGAAATACTGGATCTGATGGCGACGGCAGATGTCGTCCACAATTTTCAGCAGTTCCATTTCGGCGGCTTTGATCATTTCCAGCCGGCCTTCGTACACGCCCAGCTTGCGGAAAATGTTGTACGCCTGGTCAAAGTGGTAGCAGCCCATGCGGTACAGCAATTCTTCCAGCTCCATGGAATGATGGGTGAAAGCGGGGAAAGCGGCGCAAAAGCGCAGGCTGTTCAGGGCGTGATACACGGGCTGAACGGGGGCAAGGGGCCGGGTGTCCAGCGTCAGCTGGTCGGCAAAGCCTTTATAAAGGGCATACTTGAATTCCTGCACACTGGCCCTTCCGCAGGAAACGCTGTAGGTTCTGCCGATCAGCCTGCGGGGATTGGCATAGGCCAGCAGCATGGCATGCACGGCGTTGCACAGGGGGGTGTAGGAAAAATGATCCACGGTATCTTCGGCGCCGATGGTCACCCGGCCGGTTTCCTGAATCTGGGCAAAGAGGGCGTCCAGGTCCATTATCTGCACCATCTTGTTGCATTCGGGGCCGATCACGTTGGTAAAGCGCAGCTGAATAAGGCGCTTTTGCTTGTTCAGGGCATAATCGCGCAGGATGCGTTCCATCTTCAGGTAGAATTTTTCCTGCCAGGTGTGTTCTTTTTTCTGCTCCAGGTAGGCGTCATATTCACGCTCGGCCAGGGAGGTCATTTCCCCGGGGCATGCATCGGGCTGGGGCACAACGGCGGCAAAGAGCAGCAGGGTTTTGTTCTGGGCAAAGCGGGCGCAGCAGGCGTCCAGATGCTCCAGCACCTTTTGCTGTTCTTCGCTGTTTTGGAACCGTTCATCCATGCAGTTGATGGTGAAAACGGCTTTGGTATTGCGGGGGATGCCGTTCATATCCGCAGCCATCACCAGTTTGCCTTGCACATCTTCCAGGCAAAGGGCGTCCCGGCCGGACTGGGCGTCGGCATACACCACATACCGGTTGGGGTTGAGATACTGGGCAATGGTGGCGGCGAAATAATCACCCAGGGCACAGCCGTTGCGGGCTACATACACATTGCATTTGGCCAGCAGGGAGGTGTTTTTGCCGTACATGGTTTTTATCTTGTCCAGCTTATTCAGGATAATCTCATTCATTGCCTGTTTCCTCATTTCTTTTTTTGAGAGTATCAGGAACAGATTCTTCTGTAGATAAGGAGAACCTGATCAGCCCATGGGATTCCCTTTCGTGTTCCTTATGCTCCTGCCGGTACCCTTCGCCGTACAGGGTTTTGAGGAAGGCGTGGGGGTTCTGCGCGATCTGGAACAGGTGGCCTTCGAAAGGGGTTTCTTTGGTGGGGTACAGATCGCTGCGCAGGTAATGCTCCCCGAAATAATGCCCGCGTCCGGCAGAAACGGCCAGGTAGCGGGAGGTGGGATTGAGGATCTTTTTGCTCCATCGTTCGCACCGCCGGTACCACAGCTGCGGGTTGCGCCGGCTGTTCAGCAGACGGCCGATGGCGCATTTGAGGCGGATGGAACGGGCCAGGGAAGGGGACTCCGTATATTGCAGCAGCCTTTCCTTCTTCTGATGCATCCGCACGCAGGAGGCCATCAGAAACAGCCCTTCGTTCACCACGCCGTACAATTTGCTGGCGATGGGGTTGTCGTAGGTATCGTCCAGGGGGAAAACGTCAATGCAGATGCCGGCGTTTTCCGGCTCGTTATCGTATATCTCCACAAAAAGGGTGCCCTTCTTGCGGAGCTTGAGAAAGTTCAGGTCGTATTTTTCGCCGGATGCCAGGGACTGCACCCAGTACTTGTGGCTCAATTCTTTTTCCACGCAGGCAGCCAGCTTTTCGTAATCGGCCCGGGGCATCAAAATGTCCACATCGTCATCCCAGGGGATGAAGCCTTTATTGCGCACGGCGCCCAGGGCGCTGCCGCCGGTGAGCAGGTAGCACAGCCCGTTGCGCCGGCACAGCGCGTCCAGATCGGTCAGCATCTCAAGCAGCACACCCTGCAGGGCAGCAAGCTCTGCATCCGTCAGGTGTTTCAGCCTGGAATTGGAAGCGGCGGCCTTCTTCAGTTTTTGAAACGTCTTCAGCACCGGGGCCGCCTCCTTTTGATCGGTTGTAGCAATCAATACCTATTATATATGAATTGTCCCCTTCCGTCAATCTTTTGTGCTGTAACAGGTGCATGCAGCCGGGGCCGGGAGGGCGAATATTTGTCTCCTTGGAAAAGGGTGGACTTTGTTTTTGCGGTATGGTATAATTGTTCTGATAGGAAAGTGGATAAAGCCGCCTGTGCGGATACCGATAAAGGAGCCGATGAAATGGGTCTGAAAGCAAAAATCAGGAAAAAAGCCCACCAGCTGAAGAAACATCAGTTTCTGTTTGAAGAGCTGGTCAAGCGCGATTTTAAGCAAAAATACAAGCGCACAGTGCTGGGGATGGGGTGGAGCCTTTTGTCTCCCATCCTGCATTTTCTGGTGATGAAAATTGTGTTCACCGGCTTTTTCGGCCGGGAAATGCCCCATTATTCCACCTACCTGTTTGCCGGCAACGTCATGTATTCCTTCTTCCGGGAAAGCACCACCGGCGGCATGAACTCCCTGATGCTCAACAAGCACATTTTTACAAAAATCAATGTGCCGAAATATCTGTTCCTTTTGTCCAGGAACGTGTCCTCAGTGATCAATTTCGGCCTGACTTTGCTGATTTTCTTTGTGTTTTGTCTCTTTGACGGCATCACCTTCACCTGGAAATTTGTGATGCTCCTTTACCCCTGCGTGATGCTGATGCTGTTCAACATCGGCATGGGGCTTATCCTGTCCGCCCTGTATGTGTTTTTCAGGGATATCCAGTACCTGTACGATATTTTCACCATGCTGCTGATGTACATGTCCGCCATTTACTATTCGGTGGAATCCTACGCGTCCTATATTCAGCCTGTTTTCCTGATCAATCCCGTGTATTGCGTGATCAAGTATGTACGCGAGATCGTGATCAACGGCGTTATCCCTTCCTGGGAGCTGCATGGGCTGATCCTCTTTTACACCCTGCTTGTGCTGGGGGTGGGTGCGCTGATTTATAAAAAGAAAAATCACGCATTCCTCTATTACGTCTGAGGGGGGAACGTATGGCTATCATTTCGGTAAAAAATGTGTCCATCCGCTATAAAGTGGGGGATTTCAAGTCCATCGGTTTCAAGGAATACCTCATGCGCCGGATGACCGGCAACTATAAGGTGGAAGAATTCTGGGCCGATAGGGACGTGTCCTTCGAGCTGGAAAAAGGGGATATGCTGGGCATTGTGGGCACCAACGGCGCCGGCAAATCCACCTTGCTCAAAGCTATTTCCGGCATCATGGTGCCCACCCGGGGCAGCGTGAAGGTGCGGGGCACCATTGCCGCCCTGCTGGAGCTTACCTCCGGCTTCGACGGCGATCTGACCGTCAAGGAAAACACCTACCTGCGGGGCGCATTGCTTGGCTATACCCGCAAGTTCATGAACGAGATGTATGACCAGATCATCGATTTTGCCGAACTGCAGGAATTTCAGGACAGGCCCTTCAAGCAGCTCTCCAGCGGCATGAAAAGCCGCCTGGCGTTTTCCATTGCCTGCCTGGTCAGCCCCGATATCATCATTCTGGACGAAGTGCTTTCCGTGGGCGACGGTGCTTTCCGCAAAAAGAGTGAGGAAAAAATCCGTTCCATCCTTTCCCAGGGCGTGACGGGCATTCTGGTGTCCCACTCCCTGTCGCAGGTGCGCCAGCTGTGCAACAAAGTGCTGTGGCTGGACAAAGGAAAGCAGATGGCCTTTGGGGAAGCTCAGGAAGTGTGCGACCAGTACGAAGCTTTCCTGAAAGAAAAGAAGAAATAAAAAGAGCCGGAGAAAGCAAATATTCTCCGGCGTTTTTTATGCCTGGGCGGCGTCTTCCTTTTGCATCGTGCGTACCGTTGGTTGTACACACGGCTCTTATTGTATCATGCCCTTTCCGTTTTTTAAGTGCTATTTTCAAAAATGTTCCCATTAATAAGGCCGTTTTGTTTTTCGGGCGGATGTGCTATAATATGCGGGGAAAAAACCGTTTGGGAAAGGGGGGTGCCCATGAAGCTTCTGGTCACCGGCGGTGCCGGCTTTATCGGCAGCAACTTTATTTCCTATATGCATCAGGCCCATCCGGATGGGAGGATCGTCTGCCTGGATAAGCTCACCTACGCCGGCAACCTTTCCAATTTATCGGCTGCTGTGGGGCAGGAATGGTTTCGTTTTGTCAGGGGCGATATTTGCGACCGGCAAACGGTGGATGTGCTGTTTGAGGAAGAAAAGCCCGATGTGGTGGTGAATTTTGCGGCGGAAAGCCATGTAGATCGTTCCATTGAAACGCCGGGCCTGTTTCTGCATACCAATGTGCTGGGCACGCAGGTGCTGATGGATGCCTGCCTGCGTCATGGCGTCAGCCGCTTTCATCAGGTGTCCACCGATGAAGTGTATGGTGATCTGCCGCTGGATCGGGCGGATCTTCGTTTTGCCGAAGGCAGCCCTCTGCGGCCTTCTTCGCCTTATTCTGCTTCCAAGGCGTCGGCTGATCTGCTGGCCCTTTCTTATCACCGCACGTTCGGCCTTCCCATCACCGTTTCCCGCTGCTCCAACAATTACGGGCCCTTCCAGTTTCCTGAAAAGCTGATCCCGCGGATGATCTTCCTTTGTATGGAACATCAGTCCCTTCCTGTGTACGGCAGCGGTCTGCATGTCAGGGACTGGCTGCATGTACAGGACCATTGCCGGGCCATTGATCTGATCCTTTTCGGCGGAAAAACGGGGGAGGTGTACAACATCGGTGGCGGCTGTGAAATGAAAAACATAGAGATCGTCCGCCTCATCTGCAGGGTAATGGGAAAGAAGGAGACCTGCATTCAGCACGTGGCGGACAGAAAAGGCCACGACCTGCGCTATGCCGTCGATTATTCAAAGATCACACAGACGCTGGGCTGGAAACCACAGGTGCCATTTGAAGCGGGCATGGAAAGCACCATCCGCTGGTATCGGGAAAATGAAGCATGGCTGCGGAATATTGTTTCCGGCCAATATCGCATTTTTCCTGAATAAATGCAGGATGCCGTTCCGTTGTTTTCCTCAAAACCCACCATTAGTGGTTAATATATAGGAAGAAACACAGCATGTAGTGCGGAAACAAAAAGATGAAAAAAAGTCGAAAAATTTTCAAAAAAGGTGTTGACAAAGTAAAAGTTCTTTGGTATTATAATCAAGCGCGCTGCGGAACGGCCCTTCGGGGCAGGGAAACAGCGAGCCGCGAACCTTGAAAACGATACAGAGAATGAGGAAAGAACGACAGTTAATTCTGGAATGAGT
>JAZNOW010000007.1:0-31694 GCA_045589355.1 Clostridia bacterium
AGAAGCCCCCGCTGCCGAAGAAGTAGTGGCCGAAGAAGCCCCCGCTGCCGAAGAAGTAGTGGCCGAAGAAGCCCCCGTCGATGATTTCGTTCCCGCTGCCTCCACCACCTATGCCGCCTACATTGCCGCTCCCGTGGATACCCCCGTGGAAGTGGAAACCTACGTGCAGGCCAAGCAGTCCTGGTGGGACAACAAGGCCACCTTCTACACCCAGAACGAAGAAGGCGCCTATTTCATCTATGATATGGCCATCTCCGAAGAAGACTACAACAAGCTGGTCCCCGGCACCAAGATTCTGGTGAAGGGCTTCAAGGCCGAATGGTCCGGCGAAGTTGAAATCGTGGACGCCACCTTCGAAATCCTGGAAGGCGAATTCATCGCCCAGCCCAAGGACCTGACCGACCTGATCGCTTCCGAAGAACTGATCAACTACCAGAACCAGCTGGCCGCCTTCAAGGGCATGACCGTGGACGCCATCGAATACAAGAACGGCGAACCCGGTGACGATATCTACGTCACCCTGTCCAAGGACGGCGCCCAGTATTCCTTCTGCGTGGAACGCAACCTCACCGCTCCCGACACCGAAGTGTACCAGACCGTGGGCACCCTGAACGTGGGCGACGTGGTGGATGTGGAAGGCTTTGTGTACTGGTACAACGGCCTCAACACCCACATGACCAAGGTGACCGTGGTGGAAGCCGCTCCTGCCGCAGAAGTGACTGAAACCGTCGCAGAAACCCCTGCCGAATAAGAAATGAACAATCCGGTGGCGTCTTCCCCTGCGGAAGGCGCCATCCTTTTATCAGAACGGAGGCCGCTATGGGCAAAATCGTCATGTTCCCCGGCAAATTCACCCTGGATACAGCCCTTTCCATGGACGTGGATCAGTACACCAGGGAAGAGCTGGAAGAGATGATCCCCCTCATTGAAAACCTGTATGACGAAATGCAGGAAGAAGAACCGGAAGACATTGAAAGCGAAGAATACTACGAATGGTCCCAGGTTATGGAAGAGTTGGATGACCTGCTGGATGAAATTCAGGATCACCTGGAAGAATAAAAGGAGGCTTCCCCATGCTTTCCAACGAACAACGGCTGCAGATGCTCGCCTGCCCCGCCGGGCCTTTGGATATGGTGCTGGATACCGATACCTATAACGAGATCGACGATCAGTTTGCCCTGTCCATGGCCCTGCTG
The DNA here is from genome assembly GCA_045589355.1 of Clostridia bacterium. Taxonomy (GTDB): domain Bacteria; phylum Bacillota; class Clostridia; order Christensenellales; family Aristaeellaceae; genus RUG563. The sequence continues at coordinate 1,197 of JAZNOW010000007.1, forward strand.
GAAGGGAAAAAGCTGCGGCTGAAAGCGGCGTATGCCGCGCCCTTCCTGAACGAGCGCTCCCGAAGCCCCCTGGACGGCATGGAACGCAGCTACCTGGAAATTGGCAAGCTGTTCCGCCTGGCAGGCAGGGAAGTGCCCGCTTTCCGCGGCTCGGAGGGCTACCTGGAAAACGAAACCACGCCCCGCCCTTCCCCTGCGGCGGAGGATCTGTGCCGCAGGGCCATGGCTTACAGCCCGGAAAACCCCTTGTATGTGGTTTCCATCGGCGCCATCACCAACGTTGCCAGCGCCCTGCTGATGCGGCCGGAAATTGCCGACAGGATGGTGGTGGTGTGGCTGGGCGGCCATGGCATCCACTGGCCCGATAACCACGAGTTCAACTGCTTTCAGGATGTGGCCGCGGCACGGGTGGTGTACGCAAGCAGCGTGCCGCTGGTGATATTGCCCTGCATGGGCGTGGTGAGCGCCTTCACCACCACCGGGCCGGAGCTGGAACACTGGCTGCGGGGCAAAAGCCCGCTTTGCGACTACCTGTGCGACCATACCATCGAAGCGGCGGAAGAATACGCCAAAGGCAAGCCCTGGAGCCGGGTGATCTGGGACGTGACGGCCATCGGCTGGCTTCTGAACGATGAGGACCGGCTGATGAACAGCCGTCTGATGCCCACGCCCATCCCGGAATATGACCACCGCTATGCATTTGACGATGCCCGGCCCCTGTGCCGGTATGTATACCACATCAACCGGGATGCGCTGATGGAATGCATGCTCCGCATCCTGACGGGAGGCAACTGACCATGAAATGGATGATCGCATCGGATATCCACGGCTCCGCCTATTGGTGCGAAAAGCTGCTGGCACAATATAAAAAGGAAGAAGCACAGCGCCTGCTTCTGCTGGGGGATCTGCTCTACCACGGCCCCCGGAACGACCTGCCCCGGGATTATGCCCCCAAACGGGTCATTGAAATGCTCAGCGCACGGAAGGAAGAAATCACCTGTGTGCGGGGCAACTGCGAGGCGGAAGTGGACCAGATGGTACTGCCCTTCCCGGTGCTGGCCGATTACGGCGTGATGATGCTGGGGGAAAGAATGCTCTTTTTCACCCACGGCCATCTGTTCAACGAGCAGAACCTGCCCATGCTCAAAAAGGGGGATCTGCTGCTCAACGGCCATTTCCATGTGCCGGCCTGCCGGGAGCATGAACACTATGTGTATCTGAACCCCGGCTCCGTTTCCATCCCCAAGGAAAACAGCGCCCACAGCTACATGACGCTGGAAGAGGGCCATTTCCAATGGAAGGATATGGAGGGCAACCCCTACATGGAATATTTTCTGAAATAATTTTTCATTTTTCGGGAACAAAATCTGCCGGCGTCCGTCTATATATACGGAACCCAACAGAAAAGGAGAAATGAAAGATGAAAAACCTGATGATGATTTTGATGGCCCTGATGATGATGTTCACCGGCGTTTTGGCGGAGGATGAAATGATGGCCCAGCCCTTTACCCTGGTGGAAAACGAAGACGGCACCTTTATTGAACTGGCCGGCAACCCCTCCACCGGCTACATCTGGACGGTGTTTCCCATTGTGGGCGACATCGTGGAAGTGACGGACCCTGAAGCCCTGCCCTCCCAGGAAGAAGAGCCGCTTACCGGCGCCCCTGTCACCTACCGCATCCAGGTGACTGCCCTGAAGGAAGGCGAAACCATCCTGGTGCTGCGCTACATGCGCCCCTGGGAAATGGATATCCAGCAGGAATTGCCCCTTCTGGTAACTGTAGACGCCGAAGGAAAGATGTTCTTCATGCTGCTGGAAGGCATGCCCATGGAAATGACCGCCGTGGAGATTATGGAAGAAGACCACGCCGTGCTGATGGAAAGCGAAACCCTGGGCCAGGTGATCGCCACCTTCCCCCAGGAAATGCCCCTGCCCGGTGCAGGCGAACAGGTGAAAATCTGGTCCAACGGCGTAATGGCCCTTTCCTTCCCCGGCCGCATCAACGTGCTGGGCTGGGAAACCGTGGCTCCCCCCCAGGCCCGCATGATGGACGCCGAATAATCCCCTTTATTTATCCGCCGATGCTGCTTTTTTTGCGGCATCGGCTTTTTTGTACATTCCGGTACCACAGAACGGTTACATCTTGGTTATTTTCATGAAATTTGTAACTTTTTTTCCAAAAAGCTATTGACATTACATGCATGTAACCGTAAGATGGTCTCCGACAGGACAAATGTTCCAGAATTCGGGACATTTTTCCAAATGAGAGAGAAGGGGTATGTACCATGAAAAAGAAGTTTCTTCTGGTTGCCATGCTGGCGCTTCTGCTTTGCCTTGTATGCGGCAGTGCACTGGCTTCCGGCAGCTGCAAGCACTCCATGACCAGCACTGTGGTAGAGGAACCCACCTGCACCGAAAAGGGCCGTATTGAGCTCGTCTGCAGCTCCTGCGGCTACGAATCCTCCGCTTCCATTCCCGCCACCGGTCATGAAAAGAACCCCACCAAGGTGGTGGGCATCCGCGCCACCTGCGATAAGGACGGCCATTACAATCTCTTCTGCAGCAAGTGCAGGGGTTTTGTGGCCACCAATGTGGAAACCATCCCCGCCACCGGCCACGTGTGGCAGGACAAGCCCTTCAAAACCAAGGCTTCCACCTGCACAACTGCCGGCGAAGAACGCTACATGTGCAAAAAGTGCACCGAAGTGCATGTGGTTCCGCTGGCCAAGGACAGCAAAAACCACAGCAACATTCAGCTGGACATTGCCGTGATGCCCACCTGCGTGAAGGACGGCTATTACAACCTGAAATGCCTCGATTGCAATACCATCGTGGAAAAGAATGCCCAGTCCTTCCCCGCCACCGGCCATTTCTGGCGCGATACCCCCTCCAAAGTGATCGACCCCACCTGCACCGAAAAGGGCGAAATCCAGTATAAGTGCGAACGCTGCACCGAAGTGCATATCACCAAGCGTGCCGCTCTGGGCCATAATTATGCCCCCAGCTACACCATCCCCACCTGCCGCAACGAAGGCGTGTGGTACAAGGTGTGCCAGGTGTGCGAACACACCATTGTGGACGAAACCCGGGAAAAGGACCCCATGAAGGAACATGCCTGGGGCGAGCTGATCGTGGAAAACGCCCCCACCTGCACCGAAAAGGGCTCCGGCTATTACCTGTGCCAGAACGTGATTGACGGCAAAAAATGCAACACCAAAAAGCCCGTCACGCTGGATGCCAAGGGCCATCACTATCTGTCCAGCTACACCATTCCCACCTGCCGCAATGAAGGCGTGTGGTACAAGGAATGCGATGTATGCGGCGACTCCTATGAAGACACCACCCGGGAAAAGACCCCCGCGAAGGCACACGCCTGGGGCGAACTGATCGTGGAAACCGCTGCCACCTGCACCGAAAAAGGTTCCGGCTATTACCTGTGCCAGAACATGATTAACGGCGAAAAATGCAACACCAAAAAGCCCGTCACGCTGGATATGACGGACCACGACTATGTTTCCACCTATACGCCTCCCACCTGCCACAACGAAGGCGTGTGGTACAAGGAATGCCAGGTGTGCGGAAACAAGGTGGAAGACGAATCCAAACCCAGGGTTCCCGCAAATGAACACCTCTGGAACGAATATGCTCTGTATGTCGATGTTCTGCCCACCCAGACGGAAGAAGGCAAGGGCCACTATAAGTGCTCCAATGTCTACGGCGAAGACGAAGTAAGATGCCCCAGCGTAAAAAATGTGATCCTTCCCCGCCTCGACCAGTGCGAAGAGCATACGTGGGATTTCGTTCCTTTGTCCACGTATATGAAGGAAGGCGCTGATTGCCTCACCCCCGAATCGATGTATTTCCAATGCACCACCTGCGGTACCGTGGCCGAGATGATTACCGTAAACCCCCAGTTCACCGTGGACGGCAACTGGTGGGAAATCAACAACCACACGGTCAAGCACAGCGTCATTGAAGCCACCTGCTCCAGGGAAGGCTACACCTATACTTCCTGCGAAAAATGCGGCAAAAGCTCCAAACACGACTTTACGCCCAAGAATCCTGAAAACCACCAGTATAACCGCGAGGTGATCAAAGCCACCTGCACCGAAGACGAACATTACCTGGAGATCTGCCAGTGCGGTGCCTCCTATACCGTAGAAAAGCCCAAGGGCCAGAAAGCGACCGGCCACAAGTGGTCTCCCTGGATCCAGACCAAAGACGGCCACGACGGCACGATGGAAACGCGTTACTGCTCCAACTTCGGCTGTGATGCAACGGAAACAAATTGGCTGGAACCCACGGCCAGCTTCCACGGCTACCAGCTGACGGGCAAACGCGAAGTGCTGTATAATTGCCAGGCTTCCTATGAGGAATACACCTGCATCGATGACTGCGGCTGCGGCGAAAAGATCTACCGTCCCCTCTATCCCGAAGGCCACAACTGGGAAATCAAAACATCCTCCGGCTATGTCACTGAGCCCACCCACCACAACGGCACCAAGATCTATATGGCCTGCACCAACGAATACTGCAGAGTCACGAAGGAAATCACCATCCTGCCCGCCACCCAGTGCGCCTGGGAAGAATACGACCGGCTTGAAGCCACCTGTCAGGAATACGGCTCCATCATTTACGAATGCTCCATCGACCCGAATTGCACAGCCATGTACATTCCCATTCCCCCGGTAGCCTGCAAGTACGAACGGAACGACGAAGGCAAGCTGGCATGCATCTGGTGTGGAAAGGTTGTTTCTTCCGACGTTCATGACCACAGCGACCTGGCCGGCTTCGACGTCTACAAAACGGTGCCCACCTGCACCACCCCCGCCATCGTCACATACAAGTGCCGCCTGTGCGATTACAGCGTCGAAATGCGGACAGAAGATTACGATTCCCATCTGTATAACAAAGTGCTTGTAGAAGGCAAACAGCCCACCTGCACCGAAGACGGCGTATACCCCATCTATTCCTGCGCACACTGTGACGCGACTTACGGCGGCAAAGTGATCCCCGCCTATGGCCACTCCCTGGTCCTCAGACTCAAGAAGGACGCCGACGATCCTCTGCGCGCCCCCAAGGAATGGTACTGCGTCATGTGCGGCTATACGGATGGTGTAGCCGAACTCCACTGAACAGCAAAGGGCCTTTAGCCCTTCCCGCCTCCCCGCCCGGGGAGGCTTTTTTTCATGCAAAAAAGCAGCTCCCCAGTGAGGGGGATGGAAAGGGTGGAGTTATCCTTCAGGATGGCAGCAAGTGATACTGATTGTGTTGCTTGCTGTTTTCTTCTTTCTATGATAGTATGAGCATGAAAAGTTTGAATTTGTTGAACTCAGAAAACCCCAGCAGAACTTATGCTGACAGACAGGAGTATGAAAAAAATGAACGATGTTCAAGAGCCATTGATTATCAGAAAAGCCACGAGCGCAGATGCTGGGCAAATTGCAGAAATAGTAGTTGAAGATTGGAAAAATGCGTATAGGGGCATCATAGACGATGAATATCTGGATTCCATGAGCGTGGAACAACGATATCAGATAGAACTGCAAAGATATCAAAAATACATGGTTGCTGTGGATGAGAAGGAGGTACTGGGTTTTAGCTGGAATGAGATTGCCGACAACGAAGATTCAGATTGTGAAATCGTTGCTTTATATGTCAGATACGGAAAAAGAAAAAGCGGAATAGGAAGAGCACTGTTTCAAAATGCAATTGATTTCTTTGGGGCATTGGGTAAGAAGAAAATGATAATATGGTGCCTTAAAGAAAATGATGCCGCCAGAAAATTTTATGAGAAAATGGGCGGAGAAGCGTACAAAACCAGTACTCATAAATGGGGAAACCGAGAGTACGATATGATATCTTATTTCTACCGTCTGGATATGTAGTCGTTTTAAATTTTCAGATTAACGGAGAGAAAAATTCCAATTTGTCGAGCAGCCGAAATTCACTTCCCTACCATTTGAGGAGGGCGCAATTATACGCACCGTTCCGGTGCATTGCGTTTGGGAACCACATAAAACAAACGAGCATCCAAACACGGATGCTCGTTTGTTCGTTGCTGGATAAATTGATCCTTAAGAAACCTCCCGCCATGGAGCCGCCTTTGTTCCGTTTATTTTGCCGTGAAAAGGACGTACAGCCAGCCGCTGGCGGCTTTGTGCACATAGCGCCCGCCAATGTTGATTTCCGCCATCAGCGCATCCACCGCATCCTCTTCCCGCATGCCCTGCATGGCCACCTTCAGGTTCACCGTGCCCTGGCCGGGTGCATAGCGGTTGATGTAGAAGGCCGCTTCTTCCACGGTGTCAAACGCCGTGCCCCGGATGCGGTAGTAGGAATAGGTTTCGCCGTCCCGGGCCGGGGCGAACATGGCCGCGCTTTCGTTCCATATGTAGCAATCCGCGGTTTGCTGCCGGCCCATGTTCAGGTAGGCATACAGGGGCATGGCGGCGCTTTGGTCGGTGTCGTTCCAGGTAACGTCGGTGCAATAGAAAGCACCGCCCAGCTTCACGCCGTTCCACATATGGCCTGTATCCCCCTGACGGTTCCGGGCATTGCCGTGCTGGTAGTGGCACTCCATTCCCGCCAGGTTGCACAGCAGGTACAGGGCATCGGCATAGCCGTCGCAGTCCGCCCGGCCCTCCATCAGCGCCCCGTAGGCGGTATCGTTTTGCTTCAGGCCGGTGGTATAGGTGGCCCGGCGGACGATCTCGTCGTGCACATACACCAGGTACTCAAATTCATTCCGGCTGTTGGCAACGGCGGCGTTGATGATATCGGCCGCCTCGTTGTACAGCTGCTTTTCTGCCTTGGTCAGCATGGAAAAATCCTGCATGCGGTACGCCGCCACAATGCGCTTGCCGGGGTAATAGGTGATATCCGAATAGCTGATCACCCGGGTAGCGCGGCTGTAGGTCATTTGCCGGTCCAGGATACCGCTGTTGCTTTCCACGCAGATGAGCCAGTCGTCGCCGCTTTCGATCACCTGCTGAAACAAATCTTCCGTCAGGCAAAAGCTGAAGGCCGGGGACAGGCTTTCCGTTTGCCGGTAGAGGGCGGTTTTCAGTTCTTCCTTTGTGGAAACCAGCTGGAACTGCTCCTTGTATTCGATCTCCTTGAACATCAGCACCCTCAGCGGCGCATCGTAATAGGAAAAAGTGCTGTCCATGCCCAGCTGCCCCTGCAGTTCATGCATCCGGGCAAAGGAATTGCGGCTGATGGATTTGTACAAGCTTTCCGACAGGCGCAGGTTCACCGTGCGTCCGCCTGCCCCCTGCAGGGCATGCAGTATATCCTGTTCCGTTTCGCAATGCACCAGATCCAGATAGGTCATGTTGTTCAGCGTGCACTGGGAGCGGGTATAGCTCCACCCGGCGTTGATGATGCCGGCCTGGGCCAGGGTATCCGTCATCCAGTCCCGATCCTGAATCTGGCTGTACATACCGGAGGAAAAGCCGAAGGTGATGGACTGCGGCCGGGAAGCAGCCTTCTTCTGCAGATAATCAATCAGCTCCGTGCGGCTGGCAAACGTTTGCCCTGCCAGCGCATTGGTGAGCGTAGCCAGCAAAAAACCCAGCGCCATCAATCCCATCCACCTCTTTTTCATTATGGCCACCCCGCTTGTTTTCGTTGCCTTCATGCTATCACCGGCCGGCAAAAATGTCAATGAAAAAAGACGGCCGCTTTCGCAGCCGTCCTGTGCCATGCCATCAATAATAAACCTGACTGTCCGCACCACAGGGGAACACGGCCACGATCTCGTCTTCAATGTACACGATGGTGTACAGGGTGCTGCCGTATACCCGGTAATAGTTCATAAATTCGCTGATGGTGTTCAGGCGAATGGGGTTCTGGGGGGTGCCGTAATAGAACATGCAGTTGGGGGACACCACGTAGTCATAGGTGTCGGAGGTTTTGTTTTCAAAGGTGGAGCGGCTGCCGGTGGTATAGTCGCTGCTCAGGTAGGAAATGGTGCCCAGGTCCGCCACCAGGCGCCAATCGCTGCCCTTGGTGTAGAAATTGGTGATGTAGCCGGCGCTCACCCGGGTGCGCTTTTCGCTGGGACGGCGCTGGAGGTAGATGGTGTAGGTGGTGGTGGCATTGCCGCTGCGGACGGTGATGGTCACCGCCTGGGGCTTATCGGTCATGTTGGTCACGGGCGACGTCTGGCCGCTGCGCAGCTGCTGGCCGTTGACGGTGATGACGGCATTGGGGTCATAGGCGGTGGGGGTAAAGGTAACGCGGGAAACCCAGTCCGCCACGGTGAGCAGGTAGGTGGTCTGGTAGGGGCTGAAAGCAGAAGGCAGCATCACGCCGGTGTTGGGGCAGTTGTGCTTCAGGCTGCTCAGCAGGGCATTGCCGGTATAGCTGGGCGCCTGGGTATAGGTGGGGTAATAAGGCGCCTGGGTGGGCTTGGCCGTTACGACGGGGGAATAGGGGGCGGTGGTGACGGTGGGCACAGAGGCGCCTTTTTCATCCACCAGATGGTCTGCCCGGATGAACCCGCGGATCTTCTGGGGCTGGCCCGTCAGTTCCACATAGGCCCACTGGCCGATGGTGCCAAGGGCGATCACCTGGGTGTTGCCCTTGACGGTGGTCAGCTTGGTGCACTTCACGATGGGGTCATCGGTCATGGGCACGTCCGTCTTGGTGTACATCACTTTGTTGTCAAACACCAGGTTGTAGTTGATGGAGCCGGTCAGGCCTTCCATGTTGTTCAGGCAATCCTTGGAGATGTAGCCAATGCGGTAGTCCCCATTGCTCAGGCCGTAGCCCATCATCACCCAATTGCCGGTCACGCCGTAAATGCGGGCCTTGCCGCCGCGGCCGTAGAGGGCCTTGCCGCTATTGGCACGGTAATAATCCTCGCCGGGGCCGGAATAGACGGGGTAATTCTTGGCAAACTTGGCGGAAGCGTAGTTTTCCAGGTTCTGCAGGGCCATGGCAGGCAGGGCCAGGCCCATCATCAGCACCAGAATAAGCAGCAATGCGGTCAGTTTCTTCATGGTTCTCTCTCCCTTTCGGTTTCTACTTATTTGACGAAGTACGCTGGCATTTTGTTGCACCATTTGGAAATATTTTTCTTAAATGCTCATTTTCTCCAGCTTTTCCTGCTGTTCCATCATGGACAGGGCGTCAATGATCTCGTCCAGTTCCCCGTCCATCACGCTTTCGATCTTGTACAGGGTCAGGTTGGCCCGATGGTCCGTCACCCGTCCCTGGGGGAAATTGTAGGTGCGGATGCGCTCGTTGCGCTCCCCGGTACCCACCTGACTTTTGCGGTTTTCGGCATAGGCGGCATCCTGCTGGGAGCGGTACAGTTCATACAGCCGGCTGCGCAGCACCTTCATGGCTTTTTCCTTATTCTTCAGCTGGCTTTTTTCGTCCTGGCAGGTCACCACCAGCCCGCTGGGCATGTGGGTGATGCGCACGGCGGAGTCCGTCCGGTTGATATACTGGCCGCCATGGCCGGAGGCCCGGTAGGTATCGATGCGGATATCCTCCTGCCGGATCTCCACTTCCACGTCCTCCGCTTCCGGCAGCACGGCCACAGTGGCGGTGGACGTGTGGATGCGGCCGCCCGCTTCCGTCACCGGCACCCGCTGGATGCGGTGCACCCCGCTTTCAAACTTCATCCGGCTGAAGGCGCCGCCGCCGTTCAGGGTAAACACCGCTTCCTTCACGCCCCCCAGCTCCGTTTCCGAAATATCCACCGCCTCAAAGCGGTAGCCCTTCCGTTCGGCATAGCGCTGGTACATCCGCACAAGCAGGGCGGCAAACAGGGCCGCTTCCTCCCCGCCGGCGCCGGGACGCACTTCCATCACCACGCTGCGGTCGTCGTTGGGGTCATGGGGGATCAGGAACAATTTCAGCTTTTCCCTTTCTTCCGCCTGCCTTGGCAAAAGGGCTTTCAATTCCCCTTCCGCCATTTCCTTCAGGTCCGGGTCGGTAAGCATTTCCTTTGCCTGCTCCATTTCCGAAAGCAGGCCCTTGTATTTCCGCCAGGCCAGCATGGCCGGCTCCATCCGGGCAATTTCCCTGAGGATGTTCTGCCATCTGGCCACGTCCCGGATCACTTCGGGCTGGGCGGATGCTTCCTGCAATTCTTCGTACATGCCCTCCATGGCTTCAAACCGGGCTTCGATCAACGCGCATCCCTCCCTTTCAGACGGGCGCTCAGGCCCCGGTCATGGCCATCCATATCCCGGATGACAACGATGTTTTCAAAATCTTCCTGCAAAAGGGCGCTCACATCCGCCGCCTGGTCATCGCCGAATTCCAATACCAGCACGCCCCCCTCGTTCAGGTGCAAAGGGGCTTCCCGGGCAATGCGGCGGTAAAAGGCAAGCCCGTCCGCCCCGGCAAACAGGGCCATTTCCGGCTCCTTTTCCACTTCCTTTTGCAGTGTGCCCCGCAACCCTTCCGGAATGTAGGGCGGGTTGGACACGATCAGGTGAAATTTTTCCCCCTGCACAGAGGCAAACAGGTCCCCCTGCAAAATGCGCACGTCCGCCGAAAGCCGCTTTGCGTTTTCTTCGGCCAGGGAAAGGGCCGCTTCGCTCAGGTCACTCAGCGTCACCTGGCACATGGGCCGCATTTTTTTGATGGCAATGCCCAGCGCCCCGGTGCCGGTGCACAGGTCCAGCACCTGCATCTGCCCCCGGATATGCCGCAGCGCTTCTTCGCAAACGGCCTCGGTATCGTTCCGGGGGATCAGGGCACGGCTGTCGGTGCGGAAGGAAAAGCCCATAAAACTTTGCTCCTGCAAAATGTACTGCAAAGGCTCCCTGGCCCCGCGCCGTTTGATAAAGGCACAGAAGGCCGCATATTCTTCCTCCGTCAGCACCCTTTGCTTATCCAGCAATAAAGGAAGCCGGGGTACCTTCAGCACCCCGGCCAGCAGATATTCCGCATCCAGGCGTGCATCGGGCACCTGATGAAGGAGGAGCCTCTCCTCCCCCATGTTCAGCGCCTGAAATACGGTGATGTTCACGCCTGTTCTTCCTCTTCTTTTGTTTCTTCTTCGGTTTCCTTGCCGTAGATCAGCCGGTCGATATCCTTTTGATGCAATACCACCCAGCCTTCTTCCGTCTTTTCCCCTTCCGGCAAGCCGTGAAGGGCAGCGTTCATGGAAATGATGGCCACTTCGCACATTGCATCCGTGGGCTGTTTGGTGGTCAGCCGCTGCATCTGCATGCCGGGCCAGCGCAGAATATCCACCCACTTGCCTTCCTTGTGGGCCAGCAGCTTCAGCATTTCATAGCCGATGCCGGTGATGCAGGGCAGCAGCACAATGCGGGAAAGAATGCGCAGGAAATAATTGCTGCCCAGGTCAAAGCCGGTGACGGCCTTCACCAGCACGTCAATGACGGAGAAAAACAGAATGCTCATCACAAACGTCAGCACCAGGAAAGAGGTGCCGCAGCGGGGATGGAGGGTGGTGAACTTCTGTGCGTTTTCGGGAATCAGGGGCAGGTTATGCTCGTTGCAATACACGGTTTTGTGTTCGCTGCCGTGATACTGGAAGGTTTTGCGCATTTCGGGAATGCGGCCGCACAGGCCGATGTAAGTGATCAGAATACCGATGCGCACAATGCCGCTCACCAGGTTCTTCAGCACCAGCATCCAGCCGCTGGCGTCCTTGGGAAAGAAAAATACGGCCAGGTTGGGCAGCAGCACAAACAGGCCCAGGCTCAGGCACACGGCCAGCACAGCCGCCACGCCCATCACCACTTTATCCACGTTCTTGCCCAGCTTTTCCGCCAGCCATTTTTCAAACTTGCTGGGCTCTTCCACCTGCTCTTCCCCCACCATGGAGGCACTTTCCGTCAGGGTGTTCATGCCCACTTTCAGCATATCCACCATGTTCACCGTGCCGCGGATGAAGGGCAGGCCCATCCACTTATGCTTCTTGGAGGGGGCCACATAATCGTCCCGCTTCACCACAATATCGCCATCGGGCCGGCGCACCGCCACCGCAATGGCGTCCGGTGCCTTCATCATCACACCATCCAGCACAGCCTGGCCGCCGATATCCACCCGGGGGCAGGCATTCTTTTCATTCTTGGCCATAAATAAATTTCCTTTCTTCTGCACCTTCGTGCCGTAACCGTTTTCCTGCAAGGCATAAACAACGCCTGTAACATGATATTATTCTATATACCCCTGCCAAATCCCTGCTGAAACAGGCAGATTTCGTTTGTTACAAAAATCAAAAAGCAGCAAAGCCTTTGAGCCATGCTGCTTTTATGTGCTTCAGATGCCGAAACGCTTCTTGAAGCGGTCCACACGTCCGCCGCTGTCAACCAGCTTCTGCTTGCCGGTGTAGAAGGGGTGACACTTGGAGCAAATTTCAACCTTCAGTTCCTTCTTGGTGGAACCGGTTTCCCAAGTTTCGCCGCACACGCAGCGTACGATCGCCTTCTGATAATTCGGATGGATCTTTTCCTTCATGCCAATTTCACCTCTTTTTCCATTACGGATGGCAGATTCATGGGTGGCTGCCCATGAGCCGCAGGGATGATTATATCACTTATTTTGGTTCATTGCAAGGCTTTTTGGAAATTTCAGCGGGCAAAACCTGTGTTTTTTACAAATTTTCCTGCTTATTTCAGGTTGTCCAGATCAAAGGGCGTGGTCTGGTAAACGAAATAGTTCAGCCAGTTGCAGTAAAGCAGGTTGGCTCCGCTGCGCCAGGACACCCGGGGCGCCTGAGCGGGATCGTCGTCCGGGTAGTAGTTTTTTGGTACTTCGATGGGCTTGCCCTGGGCCACGTCCCGGCGGTATTCCTTGTCCAGCGTCATGGAGTCATATTCCGAATGGCCGGTGATGAAGATCTGCCGGCCGTTCTTGGTGGCAATGGCATACACCCCCGCCTCTTCGGAGGAAGCCAGGATCTTCAGCTCCGCCACCTTCTCAATGTCCTCCCGCAGCACCGTGGTGTGCCGGCTGTGGGGCACCATGAACACGTCGTCAAACCCCCGGAAAAGGATGGATTTTTCGTAATCCCTGCGATGGGGAAACACGCCGAACATTTTCTTTTCCAGCGGCTTTTTGGGCACGCCGAAATGGTAATACAGCCCGGCCTGGGCACCCCAGCAGATGTGGAACGTGGAGTGCACATGGGTTTTGCTCCACTCCATGATCTCGCACAGTTCTTCCCAGTAATCCACTTCTTCAAAGTCCATCTGCTCCACCGGCGCCCCGGTGATCACCAGGCCGTCGAAGTTTTTCTCCTTCACCTGGTCAAAGGTGGTGTAGAAGGCCAGCATGTGTTCTTCCGAAGTGTTCTTGCTCTGGTGGGAGGCCGTCTTTACCAGCGTCAGTTCCACCTGCAAAGGGGTGTTCCCCAGCAGACGGGACAGCTGGGTTTCGGTATCGATTTTTGTGGGCATCAGGTTCAGCAGCATGATCTGCAAGGGGCGGATATCCTGGCTGTCTGCCCGCAGCTCCGTCATCACAAAAATGTTTTCGTCCAGCAATGTGGCCGCTGCCGGCAAGCCATTGGGAATTTTGATGGGCATTTTGCTTTTCTCCTTACACTTGCTCCAGCGCCTGGGCGATATCGGCGATCAGGTCGTCCTTGCTTTCCAGGCCGCAGGAAAGGCGCACCAGGTCCCCGGGCACGCCGGCGGCGATGAGTTCTTCTTCGTTCATCTGCCGGTGGGTGGCGCTGGCGGGATGCAGGCAGCAGGTGCGTGCGTCGGCCACGTGGGTTTCAATGGCGCACAGTTTCAGCGCAGCCATGAATTTTTCCGCTGCCTTCCGGCCGCCCTTCACGCCGAAGGATACCACGCCGCAGGTGCCCTGGGGCAGATACTTCTGAGCCAGATCGTAATACTTGTTGCCGGGCAGGCCTGCATAGTTCACCCAGGCGATCTTGTCATGCTGCTGCAGGTATTCCGCCACGGCCTGGCCGTTTTCGCAGTGGCGCGCCATGCGCACGTGCAAACTTTCCAGCCCCAGGTTCAGCAGGAACGCGCTCTGGGGCGCAGGGGTGCAGCCAAAGTCCCGCATCAGCTGGGCCGTAGCCTTGGTGATGTAAGCCCCGGCCAGGCCGAACTTTTCGGCATAGGTGATGCCGTGGTAGCTGTCGTCGGGGGTGCACAGGCCGGGGAATTTATCGGCATGGGCCAGCCAGTCAAACTTGCCGCTGTCCACAATGCAGCCGCCCACCGCCGCGCCGTGGCCGTCCATGTACTTGGTGGTGGAGTGGGTCACGATATCGGCGCCGTGCTCAAAGGGCCGGCAGTTGACGGGGGTGGCGAAGGTGTTGTCCACAATCAGCGGCACGCCGTGGGCGTGGGCCGCCTTGGCAAACTTTTCAAAATCGAAAATGGCCAGGGCCGGGTTGGCAATGGTTTCGCCAAACACCGCCTTGGTGTTGGGGCGGAAGGCCGCGTTCAGCTCTTCCTCCGTGCAGTCGGGGGAAACGAAGGTGAACTCCACGCCCATGCGCTTCATGGTGACGGCAAACAGGTTATAGGTGCCGCCGTAGATGGCGGAGGTGGACACCACATGATCGCCGTTGCCCGCAATATTGAACACCGCAAAGAAATTGGCCGCCTGGCCGGAGGAAGTGAGCATGGCCGCGGTGCCGCCTTCCAGGTCGCAGATCTTGGCCGCCACATAATCGCAGGTGGGGTTTTGCAGACGGGAATAGAAATAGCCCGAAGCTTCCAGGTCAAAAAGCTGGCCCATGGCTTCGCTGGTGGCATATTTGAAGGTGGTGGACTGGATGATGGGAATCTGCCGGGGCTCGCCGTTGCCGGGGGTGTAGCCGCTCTGAACGCACTTGGTTTCGATCTTCATATTGCTCATTTCATTCATCCTTTCTTTTCAAGAAAAAACACCCGTCCCAAGAAAACACTTGAGACGGATGGAAAATACCCGCGGTACCACTCAAATTGCATCGTTTCGATGCCACCTCATCGGGCGCCATTACGCCCTGTGCTTTCACGCAGCCATACGGAAGGCCCTACAGACGTTTTTCTCCGTCACTCGAACCTCCGGCTCGGGAGCCATAGACCCTTGGAAATCTCCGCTTATTGGCTTGCACCCTGCGCCAACTCTCTGGAAGCATCCTTTTCCGGCCCTCTCCGTCATTGCCATTGGGGAAATGATACCATGCAAAAAAGGGAAAGTCAAGAAACATGCCGTCTTTTTGCTGTATTTGCCTTATTTGTCCACCCGGAAAATGCCGCACTTGAGGTACTGGGTTTCCACGGCTGCGGGCAGGATGGGATGGTCCTTGCCCTGGGTGCGGTATTCCACCTGGAAGAGGGACACCCTGGCGTCCTGGGCGGCGGATTTTACAATGTTCATAAACATATCGGGCAGGATGTGCTGGCTGCAGGAGCAGGTGATAAGATACCCGCCGTTTTTCACCAGCTGCATGCCCCGCAGGTTGATCTCCTTGTAGCCCCGGGTGGCCGCCTCGATATTGGCCCGGGATTTGGTGAACGCCGGGGGATCCAGGATCACCACGTCAAACCGGTTCCCGGCCGCGCACTGTTCCTTCAGGTAATCAAAAGCATTGGCCGCCACAAATTCCACGTTGTCAAAGCCGTTGAGGGCGGCATTTTCCCGGGCACATTCGCAGGCGAACTCGGAAATATCCACGCCCACCACCTTTGCGGCGCCGTACCGGGCCGCATGCAGGGCAAAGGAGCCGGTGTGGGTGAAACAATCCAGCACTGTTTTCCCCTTCACAAAAGGCGCAATGGCCGCCCGGTTTTCCTTCTGATCCAGGAAAAAGCCGGTCTTCTGGCCGTTTTTCACGTCCACAGAGAACTTCACGCCGTTTTCCACGATCTCCACCTTGTCCGGCACTTCTCCCCGCAGCGTGCCGCAGGAAAGGGGCAGGCCCTCCAGCGCGCGTACCGGCACGTCGCCCCGCTCGTAAATGCCCACGGGGTGCAATTCTTCCATTAAAGTATCGCAGATCACGTCCTTGTACTTTTCCATGCCCAGGCACAGCATCTGCATGGAAAGCACGTCCCCGAAGCTGTCCACGATCACCGCCGGCAGCCCGTCGGATTCGGCAAAGATCATCCGGCAGGATTTGAGATCGGCAAAGGTGCGGCGGTAGTCAATGGCCCGCTTCACCCGCCCCCGGATGAAATCGTCGTCGATCACTTCCTCCTTGCGGCTGAGGATCCGCAGGGCGATCTGGGATTTGGGGTTATACACCGCCATGGCCAGGAACCGGCCGTTGGATGCCGTCACCCGCACGGTATCGCCGGGCTGAGGGTCGTTCTTGGTGCGGGCAATATCACTGCGGAACACCCAGGGATGGCCGCTGTACACACGTTTTTCCTTACCGGGGAGCAAGATCACATCTGCCATAATTCTGCCTCATTTTGTGTTTTTTCTGTACTCCGCCTGTTTCAATTTGTGCGGAATGATTGCATTATAGCA
Source organism: Clostridia bacterium (assembly GCA_045589355.1). Taxonomy (GTDB): domain Bacteria; phylum Bacillota; class Clostridia; order Christensenellales; family Aristaeellaceae; genus RUG563. The sequence continues at coordinate 17,620 of JAZNOW010000007.1, forward strand.
CACTTCGTGTTATAATCATAGTTGATTTATCAACTTTGGAGGGTATTTATGTCCAAAAAAGTGTGGATCACCGGTGCTTCCAGCGGTCTGGGGCTGCACACGGCCAATGCCCTGCGGCAAGCGGGGTTTGAGGTGGTCGCCGGCGCACGCTCCTATTCCGATCCGGAAAAGCGGACGGACAAAATGTGCCTGCCGCTGGATGTGACCTGCGATGAAAGCATGCAAGGCTTTGTGGAAAGTGCCCTGGCCCTCACCGGCGTGCCCGATGCCGTCATCCACTGCGCCGGGGTGCTGAACCTGGGCGCCGCGGAAAGCTACACCGACGAAGAAATCCGCCTGGTAATGGAAACCAACTTCTTCGGCCTCACCCGTCTGGTGCGGCATGCCCTGCCGCTGATGCGGGAAAAGGGCAAGGGGCGGCTGGTTGCCTTCTCCTCCATCAACGGCCTGCTGGGCATTCCTTATGAAGGGGCCTATTGCGCCAGCAAGCATGCCATGGAAGGCTATCTGGAATGTTTGCGGATGGAAAGCGCGCCCTTTGGCATTGAGGTGATGGTGGTACGGCCGGGGGATCATCGATCCGGCAGCGCCCTCTATCGCCGCCATGGCAAAAACATGACGGAGCAAAGCCCTTACTACGCCGCCTATCAGCGGGGCATTCAGGTGATTGCCCACGATGAAGAAAACGGCTCCTCCCCCGAAAAATTGGGAAAGAAAGTGGCCAAAGCCCTGCAAAGAAAACACCTGCCTGCAAAACTGTGCATTGCCAAGTGGGACCAGCACCTGGCCGTCGTCCTCCATGACGTACTGCCGGTGAAGCTGTTTTCCCGTTTCATCTCCATGTACTACAAGCAAAAGAAATCCACCAAATAAAGGGGAATATACAAGATGAAAGAAATTCTCTTGAGAAGCAAAAACCTGCAGCAGAACATGACGCTGGAAAACCTGTTTTCCATCATCGTTTCCAACCCCGAAAAGGTAGCGGCCCGCTATCAGGAAGGTGGGGAAGACAAGGAAATCACCTACGGCCAGTATAAGGAAAAAACCCTGTCCTGCGCCAAATACATCAACACCCGCCTCACCGAAGAAACCGACGGCAAGTTTGTGGCCATCCAGCTGGATACCTGCCCCCAGTGGTTCTATGTGTTCTGGGGTGTGATCGCCAGCGGCCATCAGGCCATTTTGCTGGATTATTCCCTCAACGAAGAAATGACCGCCTATATGCTGCAGCAGGCCGGCGCCATCGCCGTCATTGCAAAGCAAAAGCGCGCCCTGCCCGCCCAGTATGTGCAGATCACCCTGGATGAGCTGATCGCCGCCCCCGACGCACCGGATTATCACCACGCCTTTGGCACCATGGTGGCCCTGTGCACCTCCGGCACCACCTCCACCAGCCGCATTTTCGTCTATAACGAAGCGGCCGTCTGCAACCAGGTGCTCAATTCCGAACTTCTGTACCGCTCCAACAAGCGCATCATCAACGATAAGCCCAACCGCAACCTGGCTTTCCTGCCCTTCCACCACATTTTCGGCTTCATGGTGTGCATGCAGTGGCTGCACTTCCTGGGCTATGAAAACGTGTACCTGAAGGACCGCAGCCCCAAAACCATCCAGGAAACCGCCCAGCATTTCCACGTCACTCACCTGCTGGCCGTTCCCCTGCTTGCCAATAACCTGTCCATCGCCCTGAACAAGAAGGTGGCCAAGGAAAAGCGCTTCAAGCGGGCCGCTTTCAAGTCCATGAAGGGCACATCCCTGGCCCTCCAGTCCGTCACCCCCGGCCTGGGCCTGGATTTTGCCCGGAAATTTATGTTCAAAAACGTGGTCAGCCAGATCCTGGGCCCCGATATCAAGTGCATCATCCTGGGCGGCAGCCACACCCCCTCCAAGCATATGCGCACCCTTTCCGCCCTGGGCTATTATGCCGTAAGCGGCTTTGGCATGACGGAAACGGGCATCACCAGCGTGGAAACGGGCAAGAACGTTATCAAGCGCACCTCCGGCTCCGTAGGCCGTCCTCTGGCCAGCGCCGAATACAAGGTGGAACCCATCGGCGATGACCCCAACGTGGGCGAAATGTACATCCGCGGCAACACCGTGCACACCGGCCGGCTGGTGGACGGGCAGCTTCTGCCCCCCGACCTGGATGCCGACGGCTGGTACCGCACCGGCGATATCGTGCGCCTGAAGAAGGGCAACCGCATGTACGTGGAAGGCCGCACCAAGGACCTGATCATCAACGAATCCGGCGAAAACGTGTACCCGGACGAAATTGAAGACGCCATCGGCGTGCTGGAAGGCGCCGACCAGCTCTGCGTGCTGGGCACCCCCCTGCAGAAAGAAAAGAACAGCAAATACGAAGATATCACCCTGGTCATCAACGCCGGCAAGGCCTGGAAGGACGACGAAAAGCTGCGTCCCCTGGTGGCCCAGGTGAAGAAGGTCAATTCCACCCTGCCCACCCTCAAGCGGCTCAACCGCGTGCTGGTCACCGGCGAAATGCTGCCCACCGCCAACGGCATCAAGATCAAGCGCGCCGCGCTGAAAAAGCTCATTACCGAGGGCGAGCTTTCCTACCGGGAAATGGACCTGGCTTCCGCCAAAATCGCCGATGCCCCCGTGCAGGAAGAAAAGGCTGCCGCTGCCGCCCCCGCCGGGGAAAACGCTGCCCAGCTGAAGGAACAGGTGCGCAAGATTTACGCCGAAACCCTGGATATGGATCCCTCCGAAATCAAGGACGACGCCCACTTCATTGACGATCTGCACGGCGACAGCCTGCAGGTGCTGGGCATGAGCCTGAAGCTGGAAGAAACCATGGGCATCCTCATCCCTGTGGAAGAATACGGCAGCTGCACCACCGTCAACGACCTTACCGCCCTGCTCCTCAAAAAGCAGCAAGGCGATACCGCTGCAAAGCCGGCTGAAGAAGCCCCCGTCACCCCCATCACCCGCTTTGAAGACAGCCCCGAATACATCGCTTTCCAGAAGCGCCAGGAAAATCTGCTGGGCTCCGGCATGGAAAACCCCTACTTCGTCTGCCACGATTCGCCCCTGCTGGATACCTCCAACATGGCCGGCCAGCGGGTGCTGAACTTCGGCAGCTACAACTACGTGGGCATGTCCGGCCGTCCCGAAGTGAAGGAAGCGGCCAAGCACGCCATCGACCTGTACGGCACCTCCGCCTCCGGCAGCCGCCTGCTTGCCGGTGAAAAGACCCTGCATCAGGAACTGGAAAAGGAAATTGCCGACTGGAAACACACCGAAACCGCTCTGGTGCTGGTGGGCGGCCATTCCACCAACGTCACCTGCGTGGGCAATTTCTGCGGCAAGGGCGACCTGATCCTCTACGATGCCATCGCCCATAACTCCGTGGCCCAGGGCTGTCAGCTTTCCCAGGCCACCTGCCGCCCCTTCCCTCACAACGATTACGAAGCCCTGGAAGGCATCCTGCGCACCCAGCGGCATAAGTACGCCAAAGTCCTCATCATCATCGAAGGCGCCTACTCCATGGACGGCGATATTGCTCCCGTGCCCAAGTTTGTGGAAATCAAGAAGAAGTACGGCTGCTTCCTGATGGTGGACGAAGCTCACTCCGCCTGCGTCATCGGCAAAACCGGCGGCGGCGTGGACGAATACTTCGGCCTGGACGGCAAGGACATCGATATCAAGATGGGCACCCTGTCCAAGGGCCTTGGCACCTGCGGCGGTTATCTGGCCGGCAGCCATGCCATCATCGACTATATGCGCTATAACCTGCCCGGCTTTGTGTTCTCCGTGGGCCTGAGCCCGGCACTTGCCGCCGCGTCCCTTTGCGCCATCCGCCTGCTGCGCAACGATCCTTCCATCATGCAGCGCATGGAACGCAACATCAAGTGCTTTGTTAGCGAAGCCCACAAGCGCAACCTGAACACCTGCCTGGCCGGCGAAACCGCCATCATCCCCATCATGGTGGGCAGCGACGAAGACGCGTTCCTGCTGTCCAACATGCTGCGGTACAAGGGCGTGTTCGTGCCCCCGGCTGTGTACCCCGCCGTGCCCAAGGGCAAGGCCCGTCTCCGCTTCTGCGTCATCAGCGAGCATCAGCCTGAGCAGATCGTGGAAGCGCTGGATCAGCTGCTGGTATGCGCCAAGGAAGCCGGCATCGCCCTGCCCCCCATGGACGCCTAAAAATGCCTCTTGCGCCGCTTTTCTTCGGAAAATGCGGCGTTTTTTCATGAAAACCGGCAGTTGCAACCGGCGGTTGACACATTGCAAGGCCCGTTTGGTGGCCAGGCAACCGTAAAACAGGGTATAAAAAAGCCATGCAGCACACCCCGCTGTCCATCAAACAAAAGGAGCACATGTCCTATGATCTTCGCAGACAAAATCATTTCCCTCCGTAAAAAAATGGGCTGGAGCCAGGAAGAACTGGCCCACCAGCTGAACGTATCCCGGCAGGCCGTATCCAAGTGGGAAAGCGCCCAGAGCGTGCCCGACCTGGAACGGGTGCTGCAGCTTTCCCAGCTCTTTGGCGTTACCACCGATTATCTTCTGAAGGATGAACTGGAAACGGAAACCTATACCCAGGAAGACGCTGCCCCCGCCCTGCGAAAGGTGACCCTCTCCCAGGCCAATGAATACCTGGCACTTCGCAAGAGCGCCGCCCTGCGCATTGCCATTGCCACCTTCCTGTGCATTGTGGCCGTTATCCCCCTGTTCCTGCTCACCGGCGCCGCAGAATTCAATTACCTGTCCATGCAGGCGGAAACGGCCGTGGTCGTCAGCCTGGCCCTTCTGCTGGTCATGGTGGCCGCCGCTGTGGGCATGTTCATCTACACCGGCCATCAGGCCGAGCCCTTCGCCTTCCTGGAAAAAGAGCCCTTTGAAACGGAATACGGCGTGCGCGGCATGGTGCAGGAAAAGCAAAAGGCCTTCCGCAAAACCACCCTTCCCTTCACCATCACCGCCTGCTGCCTTCTGATCCTCTCCCCCATCCCCCTGTTTATCGCCGCTTTCTCCGCCGCAGAAAACAGCGATATGCTGGTGCTGCTCTTCCTGGGCATCACCATGCTGCTGGCCGCCATCGGCGTGTTTGTGCTGGTCTATACCGGCGTGCAGGCCGCTGCCATGGAAAAACTGCTGGAAGAAGGGGAATACAGCCGCAAAAACAAGCAAAACGGCAACCCCATGGGCGCCATCAGCACCTGTTACTGGCTGATCGCCACCGCCGTCTTCCTCACCTGGAGCTTCCTGGGCAACGCCTGGGATATCTCCTGGCTGGTGTGGCCCATTGCCGGGGTGCTCTACGCCACCTTCCGCATCATCGCCGATGCAACCCTGAAAACAAAGCACGAATAACCACCAGGGACATCGTCCCTGGACCCACAAGGGCCATTGGCCCTTGACCCGGTAGCGGAAGTGGTGGACTTATGGCACAAACAATGTCCCGCTGTGGCGTTGGGAGACGATGCGGGGTTTCACCAGGGGCATCGCCCCTGGACCCACAAGGGCCATTGGCCCTTGACCCAGTAGCGGAAGTGGTGGAATTGTCGAACAGGCAGTTTCCCGCTGGAGCTTGAGGGGAACGATGCGGGGTTTCACCCCTGCACCCCACCAGGGGCATTGCCCCTGGACCCGGTAGCGGAAGTAGTCGGCTTATATACCAAACATTATCCCGCTGAGGCTTGTAATACGCAGAAACCCGTTTGTAAAAGACGATTGTAATATTGCAAGTTGAAGGTGGCACTGCCATCCTCCACCCCACGGGCTGGCGGTGTTCCACCGCCGGCCGGATGCCAAAGGCATCCGGGGAAAACAATAGAAAAAGCCGGAGGAAAAAGCTCGCTTTCTCCTCCGCTTTTTCTTTGTTTTCATAACGCCCGTGGGTATCTTTCCACTCCTTAAGTATCATGCGATAACACGTTTGCCTTTTCAGCCTGTGTGTCGCAGGATGGGTGCAGGGGGAATCCCCCTGCCGGGGGGTACAGGGGGCGAGGAGCCCCCTGCTCCGGTCAAGCCGCGCAGACCCATTCACATTCTCCAACCATCACGCGGAAATCGTTTGTTTACCCATACAACCACTTCGCGGATTGGGTGCAGGGGGAATCCCCCTGCCGGGGGGTACAGGGGGCGAGGAGCCCCCTGCTCCGGTCAAGCCACGCAGGCCCGTTCACATTCTCCAACCATCACGCGGAAATCGTTTGTTTACCCATACAACCACTTCGCGGATTGGGTGCAGGGATGATATCCCTGCCGGGGGTACAGGGGGCGAGGAGCCCCCTGCTCCGGTCAAGCCGCGCAAGCCCGTTCACATTCTCCAACCATCACGCGGAAATCGTTTGTTTACCCATACAACCACTTCGCGGATTGGGTGCAGGGATGATATCCCTGCCGGGGGGGTACAGGGGGCGAGGAGCCCCCTGGCCTGACGTCAATTGACAAGAAAACGGCGGAAGATTATAATAAAACCAACCAATCCAACGGGGAGGGATGCCCATGCATATTGAAAAAAACACCCTGTGTGCTGCCGATTTCAGGATGCTGTTTGAGGCTGTTGGCTGGGAAGCGCCGCCCCTTGAACAAATCGAGCGGGCGCTGCAGGGCAGCCTTTGCGTGTTTTCGCTGTACGAAGGGGAAAGGCTCTGCGGCATGGCCCGGCTGCTGGGCGACGGCGGAATGTCCTTTTATGTGAAGGATTTTGCGGTGCTGCCGGCCTGCCAGGGAAAGGGCGCCGGAAGGATGCTGATGGAAGAGATGGAGAGCCACATCCTGTCCATTCTGCCGGAGGGCTGGGCGGTGAGCCTGGAGCTGATCGCCTCCCAGGGCAAGGAGCCCTTCTACGAAAAATTCGGCTTTGAGCGCCGTCCCTGTGCATGGGATGGCGCCGGCATGTTCAAAATGCTGCGGAGGTAAGGTGAACCCCATGAATGTACTGATCCTGATGGGCAGCCCCAGGCTGCAGGGAAACACGGCCGAAATTTGCAAGCCCTTCATGGCTGAAATGGAAAAGGCGGGGGCCCATGTACGCTATGTAGCGCTTGCAAGCAAGCACATCCTGCCCTGCCGGGGCTGTTACCATTGCCAGCAGGTGGAGGGCGCATACGGCTGCCCGCAGAAGGATGATATGGAAGAAATGGTTGCTCATATCCAATGGGCGGATGTGCTGGTGCTGGCCACGCCCATTTACGCCTGGTACTGCGCCGCACCCATGAAAAACCTGCTGGACCGGCATTACGGCCTGAACAAGTTTTACGGCAGCGCCTCCGGCTCCCTCTGGGCCGGGAAGAAAATAGCGCTGCTGTGCACCCACGGCTACGAAGCCGCGTATGCCACGGCCCCCTTCGCCATGGGCATGGAAAGGCTGTGTGCCCACTCCGGGCTTATCTACAAGGGCATCTATTCTGTCCGGGATGAAAATGACCTGGCCTCCTTCCAGACGGAAGAAGCCGTGCAGGGGGCCAGAAAATTTGCAAGGAGTCTTTTCCAATGAGTGAATACAAACCGGCCCTGAAAAACTTTCTGGATGCAGAGGGAAAACTGAAGCAATTCCCGAAAAAAAGAAGGATGAAAATCCTTTCCCTTTTCTATCTCATCAGCTTTTTTGAGGATGGAAAAACCTATACCGAGCAGGATGTGAACCATCTGCTCGCCCTTCACCATACGTTTTTTGACCCCGCCACCCTGCGCCGGGAGCTGTATGACTTTCATTTTCTGGACCGCACCCCCGACGGCCGCGTCTACCGGAAAGCATCTCCCCTGCCCTCCATGGAAAGCCTGACCGAGGAATAAACGGCACACAAAAACACCCGGCGTTTTCTCCGGGTGTTTTTTTCTTATTGGAACCGGAACCAGTCCAGGGTCATTTTGCCTTGCAGCTGCAGCGTGATGTGCATTTCCTCCGCATTGGGCGTAAAGGGCACCGTGATGCACCGGAACGCCTCCCCCGGGGCAATTTCTGCCCGTGCAAGTGCCGTCCCCTCTGCCCACAGTTCCACCGCGCCGGCCGCTTCCGCCTTCACGCAGAAGGTGACGCTGTGCACGCCCTGAAGGTCGTACACATGGGGGAAGGAAAGGCTGTGCACACCGCCGGGGCTTTGCACGGCAAAACCCGCATGCTGCCCTTCACTCCGCAATTCCATTTTTTCCAGGGCCGCATCCTTTTCCATGTACCATTCGGCTTCAATGCGCTCCCATCCGGCGCAATAGCTGCCCACGCCGCAGCGGCGGATGGTCTCGTCAAACATCAGCGTGCCGTCGTCGCACACATGCAGGTACATCAGGCTGCTTTTGCGCTTCCACCAGTGAGGAATGCCCTGGCACACAGCGTAAAACCATTGCCCCCGCCACTGAAGGAAGGAGCCGTGGTCAATAAACGCACGTCCGTCGGGATAATGGGGAATATCGGCGCCAATGTTGCCCCGGAACACATAGGGCCCCAGCCGGTTTTTCGATGTGGCATAGCGCCCGGCCCAGTACAGGTACCAGGTGTCGCCGTAGCGGAAAGCCTCTGCCTGATCGGACCGCAATTCCCCCAGCAATTCCCGGGGCGTTTCCGCATCCGGCCATACCGGCACTTTCTGCGCCGTGTGGGGCAGCACCCGCGTCATGCTTTCGTCCAGCTGCAGCGCCCAGTAATGGTCCGTCCAGTCGCTGCCGAAAACGATCCACGCCCGGCCGTCCTCCTCATCCGGCAGGATCACGTCCGGGTCATAAGAGTTGGTGGGGGTCATACCCGGAGGGATCAGGGGCTGAAAATGGTTGGCATCCCGGAAGGGGCCGTCCGGCCGGTCGCTGACGGCAACGCCGGTGGAATTGCCGCAATGGGAATAATACAGGTAATAACGTCCGTCCCAGGGGCTGCGCACCACGTCGCAGGCCCAGCACTCGGTGGAATCATCGGGCAGATAGGTGTCCTTCCGGTCCAGCACTTTTTTGCAGGTCCAGTTCACCAGGTCCTCGCTGATGAGCACATACCAGTCCCGCAAATCAAAGCCCTCGTGGCCAAAATCCCTTCCCACATACATGTACATGCATTCCCGGCCGGTATCGGGATTCGGGAAAATTTTGATGTGAGGATCGGGGAAGAAATTATCCTCCTCATTCCCGGGCATAATGGGGTTGTTGTGCCTTTCCGCCATACGCGTCGCTCCCTTTTTTATTGTCATTGTTCCCTCATTCTACCATTCCCCCATCCACCCTGTCAAATGTTGCCGCCATGAAAAAAAGAGCGCCGAAGCGCTCTTTTATTTTCTTGCTTATTCGCCGTAGATCAGGTTCAGGCCGGTTTCCTTGTTGAAGAAATGCATCACCTTGCTCTCGAAGGATACCTGCAGTTTCTTGCCGAAGGCCAGTTCCTTGCGCTGTTCCATGGACAAATTGATGGTGGGGATGCGCACGATCAGGCGGGTTCCGTCCGCCGTGTACACATGCAGGTGCAGCTCGCTGCCCATCATTTCGTTCACTTCCAGGGTGCAGGGAATGCCGCCCTCTTCGGTGATCAACATATGTTCAGGCCGCACGCCCAGCATGACGGTGCCGCCCTGAACACCCTTGGCCAGCAGCTCCTGCTGTTTTTCGCCGGTAACTTCCATGCGGGTGCCGAAGGGGGTCACATAGTAGCGGTCGCCTTCCCGCACCAGTTCCGTTTCGATCATGTTCATCTTGGGCGCGCCGATGAATTCGGCCACGAAGATGTTCCGGGGCATTTCGAACACTTCTGTGGGAGTGCCCACCTGCTCGATGATGCCGTCCCGCATGATCACGATGCGGTCGCCCAGGGTCATGGCTTCGGTCTGGTCGTGGGTAACGTAGATGAAGGTGGTGTCCAGCTTCTGGCGCAGCAGAATGATTTCGGCGCGCATCTGGTTGCGCAGCTTGGCATCCAGGTTGGACAGCGGTTCGTCCATCAGGAACACCTTGGCATTGCGCACCATGGCACGGCCGATGGCCACGCGCTGGCGCTGGCCGCCGGAAAGGGCGCGGGGCTTACGGGTCAGGTATTCGGTGATGCCCAGAATTTCCGCGGCATTGGTCACTTTTTCGTACACCTGATCCTCCGGCATCTTCTGCAGCCGCAGGGAGAAGGCGATGTTGTCATACACCGTCATGTGGGGATAGAGGGCATAGTTCTGGAACACCATGGCAATATCGCGGTCCTTGGGCTGCAGGTCGTTCACCACGATATCGTCAATTTCCACGATGCCGTCGGAAATGTCTTCCAGGCCGGCGATCATGCGCAGCGTGGTGGATTTGCCGCAGCCGGAGGGCCCTACGAACACCACAAATTCCTTGTCCTTGATTACCAGGTTGAAATCATGGACAGCCACTACTTTATTATCGTAAATTTTCTTGACGTCTGTCAGTCTTACGCTAGCCATACGCTGTGTCTCCTTTTCTTGATTTCCATCTTGTTCACGCTGCAGGCATCAGCCCTTCACAGCGCCGCCGGTCACGCCTTCCACGTAGTACTTCTGCAGGCACAGGAACAGCACCGTGACCGGGATGGCCACCAGCACGCCGCCGGCGCAGAACATGGTGTAGGAATTGGCGATCTGGTCCTTGTTCAGCCAGCGGTACATACCCACGGCCACGTTCATGCCGGAGGAAGTACCGAAGGAGATGTACTGGGCAAACACATAGTCGCCCCAGGGGCCCATGAAAGCGGTCAGGATGGTGTAGATCACAATGGGCTTGGAAAGCGGCAAAATGATCTTCTTCAGCACCTGGAAGCGGGTGGCGCCGTCCACACGGGCCGCTTCGTCCAGGGATTTGGGAATGGTGTCAAAGAAACCCTTGGATACGTAATAGCCCATACCGGAAGAGGCAATGTACACCAGGATCAGCCCGGGCACGGCGTTGGCCTGGGTCATGCCCAGGTCCTTGAGCACGCGGTAGAGGATGATCATGGTGAGCATGCCGGGGAACATGCCAAGGATCAGCATGAACCGCATCAGGGGCTTGCGCATCTTGAAACGGAAACGGGACAGGGTATAGCTCATGCACAGCACGATGATCGTCTGCAGCACAGCCGTCACCAGGGCAGAGATGAAGGTGTTGGCATACCAGCGGGGGAAGTCCGTCTGGAAGAGGGCCTGATAATTGTCAAAGCCCCACTGTTTGGGCAGCACATAGCCCACAGGGCCCTTCAGTTCCACACGGAAGGACTGCAGCACGATGCACACAAAAGGTACCAGCCAGATGATGCTGATGCAGATCAGCAGCGCATAAATGGCGCCATTGGACAGGGCACGGGAGGTTTTCAGGCCCATATGACGCTTCATGGGAGAAGTGACATTGTTTTCACTCATCACTGGAAATCCTCCTCGTTCTTAATGGAGGGCAGCACATTGTACACCACCAGGGAGATCAATGCAACCACCACAAACACCAGAATACCCACAACGGACGCCAGATAATACTGGCTTTCCGCACCTTGTGTGATCTTGAACAGCCAGGTGATCAGCAGGTCCGTATAGCCCACGGTGCCCGCTGCCGAGGAGGCCGCCGGGTTGGTGGGCGCACCGCCGGTGAGCAGGTAAATGACGTTGAAGTTGTTCATGTTGCCGGTGAAGCTGGTGAGCAGGTAAGGCCCGGTCACAAACAGCATGTAGGGCAGGGTGATCTTGGTGTACTGCTGCCAGGGATTGGCGCCGTCAATGCGGGCAGATTCGTACAGGTCCGCCGGGATGTTCATCAGAATACCGGTGGTGATCAGCATCAGGTACGGAATACCGATCCAGATATTGGTGATGATGACGGTAATGCGGGCCCAGGTGGGGTCTTCCCAGAAGGGCAGTGCCTGGTCGATCCAGCCCATGTTCATCAAAAAGCCGTTGATGATGCCGTTCTTTGCAAACATCTTGGACACATACAAAAGGGAAATGAACTGAGGAATGGCAATGGTCATCACCAGCACGGTGCGCCACAGCTTCTTCATATTGATGCCCTTTTTGTTGATGGCCATGGCCACAAACATGCCCAGGAAGTAGTTGGTGAAGGTGGCAAAGAAGGCCCAGATCAGCGTCCACGTCAGCACTTCGCCGAAGGTGGCGGCGTAGGACTGCACGCTGCCGCCGCTGTTCACGTTCCAGTTCAGCATGGTGTTGAAGTTATCCAGCCCCACCCAGCCGAAAAGGTTGCTGTAATAGCCGTCATGCGCACCGTCATAGTTGGTGAACGCCACCAGGATCATGAACACAATGGGCATCACGGTGAAAATCAGGATACCGGTGAGGGGCAGGGCCATCAGCGTCTTGTGGAACTGGTCGTCCACCAGGGAGCGCAGGTCGTCCTTGCCGCTTTTCAGCTTCTTGCCCTTGGCCAGGATCTGCTCGGCCAGCTTGTTCTGCCTTACGTTCACCCGCCAGGTGTAGATGAAGGCGATGATGAAGAAGATGGTCAGCACGCCGTAGAGCAGGATCTTAAAGCTGTTGTCGTTGTACACGGTGTAGTACGCGTCCAGCACGTAGTCGTACACTTCTTCAGGGCCCTTCACGCCCAGGGTGGGCAGCATGGACAGCCAGTAAGCGCCCGCCAGCACCATGTACGCGATGAACACCACTTCAAACAGCAAAAACAGCAGCCCGCGCAAAATCTGGCCCCGGGCCAGGTTGCCAAAGCCCATGATGAGGAAGGAAACCTTGGTTTTCCAATCGCCGTTCACAAACGTGGACCAGATGTCCACCGCTTCATTCTTCACAATGCCGCAGCCTTTTTTGATCAGGTTCCACAGCGCAATAAAAAGACCTAAAATCTTCTTCGGAATGGAGCAGAAGAAACGGGCGATCTTGTAGAGAAATTTTTGTCCCTTGGATAATTTCAGGTATTCAAGATCTGTGTATGTCTTCATGCCTCAAGTTCGCTCCTTTACGGAAACGGCCGGAACCAATCGAGATTGGCTCCGGCCAAATGTGTGATCAATCATTGTCCGAAAACGCTGCCGGGCAGGTTTTCAGCGATGGTTCATCAGTTTTTCACGATGGAGATTTCGCTGCCGTTCACGGTCACGGTGTAGTTGCCGGCTTCGGCGAACACGATGTTGTTGTCGGGGTTAGCTTCCACGCCCAGATCCTGGATCAGTTCGGCGCCGGTCACAACCTGAGCAAAACCCTTATCGGTGTCCCACTTGCCGGGGTTCACGATGCGGCCGCCCATGTAATCGCTCTGGGGCACTTCCAGGGTGAGCACGCCATCCTTGAAGTAGTAGGTGTCGGTATCGTCAGCATTGTTCCAGCCGTTCCAGGCGCCAACGAACAGCAGGGCGCTGTTGTCCAGCTTGAACAGAGCGGCGATCTTGTCGTAGTAGTTGTCCAGGGCGGTCTGCAGGCCGGCTTCATCGGCAGCAGCCTTCACGTCATCGCCGATAACCTTGGCGATATCCCACCAGGAGCCGTGGATCTGACCCTGGGGTCTAGCGTGCTTGAACTGGTTCCACAGAGCGGTCAGGTGGGGAGCGTTCTTGACCTTATCAGCAGCCTGAGCAGCCAGGTTGGAGGGGCCCCAGCCCTTCTCATCAAAGCGCTCCAGCTGGCACTGCTCACCGGTCAGGTACTGAGCCAGCTGATTCAGAGCGGCAGCGCGCTTTGCATCGGTCTGGGGCTTAACACCCATCAGCTTGCAGCCGTTGAAGTTAGCCAAGTGGTAGGAAGTGCCGTTGACCTCGAAGGAGGGCAGATCAGCAACGCCGAAGTTGTCGCCCAGGATGGTCTTAGCGTTCTCGTAGTTCCAGGTACCGGAAACAACGACAGCGGACTTAACAGCAGCGTCAAAGTCAGCGGTAGCGCTGGAGTTGACATAGCACTTAGAGGTGACCAGCTTCTTCATACCCTCAGCGGCGATCTTACCGGCATCGGAGTTGAAGTTGTCGTTGACGGAGATGAACTTGCCGTCAGCGTCGGTCTGCCACTCGGAGATACAACCGGTAGCAAAGAAGAAGGAGACGATGTACCAGGAGTTCTCCAGCTCGAAGGAGAAGTTCCGGCCGGCAGCCTCACAGGCAGCGATGATGGCTTCCAGGGAGGTGACGTCCTCTTCGGACAGAACGGACTTATCGTAGTACAGGAAGTAGCCGTTGTCGTTGGTCATGGGGTAGCCGTACA
>JAZNOW010000008.1:0-2119 GCA_045589355.1 Clostridia bacterium
CTGCAGCTTATAAGAAAATCGAAACATTGCGAATCGAACGTGCCCCGCCGTACACGCACAGACACGTTTGAGAGAAAAGACAATTACATAGCGAATTGGCTGCGGCACTGCCGCCCACGGGCTGGGCGGTGTTCCACCGCCTGCGGGATGCTGTAGCATCCGGGGAAAACAATAGAAAAAGGCCGGAGGAGAAAGCTTGCTTTCTCTCCCGGCTTTTTCTTTGTTTTCATTGCGCCCGTGGCTGAAGCCGCTTGGTTTTCTAAAATATCATGCGGAAGCAACCGTTTTCGATACATCCTCTTTTGTCGCAGAAAGGGTGCAGGGCGGATCGCCCTGCCGAGGGGTACAGGGGGCGCGGAGCCCCCTGCTTCGTCGTTCCTTCAAGCTGCGCGCGGAAACAGGTTTTATGGATAAGTTGCGCGTTATCGCGTACTGGGTGCAGGGCGGATCGCCCTGTCGCAGGGGTACAGGGGGGCGCGCAGCCCCCTGCTTCGTGGTTCCCCAAGCATCACGCGGACACAACTTCTTTTAATCAATTTTGTATTATCGCGCACTGGGTCCAGGGGCGATGCCCCTGGTGTGGGCCTGTGACAAAAAGTATACCTTCCGAAATGGATATTTTCTTCCTTTTTCTTGAAAATGGCGGCCTTTTCAGGGCGGCACAGGCGTGTTATAATAAGAATAGAAGACAATTTGTTTATAAACGTGCGCGAAAAGGGAGGAAAAACAAATGAATAAGCAGCCTTTGGACACGGCAGTTTCTTATGATATGTATGCAGGCGAACCGGACCGAGACGGCCATCAGGGCTTTGAAGTGCTGGAAGACGGCCGGGTGCATTTTGCCATCAAGGCGCCCAACGCCCGGGAAGTGGCCATTGATCAGTTTGGCAACATCAAGCCTCTGGAAAAGAAGGAAGACGGCATGTGGGAGGGCACGGTGGATCTGGGCCGTGGGTTCCAGTATTTCTTCCTGAAGATCGACGGCGCCGACGTGCTGAACCCCTACCTGCCCATCGGCTACGGCTGCTGCCGGCCCATGAACTTTGTGGACGTGCCGGTGCCCGGTGAAGGCTGGGACGGCCTGGACGGCGTGGAGCACGGCGCGGTGGCCCGGCATTACTATGCCTCCAAGGTGACGGGCAAGGTGGAAAGCTGTCTGGTTTACACGCCCCCCTGCTACGACGCCGGCAAGAAGTACCCGGTTTTGTACCTGCAGCACGGCTATGGCGAAAACGAAACGGGCTGGGTGTATCAGGGCCATGTGGCCCGCATTGCCGACCAGCTGCTGGCAAAGGGCGAAATGCAGGAAATGATCATTGTAATGGGCAATGGCATGGTGCAGATGGAACGATCCCGTATGGACCGGATGGTGTTCCCCCAGGTGCTTTTGCAGGACCTGATCCCCTTCATCGAAGGCCGCTATCCCGTTTATACCGACAAGTGGCATCGCGCCATGGCCGGTCTTTCCATGGGCAGCTACCAGACCAGCATCGTCACCCTCACCAACCCCGACCTGTTCGGCTATGCCGGCATTTTCAGCGGCTTCTTGCGCTTCCCCCGGGCCGGCGAAGAAAAGCACCTGGCCCTGCTGGACGACGGCGAAACCTTCAACCGCAGCTTCCGCGTGTTCTACCGCGCCATGGGCACCGAGGACCAGTTCTACCAGTCCTTCGCCAATGACGACGAAATGCTCAAGGACAAGGACGTGAACATGATCCGCCGCACCTTCCCCGGCGGCCACGACTGGGGCGTATGGCGCCGCTGCATTCACGACTTCCTGCCCATGATCTTCAAGGATTAATCCACCAGCAGGGGCATCGCCCCTGGACCCACAAGGGCCATTGGCCCTTGACCCATTTGCGGAAGTGGTGGACTTGTTCATCGAGCAATTTGCCGCTGTTTCTTGGGGGAACCCTGCGGGGTTTTACCCCTGCACCCCACCAGGGGCATCGCCCCTGGACCCGGTAGCGGAAGTGGTGGACTTATGGCACAAACAATGGCCCGCTGTAAGGGGCATTGGCCCTTGACCCATTTGCGGATGTAGTGGAATTGTCAAACAAACAATTTCCCGCTGGGGCTAATAAGAAGATGGAAATATTGCGAATGGAGTGTGGCACTT
>JAZNOW010000009.1:0-29147 GCA_045589355.1 Clostridia bacterium
CTGCTTGTAAGGCAGATGCTCTCCCAGCTGAGCTATGCTCCCCCGCCTATGTGCTGCATTTGCGGCACGAGAGTTATAATACAGCATTTTTTATCATTTGTCAAGCATCATTTTCACTTTTTTGCATTTTTCTTGAAAACTTTTTTCAAACAAAAAAAGAAGGGCGAACCCTCCTTCTTCTTTAACAGCCACTGAATTATTCCAGCTGGCCGCCCTGTTCGATGATCTTGAACATATCAATGCGGGTCTGGTGACGGCCGCCTTCAAATTCGCCCTTGACGAAATTTTCCACGATCAGCTTGGCCAGTTCCGGGGCGATCACCCGGCCGCCCAGGGCCAGCATGTTGGCGTCGTTATGGGCGCGGCTCATTTTGGCGGAATAGCAATCGCTGCAATGGCAGCAGCGGATGCCGTCCACCTTATTGGCGGCAATGGAAATGCCCACGCCCGTGCCGCACAGCACGATGCCCAGGTCGCATTCCTTGCTGATCACTTTATTGGCCACCCGCAGGGCAAAAACAGGATAATCCCGGCAATCCCCTTCGTGCATACCCAGATCCACATAGTCAATGCCCAGTTCGGTCAGGGTTTCTTCGATGGGCCCCTTCAGCGGCATACCGGCAGGATCACAGGCGATGGCAATCTTCATAACAGTAACTTCCTTTCGTATCCAAAGTCAATTCAAAGTATACACCAATTTTTCCCGTATAGCAAGCCAAAAACCGTTGACATTCCGCTCATCTTTTGCTACAATAACCCTCCACATTTTATGACGCACGTTCGACCAACCGGAACTTCATACGGAGGAACAGATGAGCTTTATTGAAGTTGAGCAACTCAACAAATCTTTTTCCGTGCGCAAAAAACGGGAAAAAGGGCACCTGCTGCGGGAAAAAACCGTCATCCATGCCCTGCAGGATGTATCCTTTCAAATTGAGAAGGGCGAGCTGGTCGGCTATATCGGCCCCAACGGAGCCGGCAAATCCACATCGGTAAAAATTCTTTCCGGCATTCTCACTCCGGACAGCGGCCGGGCCTCCGTTGGCGGCCTGACCCCCTGGGAAGACCGGAAAAAACATGTGCAGCACATTGGCGTGGTGTTTGGCCAGCGGATGCAGCTGTGGTGGGACGTGCCCATCCTGGACAGCTACCGGCTGCTGAAGGATATTTACCGGGTAGCCAAAGCCGATTTTGAAAACCGGCTGGAAGAGTTGACGGACGCGCTGGATTTGAAAGCCCTGCTTTCCACGCCGCTGCGGCTGATGAGCCTTGGCCAGCGCATGCGGGCGGAGCTTTGCGGCAGCCTTTTGCACAGCCCGGAACTGTTGTTCCTGGACGAACCCACCATCGGGCTGGATGCGGTGAGCAAATTGAAGCTGCGGGAATTCCTGCAAAAGGAAAACCGGGAAAAGGGCACCACCATCCTCCTCACCACCCACGATATGGAGGATATTGCCGCCTTGTGCAGCCGGGTGATGGTGCTGGGCCACGGCAAAAAGCTGTACGACGGCCACCTGCCGGAGCTGCTTTCCCGCTACGACACCCAGCGCACCATCAACGTGCGCTATGATGCCCCGCCGGATCTTTCCGTTCTTCCCGAAGCCTGCACCCTGCAAAAAGACGGGGATGCCTATATCATCACCTACGAGCCTGCATGCATCCCCACCGCCGATATGCTCTCCCTTTTGCAAAAGGCCGGCTCCATGCAGGAAATGACGGCCCAATCCCAGAACATTGACCACCTGATCGCCCGCATGTACAGGGAGATGGACCTATGAGAAAATACTTTTCCACCTTCTTCATGCGCTGGAAAATGGAAACCCAGTACCGGGGCGCAGCCCTTGGGGGGATCGTCTGCCAGATGGTGTTCGGGCTGATCCTCATTTCTGTTTACCGGGCGTTGTATATGGGCCATCCCCAAAGCATGCCCCTTTCCGCCATCTGCACCTATGTGTGGCTGCAGCAGGCGTTTTTCCGCATGCTGCTTTCTTCCGATAACGACCTGATGGACAAGATCCGCACCGGGGGCATTGCTTATGAACTGTGCCGGCCGGTGAACCTGTACGGCTATTACTACGCCCGCATCGGCGCCATGAAGCTGATGGGCAGTTTGCTTCGGGCCGTTCCCATGCTGGCATTTGCCAGCCTGCTGCCACAGGGCTGGGGCCTTGGGGGGCCGGCCTCCTTCCCCGCCCTGCTGTGCGGGCTAATGGGGCTGGCGCTGGGGCTTTTTTGCATGTGCGCCCTGGAAAACATCACCATGGGCATCTCCATGCGCACCATCGATTTCAAGGGCTTTCAGGCCCTTCTGAACCTGCTGATGGCCACTTTCTCCGGCAACATCCTGCCCCTCACCCTGTTTCCGGACAGCTGGCAGCAGGTGGTAAAGCTTTTGCCCTACGCCCAGCTGCTGGACGCCCCCATCCGCCTCTACA
Source organism: Clostridia bacterium (assembly GCA_045589355.1). Lineage (GTDB taxonomy): Bacteria > Bacillota > Clostridia > Christensenellales > Aristaeellaceae > RUG563. Next base: position 2,436 of record JAZNOW010000009.1, read on the forward strand.
CCGGCGAAACGCCCCTGCACCAGGCCGGGGAAGTGTTCCTCATCCAGGGAGCATGGCTGTTGATTTTTGTGGCCGTGGGGCTTTCCCTGTGGCGCCGGAACACAAAACGAATGATTGTTCAGGGAGGTTAAGATGAATACAGTAAAGCTCTACCTCCATTCCATGAAAATGCTTCTGAAAAGCCAGATGCAATATCCCTTCAGCTTCTGCCTGCAAACCATCGCCCAGATCGTGATGGAAGGGGGCGAAATGATGGCGGTATTGCTGATCGTGAACCGGTTTCAATCCATGAACCAGTGGACGGGCGGCGATCTGCTTTTCTTCTTTGGCGTCATGAGCATCACCTTCTACCTGACGGAATGCTTCGGCCGGGGCATCACGGGAAACTTTGCCGCCCTCATCCGCTCCGGCAATCTGGACACCTTTTTCCTGCGTCCCCGGGGGATCATGACCCAGGTGCTCTGCCACGCCATTGACCCTCGTCGCTTCGGCTGCATTGCGGTGGGCGTGGTGGCACTGGTGCTGGGCTGCCGGCAGAGCCAGGTGCAATGGAACGGCATGAAAATTTTCCTCTTTACCGAAGCGGTTTTCTTTGGTATGCTGTTGATACTGGGATTGTTCCTCATTGAAGCGGTGTTTGCCGTCCATTCCGTCAAATCCATTGAGCTGGTGAATGCCGTCACCTACGGTGGCCGGAGCGCCTGCCAATACCCCATCGATGCCTACCCCGGCCCCCTTCGGGTGCTGTTTGGCACGTTGGCGCCTTTCGGGCTGGTTTTGCAGGTGCCTTCTGCCGTGATTCTGGAAAAGCCCCTCATGGGCATTGACGGCCCGGCCGCCTTTTTGTGCCCCCTTTCCGGGCTTGTGTTCTTTGTGTTCATGTATTTTGTGTTTCAAAAGGCCATGAAGTTTTACCGTTCCACAGGGAGTTGATTTTTTGCCCCACGTCACCTGCCAGGCCATTGTGCTGCGCCACGCCGATTACCGGGAGCATGACCGCATGCTTACCCTTTTTTCGCCCACCCTGGGCCGGGTGGAAGCGCTGTGCCGGGGCTGCAAAAAAATCGGCAGTCCGCTTCTTGCCTGCAGCGAATTTTTCGCTTTCGGGGAATATGTGCTCTATACCGGCAAGGGCCGCATGACCGTGGTTTCCTGCCACCTGACGGAAAGCTTTTTCGCCCTCCGAAGCGACTATGACAAACTGAAATACGCCACCTATATGCTCTCCGTATGCGAAGCCATCGTGCAGCCAAACGAACCGGCGGTGCACCTGTTCACCCTGCTTGCCCGCTCCCTTTCCCGGCTGTGCTATCAGGACAAGGACCCAAAGGCCGTGACCGCGGCGTTTTTGCTCCATGCCGCCGCCTTATGCGGCTACCGGCCCAGGCTTTCCCACTGCGTCAAATGCGGCCGGCATCTGGAGGAAGCCGAAATCCGCCATTTTGACACCCAGGAGGGCGGCCTTGTGTGCCCCCCATGCAGCGAAATGATGGACAGGCTTTTGTCCCTTTCCCCCCGGGAAAACGCATGGATGCGGGATGTGCTGGTGGTGGGCATTGATAAAACCACCCTGCCGGAGACCGATGCGCCGGCCGCCCTGCTTGCCGCTTTTTGGGAAGAAAGGCTGGAAAAGCCCATCCGCCGCAAAGGCCTGTTTTAAGGAGGACGCAGCATGAAACCCATTCTCATCATCGGCAGCGCCAATGCGGATTTCACCATCCACACGGACAGGCTGCCAAGACTTGGGGAAACCCTGCCCGGCCGGGATTTTTCCGTCAACATCGGCGGCAAAGGGCTGAACCAGGCCATTGCCGTTTCCCGTCTGGGCGGTCAGGCCCGGTTTGTGGGCGCTCTGGGCCACGATGCCAACAGCGCCATCCTGCTGAAAGCCATGGCGGATAACCGGGTGGCTTTTGACGGCATCTGCACCGACAAGGAAACCACCGGCATGGCCATGATCACCGTAGTGGGCGGCGATAACTGCATCCTTTTGCACCACGGCGCCAACTGGTGCCTGACGGAAGCGGTGCTGTGCGAAAAGCAGTCCCTTTTCCATCAGGCTGCCGCCGTTATTTTGCAGTTGGAAATTCCCACGGAAACGGTGGTCGCCGCCGTCCGCATGGCCCACCTGGCCCATGTGCCCGTGTTTCTGAACCCCGCCCCCGCCGCTCCCCTGCCCGATGACATTTTTCCGATGGTGGATTACTTCATCCCCAACGAACACGAAGCCGCCGCCCTTTCCGGCATGGAAACGGACACCGAAGAGGGCTGCCGGGAAAACATCCGTTTCTTCCGGGAAAAAGGGGTAAAGCACGTGCTGATCACGCTGGGCGAAAAAGGCTGTGTCTACAACGAAGGGGAAAGCATCCGTTTCTGCCCGGCTATAAAAACAAAGGCGGTGGATACCACCTCGGCCGGGGATACCTTCGTGGGCGCCCTGTGCGTGCAGTTGATGCAGGGCACGCCCCTGCCCCATGCGGTGGAGTACGCCTGCCGGGCTTCCGCCCTGACGGTCAGCCGCCCCGGCGCCGCCGCGTCCATTCCCTTTGCAAACGAAGTGTAAAAAAGAGGAGAACCTCTCCCATCGGACAGATTCTCCTGAAACATTCAGAAGTGTGGCTTTTCCCTTGAAAAGCCCTCCCCATACACTTCCTGTTTCGCTCTTATCATACGCCGGACGCATGCAAAATATGCACGGCGTATTTTATTTTTTCAAAATTTCCCGGATGGCGGCAATTTCCCGCACGCTTCTTTCGGGAATGGCTTCCTCCCGCAGAATGGGAAGGCGCTCCCTGTCTTTCACCAGGGCCAGCAGCGTATCCACCTGCAATTGCCCTTCAAAAAGAGGCGCCGACGGCTTTTTGCCCTCCCCGTCGAAGGTAAAATCCTTCAGGTGCATGGCCGCCAGACGGTCTTTGAACGCATCATAGCACATGCGGAAAAAGCCGGGCTGGTCATGCGCCGTTTCCAGCGACAGCACGTTCACCGCATCCCAGATGATCTTCACCCGGGAAGAGCCCACCTTTTCTATCACTTCCAGCGTTTCATCCACATTGTGCATCACATGGGCATACACCGGCTCAATGCCGATATCCACGCCCACCTTTTCCGCCCCTTCCGCCATGCGCTTCACGCTGTCGATGAGAAGGGGCAGGGCCTTTTTCCGGTCTCCGCCGGCTTTTTCAAAATTGGTGGTTTCGGTGCCCACACAGCCGGCCTGCAGGGCTTTTGCCGCAGGCAATGCAGCCAGGAATTTATCCACTTGCGCCTGGGTCTTTTCCCTGTCCGGCAGGGCAGGGTCAATGTAGCAGCCCACCACCGCCAGCTGCAGGCGATGCTTTTCCAGCGCCTGAGCCGTCTCTTCCAAAAAAGCCTGGGGAATGGGGTACGCCACCCCAAAGGACTTGGGAAACGCCAGCTGAATGGCTTCAAAGCCATCCCCGGCAATCCTGCCAAACAGCTCCTCCGGCGAGCTGCCCCGGTAATCATGGGCCCGGGCGCCCAGCAGGGGCATCAGCCCTCCAGGGAACGCAGATAATCCATGCATTCCCCGGTTTCGGTGGGGCCGTCAGGCCGCTGTGTTTCGCTTTCCACGATCATCATCACGTTCATTTCCTTCGCTTTTTGCCACACCGCTTTCACCGGCGCCGTGCCCTTGCCCAGCGGTATGCCTTCACCGCCCACGAAGCCATCCTTCAGGTGAACGGCCACCAGCCGGTCCCGGAGCTGCTCCATCATGGCCACCGGGTCCTTGCCGGCATTATACGCCCAGTAGGTATCCATCTCCAGCTTCATGGATGTTCGGCGGACCAGCTCGTCATAAATGATCTGCCCGTCTTCGTTGGGGTAAAACTCGTGGCTGTGGTTGTGATAGGCAAGGGTGATGCCTGCCTGTTCAAGCCTGGGCTGCACGGCGTTCATCCGGTCAATGAACGCATCCAGCTTTTCCTTCGTGCTCAGGTCATGCCCGGGAATAATCAGCAAAGTGCAGCCCAGGGCATGATGATCGGCCACGGTTTTTTCCAGTTTATCCTCCGCCAGCGCATCGGCGCCGGTATGGGTGCCGGAAATTTTCAGCCCAGCCGCATCCGCCCATTGACGGATGGTCTGCGCATCCGGCTGCATGCCTCCGAATAATTCTGCCATTTTATAGCCCTGCCCGGCCACCGTCTGCAGCGCTTTTTCATAATCCGCCGCCACGCTGTCCCGCAGGCTGTACATCTGAACGCCATAGTCCATCCCGGCATCCGCTCCTTTTTTGTTTTTTACTTATCAGGATTGTACCACATTTTCCCCCGTCCGTAAACCCGGCATACAGGGCTGGAAAAAACAAAAAAGATATGCTATACTGACAAAAAAACGAGAAAGGCACGGTATATTCATATGGCAAAAGTTTATCAGAAGCGGGCGGGTGCGGCCGTCAAAAAGCAGCGCAGGGAAGCGCAAAAGCGGGCAAACACCCAGGCCTTCCTGAAAAAACACAAAACCCACCTGCTCCTTGCCGCAGCCACATTGGCGGTGCTGGTCATTGCCGGCATCCTCATCAGCAATCACCTGGCCGGCATCGGCACCATTCCGGTGAAGGGCGGTGTGCTGGAGGGTGCAAACGATCACTGGATCGTGGCCAACCTTTCCCCTTCCGGCAAGGCCAGATACTATAAACTGGGCGAAGCCGCCACCCCCGAAGGCTATCAGCCCATGGATGCCGAAGTGATCGGCGAAGCTTCGCTGGAGCAGGGGCCCGGCTTTGAGCCCATCGATGCCGCATCCCCCCTCACCAGCATTTATTACCTGCCCATTTCCAATTCCAATGCCCAGTACATGGCCAGCCTGTTTTCCACTCTCTTTTCTGCCCCGGTGGAAACCCACACCTTCGGCCAGCACACCCTGTACACGGTGCCCACCGTGCTGCAGAACACCGCCGGCTCCACAAAGACGGATGCGGACGGTTATCCGCTGCCTTCCGGCTATTCCGGCGTATTGTATGCCTTTGTGGATTGCCGCAAGGACAGCTGCATCATGGTTCAGGTGCTGGGCGATGAAGTGCCCGTTCAGGAAGACGTGACAAGCCGGGAAGACCTGCTGGCCGCCCTGGAGCAAGGCGCTCTCTGCCTTACCCTGGAGGCCGAATGATGTCCCTTTCCACCCCGCATCTTCTCCTTCGCCCCTTTGAAGAAGAGGATGCCCCGGCCCTTTTTGCTATCCACCGGCAGCAGAAGGTGCGCCTGTTCCTCCCCAACGAAAGCTACGAAAGCGAGGAGGAGGCGCTGAGCGCCATCCGCTTTTTTGCCGGATGCGTAAAAGCGCAGAAATTGCCCTGTGTGCTGGCCGTTACGCTGGAGGGGCAATTGATCGGCGATGTGGGCATCAACGAAGTGGAAGGCGAAAAAAACGAAGTGGAAATCGGCTTTTGCATCAGCGAAGCCTATGCCAACCGGGGCTATGCCACCCAGGCCGCCCTGGCCATGGAAGAATATGCCCGGCAGCATTTTCCCATCAGCAACCTGCAAGGCCGGGTGATGCAGGGCAATGCCGCCTCCTGCCGGGTGCTGGAAAAATGCGGCTACCTCTATTGCCGGACCAACCTCCACGCCCCCGACGACCCCTGGGGCAAAGGCATGCTGGTGTACGAAAAAACGTTGTAAGTAGCTGCAAAACGCCGGCCGGATTGCCAAAGACATCCGGGAAAAATTCAAAAAAAATAGCCGGAGGAGAACCCTTGCTTTCTCTTCCGGCTTTTTCGTATTTTCATTGCGCCCGCAGGCGTCCTTCATTCCTCAGGCTTTCATCCGCGCTGTGCGTCTTGGCCTTTGGATCCCTGCTGCATACACACCAGGCTCTTTTCCGGAACGGCAGTGTACCGGGCGATCACCGGGCATTTCACCATCAGCAGGAAATAGATGTTCTTTTCTTCTTCGCTCAAACATTCAAAATTGGCCTGGCCCTTGGCGATCACCACATCCGCCGCATCATACACCTGCCGGAACGCAGGGCTCACCCTTTCCAGCACGGTGCCCAGCGCCCAATCCCCGTTGGAGATCACGGTTGCTTCTTCGTCCATGCCCACAAAAAGGGCGTCTTCCACGGTGTTGTCGTTCACCACCGCTTCCCCCCGGACGCCGAAATACACCTTCACTTCCGGGTTCATTTTCCGGATACGGCGGATGAGCAGCTTATCAAAGCAGATTTCCCCGCAGTTATCCCCCAGGTACAAAATGGCTTTGGCCCGGCGGATATCTTCTTCCAGCTGCACAGTATGGTTCACGGCCATTTCCAGCGTGTCCATGCTGCCAAAATACTTGCGGATATCCTTTTCCACGTCCCCGTGGATGGGGTTGAAATCAATGAGATTTGCCACAATGGCATATTTCACCGCTTCCTCAAAGGACGTGATTTTTTCGTCATACGCTGCCGCCTGCTTCAGAAACGCCCGGTTGTAATGCGCTTTCGTTTCCCGGTAGGGATCCTCGCAGCGGCAGAATTCCTTGATGATGCGGAAATTTTCCCCCACCAGCTCCGGGTTGGTTTTGTTCATGTCCATGCAGCTCATGTTCCGAAAAATCAACCGGTACATTTCCTCCCGGTTTTCAAGCTGCAGCATCTCCGCCGTCTTCACCGCCTGGTTCACCAGGCAGGGCAGGCATTGCTCATGGATTTTCATTTCAGCATCTCCCTGGCATGCTGCTTGGCGCTTTCTTCCTCGCCCCCCAGCATCCGTGCGATTTCAGCCACCCGCTTTTCCCCATCCAGAATGGTAAGGTTGGTGCGGGTGCGTTCCCCGTCAAAGCCTTTTTCCACCAGATAATGCCGGTCCGCCAGGGCGGCGATCTGCTGCAGGTGGGTTACGCACAGCACCTGCCGGTCCCGGCTGATGTGCTTCATCTTTTCGCCCACCACCTGAGCCGCTTTGCCGGAAATGCCGGTGTCAATTTCGTCAAAAATCATGGAAGGAATGCCTTCCCGCTTGGCCGCTACGGATTTGATGGCCAGCATCAGCCGGCTCAGTTCGCCGCCGGATGCAATGCGGGAAAGGGGCTGCATTTCTTCGCCCCGGTTGGGCGCGATCAAAAAATGAACGCTCTCCACGCCGGTGGCCGCAGCATTGCCGGGCACCATCTGCGCCTGGAAGCGGGTGCCGCCCATGTTCAGGTCCTGCAGTTGCTTTTCCATTTCCTTTTCAAAGGCAAGGGCCAGCTTTTTGCGGCTGGCGGAAAGCAGCGCCGCCGCCTTTTTGTAGGCTTCCGCAGCCTGGCCTTCCGCTTTTTCCGTCTGCAAAAGCCGGTCGTCCAGGGTTTCAAAGCCGGCAAGCTCCGCTTCCATTTCTTTCAGCTTTTCCACCATGTCTTTGGTGGACGCCCCGGCATATTTGCGGGAAAGCCGGCGGATCACATCCAGCCGCTCCCGGATCTCTTCCAGCCTGTCCGGGTCAAAATCCAAAGCGGAAATCATTTTCCGCAGGGTCAGCCCCGCGTCCTCCGCCTCATAATACAGCCCATCCAGCCGGGCACGCAGGGCACTGTATTGTTCGTCCAGCTTTTCAATGCTGCCAAGGGCAGCCACCGCCCGGCGCAGGCTTTCCACCGCCGCGGAAGAGCCGTCGTATACAGATTCAAAAGCATCCTGCAGGCTGGCTTCAATCTTTTCTCCGTTTTTGAAGATATCCCGCTCTTTGGTCAGTTCCTCTTCTTCCCCGGGGGTCAGGGCCGCATCCCGCAGTTCGTTCACCCGGATCTGCAAAAGCTCCATCCGCTCCTGGGCGTCCGCCGTTTGCTTTTTCAGCTGCTGTAAAAGCTTCTTCTTTTCCTGCCATGCGGCAAAGGTATTTTTCACCTGCTCCAATACCTTCTGATGGTTTTCGTCGCCGGTGCCGTCCAGAAAGCCCAGATGCTTTTTTTCATCCATCAGGGACTGGTGCTCGTGCTGGCCGTGAATATCCATCAGAAGGGACGTCAGCTGCTGATACTGGGCAATGGGCAGCATGGTGCCGTTCACCCGGCAGGTGGACCGGCCGTTCAGCCCGATCTCCCGGGCCAATACCACTTCGTCCCCCTCGTCCAGTTCCTCCGCACGCAAAAAAGCCCCGGCAGCAGGGCAATCGTCCACCTGGAACACACCCTCCACCCGGGCCTTCTGCGCCCCGGTGCGGATCAGTTCCTTCTGGGCCTTGCCCCCCAGCAGCAGCGCCACCGCATCCACAATGATGGATTTGCCGGCGCCGGTTTCACCGGTGAGCACATGCAGGCCCCTGGTAAATTGAATTTCCAATTGGTCCATCAGGGCAATATTTTCAATTCGCAATGAAAGCAGCATAACAAGCCTCGCTTATTTCAGCATTTCCTGGAATTTCTTTACCACCTTGGCAGCTTCCGCTTCGTCCTTTACGATCACCAGAATGGTGTTATCCCCCGCCATGGTGCCCAGAATTTCCGGCCAGCGCATGGAGTCAATGGCCTCGCCGGCCACATTGGCACTGCCGGACAAGGTTTTGATGACGATGATGTTCTGGGCATAGGTGATGGACAATACGGAATCCACAAACATCCGCACAAACCGGTCGCTCAGGCCATGGTCTGCCCGGTCGCTGGTGGCATATTTATACCCGCCGTTGGGGCTGAGCACCTTCAGAAGCCGCAGCTCCTTGATGTCCCGGGATACGGTGGCCTGGGTCACCACAATGCCCATTTCCTTCAGCTTTGCGGAAAGCTCTTCCTGGGTTTCAATGTCATAGCGGTCAATGATGGAAAGGATGGCAGTCTGTCTTGCGTTTTTCAAAGCTTTTTTCACTCCTCAGCATTTGGCAGATCTTCTGAGATTTCTGTGCCATCATATACTTTTTCTCGTTTATTCAATGTATATGCATAAATACTATACCATATTTATACATCCATTTCAAGCATCTTCCCATTCAGTGCACAAAAAACACAGCTTTTCTTGACAAATCAAGGGAAAACGCCTATGATATGCCTGCACGGAACGATGCATAATTTCCCTGCATACGAATGTATATATACAGCCGCCGGGCTTTTATCCGAGAAAGGAACGCCATGGAAACCATTTTCAAACCCGCCACCCAAGAAACCATCCTGCAGGCATCTGCCCTTTTGAAGCAGGGGCAGCTGGTGGCCTTCCCCACCGAAACCGTATACGGCCTTGGTGCCGATGCCCTGAACGAACAGGCCGTGGCCGAAATTTTTGCCGCCAAGGGCCGGCCCGGGGATAACCCCCTCATTGTGCACGTGGCCGAAAAAAGCCAGCTGGACACGCTGTGCCATGTAACACCCATGGCAGAAAAGCTGATGGACGCCTTCTGGCCCGGGCCGCTGACCATCCTGCTGATGAAAAAGCCCGCCGTGCCGGATGTGACCACCGCCGGCCTGCCCTCCGTGGCCGTCCGCTGCCCGGACCATCCTGTGGCCCTGGCCCTTTTGCAGGAAAGCCGGGTGCCCGTGGCCGCCCCCAGCGCCAACCGCTCCGGCCGCCCCAGCCCCACCACCGCAGAACATGTGTATGAGGATATGAACGGCCGCATCGCCATGATCCTGCAGGGCGGCGATTGCCGGGTGGGCGTGGAAAGCACTGTACTGGATATGACCGGCAGCGTGCCCTGCATCCTGCGCCCCGGCGCCGTCACCCGGGAGATGATCGCCGCTGTGGCCGGGGATTGCACCGTGGCCGACAGCGTGATGCGCCCCCTGAAAGAGGGCGAAGCCGCCCCTTCCCCCGGCATGAAGCACCGCCACTATGCCCCCAAGGCCTCCATGACCGTCTATGTGGGGGATCAGGAAAAGGTGATCGCCGAAATCTGCCGCCGCTATGATGCCGCGGAAAACGCCGTCATCCTGGCCATGGATGAGGCCCTTCCTTCCTTCGGCAGCCGCCGCACCCTCTCCATCGGCGCATCCCCCGAAGAAACGGCCCACCTTCTGTTCCGCCGCCTGCGGGAAACGGACGAAATGGGCGTGTCCCTTGTACTGGCCCAGGGCTGGGAAGGGGAAGAAATGGTGCTGGCTGTCATGAACCGCATGGCAAGAGCCGCCGCCTTTGACGTGGTGAAGCTGTGAAGAGAACCATTCGTGGGGCGTTGCCCCACACCCCACCAGGGGCATTGCCCCTTGACCCTTTCTGCGAAGTGGTTGGCCGGGCGAACAGGCAATTTCCCGCTGGAGAGTGAGAAATACCGGCAACACGCAGAAACACGTTTGCAAATGCCGATTGTGCCATTGCGAGTTGGGTGTGGCCCGCCACCCCCCGGGCTGGGCGGCTGAAAGCCGCCGGCCGGATGCCAAAGGCATCCGGGGAAAACGAAAAAATAAGCGGAGGGAAAATTTATTTTCCCTTCCGCTATTTTTATCGTTTTCAATGTGCCCGTGGGGTCTGTCTCTTCGTCCTTCAAGTATCTTGCGGACACAAGTTTGTTTTCCAATACTCCTCCATCGCAGGATGGGTGCAGGGGCAACGCTCCTGCCGGGGGGTACAGGGGGCGAGGAGCCCCCTGCTCTGTCAACCCCCTATCGGTTTACCGTAATCGCGCCCACGCTTCCGAAACGGCGTCTTCCATCAGCCGGTCATATTCTTCCGGAGCAAAAAAGAGGAAATCCGTTGCAATGGGCGCATCCGGCACTGCCGGCGCCATGACGGTGATTTTCCGGTTTACGGCATTGGGCAAAAAGCCGGGGATATCGGGAAACGCGGTGGTTTTGCGCAGGATGCGTTCATAGCTGCAGGCAGGGTTTGCCTGCACATAAAGCTGCTCCATCCGCTCCACATCCCGGATGCGTGAGCGGCCGAACACCTGCTTCAATGTATCATAGGTTTCGGGCAGGCCCCGGAGTTTTTCCGTCCTTTCCGGCACCGCTTTCAGGCGGCAAAAGCTGGCCGCCACCCGTTTTTCATCCCTTATCCACCTTTGCCATGCCCTGTCCATCACCAGATGAATATAATAGCCCATGCAAAAGCTGTGCCACAAGGGCGTGGAAGCATGCTTCACATGCCGGTCAAAGAAGCCCTCCGCATCCACGGTAAGCTTGGATTTTCCCTGCATAAAATGGGTCTGCTCCCGGGGCGGAATGTAGCTGGTCCAGTCTTCATTTTCCTGATTGCAGTCCGGCGCCACGCTGCCGATGATGAAGTAAGTTTCATCCGCCGCAAGGCCTTTCTCCAGCAGCCTGTCCGCCATCCGGGTATGGGTGATCCAGTTGGCCATGTTTCCTCCAAAGGAGCCGCAAGGAAGTGCCCTGCGGCTGTTGTTTATTCTTTTTCCAATACCCCCGTGTACTGAATGAAGCACAGGGACCTGGACGTATCCACTTCTATTTTCCCGTCGGCACAGGAAACAACGGCGTCCAGCCGCTGGGGGCCGCCAAGGTTGCGGGCCATCAGGTGCATTTTGCCCTCTTCCCAGCCGTATCTGCCCGCCCATACGGTAGCCGTTTCGCTGAACAGGCCGGGGTTCACGGAGAAGAAAACAAGCCCGTCCTTTCCGGCCAGGATTTCCAGTTCCGTATCCGTATTCTGCAGCCGGACAGACAGCACGTTCTCCGTTTCTTTGGCATAAAGGGTAAAATCCTTGTTTTTGAACATGCCCTCCGCAGCATGGCCGCTGCCGTCATCTTCCGGCCATTTGCAGGAAAGGGAAGCCAGCTGCTGCTGCAGGGCCTGCTGCTCCTCTTCCGTGCCCATTTCCATCTCCGCCGAAGGGAACAGGTATTCATGCATCAATTGCATTTCCTTGCCCATGTCCCCCTGGCCGGCGGTCACTGCCACCACCATGTCCTTTTCTTCGGAAACCATGCAGATCTGGCCGAAGGCGCCGTCCCCCCGGTATCTTCTGCCCCGGGTGCGCCAGAACTGGTATCCATAGCCCTGATGCCATTCGTTTTCAGGGTCCTGATTGCCGTTGGAATTGTCGATCTGGAAAACGGTGGCCTTTTCCAGCCATTCCGGGGGCAATACCTGCCTGCCTTCCCACATGCCCTTTTGCAAAAGGCACTGGCCAAACCTGGCAATGCTTTCGCTGGTCAAAAACAGGCCCCAGCCGCCGCAGTTCACCTTTTCGGGGGAGCTGCTCCAATAGGGCACGGGAATACCAAGGGGCACGAACAGCCGGGGAATCAGGTAATCCCGCACCGTCTGCCCCGTCACTTTCTGCACCATACAGGAAACAAGGTAGGTGCCGTGACTGTTGTAGTGGAAATAAGTACCCGGCTCCCGCACGCAATCGTGGGCAAGCACCGCTTTCGCCCATTCCTGCACGCCCTGGCCGGCCACACCGTCCGATTCCTCTTTCAGGCCGCTGCCCATGCAAAGCAAATGATGCAGCGTGACCGTTTTCAGCCATTCTGAAGGGTTTTCCGGGGCGTATTCGGCAAGCACCTCCACCACCTTGCTGTCCCACTGCAAAAGCCCTTCCTGCACCGCAAAACCGGCCGCAGCCGAACAGAAGGACTTGCTCAGGGAAAACAGCATGTGGGGCGTATGGTCATCATAAGGGGCAAAATCCGCCTCCATGGCCATCTTGCCATGGCGCAGCACCTTCACACTGTGCAGTTCCACGCCCTGCTTTTCCACCTGCTCCAGGTACATCAATAATCCTTTGGAAGAAAGGCCCACGTCCTCGGGCTTCACTTTTTGAAAAACGCTCATTTGTATGCCTCCTTCGCGGCATTTTTTCTTGCATTCATTATAGCAAATTCTCATGACTGACGCAAGCATCCGCGCATTGCACCGGAGGAAGGAATATGGTATAATGCAGGCAACAGGAACGTTTTCTTTTCTCCATATCAGAAAGAAGGAATTGCATATGATCCACCATAACCCGCTGCTTTCCCAAAAGCCCGGCCAGAAGAAATTCATCACCATGGGCGAGATCATGCTTCGCCTTTCTCCCCCCAATTACGAAAAAATCCGCATGGCGTCCAACTTCGGCCTCAGCTACGGCGGCTCGGAGGCCAACATCGCCCTGGCGCTGGCCAACCTGGGCGTCGACAGCACCTTCTTTTCCGTGGTGCCCAACAATTCCCTGGGCAAATCCGCCGTGCGCGCCCTGCGCTCCAACGACGTGCACTGCACCCCCATGATCCTCTCCACCCCCGAAGAAACCCCCACCCACCGGCTGGGCACCTATTACCTGGAAACGGGCTACGGCATCCGGGCCAGCAAGGTGATTTACGACCGCAAGCATTCCGCCCTGACGGAGTACGATTTTTCCAATTACGATCTGGAAGCCCTGCTTCAGGATTTTGACTGGCTGCATCTTTCCGGCATCACCCCCGCCCTGGCCCCCAACTGCCGGGAGCTGGTGCTGAATATGTTGAAAATTGCCCATGAAAAAGGCATGACCGTCTCTTTCGACGGCAATTTCCGCTCCGCCCTGTGGATGTGGGAAGACGCCCGGGATTTTTGCACCCAGTGCCTGCCCTATGTGAATGTGCTGTTTGGCATTGAACCCTATCACCTGTGGAAGGACGAAAACGATCCTTCCAAGGGCGACTGGAAGGACGGCGTGCCCCTGCACCCCTCCTACGAACAGCAGGACGAAATCTTCCAGCGGTTCGTGGCACGCTACCCAAACCTTACCTGCATCGCCCGCCATGTGCGCTATGCCCATTCCGGCTCCGAAAACAGCCTGAAGGCATTCATGTGGTACGAAGGCCATACCTTCGAATCCAAGCTGTTCACCTTCAACATCCTGGACCGCGTGGGCGGCGGCGACGCCTTTGCCTCCGGCCTCATCTACGCCATGATCCACAACTATAAGCCCATGGATATGCTCAATTTCGCCGTGGCCTCCTCCGTCATCAAGCACACCATCCACGGCGACGCCAACATCATCGACGATGCCAAAACCATCAAAAACCTGGCCAACATGAACTATGACATCAAGCGTTGATGCACCGCCCGGCACGACCGGGCTTTTTTACACCCGCATGGCTTCCCGAAGCAGCCCAATGGCCCGCTTCTCCATCCGGGATACATAGCACGGCAGCTACTGTAAACAATACCCGTTAAGAAATGGCTTCCAAAGTCGGCCATCCCAGCCCAAGGGCTGTGCTGGCTACGCTCGGTCATTGCAAGCAAAGACCTTCGCTAATCGAGCTTTGCTCGATCTCCAACTCACGGAAGCGGAATTTGATGATGATTTGCTTGTCTTCGGTCAGCTCGATCCGTTCAATCAGGCTGACCAACAGCTCCCTGCTGTTGCAGGCGGAAGCAAGATACTGCTGCACCAGCTCCCTCGCCCGGTCTTCTGTGGAGATCGGGCTTTCCTTTTGTGCCTCCAGCTGCTTCAGCTTTTCTTCCAATGCTGTGCGATCCATCTTCACCCGCTTGTAGATACGCTCAAAGTCGCTGTCTGATAGCAGCCCGCTGAGCCGATCCATGTACATCTTATCCAGATGGGCGGTCAGGTTCTCGATCTTGCCTCGCAGGGCTTGCATCTCCGCTTCCGTGCTGTCCGCTTTCTTTGCTTCCTCCACCGCCTGGGCGGCGATGGGCTGCAGCCTGTCAGGTCGAAGGAATGCCTGGCACACCTCCTGCACCTTGGCGATCACCGCCTCCGTCACCGTCCGCTCCTTGATGGAGTGGCAGGTGCACACGCCAGCCTTGGTGAACCGCTGGTAGGTGCGGCAGACGAAGAACAGCCTTTCCTCTCCGGCGGTGTTGGGGCGGTTCATCACCGCCATGGGGTAGCCGCATTCGTGGCAATGGATCAGCCCCTTCAGCAGGAAATCGTAAGTGCGACTTCGGGTGTGCTTGCGGCTGTTCACCAGCAGCTGCACCTTGCGGAAGGTCTCCTCGTCGATCAGCGGCTCGTGGGTGTTCTTCACCACCACCCAGCTTTCCGGCGGCTGGGCGTGGCATTTCTTGGACTTGTAGCTGATCTTCACCGTCCGCCCCTGCACCATGTGGCCGATGTAGGTTTCGTTTTTCAGCATCTCCGTGATCCGCTCCGCCGACCATTGACCGGAGTATGCTCCTTTGGCACTCAGCGTCAGTCCGGCATAGGTGGCAGGGGTTGGGATATGCTCCTCGTTCAGCCGCACCGCGATCTGTCGGCAGCTAATGCCCTCCAGCGCCATGGCGAAGATCCGCCGCACCACGGGAGCTACTTCTTCGTCAATGACGATCTTGTTTTTCTCCGTGGGGTGCATCTTGTAGCCGTACATGGGCTTGCCGCCGATGAACTGCCCCTTGCGCTGCTTGTCACGCTTCACGGACTTGATCTTCTTGGAGATGTCCTTGGCGTACATATCGTTCATGATGGCGCGGAAGGGCGTAATGTCGTTGGCGGTGGACTCCACACCGGTGTCGATGCCGTCCAGCAGGGAGATATACCGCACCCGCTTCTCGGGAAAGTACCGCTCCATGTAGTGACCGGTCATGATGTAGTCGCGCCCCAGACGGGACAGGTCCTTGGTGATGACCATGTTGACCTTCTTGGCTTCGATGTCCCTGATCATCCGCTGGAATGCCGGACGGTCGAAGCTGGTTCCGCTGAAGCCGTCGTCGATGTAAGTATCGTACACGGACAGGCGATGCTGCTGCACGAATTCATTCAGCAGAGATTGCTGGTTGGTGACGCTCTGGGATGGGCCTTCTGTTTCATCCTCCTTTGAAAGTCGTATGTACAGGGCGACGTGGTAATCCATGGGGTTGCTTATTTCAACGTACATCTAATCCTCCTCGAAATAAGCGACCATTCATCGCTCCCATGATACCGCAGGTTTCCCCGCCTGTGCAAGGATGCGGCTCAGATACAGCCGAAAAGATTCCTCCACCAGATGGGAGAGGCTCTTTTCGGCTTTTGTATATTCGCAGCGCACCACCGGTGCTTCGCACTTTTTCACACACCCCACCTCCTCTGCCTAACGTATGTCTTTGAGTTTGCTTTTTTGCTTGTCCCCTTGGTTAATTCAGTCCTTCGTCGCCCTGAAGCTATGCAGTTGTCAAGGAACACCGGAAGGTGCTCTCAAAAGTCCCTCCACTTATAACGACAAAAAATCGCGGTTTGTAGCCCCCTCTCAGAAAATAAATATTTTTTGCGTACCCAGCGCCCTGCTCTCCATGAGTTGTTCATTTGGTCAATATGCAGTTTTCAAGGTACGTTGGCTCTGCCGGAGCCAGGTTAAAGGAGGTGTGCTTTGCCGTTGAAAAAATATCCCTCCAATAACCGTGACAGAAACAAGCCATTATTGGACATTTTCGCCAAAGGAAGTGCTTTTTCGGCAAATTAGGTCAGGTTATTTCCCTCCATCGCCGCTCCAAGCAACCCGTAAAAGTCCTTTCAATAGATATGACAAAAACAAGCCATTCGTCAGCCATGATCGCAAAGTAAGTGCCGATTCGACAAAAGAAGCTACGGGATCAGCAGCTTATCTCTTTCGTGCCTTCCATAAAAACTCCCTTCATAATACAGTTGCAAAAAGAGGTCAAACGTTAAGTCTGTTTGACAAAGGCAGTGCCAAAACGAAAAAACAGCAGGAATGTCTTCCTGCTGCCCGTCATAAAAATGGTTATTCTTTACACAGAATGACGCTCCACGATGGAACAATGGATAATCTCCCGCATCGGCGGCACCGAGGGATTATTGATCTTTTCCATAATGTGCAGCGCAGCACTGGTGCCGATCTCCGTGGTAGGAAGCTGTATGGTGGTCAGCGGCGGCTGCAGATAGCTGGCGATTTCGCGATTATCAAAGCCGACAACCGCCATATCTTCAGGAATGCGCATGCCTGCATCGTTGAGCACATGCATGCATCCGGCAGCCATCAGGTCGTTCATGGCAAAAATGGCGGTGGGGCGGTTTTCCAGCGCCAGCAGCGCACGGGTTTGTTCCACACCGGATTCATATTCCCAGTCCCCGTAGCGGATGTATTCCTCCGGAATCGCAAGCCCCACCTGCTGCATGGCCATCTGAATGCCGTGCATGCGCCGGGCCGTGGGATAGGAATGGGGATGTCCGGCAATGACGGCAATGCGCTCATGTCCCTTGCTCAAAAGATACCGGGTCATATCGGCAGCGGAATCCTGGTTGGAGTAGGTAACATAGGTATCCTGCTTGGTGCCGTGGGAGTAAGCAAACACAAGCGGCGTATCCATGGGATCAAAGAGATAATCCAGGTGGCGGTCGTGCATACCCACATAAATAATGCCGTCCACATTGGAGGACTGCAAAAGCGACACACCATTGTTGATCCGCTGGCGGTAGGAGACAATCTGCTCATACTGGTTGTAGAGCTTTTCCAGCAGGTGCAGGTCATGCAGGATCATCCGGTACCCAGATTTGGACAGCGTTTCGTTGATACCTGAGACAATACCTGCCACCGGCAGACCGCGGATGTCTTCCACCAGAACCCCTATCGTATGCGTCTGGCCGCTGCGCAGGGATTTGGCCAGGGTGTTGGGCGTGTAGTTCGCCTGAGCAATGGCCATCAACACACGCTCGGTTGTTTCGGGAGAAAGTTTTTTTGTACCGTTGACAACATGGGAGACTGTGGCGGTAGAGACGCCGGCAAGCTGGGCAACATCACGCATGGTTGCCATGGAAATCACCATCTTTCGGCAAAGGTAAAACGTTTATCTTCATTCTACCAAATCTGCCTTTTTTCGTCAAGTGTCTTTGGTTATCAAATTAACCACTAATTTTGACCAAAAAACACAAAATTTGGGCTTGACTTTTGGTTTTCAGACTGTTATCCTTAAATCAAAAGGAGGTTAATCGAATAACTTCCAAAACCGTTACCAGATAAGAAGGAGGAACGATTCATGAAAAAACTGCTTGCTCTGCTCCTGTGCGTTGCCATGCTGATCCCGATGGCCGCCATGGCGGAAGACGACGGACGCATCCACATCACCTATTCCTTCTGGGGAAACCAGACGGAGGCCGAAAGCGTCCAGAAGGCCCTGGATGAATTCAATGGTATGCAGGACAAAATCTTCGTTGAACCCATGCAGATTCCCAACGAAGAGTACACCCAGACCCTGGTCAACTACGCCATCGCCCAGCAGCTGCCTGACTGCGGCATGGTAAACGAAAATGCTGTGCTCTACTTCGCCCGCAACGGCGTCATGGCTGACGTTTCCAAGATGTACGAAGGCGAAGAACTCCAGCCCATGGAATGCATCACCTTCAAAGATGGCGAAACCCCCGTTGGCTACTCCAGCTCCAACGAAATCCTGGTTCTGTACTACAACAAGGATATGTTTGACGCTGCCAACGAACCCTATCCCTCCGCTGACAAGCCCTACACCTGGGAAGAATTTGTGGAAGTTGCCAAGCGCCTGACCATTGACAAGAACGGCAAGCATCCCGGCGAAGAAGGCTTCGACAAGGACAACATCGTACAGTATGGTGCTTTCGTCAACAACTGGACCTGGCAGATGGAAGTCTGGGCTCTGTCCAACGGCGGTGCCTGGTTCTCTCCTGACGGCAAGGAAGTTCTGATCAACAGCCCCGAAGCCATCGAATCCATCCAGAAGGTCGCCGACCTGGCTCTGGTTGAGCATGTTGCGCCCCTGAACGTCATCCCCGAGGATAACGGCGTTGGCGTTGGCATCGGCAGCGGCACCGTGGCCATGACAACCGACGGCACCTGGCGTCTGGGCACCGACTTCCCGAACCTGGACATCAACTACGGCATTGCTCCCCTGCCCATGATGAAGGAGAAGGTCACCCTGTGCACCTCCGGCCTGACCGGCGTGTTCAACGGCAAGAATCAGGAAGCTGCTTATGAATTCGTAAAGTGGTACACCCGTGAAGAATCCAACTGGGATGCCCTGGTTCTGCCCGGCATCTGGCTGCCCAAGTCCGAATACTACTACACCACCGAGGAAGGCATCAATGCCTGGCTGGGCAACGAAAAGTATCCCTACAACCACGATATGGAAACCGGCAGGAAGGTTCTGGTGGACTACACCATGAACTACGCTCAGCCCGCCTGCTGGTACTTCACCCCCAATACTCAGATCACCACCAATGAAATCCTCTTCACCGCTCTGCAGAGTGTGTGGGCTGGCGAACGTACCGCTGAGGACGTGATCAACGAGATCTATCCCGAACTGGTAGAAGCCATCGTGGTAGAATAAACTATAGGAAACTTGCAGGGGGGAACGCATTTGCGTTCCCCCTCCTTATACAAACCGGAAACGGAGGATATCGGCATGACAGCCAAGCCAATGAAAAAAAGGATAAAATTTAACCGAATAGAAACACGGACGGCATGGCTTTGCCTGCTGCCTTCGGTTATCGGTTTGGTGTGCATCACCTATTTGCCCATGATCGCATCTTTTGCCCTGAGCCTGTTCAGCTGGAACGGCCTTGGCCCGATGAAATTCGTGGGAATGGATAATTACATCAAACTGTTCACCAACGATTCCAAGTTCTACGGTTCCCTGTGGACTACACTGCAGTATGCGGGCATGTCGGTTGTCCTGTCCATTGTCTACTCGATGATCATCGCCCTGCTGCTGAACCGGAAGATCCCGGCCCGCGGCTTCTTCCGCGCCCTTTTCTACCTGCCCTACGTGCTGCCTGCCATGGCGGTGTATCTGGGCTGGAAGTGGCTTTACGACTATAACCACGGTTTCTTCAACTATGTGATCAAGCTGCTGGGAGGTTCCTCCATCAAATTTTTGGATTCCTCTACCCTGGTCACGCCCTCTCTGGCATTCATCGCCGTGTGGCTCAGCGGCAACCTGATCGTCATCTTCCTCGCAGGATTGCAGAACGTTCCCCGCACGTATCACGAAGCGGCGGAAATCGACGGTGCCAACGCTTGGCAGCGGTTCTGGAAAATTACCATTCCCTGCATGACCCCCATCATCTTCTACAACCTGCTTATGAGTCTCGTCAGCAACCTGCAGGTGATCACCCCGGCGCTGTCACTCACCAAGGGCGGCCCGGGCACCGGCAGTTACTATATGTGCTATATGCTCTACCAACAGGCGTTCAAGTCCCATAAATACGGTTATGGCAGCGCCATAGCGGTGATCCTGTTCATCCTGATCGCCATCTTCACCGCCATCCTGTTTGCCACCAGCAAGGGATGGATCTTCTACGAAGGAGATGATAGAGAATGACGACTGCAACGATGAAGAAATCCTCCGTCCGTCTGGCCTCCAAAAAGAAGCGTGAACAGGCCGCCAACATTCTTTCCATCGCCGTGCTGGTCCTGCTGGGGCTGATCGTCATGTTCCCCATCTACTGGATCTTCCGCTCATCGCTTATGTCCAACGGCGAATTGTATGCCTATCCACCAGCCTTCACACCACCAGAGTGGCGCTTCTCCAACTATGCGGAGACGCTGAAGGTTTTTGATTACTGGAAATTCCTCGGCAACACCATGACCATTCTGGTGCCCTCCGTCATCGGTGCGGTCATCACCGCTACCATGGGCGGCTATGCCTTTGCACGGCTTCGCTTCCGGGGCAAGAAGTTCCTGTTCATGCTGTGCGTGGGTTCCATGCTGCTGCCCTCCATGGTCACGCTGATCCCCCTGTTCGTGGTCTGGGCCAAACTGGGCCTGGTCAACACCTACTGGCCGCTGATCCTGCCCCATTTCTGCGGCGGCGGTGCGTTCAACATTTTCCTCATCCGCCAGTTTGTCAAAACCGTCCCGCGGGAATTGGACGAAGCCGCCACCATCGACGGCTGCGGCTACTTCCGTATTCTGTTGTACATCATCGTTCCGTCCATCAAGTCCGCCATGATCGTGGTAGGCCTGCTTAAGTTTATTGAGCTGTGGAACGATCTGCTCCAGCAGGTCACCTACATCACCCGCCGGGAAAACTATACCCTGGCGCTGGGCCTGAACATCTTCAAGGGTTCCTTCAACGATGACTGGTCGTCCATCATGTGCGCCACCTGCCTGTCTTTTATCCCGGGCATTGTGTTCTACCTGATCGGCCAGCGCTACTTTGTGGAAGGCATCGTCATGACCGGTATGAAGAACTGACGACAAGCAGTGACATAAGACCGCCACGCGGGAGGTGTTTGATAATGATGACAACCCCATCGCGCGAAAAGGGTCAAAGACCCCGCGAGATTCCTTTGAACAAGGTCAGGATCACGGATGCTTTCTGGTCGCCGCGCCAGCGTCTGATGACCGACGTGACCATTCCCTACATGGAAAAAATCCTCCGGGACGAGGTGCCGGGGGCGGAAAAATCCCATGCCATCAGCAACTTCCGCATGGCTGCGGGCGAGGAAACCGGCGAATTTTACGGCATGGTCTTCCAGGACAGCGACGTAGCCAAGTGGCTGGAGGCCGCTGCCTACTCCCTGGCGCTCAAGCCGGACAAGGAACTGGAAGCCCGTGTGGACGACGTGGTGGCTCTCATCGGTCGCTGCCAGCAGCCTGATGGCTACCTGAACACCTACTTCACTGTGAAGGAGCCGGAAAACCGCTGGGCCAACCTGCTGGAATGCCATGAGCTTTACTGTGCCGGACACATGATCGAGGCAGGCGTTGCCCTGCACGAAGCCGCCGGCAAGGATGAGCTGCTGCACATCTGCATCCGGCTGGCAAATCACATCTGCGACCGGTTTATGCAGACAGAAGGCATCCCCGGTCATCAAGAGATTGAAATTGGCCTGATGCGGCTGTATCACGCCACGGGTGATGTGAACTATCGTGATATGGCACTGCGCTTCCTTGACCTGCGCGGCCAGGATCCCCGGTGGTTTGAAAAGCATACGCCCAGGCACCCCGGCGTGCATTACGGCGGATACGACATCATCGCGGAGGACACTGCCTACAACCAGTCTGACGTTCCTGTCCGGGAGCAAACCGTTGCCCGTGGTCACGCCGTGCGCCAGCTGTACATGCTCACCGCTATGGCAGATGTGGCTGCCGATACCGGTGATGAGGGTATGATCGCCGCCTGTGACCGGGTGTTTGACAACATTACCCGGAAGCAGATGTATATCACCGGTGCGGTAGGATCCACGCCCCACCATGAATCCTTCACCGTGGATTACGACCTGCCCTCTGACCGCTGCTACGGCGAGACCTGTGCATCCGTGGCCATGACCTTCTTTGCCCACAACATGCTGGCCATCAAGCCCGATGGCCGCTACGCCGACCTGATGGAACTGGAGCTATACAATGCCGCCCTGGCCGGAATGTCGCTGGACGGCAAGCGTTTCTTCTACGTGAATCCTCTGACGGTGGATACCAGCGTTTCCGGTATTGTACCTGGGTACGAGCATGTGCTGCCTCAGCGGCCTGCATGGCATGCCTGTGCCTGCTGTCCACCAAACCTGGCGCGGCTGATTGCATCCCTGGGAAAATACCTGTGGAGCGAGGAGGATGATACGGTGTACAGCCACCTGTTCATTGGCAGCGAAGCCGAGACCCGGCACGGCCGCATCAGCATGACCAGCGGCTATCCGTGGGAAGGAAAGGTGGAATATACCATCCATGACGGCGGTCAATTTGCACTGGCAATCCATGTGCCGCAGCATGCGGAAAACATGTCTCTGCGCGTCAACGGGGAGGAAGTCCCCTGTGTCACATTAGATGGCTACTGCCGTGTTCAGCGCAACTGGCAGCCGGGTGACTGTGTCATTGCAGAATTTGATATGCCAGTCCGGCGGATCCATGCCCATCCCCGTGTGCGTGATGCAGCCGGCAAGGTTGCCATTGCACGCGGCCCGCTGGTGTACTGTATAGAAAGTACAGACCAGATGGCAATCCTGTCCGGTATTGTTCTGCCTGAAGATGCTGTAATCCATACTGTTGAAAGTGGTGCAGAGGCGATGGTGCTACTTCATGCTGAGGGCCTTGCACAGGAAGTGTCCGACGAGCTCTATTCTGTCAATACAATCAGCACAACACCCGTTCAAATCCGTGCCATTCCATATTTCTCATGGGGTAATCGGGTTCAGGGAAATATGCAGGTTTGGATTCGCGAAGCATAATTGTGTATGATGATGCTTTCTCAAATATTGTAGATTATTCCGCCTTCTGAGCACCACCGGCGTAACTGTTATTATGGCGACAGATCGCAGAAGCAGAATAAACCACGAAAAAAGAACCGATGTTCTCACATCGGTTCTTTTTTCATGATGCATCATGCTGCTCAGAAGCTCACTTTCTTGATGAACTCCACCAGATTCCTGCCATACAGCTCCATGCCCAGGCAGTTGGGGTGCAGCTTATCCAGGAAATACTCCGGCAGGTGCGGCACCAGCGTGAAGCCGTCCACCACCGTCACGTTTGGATACTTCCCGGCGATCTTCTTCACGTTGTCGCAGAAGCGTTCCAGCACGGCTTCCTGGCCAGGGCAATCGCCGCGCCACAGGGGGCTGATGCACAGCACGGGGGTATCACCATACACCTGCTTCAGGCACTGGTAGTATTCCTCCACCGCGTCCATGGTTTCGCTGCCAAACTGATTGGTACCCATGGAGATGATGATTTTATCCGGCTGGTAGCCTTCCATGGGAACCATGGTGTTCTTATCGTACACATAGCCGCCGATACCTTGGTTGAGAATATCGTAATTCAGCAGCCGGTTGGCCACGCTCACATAGGTGTGGGAGGAGCGCAGCGGGCCGTAGCCCTGGGTGATGGAATCGCCGATCCACAGCACCTTTTCGCCCTTGGTGGCCGGAGTGAAATCAGCATTGATGTCAAAGTCCTTCACCAGCAGGGTGGCGTCGGAGGGCAGGTAGATCGTCACCTGCTTTTCCCCTTCGGGCAGGTCAAAGGAAAGGACGCCTTCCTGCCCCATGTCCTTCACATACTTGATATCATAGGCCAGCCCGTCCACATACAGCTCCACCGTGTCCTCGGAACACTTCCAGTTGAACCTGTACGCAAAGGAGATCTTCGTGGCGGCGGTGGTCATTTCAAAGGTCTTGCAGTTGGAGGCGTCACACCGCTCATACCAGAAGGTAAAGGGCGAATTTCGGAAATAGTCCATCTGGCTGTCGGTGTACTGGAACGCCTGCAGATAGCCATCCTCGGTTTCTTTGAAGTGCAGCGCACCGAAATAGATGGATTTCAACTGTTCGTTGGTCAAAAGCATCTGGAAGTCCCCCTTACGCATTTGCAATTAGTATACAAAACAACCCGTCGAAACGCAATAGCCGTGCCGCTCGTTATTCGCCCTTGGTGTAGTCCACAGGCTCCGCGCCCATGTCAAACTCTATCACCGCACCGTCACGGATCATCTCATGGGTGAACATGGTGCTGTGCCATTCCTGCCCGTTGATGCGCACGGCTTGAATATACTTGTTCTCCTTGGACAGGTTGTTGGCGCGGATGACGATCTCCTTGCCGCCGGGCATAGCGATGACCGTTTCATCGTACCGGGGGCTGGTGAGGTAGTACAGGTTCTGCCCCGCGTTGGGGAAGAAGCCCACGGAGGAGAAAATGTACCAGCTGCTCATGGCGCCGGAGTCATCGTTGCCGGGAGGGCCGTCCATGGTGAACAGATCCCGCAGCTTGTCGATGCTATCGGTGATGAGCCAGGGCTTTTTCGTGTATGCAAAGAGGTAAGAGGCCAGGAACGCCGGCTCGTTGCCGTAATCCACAAGGCCGGTTTCGATGCCATGCGTAAGACGGCGGATGAACGCATCCTCGCCGCCGCACTTCTCGATCAGCGTGGGCGCATCGTGGGGCACAAAGAAGGAATAGTTGTAGGAAGTAGCCTCATAGAAGTGCTTCACCCAGCTGCCCCAGTGCTGGCCGGGGTCGATCTCCACCCAGGTGCCATCGGAATTGCGGGGGCAGATGAAGCCGGTGAACTCCTTGTATTTCGCATCGGGGTTCCACAGGTTCTGCCAGTTGCGGCTGCGCTGGGTGTAGGCTTCGTAATCTTCCTTGCTGCCCAGATTCTTCGCCATGGTGGCAGCACAATGGTCGTTGTAGGATTGCTCCAGCGTGTAGGAGCAGGCCATCTGTCCGCACTCCGTGCCGGGGATAGCGTGGTCATCCGGAATGTAGCCCAAGCGATAGTACGGCCCGTTGGGATCAGCCACCGGCGGCGCATAGCTGTACCAGCCGATGCGGTAGTTGTCCGCGTGGTTCTTCACCACCTGATACGCCTTGTCCCAGTCAATGCCCGGAACGCCCTTCACATAAGCGTCGCAGATGATGTTGTCCACATCGTCGCCGCCCTGTTGGGGATGCATATCAACCCCGGCCACGAAGGTATCCCGCACATAGTCCGTCCTGGCATGGCGAGCGATGAAGCTGTTCACGGTTTTCGTCACCATATCCGGCTTGATCAACGTGTACAGGGGGTACAGGGTGCGCCAGGTGTCCCAGATGGCGTAGTGATCGTCGATCATCGGCACGTCGTCGCCGTAGCCGGGAATGTCGCCGCTGCGGTCGCGGGGCATGCACATAGCGTGGTAGATGGCGGTGTAGTGCTTCATCTTGTCCACGTCGGTCACGTGCTCGCCACTGATTTGGATCTTCTGCAATTCGGTGTTCCACAGGGCACGGGTTTCTTCACGAACTCCTTCATAATCCCAATCGGGGATCTCCTTTTCCAGCCACATCTTCGCCTTTTCGATGCTGGTGAAGGACACGCCGATCTTCACATACACGTCTTCGTTTTCTTCCGTTTCAAAGCGCATGAAGCCGCCCACGCTCTCGTCTTTGGAGCGCAGAGTATCCTTGGAAAAGCCAGTTTCGCCTTCGTGCAAGCCGTCCGCATCATAGGTGCCCATGACGTCAGGCTGCTTCTTTACCACGGCATAGAAGCACAGCCCATGCGCACCTCCGAAGCCGCCCTCGTACACGCCGGAGCCGTTGAACACGGGATAGCCCTCGGCATTGACTTCCGTGTGCAGCACTACCTTGGAGGCAGAAATGCCGCTTTCGGTGTTCACGATATTCGCCAGCAGCGGCACGCTGTGGGCCAGGTCGATGAGCAAACTGGCATCCCTGGAAGCAGGATAAGTGAAGCGATAAATGGACGCATGTTCCGCCGGCGTTACAGCGCAGCGGATGCCGTAACGCTTCAGCAGCACGCTGTATTCGCAGCAGGAGGTGCGCTCGTCTTCCGCCGCAGAGTCGTGTCCGGTGAAGCTGGTGTCCAGCCCGATCTGGGGCGACAGCAGGAACTGGCCGTACTTGCCGTAGCCCGTGCCGCTGGCGTGAATCTGGGAAAAGCCCCGGATGTCGTTGCCGGTGAAGTAGCCGGAGTGCTGGCCGCCCTTGGTATCAGGGGCAGGGTTTACCGACGCATTGGGCCGCTGGGGACCAATGACCGTGTTGCCTTCATTGTCCACGCCGTAGCGCAGATTCACATAGCGGGTCAGATCAGTCGTCATGCTTTTCTCCTGTTTTTGAACGAATAATTTGCTTTCATTATACAGTACCGGCAGGAAGAATGCAACATAACATGCCCCTTGTTCCTTGCGCATCCGTTTCCCCTGATTGTTCCATTCCTGTATTTGCTGTTGACATTTCTCCGGAAAATGTGGTATCGTAAACAGGTACATTCCGTGAGGGAGTAGCGAGCGCCACTGGCGTAGCAAGTCAACATCCTGGCTCCGGCCTGGCTTGCTTCAAATTGCGAGACTCATCGTACAGCTGAAAGGCTATGCGTGGGTCGAAGTGTGATCGTTTCATCACCCGGGCATGGCATTCAGCGCCGTGCCCGGGTTTTTGTTATCCTCAAACGACCGTGAAAGGAGATCAAATGAAACATCGGCTTGTCGTACGATCCGTCACACTCCCTGCAAACGTAAACACC
>JAZNOW010000010.1:0-33769 GCA_045589355.1 Clostridia bacterium
AAACAGCAAGCCCGCCAAGGCTTGCTGTTTCTTGTTCTGCGTGATAGAATGAAAGCGACAAACTTGAATTTGTGGGAGAGTTACCATGAAAATAGAAAAATTAGCAATACATGATTTACATATTTTGACCGAATTATTTGAGTATAATAATGTTGAACAAATGATATCTGAATGTACGCATGATATTCAAAATGGGGTTATTGATATTTTTGTTTTGTATGATAAAGATGTTTTAGTAGGTGAACTTCACGTAATGTATGAAAACGACGATGAGAATTATGCCATACGAGGCAGACGAGCATATCTGTTTGCATTTAGAGTTCGCGAAGATTTTCAGAATAAAGGATACGGAACATATCTCTTAAAAACAGTTTTGACTGAATTAAAAGAGAATGGATATTGCGAATTTACTGTCGGGGTGGAAGATGACAATTTTAGAGCGATTCATATGTATCAGGCTTTGGGGTTTAATGATATTTTGCTTAGAAAACAAGAAGAGTATCAGGGCGATGCGTATGAGTATAACTTATATTTGAAGAGATAAACAAATTCCAATTTGTTGAGCAAACCAAAGCAGATTTTCTCCCTCTTAGGAGGGCGCAATTATACGCACCGTTCCGGTGCATTGCGTTTGTTGGCCACATAAGCAAACGAGCATCCGGCACCGGATGCTCGCCTTTTTCGTTGTGGGATAAATTCATCTTTCAGAATCCTCCCCCCATGTGGCCGGGGTTTTTGCTTGTGCGGTTAATTCAGGTAAGGGGTAAATTCGTCGCCCAGCACGTTCTGGTTGTGTTCAAGGAACAGGTTGCCTTTCATCTGGGACAGATCCCGTTCCGCCCCGGCGGGATCCTTGCCAAGGAGGTGCACGTCGCAGTAATCCAGAATGTATTCCATATCGCTTTGCAAAATGGCGTGGCCGTCCAGGTGGATGATCATGTTGTTCTGGTCCGGGCAGCCCAGCATATCCCACACGGGCTGGGCGGCAAGGTAAGAGAAGCACTGGCCTTCGGTGTTGTTCCAGCCTTCGGAGGTGATGCCGGTCACCACGATCATGTGCCGGCCGGGGTCTGCCACCAGGGCGGGCAGCATGTACTGCTCCACCGGGATCACTTCCGGACTGCTCATATAGCGGAAATTCCAGGTGAACCAATAGCTTTCACCGCCTTTCAGGTTGGAAAGGGGCTCGTTGAGGGATTCGTTGGTCCACTGGGCAGGGCCGCCAAGGGAGGTAAGGTCATACGTTTTGCCCTGGTTGGAGGTGCGGAAGGGGGCCAGGCCGCCGGCACCGGAGCAGGAGGGGATGACCACCTTGATGCGCTCGTCATAGATGCCGGCTACGGCTACGCTCTTGCCGTAGCGGGATACGCCGCCCACCAGCGACAAAGAAGGGTTGATGTTCATTTCGGCCCCGGCGCCCATTTCCAGTACGTCAATGATCTTGCTCACGCCCCAGGCCCAGGCCAGCAGTACGCCGGTTTTGTCGGTGGGATCTTTGGTGAAGTAGGGGTAGAGGGTGTAATAGGCGCCGGTGTAGGAATTGTTGTCGGCCGCCACGGGGATGGGGTTGTAGGCCACGGCGGCATAGCCCCGGGAAGCGGCGTACAGCTGGTTCTGGGAAACGGCGGGGAAGCCGGGCCATGCCCAGATGTATTCCACAAAGTAGGGGTAGCCGCCTTGAGGTGCCTCAGCCTTGGGCAGGGTGAAGGTGACGGTAAAGGAAGCGGCTTTTTCGTTGGCGGTGACGGTGATTTCCATGTCATAGCCGTTGCCGCCCGGAAGGGGGGTGAGGGTGTAGGAGAGGGCTTCCTGAGCTGCATCGGGCAGGTAGCCGTAGATGTAGTGGCGGTACAGGCCCATGATCTCTTCCTTGCGCTTTTGCCAGTCTTCCGGGGTTTCCACCGGGGTGCCGTCCTGGAAACGAAGCAGATCCGGCATGCCGTCCAGCCGGGGCAATACTTTGGGGTCGGTGTAGTCCATGGTATCAGCCTCCTGGGCATACGTGATGGGGATGGATGCAAAGCACAGAATGAGGGCCAGAAAAAAACAGAGAATTCGCATAATCAGCCTCCCGGGTACATAAAATATTTATAGATTGGTTTGCCTGAATTATATCGGAAAAAAAGGAAAAAAGATAGGGGCGGATGCAGAAAAAAGACAGCTTGGCAGGGGAAAAAATCCAGTGTTTTCAAGGGTTTTTGGAAAGAGGATAAAACATTGAAATTTTTTTCAAAAAAGGTGTTGACAAATGGTGCGGGTTTATGTATAATAACATTCGTCGCCGCAAGAAAGGCGATGAGGAAAAACCTTCGGGGTGTAGCGCAGTCTGGTAGCGCACGTGCTTTGGGAGCATGGGGCCGGGGGTTCGAATCCCTTCACCCCGACCATTTTCCCACCAGCGGCGAAGGGCATCCTGATGAAACGTGGCCCCGTGGTCAAGCGGCCTAAGACACCGCCCTTTCACGGCGGTAACCCGGGTTCGAGTCCCGGCGGGGTCACCATTTTTCTTTCCAAAAACCTTGGGCCTTTAGCTCAGTTGGTCAGAGCTGCCGGCTCATAACCGGTTGGTCCGGGGTTCAAGTCCCTGAAGGCCCACCATTTACGGCCCGGTAGTTCAGTCGGTTTAGAATGCCAGCCTGTCACGCTGGAGGTCGAGGGTTCGAGCCCCTTCCGGGTCGCCATTTTTCCCCCGATTGGGCGTATGCGCTGGTGTAGCTCAATTGGCAGAGCAGCTGATTTGTAATCAGCAGGTTGCGGGTTCAAGTCCCTTCACCAGCTCCATTCTTCCTGACGGAAGAAAGATCCTTCACAATTGATATTCCTGGGTAGGTTCCCGAGTGGCCAAAGGGAGCAGACTGTAAATCTGCCGTCACCGACTTCGGTGGTTCGAATCCACCCCTGCCCACCAAATCTGCGGGAATGGCGGAATTGGCAGACGCGCATGATTCAGGTTCATGTGTTCTAACGGACATGCAGGTTCAAGTCCTGTTTCCCGCACCAAGCACTTACGAAAGTAAGTGCTTTTTTGTTTGTAAATAAATGAATTGAAGAAGTAGGGGTTGCACACAGAGCCTCGTTTCTGTATAATATTACCATAATGGATTTGGTCATACAGCGTGTTTATCAAGAGGTGAATTATTTTTATGAAAGTACAAAAGTGTACAAATTGCGGTTCTGGTGAATTGTTGGAGGAAGGCGGATATTGGCTGTGTGCCTATTGCGGTTCTAAGTTTGCCATTGAAGCAGCTGATGTCCCACAGAAAGGCATGGGCGTTTCTCTGAACGAAGATATAAATATCTTGCTCAATAAATGCAGAACGGACCCTCGGAACGCCAGAAAATTAGCTAATCTGATTTTGGATATTGACCCCACCAATCAGGAAGCACTAAAATATCTTTAATAGGAGGAGCATAGGATATGAAGACAAAAGATATTGCGGAGAAATATGGTTTTGATTCTGGGGCGTTCGAGGATTTTTTAATGCAGAATGATAAACGATATACAACAAGTGGCTTTTTGGGGTTAACAGTTGAAGTGAGCGAGTCGGATGCAGATGAATATGCAGAAGAATTCATGAAACTAATTGAGGAAGAAGAAGCAAAAGAAGTGGCATGGGTGAAGGAAAAACAGGCCGAACTGAAAGCCAGAAAGGAGGAGGAAAAACGTAAGAAAATTGCCATGTCTCAAATGTTGATTTCTTC
Organism: Clostridia bacterium; assembly: GCA_045589355.1. Classification (GTDB taxonomy): domain Bacteria; phylum Bacillota; class Clostridia; order Christensenellales; family Aristaeellaceae; genus RUG563. Next base: position 3,703 of record JAZNOW010000010.1, read on the forward strand.
CGGCTTCAGTTTTGAAGGATACAGGATTGTGAAGTATTCCGGCTATATTTCCGGCGATGATGCCACACAAATCCCCCGTTCCGGTGTCTTTGGCGGAAAGAACGGCGAAAACCTGACCCAGGCGCTGGTGAACATCCGCCGGCAGGCCTTGGCCGAGCTGAAAGAAGCCGCCTATAATCTGGGCTGTAATGCTGTGATTGGTGTGGACTTTGATTATATCACACTGGAACCGGAAACAGCCAATTTTAGTGGTGGCACGCTGTATGAACCCTATATCATCTGTGTGACAGCAAATGGTAATGCGGTGGTGATCGAAAAACTTCCGGAATGAATTGCTGACATTTGAAACGCTCTTAATGACATATGGGAGGTTCTGTCTTTTTTGTATCAGAAATAGGTGGTATAATGGTCATGCAGCAAAGGGATGGCTGCAATTAAAAAAATGACAACAGAGGGGACAGAAGATGAACGCACCTTTACAGAAGATTTGCGAGCAATTTATTGAAAACCGGGAAACAATCAAAAAAACGCTGAAAATGGGCAGCGCGCTCATTTATCCTGCCTGCGCCAATCTCTTTTGCGCCAGGGGCATGCTGGCACAGGAGGAGAAACTGCTGGCCTGCAGGCAATTGCTGAAGGAGAACACCGGCATGTTCTCCAATTTCCGGAGCCATTTGCAGGTGGCGGTGATCTGCATGCTGTCCATGGAAGAAAAACCGGAAGAAAAGCTGACCCGGGCTCTGGACGCCTATGAGCAGATGAAGAAGATGTTTCCGGCCACGGATTACCTGGTGCTGGCGGCCATGATGCTTGCCGACCGTGAAGACCTGACGGAAAAGATTGCCCGGGGCAAGGAAATTTACCAGCGGATGCGCAAGGAACACCCCTTCCTTACTTCTTCCGAAGACAGCGTATTTGCCATCCTGATGGCCTTTTCGGATAAGAGCGACGATGCGCTGGTTGCCGATATGGAGGAAAGCTACGAGCTGCTGCATCAGCGCTTTGGCAAGGGCAACCATGTGCAGGCCGTGTCCCATGTGCTGGCCCTGAAGGAGGGCGACCCCCGTCGGAAAGCGGAACGGGTGTGCGAATTGTTTGACGAGATCCAGCGCTTCGGCGGCAAGTACAGCAAGTATTATGAACTGCCCACCCTGGCCGCGCTGGCCATGCTGGGGGACAACATGAAGCAGACGGCGGCGGACATGATGGATGTGGATGCCTTCCTGGCCACGCAAAAGGGCTATGGCTTCTGGAGCCTGTATGGCAAGAAGGGCAGGCTGATGCATGCCGCCATGCTGGTGACGGACCGGTACGGCAGCGCTGACACCGCGGATGCCGCCGCTCTTTCCGGTACGCTGGCCATGCTGATCGCCCAGCAGATGGCTGCCTGTGCCGCGGTAAACGGCGCTGCTGCGGCTGCTTCGGCTGTCGACTGAACATTCAAAAAGCCTTCCTTTGCCGGATGGACAAGGGAAGGCCTTTTTTTATTCTCTTTTCAGGCGCACCTGTACCTGCACATCCACAGCGGCGTTTGCGTATTTTTCCCGGAAGTGAAAGTTTTCCCACTGGGGCAGGGTAAAGAAACGGCGCACGGCGATGCTGCCAAAGCCCAGTGCATCGCAATGCATTTGCTGCAGTTTATGGATCACGCCGGTTATCTCCTGCTGCAGCCGCAGGGCAACCTGGTGTTGATCCGGCGGAGGATCGGAAAGGTAGTGCACTTCGCACATCAGCTGCAGCCCAAGGCGCATTTCTCCGTCTGTGTGGACAGTGAGGGTGGCGGGAGTGCGCACATACACCGGCAGAGCATAGCCTTTTTCGTCTGACAGGGCGAGGGATTGAGCACTTCCTTTGAGCAGGTTGATCAGTGCTGTTTCGTAACCTGTGAGGGTGCCGCAGACGCTGATGCCGTTGGTGGCGGCGGAGCCGTACAGCTTGACGGCGTTGACGCTGGTGGGGCTCAGCTCTCCGGCGTCCACGTTCAGTACATTACCGGGGGTGGCTTTTGATGATTCCTTCTCCGGCAGGGCACCCAGAATGAGCAAAGGGTCCCGCCAGCCGTAGCTGATTTCCCGCAGGGCTTCGGAAAGGGTGGTGGTGGGCACGAAGCCCTTGCCGCCATAATTGCGGATGCTGACCTCAATGTACTGGCTCAGCCGGGAGCCGATATAGGGCTTTTGTTCCTCCACAAAGCCCCGGGCATCTTCTTCACACATCACCAGCAGGGCCTGGGTGCGCATGCGGGGCAGCGCGTAAACCTGGCGGAGGATCCGGGTGAAATGAGGGCTTTTTGCCAGTTTGCTGCCGATGACGATCTCCTGTACCTGGCTGAAATTCAGTGAGCGGGGAGTGGTGGCCAGCAGAAGCTCCGACGCCTGGGCAAAGTGGTTTCCCAGAGCATGGAGGGTAAGGTAGCCCATCTGATTGCCCCCTTTTTCCGCTTCCTGGGAAGAGGATGTATCCTGGCCGCCGGTGGTGTTGCTGGGTACTTTGACGGTGAGGGCAATATCGCCGGAATCGGTCAGGTCCACCCCCATGACGATGACCAGCAGCTGCTCTTCCACCTGGCTTGCGGCGCAGCCGGAAAGGAGCAGGCATAGGAAAAGCAGGAAAAAAAGATGCAGTGTTTTCATGCCGGGCCAGCCTCCTTTTTCTTCTTTGCGGCGGGCAGCAGCAATAAAAGAGCCGCAAGCAGAAGAAGGCTGCGCAGCGGGGCCAGGGCGGAAAGCACCTGCCGGGCGGCATCGGTGGAAAGGGCGGGCAGGGGCACCAGCAATAGCCCGGCAAAGAGGCTGACGGGCCGGCCGATGGCAAGGGAAAAAAGATGCCGGCTGCGGCTGAGGGCGCAGGCCAGGCTGATGAGCAAAAGCATCAGCATGCAGCACACCAGCAGGGAAAAGGCAGGGAGGGAGGGGTTGAAACGAAGGGGTATGAGCAGCAGGCTGCCCACGGTATCGGGCTGTGCAAGGAAATAGTGGGGCAGCAGCCAGGCGGAAAGGAAGGCGGTGAGGGCGGCGGCCAGCAGGGAAAAAAGCAGCGAAGCCAGCCCTTTTCTTCTTTGCTGCAGGTTTTCCGGCGGCCTGTGCAAAAACAGCGGCGTAACGGCGGCACTGAGGCAGGAACACAAAAAGAGCGCGCCGGTAAAAATGCGGCGCACATCCTGCCCCAGCAAAGGAAACAGATGGCCGCTTTCCCCCTGTCTTGCTGCGCCCAGCAGGCAAAAGGCCATGCCGGCTGCCAGCGGCCAGCGCATGAGATGGGCAAGGGTGGGCAGTGCATGGGCGTTTTGCCGGCGCAGGGAAGGCAGCACGCAAAGCAGGGAAATGAGGGCGATCACGGCGCTGTTGTAATCGGGCAGCATTTCCCGCACGATTTCGGTGAAGGCGTACAGGCTCATCTGTGCGTCCGTGAGCAGGCACAGGGCGATCATTGCCCGGGAGCAGCGTCCCCACGGGGTATCCGTCAGCCCCTGCATTTTGCCCAGCCTGCAGCTGAGCAGGTAGAAAAGCGTCAAAGGGAGGGCTGCAAGCAGCACGCTCATGTACCCCGGGGTGCCGGTGTGGCGGTACAGCGTGAAGGCAAAGGCGCAGAGCAGCTGGGCGTACAGATGCAGGGCGGACAGGGTGAAATGGCCTTGCAGGGCGGCCCCTTGCCGCTGGTTCAGGGCGGCTTCTTTGGTATGGACGGCGGTGCGGGTACGGCGGTTGGTAAGAATGCTCATTTTTCCTCCTTATCCCAGGCACGCATGGGGCCCTGGGCTCTTTGCATGCGGAAGGCGTTGGCGACGTACCCCCGGAGCCGCTGGCGCCAGATGGGCAGGCGCAGCACCTTGTCCGGGTTGGCGGGCCGGGCAGGGGAAAGGGGGGCAAAATAGGGATGGCCAAGGCTGGTAAGGCCGCAGATGCGCACCAGAAGCAAAAAGGCACCCATCACAATGCCGGGATAGCCTGCAAGCCCGGCAAGAACCACCAGCAGAAGCTGGGCAATGCGGATGGCCAGGGTGAGGGAATAGGTGGGCACGGCGTATGTACCAAGGCCGGAAATGGCCACCACCACGATCAGAAGCGGGCTGAACATGTCCGCCTCCACCACGGCCTGGCCCAGAATGATGCCCCCCACAATGGACAAACTGGCCCCCATGGCGCCGGGCACCCGGGTGCCGGCCTCGTTGATGAGGCTGAAGGCAAGCAGCATCAGCAGCATGGAAGGGAAGAGGGTCATGGGCACCTTGGACTGGCTTTCCAATACGCTTGTGAGCAGGGAAAGGCTCATGCCCTCCGGGTGGTACACCGTCAGCGCCACATAGATGGCGGGCAGGAACAGGGCGATCAGCATGCCGGCCATGCGAAGCAAGCGCAGGAAGGTGCCGTACTGCCAGCGCATGGAGGTATCGTCCGGCGCGTGGTACAGGTGCAGAAGACCGGCGGGCATCACCAGCGCAGCCGGGGCGTTTTCCATCAGGATCACCACCTGCCCTTCGGAGAGGAAGCTGACGGCCCGGTCCGGCCGTTCGGTGGTGACGGCCTGGGGCAGGAGGGAATAGGGGTTATCTTCCAGCAATTGTTCCAGCATGCCCAGGGAGGGCACGTGGTCCACCCGGCAGAGGGACAGGCGGCGCTTGATCTCCTCCACCGTTTCCCGGGGCGCCACGCCGTTGAGGTACATCAGGCACACCCGGGACGGGGTTTTGTCGCCGATCATGACGGCTTCACTGATGAGGGCGGGGGTGCGCATAATTTTGCGGATGAGCACCACATTATCCCGCATGGTTTCGCAAAAGCCTTCGTGGGGGCCCATGATGACCGTTTCGTTGACGGGCGGGCTGACGCTTCTTCTGGCATAGCCCTTCACTTCGCCAATCAGCGCTCCCGGCATGCCGTCGCACAGCACGGCGGCGTCCCCCTGGCAGATGCGCATCAGCAGGGTGGAAAGACTGAGGGTGTGGTCAAGAGAGGCGATCTGCAGCACCTGGCCGGACAGATAATCTTTAATGGCCGTGTTTTCGGGAAAGGCTTCCACCGCCATGCAGGGAGAAAAAATGAAGTGCTGCAGGCGGTTCAGGTCCACCATGCCGTCAATGAACACCACGGCGGCTTTCCGGCCGGCCATGGTAAACGGACGGAATTTCATATCTTCGTTTTTCTGGATCTGCACCGCCTGGCAGATGAGGGTTTGGTTGTGGTCAAATTGCGCGGTCAATTGGGTTTGCTGCATGGTTTCCGCCTGCCTTTCTGCGTTGGATAGTCTTTCCCGGCAGAGGAAAAAATATTTTTCATTTCCTGTTACAAGGAAGGAAAAGCGGTGTATAATCGGATTGAAAGGAAGGTGGAAAGCCTTATGGAATGCAAAGTGAATGTGAAGGGCGGCGTACTGCCCCAGGAAGAAATTAACGCTTATATCCAGCGTGCCCGGCAAAAGTTCGGCACCGAACCCCAGGGCATCGATATTACCGTGGACGGCGAATATGTGGAGCTTTCCTACGACTTTGGCCCGGCGCCTTTCCAGCGCATCCGCCGCATTACCGGGTATCTGGTGGGCACGCTGGATCGTTTCAACAATGCCAAACGGGCAGAAGAAAAGGACCGCGTAAAGCATACGGTGTAAGGAAGCGTAGGGGGCATTGCCCCTGGCCCCAATTACGGAAGCAGTGGGCTTATGGCACAGACAGTTTCCGGCTGGGGCAGGAAGCCGTTGCCTGCACCGTGCAGACATTCGCTTGGAAAACATGATTGTCATATTGCGGGTCGGGAGCGGCATGGCCGCCCGGATGTCAGAGGATTCCGGGGAAAACGATAAAAAAGCGTTGAGAGAATGTGTTCTCTCAACGCTTTTTTTGTTTTCATTGCGCCTGTGGGCACATATTGTTTTGCTCCTCAAGCATCACGCGGAAACAGCTGGCTTTATTCGCTCAACCACTTCGCGTACTGGGTGCAGGGCGGATCGCCCTGCTCCGTTATCCTTGCGCTTCGGGATAGTTTTTCTTTTCCTTGCGGGCAGCGATGGCCTTATCCAGCCAGTCCTTGCCCTCGGTGAAGCGGCACACGATGTAGGACACCACATAGTCGCCGGCGGCGTTGACCATGGTGGCCGGCGGGTCCACCAGGTTGCCCAGGGCGATGGCGATGGGGTAGGCAATTTCCATCTGGTTGGGGAAGAAGAGGGTACACAGCACCAGTTCACCCACGCCGCCGCCGCCGGGGATGCCGCTCATGGCAACGGAGGAGAAGATGGCCACGATGATGGCCAGGATGGCGTTGCCGGTGTTGAAGGGCATGCCGAACAGGCCAAAGAGGAAAGCTACTTTGATGATGGCGCTCATGGAGGAGCCGTCCATATGCATGGTGGCGCCCAGCGGAACCACCACTTCGGATACTTCCTTGGGGATGCCGGTGTCTTCCGCTGCTTCCATGTTGGTGGGAATGGTGGCGACGGAGGAGCAGGTGCCGAAGGATACCGCAGCCGGTTTGAAGATATGGCGGATCATTTCCCGGATGCCATGCTTGCCGCCGCCGAAGCGGGCGTAGAGGGGGAAGAAGATGAGCATGTAGGCAAAGCACATCGCATAGTAGATGATGAGGGTTTTGCTGTAATCGCCGATCAGGTCGGGGCCGTAGGTGGCCACCAGGTAGGCAAAGAAGCCGAAGAAGGCGATGGGGGCATAGTAGGAGATCAGCTTCACCATCTTCAGGATGCATTCGGTGAGGTTGGAAAGCATGCCGGCGACGGGCTTGCCCTTTTCACCGGCCATCTGCACGCCAAAGCCGAACAGCACGGCAAAGACGATCAGGGGCAGCATGGCCCGGCGGGAAAGCAGTTCTACAAAGTCGGGCTTGGTGAAGAAGTTGATGATCATATCGGCCAGGCCCAATGTTTCGCCCACTTCGCCGGATTGGGCGGTGTATGTGGAGGAAACCAGGCCGCCGGGGATGAGCAGGGTGACCACATACATCACCACGGCGGCAATGCCGGCGGTGATGAAGAAGGTGAGCACCGTGGTGCCCATCACTTTGCCGGCGCGCTTGGCGCTTTGCATATTGGCAATGGCGGAAGAGATGGAGCAGAACACCATGGGCACCACCACGCAGAACATCAGGTTGATGAACAGCGTGCCCAGGGGCTCCAGCACCGTGGCACCGGGCCATACGGCGCCCACCACGCAGCCGGCGATGATGGCCACCAGCATGCTGAGGATAAACCAATAGTTTTTCAGGAATTTCTTCATTCCGTCCACCTCATTTACGTTTTTTCGTTATGTTTATTATAACATTGCCTTTTTTCCCTAAATAGGGTATAATGTGCATAAAATATTGCAAAAACTGCTTTTTGGGATGATGATATGAACGAGAGCATTTCCCGTGGGTACCTGCACGAGCCCTACCGGCTTTTCCATTCCACCGACAGGCGGGATGCGGACTTTGACGCCCACAGCCACGATTTTCACAAAATGGTGCTTTGCCTGCAGGGGCATGTGACCTATATCATGGAGGGCAACAGCTATGAACTGCAGCCCTGGGATATGCTGCTCATCCCCGAGCACCAGATCCACCGCTCCATCCTGCACGGAAGCACTGTGTATGAACGGATGATTTTATGGGTGCAGGACGGTTTTCTCAAAAGCTATGGAGAGGAAGCGCTGTGGCAGCCCTTTTCCCGCTTGCCCGATATGCCGGCCCTCTACCGGCCGGACCCCGGCCAGCGGGCGCTGCTGGTGGACAAGCTGACGGAAATGGAGCGATGTCAGAAGGCGGCGTTTCCCGGGCACCGGCTGATGCAGGATACGTACCTTTTGCAGTTCCTGGTGGAGCTTTCGTCCCAGCTGCGCAACCACCGGGAGATGCCCAAGAGTGCCGTGCGCACCGACCCGAAAATTCACGAGATCCTCACCTACATCAACGGCAACCTGAAAAAGGTGCTGACGGTGGAGGGCCTGTCCCGCCGGTTTTTCATCAGCCCTTCTCACCTGATGCATTCTTTCAAGACCCATACCGGCTGCAGCGTGCATCAGTACATTCTGCAAAAGCGGCTTACCCATGCCTTTGAGCATATCCGGGCAGGGGAGGGCGTGGGGGATGCGGCACTGCAGGCAGGGTTTGGGGATTACAGTGCATTTTTGAAAGCCTTTCGAAGGCAATACGGCTGCAGCCCCCGGGAAATCAAATAGAAAAACCGTCTCCGTGTATTGTGTGCGGAGACGGTCTTCTTATGCTTATCGTTTTTTGCGGTCGCCCAGGAAGCGGCTGTATTCCTGCCAGCTTTCCAGCGTCATGCAGCAGCCGCGGGCCGTGCATTCCTGCGGATCTTCCGCCAGGCGGCAGTCAATTTTCAGGGAGAGCTGGATGGCTTCGCACAGGCCGGAGAGCAGCGCGCCGCCGCCGGTGAGCACGATGCCCGCTTCGGAAATATCGCCCACCAGTTCGGCGGGGGTGTGTTCCAGCACGCCGTGGATGGCTTCCAGCAGGCTCTGCAGCGGGCCGGCCATGGCTTCCGTTATTTCGTCGCTGGTGATGTGCATCAGTTTGGGCAGGCCGGTGAGCAGGCTGCGGCCGGTGACTTCCATATAGAACTGTTCGCTTCTTGCGATAACAGAGCCGATGGTGATTTTGATGTCCTCTGCGGTGATGGGGCCTACCAGGAAATTGTGCTTGCGGCGCAGGTAGCGGATGATGGCGTCGTCAAAGGCGTCGCCGCCCAGCTTTACATTTTCCCGCACCATGATGCGGCCCATGGAGGTGACGGCAATTTCCGTTACGCCGCCGCCGATATCCACCACCATCTGGCCGTTGGCGTCGCCGATGGGCAGGCCGGCACCCAGGGCGGAAGCAATGGGCCGCTCCATCAGGAAGGTGCGCCGTGCGCCGGCTTCATACAGGGCGGAAATGAGCTGATGCTTTTCCGCTTCGTTCACGCCGTTGGGCACGGACAAAAGCACCCGGGGACCGCCGATAAGGTGCTTGCCCACCACTTTGGTCACAAAAAAGCGCAGCATGGCGCTTGCCAGGTCAAAATCGGCAATCATACCTTCTGCCAGGGGACGCATCACCTGAATATTGCCGGGGGCACGCCCCAGCATCCGGTGCGCTTCTTCACCCACAGCCAGCACGTTCCGGGTATCCCGGTCGATGGCGATAACGGCAGGCTCGTTCAGCACGCTGCCCTTGCCCTTGCCGTGAATGACGACGCTGGATGTGCCCAGATCGACGCCGATGTCCAGAACCGTTGCCATGAAAAGAATCTCCTCTTACTTGGAAAGATTTTGAAGGGATATTCGACGGAAAGAACGAAAATCCTCCATTTTGGAACAAAAATGGGAGCGATACGCCACTTTTTTTCAAAAGATGGCCTTTTTCTTTTCTGCAAACGCCACTTTGACGGAAAAAGAGCCGTATCAACGCTTGCGAGGATACTATACCACTTTTTTTCTTTCTTGGCAAGTATGGCCATGAAAGCTGTGGATGAACTTGCGGTTTTGTCCCGAATGCGATACAATGAAAGAAAGAGAAAACCATAGAAAGGGGAGCACACACATGCAGTTTACCACAGCCCAGCAGGCGGCCATTGACGCCAGAAACGGAGATGTACTGGTCAGCGCTGCGGCAGGCTCGGGCAAGACGGCGGTGCTGGTGGAGCGGGTGCTTTCCCTTTTAAAAGAGGGCCGGCGCATTGACCGGATGCTGATCGTTACTTTCACCCGTGCGGCGGCCGGTGAAATGCGGGAGCGCATCGGTGAACGGCTGGAAAAGGAAGAAGGGGACGCCCACCTCAACAGGCAGCGCATGCTGCTGCCCCGGGCTTCCATCTGCACGCTGCATGTGTTTTGCTACGGGCTGCTGAGGGAGCATTTTGAAGCCGTGGGCATTGACCCCATGTGCCGCATTGCTGACCAGGACAAGCTGGATGCCCTGCACAAGCGGGCCGTGGATCAGGTGCTGGAGGAAATGTATGCAAATCCTTCCCCGGATGAAGCGCGGTTGATTGACGAATTTGAAGACAAGCAAATAGAAGAAATGCTGTCCCAGGCGGAGAAATTCATGCTGTCCCAGGCGGACTGGGAAACGTGGGCGGAAAAAGCCGTATCGGACGAAGAAAACGCCCTGGAGCGGTGGAAGGCGCTGCTGACGGAAATGAGCGCATCCCACCTTTCCGGAGCGGCAGAGCAGATGGCGCAGATGGAAAAGATGGCCGGCCTGCCCGGCTTTCCGGAGCGCTACCTGAAAACGGTGGAAATGGACGCCCAGCTGACGGAAGAAATGCTGCAGGCAGCCCGTCAGGGCCGGCTTTGCGGCGGCGACACCCAGTTCCAGCGGCTCAGCACGAAGAAGGCGGCGCCGGAAGAGGATGAAAACCTGACGGCCCTGTACCGGCAGGCCCGGGATGAATGGAAGGACCTGATCAATAACGCCCGGAAAATATTGCCGCGGGATGAAGAAAAGGCGGCGGCGGATATTCTGCACACGCTGCCTTCCCTGCGGGCGTTGTTTGCGCTGACCGGAAAGCTGATGGACACCTTCTTCCGTTTCAAGCAGCAGCGCAACTACCTGGATTACAGCGACCTGGAACATTTGACCCTCAAAGCCCTTCGCAGCGAGCAGGTCCGGAAGGATGTGGCCGGGCGTTTTGACGCGCTGTTTGTGGACGAATACCAGGATGTGTCCGGCATTCAGGAGGCCATTCTTTCCGCCCTGCATCAGGAAAACATGATGTTCATGGTGGGGGACGTGAAGCAATCCATTTATCGGTTCCGCCTGGCCGACCCCACCCTTTTCCTGAACAAATACAACACCTTTTCCCAGGCGGAAGACGCCCCGTGCCGCAAGATCATCTTCCAGCAGAATTTCCGTTCCGACAACAATGTGCTGGCAGCGGTGAACCAGGTGTTTTGCCATGCCATGCGGGAAAAGGAAACGGAAATTGAATACGATAAAGACGCCATGCTCTATCCCGGCGGCAACAAGCGGGCCGGTGCGCCGGTGGAAATTGTGCTGCTCCACGGGCCCAGGGAAGAGGAAGGAACGGGAGAGTTGACCAAGGCCTACCGCTATGAAGCGGCCTTTGTGGCAAAGCGTATCCGGGAAATGATGAAAGCGGTGCAGGTGATGGGCAAAGAAGGCCTGCGGCCGTTGCGGTACCGGGATATTGCGCTGCTGATCCGCAACGCATCCGGCCGGGCGCCGTATATTGCCAGGGTTTTGCAAAATGCCGGCATCCCCGTTTATTCCGATGCGGACGCCCAGTTCTTTGACTTGCCGGAAGTGACGGATATGATGAACCTGATGCGGGTGGTGGATAATCCTTTGCAGGATGTGCCCCTGATCAGTGCGCTGCGCTGCCCCTGCTTCGCTTTTACGGAAGAAGAACTGGCCCGCATCCGGCTGGTGGATCAATCCCCCCGCGCGCCTTTCCATCAGGCCTTTTTGCAGCTGATGGAAAAAGACAATGCACTGGGTGAAAAAGCCCGGAAGGCCTGGAAGCAGCTGAGCGACTGGCGGTTCCTTTCGGTGAACCTGCCCCTGGACAGGCTTTTGTGGCGGATGCTGGAGGATTCCGGGCTGTACATGCGCGCCGGCGCCATGGAAGACGGAGAACTGCGCCAGGCAAACCTGCGCCTATTGGTGGAGCGGGCACAGGGGGAAGCGGCGGCGGACGGGCTGTCTGCTTTCCTGCGGGAAACGGGAAAGATCCGCAGCGGCGACGATATGAAAACCGCAAAGACTTTGGGCGAAAACGAGGATGTGGTGCGCATCCTGACCATGCATAAATCAAAAGGGCTGCAGTTCCCGGTGGTGTTCCTGCTGGAAACGGCCCGGGATTTTAACCGGGACCGGGAAAACAACCTGCGGCTGCACATGCAATACGGCGCGGCGCTGAAGTTTGTGGACGCCGAAAACCGGCTGACCCGGGAAACCTGTGCCCAGACGGCCCTCAGGGGCATGGAGGACAGGGAAAAGCGGGCGGAGGAAGCCCGGCTTTTGTACGTGGCCATGACCCGTGCGGAAGAAAGGCTGATCCTTGTGGGTGCGCCCAAGCATCCGGAGCAGGCCCTGCAGCGCTGGAGCCGCCCGGCCACCGCCTACGTCGCTGGCCATGCCGGGTGCATGCTGGATTGGGTGATGCAGAGCCTGGAAGGGGGAAAGGAAGGCCAGTTTGAGGCGGCCAACGGCAGCATCTGGCGGTTGACGTACGAAGAAGCGGACGAAAATGCCTTTGCCCCCCGGCAGCAGATGGACCCGCCGCCCCTATTGGCGGAAACACCTGCCGCCCTGACACGGCAGCGCATGGAGCGGCCGGCGGAAATGGGGGAAACGCTGAAAACGTCCGTTTCCGCGGTGGTGAAGGAGATCCGCCTGGCGGAGGACGAATGGGAATCCCCGGCGGACAAGCGCATCATGCAGGAGGAAAGCCCGGTGCCTTCCTTTATTGCGCAGGAGGAAATGACGCCGGCAGCCCGGGGTACCGTGACCCACCGGGTGCTGGGCCTAATGGATATGGACCTGATCCGGCAGGGCGAATATGCCAGGGCGCTGGACGTGCTGGAAGAAAAGCATCTTCTGACCAAAGAAGAAAGGAAATATGTGTACATCCGCTGGCTGAAGGGCTATTTCGAAAGCGAATGGGGCAGGCGCATGCTGCGCTCTTCCCAGGTGCACCGGGAATGGGCCTTTAACCTGACGGGCGAAAGGGGCACCCTCATCCAGGGGGTGATCGACCTGTGCTATCTGGACGGGGACGGCTGGGTGCTGCTGGACTACAAAACAGACAAGGCAGAGGATGAAGAGATTCTTTCCCGCTACCGGCTGCAGATGCAGTGGTATAAAAAGGCGCTGGAAAAGATCACCGGCCTGCCGGTAAAGGAAACATGGCTCTTTGCCCTGCGCAGCGGCCATGGACTGAAGGTGGAATGAGCATGACGCAGGAAAAGGGAAAAATTACCCTTGGCATTTTGCGCGGGGAAGACATGCAGGCCCTGCGGGAGCTGGTAACGGACGGAGAAATCAAAAAAACCTACATGCTGCCGGATTTTGATACACTAGAAGCGGCAGAAAAGCTGTGCCTGCGGCTGATGGCCCTGTCCCGGGAGGAAGGGCATTTTGTGCGGGGGATCTACCTGGATGATGCGCTGATCGGCTTTCTGAACGACGTGGAGCAGAAGGACGGAAGGGTGGAAGTGGGGTATGTGATCCATCCCCGATGCTGGGGGCGGGGCTATGCCACAAAGGCGCTGCAATGCGCCATCGGCCAATTGTTTGCACAGGGCTTTTTTGCGGTGCGGGCCGGGCATTTTGAAACAAACCCGGCTTCCGGAAGGGTGATGGAAAAGGCGGGTATGAAAAAAATACCCGATACGGACGAAGTGACCTACCGCGGGCAGACCCACCTGTGCATCTATTATGAAATAACGGCATAAAGAAAACCGCCGGAGAAGAAGGATTCTCCGGCGGCTTTTGTTTTATTGGGCCGCAGCCATGGCAAGGGTCAGCTGGCTCATGGCGCTGACCAGCGCATCCTGGCTGGGATTGGAGTAGATGACGGAGGAGAGGTTATTGATGGCCTCCACCAGCGCGTTGTATGCGAAATGGCTGGGCGGCAGGGTGGCGAGCAGGCTGTTGGCCTGGCTCAGCAGCCGCTGCGCATCGGGCAGGAGGGTGTTTTGCGTGATGTAATCCTGGTAGGTGGAGCCGGACGCGTGGTAGGGGCAGGTACGCTGCTCAATGATCCGGGCGTTATAGGCAGCGTCGGAAGTGAGGCGGAGGGTGGCGTATTCGCCAAGGTAATCCTGCAGCACATCCTGGTATTCGGTGCCGATGAAATCGTACAGGGGATGGCCCTGGGGCAAAAGCACCACGCCCTTGTTGGAAACGGAGGGGCAATATTGGCTGGCCAGCATGCCGCTTTCATTGCAGACGGACAGGGTATAGTGCATCTGGCAGGAGGTGGTGGGCACGGTATCCCGGGGCCAGTAGTCGGTCACGGTGCCGTAGCCCATCACGTCGTTGCGGCAGGCATCGGTGGCCAGCTGGCCGCTGACGGCGCAGGTGGTTACTTTGGTCAGGCCGTAGTCGGAGGCACTGCCTTCCATGATGTCCCGGTTGGCAAGGCCCTGATGGATGGGCTGCATGAAGGCTTTCCACAGCTTGGCGGCGCTATTGCCGCCGGTGGTCTTGGAGGAAAGGGCTTTGTAGTTATCGTGGCCGATCCATACCGAAGCGCAGTACCAGCCCGTCATGCCGGTGAAGAAGACGCCTTTCTGGTCGGAATTGGTACCGGTTTTGCCGGCCACCGTCTGGCCCGATATCTTGGCGGAGGTGCCGGTGCCCTTATTGATCACGTCTTTGAGGATATCCACCGTCAGCCATGCGGTGGAAGGCTTGAACACCTGCCGGCGCACCTGATTGGCGTGGGAATCCCAGAGGATGTTTTTGTCGCTGTCGGCAATGCCAAGGAAAGTGATGGGGCTTTGGTACACCCCGCCGTTGGCCAGCACCCCGAAGGCCACCGTCATATCGATGGGGGTGATGCCGCTGGAGCCCAGCGCCAGGCCGAAGGGGGTTTTGTTGATGTTGTCGGGGTCCACCCCCAGCTGCAGCAGGTAGTCGTAGCTGCGGTCCACGCCCACAAAGTGCATCAGGGCGTAGGCGGCGGCGGTGTTATCGGATTTGGTGAGGGCGGTGCGGATGGTTTCGGGCCCGCGGTAGGAGGAGCCGCCGTAGTTCTGGGGCCAGGAATCCTTTCCGCCGGCGCCCGTCCAGCCCCGGATGGGCAGGGCCATGTTGTGGAGGATGGTGCCGCTGCCGGCGCCCATTTCAATGGCGGGGGCATACACGGCGATGGGCTTGATGGAAGAGCCCACGGGCATGTTCATATCGGCAGCCCGGTTGAGGGACTTGCGGGTGGTGGGGGGCGTGCGGCTGCCCACAATGGCCTTCAGTTCGCCGGTGCGCCAGTCCAGCACCACGGCCGCCGCCTGGGGCTGGATGATCTCGTCGTAGGTGCCGTCGGCGTTCCGGGCCCGGTAGATTTTATCGGAGGGGTCCCGCAGGGCGGGATAATCGCTGTAATTGGCCAGGGTGTTTTCCACCGTCTGCTGGATTTCGGTATCCAGGGCCAGGTACACATGGTAGCCGCCGGTGCGCAGCTCGTGTTCCATTTTATTGCGGTTGGCGGAGGTGTTTTCCAGCCCGTTGAGGGCCAGCAGCGTCTGCACCACGTCCCGCACCGCATATTCCACATAGTGGGGGTAGGGGTACAGGGCGGTGCTTTCGGGGGATTGTTCCAGCACATGGGCGCTTTCGGGGTTCATGGCCTGCTCGAACTGCTCCCTTGTGATGAACTGGTTTTCGTACATGCACCGCAGCACGTAATTGGTGCGCTCGTTGGTGATGGCGGCGTAATCGGTGGTTTCGCTCTGGCGGGTGTAGAAATTGCGGCGGGGATTATAGTAGTAGGGGTTGGTGGTCATACCGGCCAGCATGGCGCATTCGCGGATGGTCAGGTCGTAGAGGTTTTCCTTGCCGAAATAGCCGTTGGCGGCCACTTTCACGCCGTAATAATCTTCGCCAAGATAAATGGTGTTCAGGTATGCTTCCAGGATCTGCTCCTTGGTGTAGCGGGTTTCCAGCTGCATGGCCAGGTAGGCTTCCTGAATTTTGCGTTTATAGGATTGCTCGGATGAGAGCAGGGTGTTTTTGATGAGCTGCTGGGTGATGGTGGAGCCGCCCTGGTTGGAGCCGGTGGTGAAGTTGGTGAAGAAGGCGCCGATGATGCGCTTGACGTCCACGCCGTTATGGGTGTAGAAGCGGGCGTCCTCCACGGCCACAAAGGCATACTGCAGGTAGGGCGGCATATCGTTGATGGAAACCATGATGCGGTTTTCCGTGCCCCGGTAATCGGTGATCAGGTTGCCCTGGGCGTCATAGATGAAGGAGGTCTGCGCCTGATCGTCAATGGCGGCCAGGTCCAGGGTGGGAGCGGAATCCATGTATGCCTTGGCGATGCCCACCACTGCGCCTACGCCGGCCAGGCCGAAAAGCAGGATGAACAAGACCAGCATCCGGACGGAGTTGATGATCACGCCCAATATAAAGGAAGGCTTGCGGGTGCGGGGCTTGAAGATGGTGCGCTTCTTTGGCTTTTCTTCATCCTCTTCTTCCGGTTCGTTGGCCCAGGTGGTTTCGTAGGCGTTTTCCGGCCCGGGATAGGCGGGGTATTCCGGATAATAGCTTTCTTCCTGAGGGTCACCGTTCATTTCCTGCTGGGGAGGGTAAGAAACGTTCATTTCCTCCTGGGGGTCAAAAGGGGTTCTGTCCACGGTGCACCTCCTTGTCTTTCATTCATAACGGGTACCATTATAGCATGTTTTGCCCCCAAAGTACAGGGCACAAACCAAAACGAAACAGAGGCCTGTTTTCATCCCCGGCAAGCGTGCGTAAACGGAGGAGATACGAAAATAGATGTATAATATGGTTGATTACACGCCAAATGCATAGTAAATGTACACAAAAAAACCAATTTGAACTATGCAAATACAAAAAAAATACAATTTTGGCATAAAATATGTTTTGCATCAGGTGGGATGTATGGTATAATAATGTCCGCAATTGATCCGTTTGGGTAACGGATTCAAAAATAAAAAAAAGAAAGGAACCTGAATCATGAAGAAGACTCTGGCTATGATCCTGGCCCTGGTCCTCGCGCTGACTTCCGTGTCTTTCGCTTTCGCTGAAGACTTCGACGTGGAAGCCTACGGCGCCACCTCCACCGAGCTGTACAACAAGATCCTCGGTGAATTCTACACCACCTACATGGCTGGCCGTGACGAAGTGGAAAACATTTCCGTCCGTTACGCCCTGATGGCTATCGCCGAAGCCAAGCTGATGGCTTCCGCCGTTATGTATCCCACCACTTCCCAGGGTGGTAACTACGCCATCGGCCGTGTTGCTCCCTACACCGTGTCTCCCGCTCTGTGGGGCCTGGATTCTTCCCGCTATCACGAAGCTCTGATCGTGAACGAAGATCCCCTGACCACCGCCGAACGCGACGAAATGAAAGCCAAGTATGCCGAACTGAAGGGCACCGGCACCTACGAACAGTGGGCTAAGGATTACCTGGCCGGCAAGGGCTACACCCTGAACACCGAATATGCTCTGGGTTACTCCTCCGACCCCAAGACCTGGGACGTGCTGGCCACCTCCCGTGCTGCTGACAGCGAAGCTATCTGCAACACCTTCGACGGTCTGGTGGAATATGACATCGAAAACGTGATGCAGCCCGCTCTGGCTACCGAATGGTCTGTGGACGAAACCGGCACCGTGTACACCTTCAAGATCCGTGAAGGCCTGGTGTGGGTTGACTCTCAGGGCCGTAAGGTGGACGACGTGACCGCTGACGACTTCGTTGCCGGTATGCACCACATGCTGGACGCCATGGGCGGCCTGGAATACCTGGTTGGCAATCAGGGCGGCTGCGCCATCCTGAACGCTCAGGCTTACATCGACGGCGAAATCTCCGACTTCAGCGAAGTTGGCGTGAAGGCTGTTGACGAATACACCCTGCAGTACACCCTGGAAGCTCCCGCTCCCTACTTCATGACCATGCTGGGCTACTCCGTGTTCGCTCCCATGAGCCGTGAATACTTCGTGTCCCAGGGCGGCGGTTTCGGCGAAGAATATGCTCCCGATTCCGAAAACTACCTGTATGGTAAGGATCCCTCCCACATCGCTTACTGCGGTCCCTACCTGGTCACCAACCTGACCCCCGAAAACACCATCGTTTTCACCGCCAACGAATCCTACTGGAACAAGGACAACATCAACATCAAGACCATCACCTGGAAGTACAACGATGGTTCTGATGCTCTGAAGGCCTACAACGACATGAAGGCCAACGTCATCGCCGGCGCCGGCCTGAACTCCAACGCTCTGGAAGTGGCCCGTCAGGATGGCTGGTTCGACAAGTTCAACTACACCACCTCCACCAACGCTACTTCTTACATGGGCTTCCTGAACATCTATCGTACCGCCATGGCCAACACCAACGACGGTAAGGTTGTCTCCCCCCAGACCCCCGAAGACGCTGCCCGCACCATGAAGGCCATGCAGAATGTGCACTTCCGTCGTGCCGTGGCCATGTCCATCGACCGCGCCACCCGCAACGCCCAGTCTGTTGGTGAAGAACTGAAGTATGCCGCTCTGATCAACTCCTACACTCCCGGTAACTTCGTGGCCCTGGAAGAAGACGTGACCGTCGCCATCAATGGCGTGGACACCACCTTCCCCGCCGGCACCTACTACGGCGCCATCATGCAGGCTCAGCTGGATGCTGACAACGTTGCCATCAAGGTTTGGGATCCCACCGCTGAAGGCGGCATGGGCGCTTCCTTCGGTTTCGACGGTTGGTACAACCCCGAAGCTGCCAAGGCTGAACTGGATCTGGCTATCGCCGAACTGGCTGCCGAAGGCGTGGAAATCAGCCCCGAAAAGCCCATCTACCTGGATCTGCCCTACTACTCCGCTCACACCGGCTACACCAACCAGGCTGAAGTGTGCCGCGCTTCCATCGAAGAAGTGCTGGGCGGCTCCGTGGTGCTGAACAAGGTTGCTTGCGAAACCACCGCTGAATGGTACTATGCCGGCTACTACACCAACTATGGTTATGAAGCCAACTACGATATCTACGATCTGTCTGGTTGGGGCCCCGACTACGGCGATCCCCAGACCTATCTGGATACCTTCCTGCCCGACTATGCCGGCTACATGATCAAGTGCATCGGTATCTTCTAATATCGAAAAACTGATCGTTTAACGGTCTAAAAAAATCAGCGATACGGGAGCGGCATTTTGCCGCCCCCGTATCGTACTAATCGAGAGATGAGATTATGACGAAATATCTGATTAAGCGTATTCTGCACAGTTTGGTCTCTGTGGTGATCGTTGTCGGCATCGTAATGCTGCTGATTTATTCCGCATTGGACCGACAGCTGATTTTTGCCATGGACCCTACTTACAAGCAGTTGGGCAATAATCAGAAAGAAGTATACATGTACCGCATGTGGGAGGAATATGGGTATCTGGATTATGTGCCCTATGCCGACTACATGAACGACCTGCTTGCCAAGGGCGAAATTGATGCGGATGCGCACAAGGACGCCATCAAGTTCGGCAAGAAGGCTGAAAATGACACCGAACTGCAGGCGCAGTATGTGAAGCAGTTCACAGACCACTATGAAGCCCAGGGCTACAAAGTGGTTCGTTTGCCTGCAAAAATGCAGAGCCCCAAAAAGTATGTTTCCGGCGGGCAGCAGCAGCTGTTTGCCTACAAAGACAAGCCCCTTCTGGGCCGCCTGTGGAATTATTTCACCGGCATCATTAGCGTGGACAATATTCACTATGTGCAGGAAGACATTGAAAACCGCGGCCTTACCTTCACCTGGAACGACCCGGTTTACGGCGGCGAAAAGTTCTCTCCCGCCATCATCGGCAATGGCACCCGGCACAAGTATTTGTTATATTTCACCGATTCCTTCCCCTTTATCCATCAGAACCTGGTGCAGATCAACCTGGGCAAATCCTACGCCGTGAACCTGGGCGTGGACGTATTTGAAACCATGATCGCTCCCCAGGGTTCTTATGTGCTGTCCTCCGTTACGTATCCCACCGGCCTTACGGAAGAGAGCGCGGACGATCTGCACACGGCTGTGTACATTCCCGGCAGCCGGGAAGCCAGCATGGTGAACAAGGACCGCTTCCTGGACGATTACACCTCCACCTCCACGGTGAAGAACGCAAAATCCAAGGTGGGCTTCTCCTTCGTGATCGGCATCATTTCTTCCATCATGGCGTATGCGCTGGGCGTGCCGCTGGGCATCATGATGGCCCGCAAGAAGGATAAGCTGGTGGATAAGCTGGGCACCATCTACATCGTCTTCATCATCGCCGTGCCCTCCCTGGCCTACATCTTCCTCTTTAAGGCCATCGGCGGCGCCTTCGGCCTGCCCACCACCTTCGACATCGACAAGGGCAGCTGGCTGATGTACATCCTGCCCATCGTTTCCCTGGCCCTGCCTTCTGTGGCCAACCTGATGAAGTGGCTGCGCCGCTACATGATTGACCAGATGAACAGCGACTATGTGAAGTTCGCCCGCAGCGGCGGTCTTTCCGAAGGGGAAATTTTCCGCAAGCACATCCTCAAGAACGCCATCATCCCCATGGTGCATGGTATGCCCGGTACGGTGCTGTACTCCCTGACCGGCGCCATCATCACCGAACGCGTGTATGTTGTGCCCGGCGCCGGTAACCTGCTGACCAAGGCCATCAACATGTATGACAACGGCGTTATCGTGGGTATGACGCTGTTCTATGCCCTCCTTTCCATCACCAGCCTCATCCTGGGTGATATCCTGATGTCTCTGGTTGACCCGAGAATCTCCTTTACATCGAAAGCAAGGTAATGTGATATGAATAACGAACTGATGAAATTCGATGAACTGAATATGTCTGAAGAGGAGCTCTTTTCCCGGGTGGACCATAACGACCTGGAATCGGAAAAGATCACGGCTCCCCGGTATTCCTACTGGCGCAGTGTGTTCCGTGTGTTCTTCAAGAAGAAGATCAACGTTGTGATCCTGAGCCTGTTTGCGCTGCTGCTGGTGTTTACCTTTGTGTACCCCGCCCTGGTGCCCTATGATCAGTTTGAATATCTGATGGACCCCACCGGCAAGCATCTCAGCCCTGCCGCTGCCATTGAAAAGTACGGCTTCAACCTGAAGTGGATCTTCGGTGCCGGCAAATCCGGCGAACCCACCTTTGACGCCGTGTGGAACGGCGCCAAGATTTCCATCTCCATGGCCTTCATCTGCGCCCTGATCAACATGACCGTCGGTATCATTCTGGGTGCCGTGTGGGGCTTTTCCAAGAAGGTGGACATGGTGATGACCCAGGTGTACAACATCATCGGTAACGTGCCCTACATCCTGTTCATTTCCGTGCTGGTGCTGATCTTCTCCGCCGGTTTCTGGACCATGGTGTTCGCGCTGACCATTACCGGCTGGCTGGGCATTGCCTACTTTATCCGCACCCAGGTTATCATCATCCGCGACCGCGAATACAACATGGCTTCCCGCTGCCTGGGCACGCCCATCCTGCGCATTGCCATGAAGAACATTCTGCCCTTCATGACCTCCGTTATCGTGACCCTGGCCGCTACGGAAATTCCTTCCTACATCAGCTACGAAGTGTTCCTTTCCTACATCGGCATGGGTATGGCGGATATGTCTTTGGGCAAATTGATCTACGAAGCGGAAAACGCCATGCTGACCCCCGGCTGGCAGTTCGAATTCTGGACGCCCGTTGCGGTGGCTTCCATTATCACGGTGGTTTTGTATGTGGTCGGCCAGAACCTGGGCGACGCATCTGACCCCAGAACCCATATGTGAGGTGCAGTGTAATGGAAGATAAGAAAGTATTGCTTTCCGTTAAGGACCTGGTGGTCAAGTTCAATGTGCGCGGCCGCATCCTGACGGCCATCCGCGGCATTTCCCTGGATATTGAAGAAAGCGAATCCATCGCCATCGTGGGCGAATCCGGTTCCGGTAAATCCGTATTTACCAAGACCTTTGCCGGCATGCTGGACAGCAACGGCTTCATTGACAACGGCGATATCATCTTCAATGACGAAGAACTGGTGGACACCGTGGTGAACATGAACAAGGGCGCCTGGAGCAAGGTGGCCCAGATTGAAACCAAGCTGAACAGCTATTCCGCCTATGAAAACGGCGCCCAGACCTATAATGCCATCCAGCAGCTGAAGGAAGAAAAGGCTGCCCGCGGCCAGCTGTCTGCCGAAGAAGAAAAGCAGCTGGACGATACCATCGGCGAACTGGTTTTCCAGCGCACCGAAGCTTTCAACCTGAAGCAGACCTTTGATCCCTCCTCCGAAAAGGAACAGATCAAGGAGACCGCCCGTCAGATTGCGGAATATGACGAAAAGATCAAGCAGCTGCAAAAGAGCAAGCAGGACCGTATTGCTGCCCTGAAGCGGACGGCTCAGGCTGATACGGCGTATGCTGCGGAATATGAAAAGAAGCTGTCCGCCCTGAAGGAAAAGTATGCCGGTGAAATTGCCGCCCCCGTTTCGGAAGAAAAGAAGGCCCGCAACACGGAACTGGCTTATGAAATTTACCTGTCCGTGGGCCGGTACGCCACGGTGAAGCGCAACAAGTGCATCCGTGGCCTGCTGGAAGAAATGAAGGCCGCCATGAAGCAGGGCAAGGACCTGACCAATGACGACGTGCTCAACGCCCTGTTTGATAAGGTCACCTTCCGTGTGAAGTATTCCGATAAGACGGAAAACAGGCTGCACGGCCATTGCGTGATCAACCTGGCCAAGCTGAAGGACGGCAACGACTGGACCCAGGTGCGCGGTAAGAAAATTGCCACCGTGTTCCAGGACCCCATGACCAGCCTGAACCCCATCATCACCATCGGCAAGCAGATCACTTCCATCATCATCAAGCATCAGAATTGCTCTGAAGTGGAAGCCCGCGGCCGTGCCCTGGAACTGATGGGCAAGGTGGGTATCCCCAACCCCGAAAAGCGGTTTGACGATTATCCCTTCCAGTATTCCGGCGGTATGCGTCAGCGCATCGTTATTGCCATTGCCCTGTCCTGCCAGCCCAAGATCCTCATCTGCGACGAACCCACCACCGCTCTGGACGTGACCATCCAGGCCCAGATTCTGAAGCTGCTGAAGGACCTGCAGAAGGAATTCAACTACACCATCGTGTTCATCACCCATGACCTTGGCGTGGTGGCCAACGTGGCGGACCGCGTGGCGGTGATGTATGCCGGCCAGATCGTGGAAGTGGGCAAGGTGGACGAAGTGTTCTTCGATCCCCGCCACCCCTACACCTGGGCGCTGCTTTCTTCTCTGCCCCAGCTGGCCCAGAAGAACACCAAGCTCTATTCCATCACCGGTACGCCGCCCTCTTTGTACAACAAGATCGTGGGCGATCCCTTTGCGCCCCGTAATCCCTATTGCATGAAGATCGACACCCTGCTGGATCCGCCCATGTTCCGGGTGACGGATACCCATTATGCCAAGACCTGGCTGCTGGATCCCCGTGCGCCCAAGGTGGATAAGCCGGATGCCATCCACAATATCCATGAAAAGCTGATGGAAGCTTTCAATATCTGACAGGAGGGATGATTGATGAGCAATAAAGTAAATCAAAACAGCGTCAATGCTTCCCATCTGCCGGAGCATGGACCCATTGCTGAAAACGGACGGGAAGTGCTCCTGTCCATCAAAAACCTGGATATCACCTTCGGCAAAGGCGATAACGCCGTAAAGGCCGTCAAGAATGCCAGCTTTGATATCTACAAGGGCGAAACCTTCTCCCTGGTGGGCGAATCCGGTTCCGGTAAGACCACCATCGGCCGCGCCGTGATCCGCGTGAACCCCTGCGCTGCCGGCGAAATTGATTACAAAGGCGTGCGCATTTCCGGCAAAATTCCCCGTTCTCTGGACCGGGAAGTGATCCGCAACATCCAGATGGTGTTCCAGGATCCTGCCGCTTCCCTGAACGAACGCGCCACGGTGGACTACATCATTTCCGAAGGTTTGTACAACTTCCACCTTTTCGAAAACGAAGCGGACCGCGTGCGCAAAGTGGAAACCATGATCAACGAAGTGGGCCTGCTGCCTGAGCACCTCACCCGTTATCCCCACGAATTCTCCGGCGGCCAGCGTCAGCGCATCGGCCTGGCCCGCGCCATGGTTATGGAGCCCGAACTGGTTATTGCCGACGAGCCCATCTCCGCTCTGGACGTGTCCATCCGTGCCCAGGTGCTGAACCTGATGAAGAAGTTCCAGAAGGAAAGGGAAGTGACTTACCTCTTCATCGCGCATGACCTGTCCATCGTCCGCTTCATTTCCGACCGTATCGCCGTTATCTACAAGGGCGATATTGTGGAAATTGCCGAAACGGAAGAACTGTTTGACTTCCCCCTGCACCCCTATACCCGCAGCCTCATTTCCGCCATTCCCATCCCGGATCCCATCCTGGAGAAGAACAAGGTGCTGTTTACGTACGATCCTTCTGTGCATGATTACAGCGAGGACAAGCCGGAACTGACCGATATCGGCCACGGCCACTATGTGTACGGCAACAAGAAGGAAATTGAAGAATACAAGGCGCTGCGCGAAAAGGGCGAACCCCTCAAGTCTGTTACCATTTTGCAGCCCGGGGAAGAAGCACCGGCGAGCGAGAAGGAAGCGGTGGAAATCGACCAGGATTTCCTCAACGCCCCCATTCACGATACCGGCAGCAAGTGGTATGTGTTCCTCAGCTTCCTGCTGCCCCTGCTGGGCTTCCTGGGCGGCTGGTTCTTCAAAAAGAAGAAGCATTACCGCAACTACAAGGCATGCCGCAAGGGCGCCATCGCCGGGTTGATCTTCTACGGCGTGATCCTGGTGCTGTTTGCCATTTTCCTGATCCTGGCAATCATTTAACGGAGTAAAAAATGAAAAGATATGCAGCGGAACGTTCCGCCAACCAGCCGAAGCCTGTGGAAAAGGTGGAGGTAAAAGAGGGCGGAACCAAGAAGCGGATTGTGCTTCTGATCGTTGCAATTTTGGTGGCGCTGGGGGCTTTTACCTACGCGATCAGCACACTGGTGACAGTGGAAAAAGGCTGGCGTGTGATTGAGGCAACCAGCGCCTCTGAAATGAATTGCGCTCAGGACTTCACCTTCCAGTATTATCTGGGGGGCAGCGGCGCAAATGCAGCGGCGGAAAACAAAGAACTATCCATGCTTTACACCAAAGCGACGGAAGATGCGTACCAGATTTTCAATGCCCGGGAAGCATCCCTGACGTACAACAACCTGTATTACCTGAACCGCCGGCCCAACCAACCGGTGCAGGTGCCGCAGGCGTTGTATGCGGCCTTTGAACTGGTGGAAAAGACGGGCAGCCGGTACATGTACCTGGGGCCTGCTTTCCAGGAATACCACAGCATCTTTTTCTGTACGGAAGACTGGGAAACGGAAAGCTTTGATCCCTATCAGAATGAGGACCAGAAAGCCTATCTGCAGGCGGTGGCCCAATTTGCCGCCGACCCTGCCCATGTGCAGGTGCAGCTGATGGGGGACAATACGGTGCAGCTGTATGTGTCGGAAAGCTATCTGGCTTTTGCCCGGGAAAACGGCATTGTGGATTTTGTGGACCTGTACCTGCTTCAGGATGCGTTCATTGTGGACTATCTGGCAGAAACCATCGAAAAAGCGGGCTATAACCGGGGCATGCTTTCCAGCTATGACGGCTATACCCGGTGCCTGTCCGAAAGTCAGATCAGCTACACCACCCCTTTGTACAACCCGGTGGATGCCACGCATGTGGAAAAGGCGGCGGACGTGCAGGTTATGGGGGGCACGGCACTGGTGCAGATGCACAGCATGCCTTTCAACGCACGGAAAGAATTGTATTACTATCAGTTCACAAACGGCGATACCCGCACGGCGTATCTGGACGAAAAGGACGGCCTGTGCAAGGCGGCGGTGCCTGTGCTGTTTGCCACCAGCCGGGAGATGAGCTGCGCCGAAGCGGCCCTTCGGCTGATGCCGTTCTATGCGGCGGATACGCTGGATGAAAACGGGCTGAAGGCACTGGAAGCGGAGGGGCTGTATCCCTTGTATTGCGAGGGAAAAAACCTTCTTTCCGCCGATCCTCAGGTGACGCTGAAGCCTGTTACAGAAGGCTATACCGTGAGAACAAAATGATCCATGGCCGGGAAACAGTTGCATGCTTCCCGGTTTTTTGTGTGGATTCAATGGAAAATTAATCAGCGGTACCCATTTTGGGCAGGACAAAGAGGACGCGGCGTCAAATAATATGAATACAGAAAAGAACGGATCATTTTTTGAAAGGTAAAGGAGAATTCTGATGAAAAAAGCCAAGCTGATCCTGGATAAGGACTATGTGATTTCCGATATTGACAAGCGCATTTACGGCTCCTTCATTGAGCATCTGGGACGCGCCGTGTATACCGGCATCTGGCAGCCCGGCCATCCAACTTCGGATGAACTGGGCTTCCGCAAGGATGTGATCCAACTGGTGAACCAGCTGAACGTGCCCATCGTGCGCTATCCCGGCGGGAATTTTGTGTCCGGCTTTCATTGGGAAGATTCCATCGGCCCGGTGGCGGACCGGCCCAAGCGGCTGGACCTGGCCTGGAAAACCACCGAAACCAACGAAGTGGGCCTGCATGAATTCTGCGCCTGGGCCAAGGCGGCGGGCACCGAAGTGATGTATGCCGTGAATCTGGGCACCCGGGGGCCCGATGCGGCCCGGAACGTGGTGGAGTATGCCAACCATAAGGGCGGCAGCTATTGGAGTGATTTGCGCATCAAAAACGGTGCTGTGGACCCCTTCAATATCAAACTCTGGTGCCTGGGCAACGAAATGGACGGCCCCTGGCAGATGTGCGCCAAGACCGCCGTGGAATACGGCCGCATTGCCAACGAAGCGTCCAAGATGATGAAATGGACCGATGACTCCATCGAAACGGTGGCCTGCGGTTCTTCCGGCACCGGCATGCCCACCTTCGGCGAATGGGAATACCAGATGCTGACGGAATGCTATGATAACGTGGACTATGTGTCCCTGCACCGCTATTACGGCAATCCCCACAACGACACCAACGATTTCCTGGCCTCCACGCTGGATTTGGATGATTTCATCAAGACGGTGGCGGCTATCTGCGATGCGGTGAAGGGCAAGAAGCATGCGAAAAAGAAGGTGCACCTGAGCCTGGACGAATGGAACGTGTGGTACCACTCCAACCAGCAGGATCAGGACCTGTATAAGACGGAGCCCTGGGGCAACGCCCTGCCGCTGCTGGAGGATATTTACAACTTCGAAGATGCGCTGCTGGTGGGCCTGATGCTGATCACCATGCTGAAGAACGCGGACCGGGTGAAGATTGGCTGCCTGGCGCAGCTGGTGAACGTGATCGCCCCCATCATGACCAGCAAGGAAGGCGGCGCCTGGGCCCAGACCATTTTCTACCCCGTCATGCAGGCCAGCACCATGGGCCGGGGCAAGAGCCTGCTGCCCCAGCTGACCTGCGAAAAATTTGACACCAAGCATTATTGCGACGTGCCGGTGGTGGATGCCGCTGCGGTGTTGAACGAAAACGGGGAAGTGGTCATTTTTGCGGTAAACCGGGATTTGCAGGAAGACGTGCTGCTGGATGCCGACCTGCGCTCCTTCGGGGAGATAAAGGTGGTCGGCCATTCCGTGCTGCACCATGATGACGTGAAGGCCATCAATACCGAAAAGAACCCCAACGAAGTGAAGCCCCACGATGTGGCGGCGGATAAGGAAGGCATTGTGCTGCCTGCCGCCAGCTGGAATGTGATCCGGCTGGCCAAATAAGAAAAGAACACCGGGATTTTTTCCGGTGCCGAACAGGAAAAAAGCTGCATCTTTATCTCGGTGCAGCTTTTCTTTATGTTCACTTGTTCAGGTATCAGCGTATTTTTTCATCAAGAAATACAGGCCGAAGAACATCAGGCAGCTGCCCACGTTCATGGCGCCCATGCCGGCGAAGATGATGGTCGCTACCACGGTGAAGGGCAGCGTGTTGACCACGCAGGCCCACTTGGGCAGGCAGGTCTTCTGTTTGAAAACGGAGATGAACAGCGTCACGCACACCAGAAATACGCCGATGTTGCACATGACGGAGGTGGCGGCGGTTTCGAAGAAGTAGCTCAGCATGATGCTGTGGGCCGCCTCCGTTGCGCCGGCCTTGACGAAATGCCACAGCATGCTGGTGCAGGTGAAGTGCATCACCGCCCCGGCAACGCAGGTCAGCGCCGTGCCCACCTGCACGATGCGGGCAGATTTTTCCGAAACCGGCTTCAGGAAGTTGGCAATCTGGAAATAGCCGGGCATGATGACCATCATGGCAATCACGCCGAACACGCCGCTCAACGTAAACTGCAGGGCGGACGCACCCTCTAGCATGACGGCGGTGGTTTCATAATCAAACAGGCCCATTACATTCAGCGGGCCGCCGGGCATGAAGTACAATAGCAGATCACCGCCCAGCCAGCACAGCAGGTGGCCGAAGGCACCGAACAGAAACAGCTTGGGGTTTACGTTCTTAGTCATGGTAACGTTCCTCCTTATCCTCTTTTGTGATCATGTTCCTTTTGCCGAGCTTATCAAGATACCCATAAAATTGCTCATGCAGCTGCCGCATTTCATCCGGCGCATTCATGGAATGCTTATACATGAAGGTGTGCCCGAAGCGGCTGCGGAAAACGAGCCGAAGTCCGAAGCTAAGCAGTCCCATTGGCAGTAGGTGGAACAGATGCATTTTCTTTGGTGACAGCTTTACGCCGAAGTGCTTCAGCTGCAGGAAGTTCTGCTGCATCCGTTGTGCTGTTCGCTGCATCAGCTGCTTATCCTCGCCGGCCTTCTCGGGAACCTTTGCTTCGTAATAGGCATCGGCAATGGGCACCACCATGGCCAGATGGCAAAGTTGCCATACATGCATATCCGCAACGATCTGACACGGGATATGTGCTTGGCGAAACAATGCAGCCAACCGGCGGCTTCTTTCGGTTTGCCTGCCGCCGATCTCGCCGAAGGTGGTGGGCTGTACAAGCCGGGGAGTCAAAGCGGCGTGGAGCACATTCCCTTCAAAGCTGCCGCCTGCACCGGGGAAGGCGGGCAGGAGCCGACCTTCGCCGCACAGGGCTTCCCATGCGGAATAGGGCTCAAGGGTATTCACCATGGTCACGATGGTGGAGCTGGTGTTTTCCCGCAGTTCCTTCAGGGCTGTATGCACCTGATTTTCCTTCACCGTCAGGAAAACAAAATCGTACACGTCATCGGGTGCGACTTTATCAACGATGCGCACATTCGCTTGCGCCACTCGTTTTCCCCTGGCATACTTGAGGCCCCTTTCCCGGAACATGGCAAGCCGCTTGCCACGGGCGTACACTGTGGTGTCAATGCCCGCTTGGGCAAACAATGCCGCATACAGGCACCCGATCACACCTGCGCCGTAGATCAAAATCCGCATATTTACTCCTTTGCTTTGTTCACATGCAGCCGGAAATCGCAGCAGCTGCCGCCGCCGGCCAGGGTTTGGGTGCGGGCCCAGATGAGATTTTTGTGCAGGTTGCCGTAGGTGATATCATCGGCACGGCAGGAAATGTGGGTCAGCTCCGGACAGCCGTACTTCTTGCAGGTTTCAAAGTAGGGGCAGTGCAGCATATCCACTGCGAATTTCGGAGCATCCGGCACAAGGCGGTATTTGAAACCGGCTGCTTCGCCGAACATCCTGTCCAGCATTTTGCTGCACAGGGAGGGCATCAGTTTGTATAGCCCCAGCTTCATCAGGCCGCGGGCGAACTTCATCATCTTTTCCGTTTCGATGAACGCCCACTTTTCCGTGAAGGCCAATGCCCCTTCCACGCTTCCGGTGATCTCCACCGCCTTTTCGTACAGGGCGATCATAGGCAGCAGCTGGTTCAGGTGCATCTGCAGGGCAGGGCTGGCAGAGGCATTGTCCGCAAACAGGGAAGCGGCACGGTCATACACGGCAGGCAGGTGGGCTTCCCAGCCGCTTTTTACAAAACCATTGTACAGGCTTTTCGTGATGGGCTTGCGGCGGATGATCTTTTTGCAGGCTTCGGGGGTGACGGTTTTCATCGTTTGTACTCTCCTTTATTTGTGTTCATGGAGCAGACGGATCCATTTTCTTTGCCGATGGGCGTAAAACAGCTTGGCCCACAGGCACACGAAAGGCGTTTTCCAGCCTGCGTGGATCTCCACTTCGTCCGTATATCCTGTGTGGTCATGGTCGATGGGCGTCAGGATGATCTTGTGATTCCACACCGGCACAAGGGGATTGGATTCTTCTGTGTAGATGATGCCAGCGGCTTGGTCAAAGCGCATCACACGGATGGTGTGGATACCCAGGGGCAGCGCCCCGAAAAGTCGAAAGCGGAACCGGTATACTTCACCCGGCTGCCATTTGAGATCGTCGGAGCGGTCAACTGGC
>JAZNOW010000011.1:0-131976 GCA_045589355.1 Clostridia bacterium
GATCATATGGACAAGGAAACCTTTGCCGTCAGCGAAGCTTGGCTGAACCGTGTGCAGGAAGTGGTGGATTGGGCCATGGAACTGGATATGTACCTGATCCTCAACAGCCATCACGATATGGTGCAGGGCTATTGCTTCCCCACGGCGGCGGAATATGAAAATTCCGAAAAATTCATGAAAACCCTGTGGAGTACCGTGGCGGAAAGGTTTAAGGACTATGATCATCACCTGATCTTTGAATCCATGAACGAGCCCAGAATGGTGGGTTCCGCTTACGAATGGAGCTACAATAAAATCATGCCCGACTGCATTGAATCGGCGGATTGCATCAACAAGCTGAACCAGCTGTTTGTGGACACGGTGCGGCAAAGCGGCGGCAACAATGCGGACCGTTACCTGATGGTGCCCGGCTATGCGGCCAATCCCGATAACGTGATTGGTGAATGGTTCAAAATGCCGGAAGACACGGCGGATAACAAGATCATCATTTCCGTGCACGCTTATACGCCCTACAATTTCGCCCTGGCTGCCGGCGGCAAGAACACCTTTGACAATACCCTCCCCGGCGATACCACGGAAATTGCCACCTTCATGAACCGGCTGTACAAAAAGTATATTGTGAACGGCATCCCGGTGGTGATCGGCGAATTCGGTGCCCGGAACAAGGGCAATAACCTGCAGGATCGGGTGAACTTTGCTGCTTACTATATTGCCGCGGCCACCGCCCGGGGGATGACCTGCTGCTGGTGGGACAACAACGGCTTCACCGGAAACGGCGAGCTTTTCGGTATCTTTGACCGCAAAAAGATGGAATGGCCCACCTACGATATCGTTCTGGCCATGATGCAGTATTGCGACTATGATGCCATTCCTCCCAAGCCCGAACAATAAACGAATGATTGTAAAGAGGAAAAAGATATGAACAGAATTTGTCTGGATCCCGGCCGCAGCAAGGGTACCATCAATAAAAACATCTATGGCCATTTTTCCGAGCATCTGGGCCGCTGCATCTATCAGGGCCTGTATGTGGGGGAAAACAGCGAAATTCCCAATAAGAAGGGCATGCGCACCGACGTGGTGGAAGCGCTGAAGAAGATTCAGGTGCCGCTGCTGCGCTGGCCCGGCGGCTGCTTTGCCGATGAATACCACTGGCAGGACGGCATCGGCCCCAAGGAAGAAAGAAAGCGCATGGTGAACACCAACTGGGGCGGCGTGGTGGAAGACAATTCCTTCGGCACCCATGAGTTTATGGAACTGTGCGAGCAGATCGGCTGCGAACCCTACATCAATGCCAACGTGGGCAGCGGCACCGTCCGTGAAATGGCGGAATGGGTGGAATACCTCAACAGCGAAGGGGATTCCTCCGTGGTGAAGCAGCGCTGGAAGAACGGCCGCAAGGAAGCGTTCAACGTGAAATACTGGGGCGTGGGCAACGAAAGCTGGGGCTGCGGCGGCAACATGCGCCCGGAATTTTACGCCGATGAATACCGCCGGTATCAGACCTATTGCCGCAATTACGGCAAGAACCGGCTTTTCCGCATTGCCTGCGGCCCCAACGGGGACGACTATAACTGGACGGAAGTGCTGATGAAGCGGGCCGGCGGGTATATGGACGGTTTGTCCCTGCATCATTACACCGTGTGCGGCGACCAGTGGGAAGACAAGCGTGCTGCCACCGGCTTCAATACCGAAGAATACTACCGCACCCTGGTGCATTCCACCAAGATGGAAGAACTGGTGACCCGCCACGGCCAGATCATGGACCGGTACGACCCCCAGAAGCGGGTGGGCCTGATTGTGGATGAATGGGGCAACTGGTTTGACGTGGAGCCCGGCACCAACCCCGGCTTCCTCTACCAGCAGAATACCATGCGTGACGCCATGGTGGCCGCCATTAACCTGAACATCTTCAACAAGCATTGCGACCGTGTGGTGATGGCCAACCTTGCCCAGACGGTGAACGTGCTGCAGGCTGTGATCCTCACCGAGGGGGAACAGATGGTATTGACCCCCACCTACCATGTGTTTGACCTGTACAAGGCCCACCAGAACGCCAGCGAAGTGGACACCCATGTGGTGTGCGAAAACGTGGGCGTGGAAGGCTTCATGATGCCCCAGCTGACCGCTTCCGCTTCCCAAAAGGACGGCAAGCTTACCCTGACGGTGGCCAACGTGAGCGCATCCGATGCCGCCGAAACCATGGTGGCCATCCGGGACGTGGATGTGGAAAGCATTTCCGGCCGCATCCTGCAGGGCGAAATGGGCGATTATAACGACTTTGGCAAAACCGTGGTGGAAGTGAAGGAATTCCAGGGCTTTGAAAAGACGGAAAACGGCGAAATCAAGCTGCAGCTGCCTGCCTGCTGCGTGGTGGAACTGACGGTATGCCTGAAGAAGTGACACAAAAACGCATCTGCAAGCGCTGCCTGCTTGCCCAGGTGCCGGATATGGCGGAACTGGCAAAGGCCATTCAGGAAAGAATCGACCTGCTGCCCGAAGAGGAAAAAGCACCGGCAGATGTGATGCAGGCCCGGCTTTCCCTTTGCAGAATATGTGATCACCTGAACGACGGCACCTGCGGCCTGTGCGGCTGCTATGTGGAGCTCCGTGCTGCCAAGCAGCGCATGCATTGCCCCTGTGTGCCGAAAAAATGGTAAAACAAGAAACAGCGTTCCTTTAGGAGGAACGCTGTTTTTTTGCCTGCTGCAATGCCTGCAAGGCGGTCATGCTGCCGTTTTCCATCAGAAGCGAGCACACGTCCTGATCGGTGAGGGTGCCAAGGAGCTGCATACCGTCTTCGCCGATGATGTGCATGAGATGATAGCAGTTGTCCTTCAGCCGGGGCGGCAGGGTGTATAAAGGGGCTGTGCCGGGAACGGCCAGCTGTTGCACGGGGTATGCCGTACGGGGGCCGGTGCGCCGGCCTACCAGGGAGGAATAATAGCGCATGGGCGATTTTTTGCTTTCCGTGCCGGCGGCATACATCAGGTACGCCCCTGCATAGGCCGGTGCAAACTGATATTGCCCCTGCCATGCGCTTTTCAGCGACAGGAAGATGAGGAAAAGCGAAAACAGATGGGCAATGCAAAGCAAGGCCTTCTGCACGGTTTGCTTTGGTAAAAATGCGGCAAGCACGGCCTCCAGCATGCGCCCGCCATCCAGCGGCAGGGCCGGCAGCAGGTTGAAAAGCAGAAGCAGCATATTGGCCCGAAAGAAGGGCAGCGTGACGGCATCCGGCAAAAAAGCCCTGGTGTACCCAAGCCAGCATAAAAGGCAACCCAGTGCGCTGAAAAGGGGCCCTGCCAGCGCGATCAGAAACATTTGACGGCCGGGGAAGCCCTCCTGCGGCGTTTCCATCAGCCCGCCGAATGGGGTGAGGGAGATCTGCGGGGGCATTTTGCCAAGGAGGACCATGAAAAGCAAATGCCCGCTTTCATGAAGCAGAAGTGCCAGTACGCTCCAGAGCACCGTCAGCCTGCCGGTAAAAAGGCAAAACAGGATCAGCGAGGGAAAGAGGGGATGGATGTGCAGGGTGGTCCGGCGGAAGGGGATGATCATGTGGCGCTGGAGAAATAAGCGGCAGGGTCCACGGAAAGGCCGTCTCTTCGCACATCCACCACCAGGTTCTGCCCCTGGGAAATGGTGGCGATGGTATCGCCCTTTTTCACAATATCGCCTTCCCGGCAAAAGACGGCGGATAAATGGTAATACACGCTTTCCAGCCCGCTGTCGTGACGGATGCGCAGGGTGAGGGCGTTATCGGCGCCGTGGGAAACGTTCATCACTTCGCCGTCTGCCATGGCAAGGGCGGCGGACGTATCGGGCACAAAGGACACATAAGGGGCGTCTGCCTGCCAGGGATGGGCCATACTGCCCAAACAGGGCAGGGAAAGGCTTGTGTTCATGGGCTGGGCAAAAAAGACGGAAAGGGTTTGGGGCAGCAGCTGATCCACAAAGGTGATCTGGCCCAGGGTTTCGTCCCAGTCGCTGTCCACCGTCTGCTGCAGGGCGGTGAGCACGGTTTTGCCGGAGGGGAGGGTGCTGTTGTGAATGGAGGCCAGGCACACCATCAGCAGCATCAGAAAAGCCACGTTGCGGTTCAATTTCAGAAAACCGCTTTTCCTTTCCGGCAGGGGAATTTCTTCATAGGGCAGGGCATCCTTTGCAGAACCGGTTTCTTTGATCATACAAAACGCCTCCTTCATGATGCAGGAATATATGAGCAAAACCGGGAAAAGATGCAAGCCTTATGTGGGGGAATGGATTGCAAAAAGGCACAGGATGTGGTATATTATGTGGGAATGCGACTTGGAGGCAAGGAAGATGAGCGAGAACCTGAAAACGGTGGAAATTTTTACGGACGGCGCCTGCTCCGGCAACCCCGGCCCCGGCGGCTGGGCGGCCATTTTACGCTACGGACAGCACGAAATGGAGCTGAGCGGCAGCATGCCCCAGACCACCAATAACCGCATGGAAGTGTTCGCGGTGATCAGCGCCCTGGGCAAACTGAAAATGCGGTGCAACGTGCATGTGTATTCCGATTCCGCTTACCTTGTGAACGCCTTTAATGAACACTGGCTGGAAAACTGGCAAAAGCGCAGCTGGAAAAACAGCGAGGGCAAGCCGGTGGAAAACCAGGATTTGTGGCGATTGCTGCTGCTGACCATCAACAAAAAAGGCCATGTGATGACTTTCCATAAAGTAAAGGGCCATGCCGACCATCCCGAAAACATCCGCTGCGATGCCATGGCAAGGCAGGCCATTCAGGATTATCTCAAACGCAACCCGGACCTTGGGGATATGAATACCGTCACCATCACCCATTCCTGAACAGAAAAAAGAACCGCTGCAAATGGATGCAGCGGTTTTTTTGTTATATGCTTTCCACGGCGCCGAGCACATGGGCAAGGGTTTTGGATTCCGTTTTGTCCTGCAGGAAAATGCCGGCGCAGTAGGCGGAATGGGTGTTCCAGGGATCGTCCACTTCATAGAAGTGGGAATCCATGCCAAGGGACAGGGCCTTTTCGTGGAAGGCCTTTGCCTGGTCAAAGCCCACAATGCCGTCATGGGCGCTTTGCACGATAAACTGGGTGAACCCGGGCTTTTCTTCAAGCTTCAGGAAGGGATCGCCCTTGGCCCATTGAGACGTGTCTTTCGTGTTGAAAAGCCACTTGATCATGATGCGCAACGTGCCGGTCATGGGCTGGGCAAAGGACACAGGCCCCGCCAGGCAGACATAGGCATCGGGCATGGCAAGATCGTTCCCGATGGTTGCCTGCAGCTGGGCATCGTGGCACAGAAGGGCGCTCAGGTGAGCCCCTGCGGAAGAGCCCATCACAATGATTTTATCGTAATGCAGCTGCTTTTCCTGAAGATAGCGGTGGATGGCGCGGTACCCCATCACAACATCGGCAAGGATGTCGTCAAAGCGGGCCTTGGGCACTTTCCGGTAGCCGGGCATGATGCAGTCAAACCCTTCCAGCGCCAGCTTCTGGCCGATGAAGGCATGAAGCTTGGGGGAATTGCTGTTCCATCCGCCCCCGTGGTAGTAAAGAACAAGGGTGTTCTTCTTTTTGCAGGGAGAGGGGAAATGAAGGAAATACTGGTCCTTCCCGCCGAATGAAACGTTTTCCGGATGGATCTGTTTGCGATACTTCATGTATGGGCGGATGAATTTGCCGTAGCTCAGGTATTCACGCAGGGTATCGTTCATGTAAAAAAACCTCTTTTGTAGTTTATTTTTCCGGGCGGATGAGGCCGATGGCCTTGGCCAGCTCCATCACCACAAGGGGAACCAGGATCAGCCCCAGAGCGATGAGGTAGAGATTGCCGGGCAGCAGCACCAGGGAGAAAGCAGTGCGCAGGGGGGTGAACATGACCAGACACACCAGCAAAATGGAGGAGAGCACGGCCAGGTTCAGCTTTTTATTGGTGAAAAAGCCGATTTTGAACAGGGAATGATCGGAGCGCATATTGTACGCCTGCACCACCTGGGAAAGGGCCAGTACCATGAAGGCCATGGTACGGCCGCCGTCCACGCCCAGGGCATTTTCGCCCAGCTTGTAGCCGATGAGGGTGAGCAGGGCAAACATGACGCCCTGCAGGGCAATGCGGATGCCAAGGCCGTTTGCGAAGATGCCTTCATGCTTGGGCTTGGGCTTCTTTTCCATCACGTCCTTTTCCACCGCTTCCATGCCCAGGGCAATGGCGGGCAGGGAGTCCGTCACCAGGTTGATCCAAAGCAGCTGCATGGAAAGCAGGGGAGAGGTGTGCCACAAAAGCATGGCGGCAAACACGGTGATCACTTCGCCGATGTTGGTGCCCAGCAGGAAGCCCACCACCTTTTTGATGTTGGCATAAATGCCGCGGCCTTCCTGCACAGCGTCCACGATGGTGGCAAAGTTATCGTCGGTCAGGGTCATATCGGCGGCACCCTTGGCAACGTCGGTGCCGGTGATACCCATGGCACAGCCGATATCGGCGGCCTTCAGGGCGGGGGCGTCGTTTACGCCGTCGCCGGTCATGGAAACCACCTGGCCCTTGCGCTGCCAGGACTTGACGATGCGGATCTTGTTTTCCGGGGATACGCGGGCATACACCGCAATGCCTTCCACCTGTTCGTCCAGTTCCTTATCGGTCATCCGGTCCAGTTCCCGGCCGGTAATGGCCCGGTCGCCTTCCAGCAGGATGCCCAGTTCTTTGGCAATGGCAGAAGCGGTCACCACATGGTCGCCGGTGATCATGACGGGCTTGATGCCGGCTTTGCGGCACACCGCAACGGCAGCCTTGGCTTCAGGGCGGGGCGGGTCAATCATGCCCACAAGGCCCAGCAGGGTAAGGTCTTTTTCAATGGATTCGGGGGACGGATTTTCCGGAATGTTGTCGAGTTCGCGCCAGCCTACGGCCAGCACGCGCAGGGCGTTTTCGCTCATCTGTTCCGTCATCTGCCGGGCCTTTTCCACATCGCCCCGGATGCAGCGGCCGGCCATCACGTCAAAGGCGCCTTTGACGATGGCGATGGTTTTGCCGTTCAGGGTGTGGACGGTGGTCATCAGTTTCCGGTCGGAGTCAAAAGGCAGGGAAAGTGCACGGGGATTGGCAGCGTTGATGGCTTCTTTTTCCATGCCGTTCACATGGGCGGCATAGACGATGGCGGTTTCGGTGGGGTCGCCGATGTGCTGCACTTCATCACCGTGGATCACAACGGAGGCATCGCAGCAAAGCGCGGCGTGCAGCAGCAGGTTCTTGACCGGAGCGGAGTTTTCGCCGTTGATTTTTTCCGTTTCTTCCATACCGTCCACCCAGGCCTGGGTAAGCGTCATGCGGTTCTGGGTGAGGGTGCCGGTTTT
The DNA here is from genome assembly GCA_045589355.1 of Clostridia bacterium. Lineage (GTDB taxonomy): Bacteria > Bacillota > Clostridia > Christensenellales > Aristaeellaceae > RUG563. Next base: position 7,350 of record JAZNOW010000011.1, read on the forward strand.
ATCGGAGCAGATGACGGATGCGCTGCCCAGCGTTTCCACGGCGGGCAGACGGCGGATAAGCGCATTCTTTTTCACCATCCGTTGTACGCCGATGGACAGCACGATGGTGACGATGGCGGGCAGGCCTTCAGGAATGGCAGAAACGGCCAGGGAAACGGCGGTCATGAAAATTTCCAGCACAGGAATGCCGTTGGACAGGCCCACGATGAAGATGATGGCGCAGGCGATCAGGGCCACAAAGCCCAGATACTTGCCCAGCTGGCTGAGCTTCTGCTGCAGGGGCGTCTGGGTTTCGCCTTCGCCTTCCAGAAGGTTGGCAATCTTGCCCATTTCGGTGTCCATGCCGGTGGCACACACAACAGCGGTGCCGGTGCCGTAGGTGATGGAGCAGCCGGAGAAGATCATGTTGGTGCGGTCGCCGATGGGGGCGCGTTCAGCCACCTCAGCATCGGCATCCTTTTCGGAAGGAACGGATTCGCCGGTCAGGGCGCTTTCTTCGCTTTTCAGGCTGCTGGTTTGCAACAGCCGTGCATCGGCCGGCACAAAATCGCCGGCTTCCAGGTGGATGATATCGCCGGGCACCAGCTGGCTGGCGTCGATGACGCTTTCCACCCCGTCGCGGATCACGCGGGCATGGGGGGCAGACATGTTTTTCAGCGCATCCAGTGCTTTTTCCGCCTTGCTTTCCTGCATGACGCCCATCACGGCGTTGAGGATGACGATGAGCAGGATCAGCGCAGGCTCAAACAATTCGCCCCAGTTCTTTTCCACGATCACGACGGTAAAGGAAATGATGGCGGCGGCAATGAGGATGAGGATCATTACGTCCTTGAACTGATCCAGAAACCTCTGCATCATGGTTTTCTTTTTCTTTTCCTGCAGCCGGTTGGGGCCGTGCTTTTCCAGCCGGGCTTTGGCTTCCTGGGCGGAAAGGCCGGCCTTTTCATTGGTGGAAAGGGTGGCGAGCAATTCTTCCTTGTTGGTGCAGTGGGGTATCAATGGCGTTCCCTCCAAATCGATGTAATGGAATGATTATAGCAGATTTTTCCTGAAAATACATACCCAAAGGGCAGCATGATGCATTTTCTTCGTCATAACGTCAATAGATTGGACTGAAATGTCGGAAATAATGCCTGAAAGTAAACGATGCGACCCTTTTGCAGGATCGCATCGCAGGTTGTCTATGGGTTGCTTTTATTTGCCCACGTTATCGGAGACGCCGATGCCGATGAGCTCGTTCTGCTTACGGTTGGTAATGTCGCCGTAGTTGCCGCTCTTGTTCACTTGTTTGCCCATGAAGATCATGGTGGAGGTGGCGCCGCCGTCCAGGTTCAGGGCCACTTCGCAGCCCATTTCTTCCATCTTTTTGCCCATCCACACGCAGCTTTCGCCCTTGCTTTCTGCAATGCGGCTTTCTACCATCAGGCACACATAATGGCCTTTTTCCACCATGCCGATGGCGGTGCGGGGGTTGGGGGTGGAGCCGAATTCGGTGGAGCGGGGGGCTACTTCGCCGTTTTCTACCAGAATGGGGCCGAAGGACAGGGTGTCGGTAGCGCCGGTTTTCAGCATTTCATCGGCGGTCATGGAGCCGTTGAGGAACACCTTCATATCGCCGTCGGGATAGAAAGCCAGCACATCCAAAGGCGGATAGACGGTGGAATTGCTCTTGCGGGGCAGATCGTAAAACACTTCCTTGTCGCGGATGATCAGCCCGCGGGGGTAGGTGTAATTCACGTCCTTATCGTGCTGACGGGCTTCGCGGTAGATGAAGTAGTCCGAATTGATGGCAAAAACCAGGTTGTGCTTCAGGGCAATTTCATCGGCCAGAGTCAGCTTGTAGTGGTTTGTGTAGTTTTCTTCGTCCCAGGGGTACAGGTCAAACATTTCGCTTTCGTCCCGGGTGAAGACGCGGGCTTCATACCAGCGCAGGGGCTGCTTTTTGCTGTTGGTGCCCTCTTTGCGTTCGATCTGGATGCGCAGGGTCTGGCTGGCATAGAGCCACAGGCCGTTTTCGGCATCTTCCAGAACAAATTCTTCCGCGCCTTCGGGCAGGAAGCCGTTTGCACCAAGGCCTTCAAAGGAAGGATGGATATAGGCAGGGTCGCTGCCGGCGGTGAAGAAGGAACCGGCGGGGAGGGAAGGATCTTCTTCAGCATCCTCAGCAGGCTGGATGGTGACGGTTTCGTCTTCGTCGTCTTCAGCAGGCTGGATGGTGACGGTTTCGTCTTCGTCGTCCCCAGCAGGCTGGATGGTGACGGTTTCGTCTTCGTCGTCCTCAGCAGGCTGGATGGTGACGGTTTCGTCTTCGTCGTCCTCAGCAGGCTGGATGGTGACAGGTTTTTCTTCCTTTTCTTCGGCAGGTTCGGTCTTTTCAGGCGCGATATAGGTGATCACGGAACCGTCTTCATCCTGGAAAGTGGTGGAAGAAATTTCAGGGGTGTCGATGGTGTTGACGGTCATGGGGGCCACGGTAGCGCTGCCCTTTTCCTTCATGTACTGATCGATGAGGGAGGAAAGGTCGGCATCGGAGGAGGTGGTGCTGCCGGCCTTGGCGGGGGCTACGGTGGTGCTGGGGGTGATGATGGGTTGAACGGCCTCAGCAGGCGTTTCGGTGGCTTCGGGAGTAAGAACCACAGGGGCCTGTGTGGCTTCGGGTTCAGAAATCACAGGAGCTTCGGTAGGAACGGGGGGCTGGGGTTCCGCCGTGGAAAGCAGCAGGAAGGGGTCTTCCATGGTGCCGGAACCGGAATCGATCACCAGCTGGGAAAGATCCACATACACGCAGGGGCGGATGCCCAGGTCCACATTGCCGCAGGGCACGGTGCCCAGCTTGCCTTCGTCCATGACACGGCGCTGCTGCTGGGGACGGTCCTTGGACTTATTGCGGCTGACCCAGGGGCTGTTTTTATCGCCGTAGAGATACAGGCCGATGGACTTGGCGTAATCGGTGCCCTTGCATTCACGGGATTTGTTATCGGCAAAGCCGTAGGCCTTGTTGCGGATATCGTCAATCTGGGGCAGGGTGACCAGTGCGCCGTCTTCCGTGCGCTGCAAAAGCGTTTCCTGCTCGGCGGCGGTGAAGGCACGGTCCATAAAATCAGACTGGAGATAAGCGTACAGGTCGCTTTCTTCCCATTTCATGTCGTAATAGGCTTTGGTGTCCAGGTGTACGTAATGCACATCGATGATATATTCTGCCAGCAGGTATGCTTCGTTGTTTTCCACGGAAAGCACACGCCAGAGAATGGGCGCTTCGTTGCCCTGGGCATCTTCGGGAAAGGTGCCGAAGTGGACATAGCTGTAGCCGCCCTGCTTTTTGTTGTAGCCATGGATTTCTTCCGCAGCGGCACAGGTGCACAGCAGCACCAGCGCAGCCAGCAGAACCAAGCATTTTTTCATCATTGTTTGTTTCCTCCGTAAAAATGGCTTTGAAATATTATAGCAAATTATGCAAAGCATGACAAGGGAAGGGGGCATCTTTTACATTTCTTTGGCTTATGTTTGCCGCTTTTTCGGGGCAAAGGCCTTCAGCACCATCACACCGGCCACCAGCAAAACAGGAAACAGCATGGCCACGGAAAAGCCGGTTTTCAATGCGGCCTGGGAAAGGACGTCGCCGGCTGCACCGGGGAAAAGGAAGGAGTTGCCCTTGCCCAATACCAGATCGCTTACCAGCCCCACCACACTGGGCCCGGCGCAGCAGCCGATATCACCGAACATGGCAAGGAACGCAAACAGCTTGGTGCCGCCGGTGGGCAGCCCGGCGGAAGCCAGGGAAAAGACGCCCGGCCACATGACCCCCACAGAAAAACCGCACACAGCACAGCCAACCAGCGAAATGAAGGGGGAAGGGGCCAGCACCGTTACCAGGTAGCAGCCGATGCAAAGCAGGCTGCTGAGGAACAGCGCCCGCTGGGTGGTAAGCTTTTTCGCCCGGCTGAACAATACCCGGCTGGTGCCCATAAACAGGGCAAAGCAGCAGGGGCCCATCAGGTCGCCCACTGTTTTGGAAACCCCAAGGCCTTCTTCGGCAAAGAGGGAGGCCCACTGGCTCATGGCCTGCTCCGATGCGCCGGCGGCGGTCATCATCACGCAAAACAGCCAGAAAACAGGATTTTTCAAAAGCTGCACAAGGGGCATTTCCTTCCCCTCCTCCACCAGCTGACGGATGGGCACTTTGCGGAAGAAAAAGGCGTTCAGGAAGGGGACAACAGCCCACACAATGGGCAACACCCGCCAGTTTTCTTTGCCGAACACAACGAAAAAACCGGTGGAAAGCAGCACCACGGCCAGCACACCCCAGCAGTAAAAGGAGTGGAGCAGGCTCATTTCGCTTTCTTTTTTATCGCCGGGAATGGCCTCGATAATGGGGCTTACCAGTACTTCCAACAGCCCGCCGCCGATGGCGGAAATGACGGCGGAAACGATGAGCCCGGCGAAAGGATCCATGACCATGGGGAACAGGCAAATGCCCACCAGCCCCACCGCCGCACAGAAATGGGCCAGCACAATGCATGTGCGGTAGCCGGCCTTTTCAATGAAACGTACGGAAAGCAGGTCCACCGCCATCTGAACGGCAAAGTTCAGGGTGATGAGCAGAGTGATCTGGGGCAGTGTCAGGCCGAACGCGTCCTGAAAGATCAGGAACAGAAGGGGGGAAAGGTTGTTGATGATGGCCTGGGTGATGTAGCCGGTGTAGCAGGCATATTTGGTGTGTTGAAAGGTATACTGCATACGGCGCGCTCCTTAAAGATGAATGAATTGGAATCCCACCACAGTAAAAAGGAACACAAGGCACAAAAGGGCGGTGTGCAGCACGTTGCGCTTATGGCAGGGACGGCACAGGCTGAAGTAGCAAAGGGTATAGGGGATGGTATCCGCCACATACCGGGCGCCCAGCTGATAGCCACCGAAGGTACGGTGCAAAAGGAGCAGAAAAATGTGCACAACAAGCGAAAATGCCACCACCCCTTTTATCCAGGAGAACTGCCGTCGGCATGCATCCAGAATGCATTGCGCCAGCATCAGCGTGATGGTGGGGCAGGCAAGAAAGAGGGTGTAGCCGAAGGAATTGAAGGCGTAGGAAGTGCCGTCATGGTTCAGCGGGCTGCCCAGCAGGAAGGTTTTTGCGTTGTTTGCCACATGGGCTAGGCTGAACTGCACCCCGCCCTGGAAGGAAAATTCCGGCAGGTAGTTGTGGCCGAATTCCAGAGGGTTGCCAAAGCGGACATAGTTGAAAACAGCAATACCGGCGGCAACGCACAGCCCCAGCAGCGTGCCCGGCAGAAGGCTTTTCGCCAGATCGGGCATGGAGCAGTTTTCCTTTTGCTTTTCATGCAGATACAATAAATACAGCATCGGCCCGTATACCGCATCAAAGGGCCGGCAGCAAACGGACAGGGCATACAGGAAAAGGGACAGGGTGGGTTTCTTTCGCAGCATCAGCATGACCGACAGGCACATCAGCCCAAGGGCCAGCATCTGCGCCTGATACCATACCGCCCCTTCCGTCATCATGGGCAAAGCGGAGGACGCCATGACAAACAGATAGGAAAGCAGCGCGGACGAGGGGCGGGAATTGCCGGCGCCCTTCAGGGCCAGGTAACAGCCGGTCACCGCCATCAGCGCATAGATTTTCACCATCAGGTTATCCGGCGTATTGGCGCCGAACAGGAAGGTGAGGGGCAGCAGCACAAGGGAAGGCAGCGGCGGGAAGGAAACGTAGTAGTTGCCTTCGTAGATGGCAAGCTCCAGCCAGGGGTAATCCTGGGGCAGGTGCAAGGAGCCGCTCCGCCAGGCCATGGCCTGCAGGGTGTAGGTGTTGTAGACGGTGGAACCCGCAAAAGGCTTGCCCAGCATCAGGTGCAAACACCACAGGCTGCCCAGCACCGAAAGGCACAAAAGCAGGGGATAATAATCCGCCGTTTTCAGCTTTTGCAGTATTGCATTATTCTTCTTCGGCGTCTGCTGCATGGAAAAAATCCTCGTTCAATCGGGCGTGGGAAAGGATGCGTTCTTCCTGGCTGTTGAGGGCAGGCAGGGTGCGCTTGACTCTCCGGTAATCGCCGCTCTTTTTCATTTCCCAGGCTTTGCGGTTATCGTTCAGTTCATCCATCAGGGAAGCGATCACCCGGTCGCGCAGGGCTTTTTCGTTGACGGGGAACATGATTTCCACACGCTTGTCCAGGTTGCGGGGCATCCAGTCGGCGGAAGAGAGGAACACTTCGGGGTCGCCGTTGTTATAGAAAACAAAGGCACGGGAATGTTCCAGGAATCGGCCCACGATGGAGCGGATGTGCAGGTTTTCGTGGCCTTTGACCCGGGCGCAGCAGATGCCGCGGACGATCAGGTCGATCTGCACACCGGCGTCGGCGGCCTTGTACAGCTTGTCGATGATTTTGGGGTCCACCAGGGAATTCATTTTGGCCACAATGCGGGCGGGCTTGCCTTCCGCGGCGTTTTCCTTTTCCCGTTTGATCAGCTGGCCCAGCTTCTTGCGCAGCATGGTGGGGGAAACAACCAGCTGCTCCATGGGCATTTCCTCAAAACCGGTGATGGAATTGAAGAAGGCGCCGGCGTCCCGGCCGATGGCTTCGTCGCAGGTGAGGAGGCCGAAGTCGGTATAAAGTTTGGCGGTGGAATCGTTATAGTTGCCGGTGGCCAGGTGCACATAGCGGCGCAGGGTGTTTTCTTCCTTGCGCACGATGAGGGTGATCTTGGAATGGCATTTCAGGTTGGGTACGCCGTAGAACACATGGCAGCCCGCCTTTTCCAGGGCCAGGCACCAGTTGATGTTGTTTTCTTCATCAAAGCGGGCGCGCACCTCGATCAGCACCGTCACTTGCTTGCCCTGCTGGGCGGCCCGGGAAAGGGCAGCCACGATGGGGCTTTTGCCGCTGACGCGGTACAGGGTTTGCTTGATGGCCATCACGTCGGGGTCATCCGCTGCTTCGTCGATCATGCGCACGATGGGGTCGAAGCTGTCAAAGGGATGGTTAAGGAGAATATCCCCTTCCCGGATGGCGTCGAATACGGGACGGTCTTCCGTCAGGCGCTCGTTCACAAAGGGCGTGTAGCCGTTGAAACGCAGATCCTCGCAGCCTTCCAGGGAAGAAAGCTGCTTCATGAAGAAATCCAGGTTCAGCGGGCCGTTTACCTGGAAGACAAATTCATTCTGCACATCCAGGTATTTTTTGATGCGGGCAAAGAGCCGGTTATCGCAGCCCTTTTGCACTTCCAGCCGCACTACCTTGCCCCACTTGCGCTTTTTCAGGTTTTTGCGCATTTCCACGATCAACGTATCCACATCGCTGTCGTCATAGACAAAGTCGGTGTTGCGGGTAAGGCGGAAAGGCATGACGGCAATGGGGGCGGCGCCGCCAAACAGACGGGAAGCGAACAGGGCTACCACATCTTCCAGCAGCACGCCCCGGGCCCGGCCGATGCCGGTGGGCAGCATGGTGACCCTGGGCAGTTTTGTGGGCAGGGGAATGAGCGCCATGCGGGGAGCGCCCGTCCGGGTGGCCGGGGGCAAAAGCAGGGCGATGTGCAGGCATTTGGCGGCAAGCAGGGGGAAGGGGCGCTTGTCATCAATGGCCCGGGGGGTGAGCAGAGGCTGGACCTGGGTGTCGAAGTAGTTGGAGAGCCAGGCAGTCTGCTCGTTATTGAGATCCTTGGTGGACAGAAGATGAATGCCGGCCTGCTTGAGGGAGGGCAGGTAATCGGCATTCAGGAGCAGATACTGCCGTGCCACCTGGGCCTGTACCTGGGGCAGAATGGCGGAAAGCTGTTCCTGGGCGGTCATGCCGGCGGCGTCCACTTTCTTTTCGCCGGCGTCCACATTGCGCACCAGCCCGCCCACGCGAACCATGAAAAACTCGTCCAGGTTGGAGGAGCAGATGGAAAGGAACTTGCCCCTTTCCAGCAGCGGATTATCCAGATTGCAGCTTTCTTCCAGCACACGGCCGTTAAACTTGATCCAGCTCAGTTCCCGGTTATAATACTTGCTTGCCATGATACAATTCACTCTTTTCTCTGTCAGTGGGTCATTTTGGTGGTGAGGGTGATCTGGGTGACGGCGGGGGTATTGAACAGGCGGATGGGAAGCAACCCCATGGAAGCGGACGTGCCCAGCCCGGGGGAAATGTATTGGGCAATGCCCATGGTGTAGGAAAGGCCGGACACATAGGTGTCGTCCGGGAACCAGCCGTTGCTGCCAAGGCCGGAGGAAAGCGGGGCTTTCACGGCGCCCACCAGCGGCAGCCGCCATTGTCCGCCCACATAATGGCCGGCCAGCACCAGCGCAATGGAAGATACATAGCTTTCGTTATCCGTCTTTAAAAACTCCACCAGGTTGGTCATGCCCGATTGGGTGAGGGGATGATGGGTAAGGGCGATGTGGGTGTCGGAAGGAAGCATTTCCTTGCGGGCCAGCCGGATGCGCTCCAGCTGTTCTTCCTGATAATGGACCGCTTGCAAAGCGGCAAGCTTTTCAGGGGTGTCGGCCTCTTTGATCAGCGCGGCTTTCCTGTCCATCAGTGCCTGGGCGGTGCTTTGTGCATCCAGGGAATACACCCTTTCGGGGGACAGCCACACGTTGGTGGTGCCGTTCACAATTTTTACCGGCGCATCCAGATAAACGGCGCCCATGGCTTCCGCTGCCTGGATGTAGGCGGCTTTGGGGCTGGTGCCGGCATGGGGCGTGGCGAGGATGGGGGAAGGATCCTCATCCCCGGAGATAAAGTAGAAGGGGGTATCGGGGAAGAGGGCAATCAGCTCCAGAAAGGCGTCGAAATTGCCGTTTTCGTCCACGGCATCCCCGGTGAAGCAGACAATGTTGTATTTGGCGTCCTTCAGGGTGTCCTTCAGCCGGGACTGGCCGGGGCCGAAGGAAATGCCGTGCAGGTCGGAGATGTGCAGGATGCGGAAAGATTCACCCTGCCTGGGCAGGGAAGGAATGGTAACGGATTGGCGGATCAGCGTAACGCGGATGTTATTGATATAGTTAAAGGCCACCAGGGTGATCAGCAAAAAGGCAATGACGATCACCAGTGCGCTGAAAAAGTGATGTTTCTTCTTCGCCGGGGCAAAGATAGGGTCCTTGGATTTCATAGGGGGCTCCTTTCAAAAATGCTCCATATATTATATATGAAATAAGCCTTTCTTGCAATCGGAAAAAACCTGCTTTGCAGGAATTTACAAGGAATTTGCCGAAATGATAGGGTACTGAACCCAAGATCAGGAGCGTAAGAAGAAATGGCGAAGAAAAAGAGCAGTTTTGTGTGCAGCGCCTGCGGTGCCGACAGCCCCCGCTGGATGGGCAAATGCCCGGGCTGCGGCGCGTGGAACACCATGGAGGAAACGCTGGTGCAGGATGCACCTATGCAAAAGGAATACAAGCAGCGGGGCGGCCTGGGCAATGAAGCCGTGCCCCTTTGCGAAATTGAAGCGGGCGCCCATGTGTATGAAAAAAGCGGCCTGGAGGAACTGGACCGGGTGCTGGGCGGCGGCATTGTGGAAGGGTCTTTGATGCTGGTGGGGGGCGACCCCGGCATCGGCAAATCCACCCTGCTTTTGCAGGTGTGCGCCCACCTTGCGGGCAAAGGCAAAAAGGTGCTGTACATCAGCGGCGAAGAAAGCGCCAGGCAAATCCGTCTGCGCGCCCAAAGGCTGGGGGTGCAGGACAGCCGCATGACCATCCTCACCGAAACGGCCATGGACGCCATTGAGCAGAAACTGCAGCAGATCCAGCCGGACTATTGCGTGGTGGACTCCATCCAGACGGTCTACCGGCCGGAAATGGGCAGTGCCCCCGGCAGTGTGAGCCAGGTGCGGGAAAGCGCCGCGCTTTTGATGCGGTATGCCAAAACGGCAGGGTGCGCCATGTTCCTGGTGGGGCATGTGACCAAAGAAGGCAGCCTGGCCGGCCCCCGTGTATTGGAACACATGGTGGACGTGGTTTTGTATTTCGAAGGAGACCATCAGCACGAGTACCGGCTGCTTAGGGCGGTGAAGAACCGTTACGGCTCGGTGAACGAGCTGGGCATATTTGAAATGACGGGCACCGGCATGCATGCGGTGAAAAATGCATCGGAAACGCTTTTGTCCCAGCGGGCCAAGGGCGCCAGCGGCTCCTGCGTATTTTGCGGGCTGGAGGGCTCCAGGCCTATGCTGGTGGATATTCAGGCGCTGGTGACCCAGTCCTTTTATCAGGTGCCCCGCCGCACGGTGGACGGTATGGATACCGGTCGTGTGATGCTGCTGCTGGCGGTGATGGAAAAGCGGGCCCGGCTGAAAATGTACAACCGGGACGTGTTCATCAATGTGGCCGGCGGCCTGTCTCTCAACGAACCGGCGGCGGACCTGGCCCTTTGCATGGCGGCTGCTTCCTCCTACTCCGACCGCACCATCCCGGCGGACTGGGCAGTGATGGGGGAAGTGGGGCTGGCCGGGGAGGTGCGCGCCATTTCCCAGATGGAAAGAAGAGTGGTGGAATGCAAGCGGCTGGGCTTTACCCACATCCTCTGCCCCCGGGATAACCTGAAGGGCATGGAAAAAATGGAGGGGGTGCAGCTGCACGGGGTGGATACCGTGGCCCAGGCCATGGCAGTGCTGGATTTGCTGCCAAATGCATAAGTTTTTTACGTTTGTTATAGTTTTCTTACTGATTTGAAACAGAAATAACATGATTTTCCTGTATACTGTAGTATCATCAAGGGTGGATAAGCAGACGTGTGCGCAAAGGCACAAACGATTGAATGAAAAAAATTGCCTGGCTGTGTAACAAACGGCAGCGCTGAAACGTCTGTAAATCGTGGGAAACCACAATGGATATCCTGGATACCAAGAAGGGAGATACATGACAATGAAGAAATTTCTGGCAATTATGCTGGTGCTGGCCATGCTGCTGCCTGCCGGTGCCCTGGCTGCCACCCGTACCCTGAAATTGGGCCATACGGGCGATGACGTAAAGGCTGTGCAGAGCAAGCTGAGCAGCTATGGCTATTATGCCGGCGCTGCCGACGGTGAATTTGACGTGGCCACCACCACCGCCGTGAAATCCTTCCAGCGGGTCAACCGGCTGGCGGTGGGCGGCAAGGTGGGCCCCAAGACGCTGGCCAAGCTCAACAGCGGCAGTGTTGTGGACGTGAAGGGCGTGCAAACCTCCCTGCAGAATCTCGGCTACTATGACGGCGCCATCGACGGCAACTTCGGTGCCCTTTCCGTCAATGCCGTGAAGGCTTTCCAGAAGGCCAACAAGATCGATCCTGCCAACGGTGTGCTCACTGCCGAAACCCTGACCGCCCTCAACAGCGGCTCTGCCGTTTCCAAGCCTGCCAATACCATGGTGGGCGGCACCCTTTCCTCCGGTTCCTATGGCGAAGCGGTGGAAGTGCTGCAGCAGGACCTGAAAGACACGTACTATTACTATGGCAAAGTGGACGGTATCTTTGGCCCCGATGTGGCGCAGGCCCTGAAGTCTTTCCAGTCCTCCACCGGCCTGGCTGCCGACGGCAAATACGGCCCCAAGAGCTATAATGCCCTGCACAATCGTACCGCTTCCATTTTCAACGGCGGCATCCCCGGCCGTGTGCTCACTTCCGGTGCCCACGGGTGGGACGTGTATGTGGTGCAGCAGAAATTGGCCAGCATGAATTACTCCGTGAACCTGACCGGCCATTATGACGCCGCAACCGTGGCCGCCGTGAAGAAGCTGCAGGCCAAGAACGGCTTGGTGGAAGACGGCAAGTTCGGCGCCGACGAACGCCGCTATGTATGGCCCTCTGCTGTGGACCAGCAGGAACAGGACAAGATCAATCAGGAACTGGCGGAAGACAAGAACGCGTACAGCACGGATTACGGCCGCATCATCAAGAAGGGCTCCTACGGCAACGACGTGGCCAATGCCCAGATGCGCCTGAAGGCCGGCAATTACCTCTTTGGCAAGGCAGACGGCAAGTTTGGCCCCGAAACGGAAGCGGCTGTTATGAAGCTGCAGAAGCAACTGGGCCTGAAGAAGGTGGACGGCATCATCGGCCAGGAAACCTGGGAAGCCCTGCGCGCCATCGATATCGGCAACGCCGAACAGGAAGTGATTGACCCCAACAAAACGTCCATCGGCGCCAACACCCGCAAGCTTTATCAGGGCTGCAGCGGCACGGACGTAAAGCGCCTGCAGCAGGACCTGATCACCCTGGGCTACCTTTCCGCCGGCGATGATGACGGCCGTTTTGGCCCCATCACCTATGCCGCCGTGGTTTCCTTCCAGCAGGACAACGGCCTTACCCCCGACGGCGTGGCCGGCACCAAGACCCTCAACAAGATCAACGAACTGACCGGCCCCCAGGGCTGATAAAAGCGCCTAAAAAAGAAATAAAAGCCCTCCGCATGAAAAACAGGCAAACCGTACATGCTTGTTCATGAGGAGGGCTTTTGCTATGGGAAAATGGATTGGGATCCTATGTGTTTTGTGTGCCTGTATCATGCTGTGCGGCTGCAGTGCCGGAGCCACGGATGTGCTGCCGGAAGAAACCGAAACGCCGGGCGGCACCGTGCCCAATGTGCCGGACAAACTGGAAGTGAACGAGCAGGGCATACCGGTTTTGCAGGTGTATGTGACGGATGAAGAAACGGTGGAAGAAATGGACCTGGAAAGCTACCTGCTGGGGGTGGTGGCCGGGGAAATGAAGAACGACTGGCCCATGGAAGCGTTGAAGGCTCAGGCTATTCTGGCCAGAACGTTTGTGCTGAAATTCTGCGAAGAAAAGGAAAGCCGGTATGAAGGTGCGGATATTTCCACCGATATCGAGGAAGCACAGGCCTTTGACGCCACTGCTATCAACGAGCGGGTGGAACAGGCGGTGAAGGAAACGGAAGGGATGGTGCTGTCCCATCAGGGGGAACTGCCGTACGCCTGGTTCCACGCCCATTCCGGCGGTATGACAGCCAAGGCACGGGAAGGGCTCAATTATGAAAAGGAGGAGCCTGGCTATACCAAGGTGACCGCCGGGAACGAAAGCCCGGACGCACCGGCGGAGGCGGCGAAATGGCAGGCCACCTTCACGGAAGGAGAAATGATCGCCGCGCTGAAGGAAATGGGGCTGAGCAGCATCAAAGAAATCGACAGCCTGCAGGTGGGGGAAAGAGGAGTGAGCGGACGGGCAGTAACGCTGCTGGTGAACGGCAAGGCCATTCCAGCGGCCAATTTGCGCATTGCCCTTGGTTCCACCAAAATGCGCTCCACCCTGCTTTCCACCCTGGAGTTTGCCGATGGGGAGATCGCCATGTCCGGCAAGGGTTACGGCCACGGCGTGGGCATGCCCCAGTGGGGCGCTTACGGTATGGCGGAAATGGGCAAAACGGCAGAGGAAATTGTGACGTACTATTTTCAGGACGTAACGGTGGAAAAACTGTGGTAAGCAAAAAGGCGCTGGATGTGCGCCTTTTCTTTGTATGCAGCTTGAAGCAATTGCAAATCCTTGTAAAGGTAAAAGAAAAGCCACGGCACATAGGTGTCGTGGCCTTTGTATGTTGTTTGGCTGTATAAGCCGCCGGAATTATTCTTCTTCGTCCTCGTCCTTCTGGGCGTTTTCGATGATCTTCTTGGCAGCATCGGCGGGCATTTCTTCGTAGCGTTCGAAGCTCATGGTGAAGGAGCCGCGAGCCTGGGTCATGGAGCGCAGGTCGGTGGCGTACTTGAACATTTCACCCATGGGGGCTTCGGCGGTGACGCGCTGGAGGCCATCGATGGGATCCATGCCCATGATGCGGCCGCGGCGCTTGTTCATATCGCCCATAACGTCGCCCATGTATTCATCGGGAACGAACACTTCCACGTGCATGATGGGCTCCAGCAGCACGGGGCTGGCGTCCATGCAGCCCTTCTTATAAGCGATGCGGGCAGCAGTCTTGAAGGCCATTTCAGAAGAGTCAACAGCGTGGTAGGAACCGTCATACAGCTTGGCATGCAGGCCCACCATGGGATAGCCGGCCAGAACGCCCTTGCGGATGTTTTCACGCAGGCCCTTTTCAACAGAGGGGATGAAGTTGCGCGGTACGGCACCGCCCACCACGGCATCTTCGAATTCGAAGTCGATGTTGGTATCGCCGATGGGGGAGAATTCGATCCACACATCACCGAACTGGCCGTGACCGCCGGACTGCTTCTTGTGGCGGCCCTGGCAGGAAACCTTCTTGCGGATGGTTTCACGATAGGGGATCTTGGGATCGTTCAGGTTGGCCTGGGCGCCGAACTTGCTGGCCAGCTTGTTGCGGATGATGTCCAGGTGCAGTTCGCCCTGACCGGAAACCAGGGTTTCGGTGGTTTCGGTATTCTTTTCCACCTTGATGGAAGGATCTTCTTCCTGCAGGCGGGCCAGACCGGAGAACACCTTATCTTCTTCACCCTGCTTGGCGGCGGAGATGGCCTTGGAGATGCAGGGGATGGGGAAGTCGATCGCAGCGAAACGGACGGGGTTATTGGCGTCGCACAGGGTGTCACCGGAGTTGGTGAACTGCAGCTTGCTCAGGGCGCCCAGATCGCCGGCGTTGAGAACGCTCACGTTCTGCTGCTTCTTGCCGCGCATCACGAACAGACCGCCGGCCTTTTCAGCCTTTTCACAGGTGGAGTTGTACAGGGCGGTGGCGGGGGTGATGGAGCCGGAGCAAACACGGAACAGGCTCAGCTTGCCCACGAAGGGGTCGGCAATGGTCTTGAACACGAAAGCGGAGAAGGGTTCGCCGTTTTCGCAGGTACGGGTGACCTTGTCGCCGGTCTTGGGGTTCACGCCTTCCATGACGCTGCCCTTGGGGGAGGGAAGGTAAACGCTCATCATATCCAGCAGCTTGGCAACGCCCACGCCGGTGGTGGCGGAAACGGCCACAACGGGCACGATGGCGCCGCTCTTCATGCCTTCACGGAAACCGAAGAGGATTTCGTCATGGGTGAGTTCTTCGCCTTCCAGGTATTTCATCATCAGTTCGTCGTCAGCGCCGGCGGCAGCTTCGGTGATCTCTTCCATGGCGGTGGCGATTTCGTCAGCCATATCGGCGGGCACGGGGATTTCCTTCAGGCCCTTGCCGGTGCCTTCGAAAGCCTTGTTTTCCAGCACGTTCACAACGCCCTTGAAGGAAGCGCCGGCGCCGATGGGAAGCAGCATGGGAACGACGGAAGTGCCGAACTTGTCGCGCAGCTGATCCACCACTTTGCCGTAGTTGGCGTTCTCGGCGTCCATACGGTTGACGATGAACATGCGGGCAACGTTGTTCTTGACGGCATTGGCCCAGCCCTTTTCGGCGCCTACGGTGAGGCCGCTGACGGAGCCGACCACGATACCGGCGGTCTTGACCACGCGCAGAGCGCCGGCCATTTCGCCGATGAAGTCGAAGTAACCGGGCACGTCGATCACGTTGATCTTGGTGTTCTTCCATTCGATGGGAGCGATGGCGGCGCTGATGGAAATGTGGCGCTTCACTTCTTCGGGATCGAAGTCGGTGGTGGCGGCGCCGTCTTCCACTTTGCCCTGACGGTCCACATGGCCGGCAGCAAAGAGCATTGCTTCGGTCAAAGTGGTTTTGCCTTCAGAGCCGTGGCCGATCAAGGCAAGATTGCGGATGTTTTCGGTGATATAGTCTGCCATAGTAGGTTCCCCCTGTATAAAAGATTTCTTATTATGATCAACACAAGCATCATCAATAGATGATCAATACAAGTTTAATCACACGCAAAACTTATTGTAACAGATAAAACGGTAAAATACAAGCCATTTTTTGCAAAAAACGGCCAAAATAGTCCCAGAAAGGCAGGAAATTTATCGCCGGTACGAGATGTTGTTATATAGTAGAAAGAAAGATGCAAAATGTTGAAAAAAAGTGAAGAAAATTCGAAAAAACCCTTGACAACAGACGGAAAAATTGGTATCATAATCGTCGCATCAATAGGCTCCGCTAGCCCCGGGTACTATTGTTACGCGCCGAATGTGCCTGACCATCACAGGAGGCAAAAATACTTAGTTTACCGTTTCAAGGAGGAAATTCACTTGAATACCTTTATGGCAAATGCGCAGAACATTGAGCGCAAGTGGTATGTCGTTGATGCAGACGGCATGGTGCTGGGCCGCCTGGCCAGCCAGGTTGCCAACATCCTGCGTGGCAAGAACAAGCCCATCTACACCCCCCATGTGGACACCGGTGATCATGTGATCATCATCAATGCTTCCAAGATCGTGCTGACCGGCAAGAAGCTGGACCAGAAGATCTACTACCATCATTCCGGTTACGTTGGTGGCCTGAAAGAAACCAAGTACCGCAAGCTGATTGCTGAAAAGCCCGAATTCGCCGTGCGTCATGCCATCGTTGGCATGCTGCCCAAGGGCCCCCTGGGCCGTCAGATGGCTACCAAGCTGCGTGTTTATGCCGGTCCCGAGCATGAACAGGCTGCTCAGAAGCCCGAAAAGCTGGAACTCATCAAGTAAGCTAGCGGAAGGAGCAATATATCATGGCTAATGATTTCAACGCCGTTGGCCGCCGCAAGAAGGCGGTCGCCCGTGTACGTCTGGTGCCCGGCGAAGGCAAAATCGTCGTGAACAAGCGCGACATCGATAATTACTTTGGTCTGGAAACCCTGAAGATGACCGTACGTCAGCCCCTCGTTCTGACCAACGTGGGTGGCAGCTTCGACGTGCTGGTCAACGTCAATGGCGGCGGTCTGACCGGTCAGGCCGGTGCTATCCGTCACGGCATCAGCCGTGCTCTGTGCAAGGTGAACCCCGAGCTGCGTCCCGCCCTGAAGGCTGCCGGCTTCCTCACTCGCGATCCTCGTATGAAGGAACGCAAGAAGTACGGCCTGAAGGCTGCTCGTCGCGCTCCCCAGTTCTCCAAGCGCTAATTTCGACAGAAACATACCTGAGCCCCCCGGAAACGCTCACTTTTCGGAGGGGTTCTTTTTTTGGTGTTTTTTACAATGGACATAATCTGATCCATTTCTATTAGTTGAAATATGGAATGCGTACTGTTTTTCCGTATTCTGATGCCCGAAATGGAGCGCTGCTCATTTAAGTGAGACCGATTTGTATTAACCAAACTTGGTTGAATCTGATCAAAACAAAATAAACATGATACAGAGCGCACAGTGATCAATCCAATGCAATCAGCCCATACATTGGAAGTGTGCCGTTCATAAATTTCTTTTTCTCCGGTTTGGCAGGTAATTGTATTATTTGTTGATTCGTTTTTCAGCGGATTAGAAATGAAACTTTTCTTGTGCAGTGTTGTTTGGCAGAGTCTGCTTTCTCACATTGCATAAAACGCATGAATGGCACTTCTCTAAAAAATGATTAAGGTGGCATTCAGATGAATAAATATCATGATTCTCACAGCTGGAACGATAATGCAAGATTTGAGGGCAATCCATGTGGATGTTATCGCCCCATAGAACAGTGTTCCCTCTGCATGAACAACTCGCTAAGATTGAGCGCACTTGCCGATCTGTGTTCTCCTAAGGATTATCAGCGCTGCCAGTGTTCTAATTTATTGTGTGGCCCAATTGGCAATGTTAATCCATGATGTTGCGCAGGTGAACCGGGGCCCGCCGGTCCTCAGGGTCCCGCAGGTGAACCGGGGCCCGCCGGTCCTCAAGGCCCCGTAGGTGAATCGGGGCCTGCTGGTGGCGTGCTAAACTATGCAGACTTCTATGCGCTGATGCCTGGCGATAACTCGGCAACCGTTGCGCCTGGTGCGGATGTCAGTTTCCCTCAGGACGGTCCCAATAGTGGGTCTGGTATTGCTCGTTCCGGCCACGATTCTTTTACCCTGGCAGACATTGGTATCTACCAGGTGCTGTTCCAGGTAAGTGTGACGGAAGCTGGTCAGCTGATTCTCACGCTCAACGGCGGAGATTTGGCATATACCGTCGCAGGCCGTACGACCGGGGGATCTCAAATTGTCGGAATGGCCATCGCGGAAACAAACGTTACGGATTCGATTCTGACGGTGCGAAATCCTGAAGGGACTGCGGCAGCCCTTACGATTGCTCTGCTTGCTGGTGGAACACGGCCTGTTTCTGCACCTCTTGTTATCACACAGCTACAATAAAATTTATCGGTATCTGTACGTTGCATTGGTAGATGAGCGGCGCTTCAGATGAGAATCCGTGGCTCTCTGCTTGTCGCCCTGCATAGCCTTGCGTTGCCATGCGTGGGCAATGAGCAGGGAGCAAACCGGATGCTATGCTTCCTTATGTAAAGGAGGCAATGACCTGTGTCAGCTAAAAATTTGATAGTTCCGTTTCAATTTCAGTGACAGGGTAAAAACATCTTTTGATTCTCAGGATGTTGGCTTTTCAAGAGATTGCTGCATTTTGGTGGTTTCAGCTTTGACACTATTTCTGTCTGCAAGGAGTACGCCGTGGGTAAAATTCTCAATTGAACACAACTTGTGTTTGCAAAACAGGTAATAGTTCTTAAGTGGATTACCTTCTTTTTTAGTTATTTATGGTTGCGTTTGATGATTGCCGGGAATTGTATAATCATTTACATCGCCCGGGAAGGAAACGGGTGGTAGAAAACCACAGAGAAAGAAGGATGGATCAACCTGCTTTTTCGTTTTGAGCAAATTGTGACGCAATTTTGAAAAATGAAACAACGGAAAACGGGAAAAAAGTCTGAAAAAACAGAGTACGGTATGTTATTAAGTGAACATGGTATGTTGTGACATAAATATGAAGATAATGAAAAGTAAACGAAATAAATGGACAAAAAGAATAAACAAAAGTAAGCAAAATTGTCTTTTTATATTCATGAATTTCGGCTAATTATGAAGGTTTTTTTATACTATTTTTCTACAAAATATGGTATTATGGTATCGCGTACATGCGTATATAGTAGAAATTTGCAAAAGTAAAGAAAAACGGTTGGGAGAGAAGTTATGTTCACAATGCAGAACGCAAAAAAGTGGATCCTGACGGCACTGGCCATTTTGATGGTATTCGTCAATGTGTTTGCCGCCGGTGTTTTCAGCGAACCTGCGCTGGCTGAAGAAGGCGTGGTTCAGGACGAAAACAATGGCCAGGACGGCGAAAACGGCGACGATGAAGGCGGCCACAGCGGCACCAGCAACTTCAATGAAGCGGACGGCAACAAGATCGAATCCGTCCATCTGGTGTGGAATACGCCCGATACAAGGGACAACGGCGACGCCGATTTCCTGTGGCTTTCCACCAGCAGCACCACGCCCCTTTCCATGAAGTTTACCGTGCAGGTGAACCTGTCCGGCCAGGCCGACGCCGGCGACTATGCCCCCGGCGCCCTGCGCATCAGCATTCCCCGGCAGATCTGGCACAAGCGTGATCTGGAGGGAGAACCCGGAAGCACCCTGGAAGAACTGTACGGCAAGATGGACCTGCCCATCACCATCAAGCCCATCCCCAGCGTGGACTGGTACTACGAAGTGGATGGCGACAATTACGTATTTATTAACAACAAGCGCATCGGCGCTACTTCCAACCACTCTTTCGAATGCACCATTTATGATATTGCTCCTCTGATGATCGTGGACGAATCCATCTCCGAACAGCTGATGGCCCATGTGGATGCCCTGACCAGCGAAGGCAACACCATCTGGATGGATTCCAACATCCTTCAGGCACAGATTGACACCAGTGAACGCATCACCGGCGCATACAAGAGCGCCAAGCTGTATGAGTACATCGACGACGACGACGGCGTACCGGAGTCTGTTCTGGCTTATCTTCCTTCCGGCACACCCGAAGATTATGTGTATGTAAAGTGGACCACCTATTCCTCCATGAGCGGCAACCAGTATTTCAGCCTGGCCATGGATGACCCGGAAACCTGGTGCTATGACCGGGTGCTGAACCAGGAAACCAATCAGGACGAATACATCCCTGTCTGCCAGGGCATCTTCCTGGCCCAGACCTCCGGCAGAAACGTGCTGACGGGCCTTGGCGATGAACCGGTGGAAGGCAAGGGCGAAATCTATAACGACGGCAAGAGCTTCCGCCACAATTCCGTTGTTACCAATTATTATGGCAGCAGAAGCCCCGAAATCGTTCTGTGGGCTGCTTATCCCAACGAAACCTTCGAAGACGGCCATACCTATTTCTTCCGCAACCGCGATACGTGGGACCTGCTGGAATATGACCCCGAAGTGGAATACTGGGAAGACACCGACGAACAGGTGCTGACAACCAGCGCAGCCAACGGCAGCGTGAACTTCCTGCGGATGAAGTGGATCTACCCTCCGGGACGGTTCCTGGCTTTCAAGTACATTGAAACCAACATGACCCACACCCATCCCTATTATGATTCCAGCAATGGCTCCCATCAAAAACAGTATACCTATGAAATGGCCCTCAACAAGCTGCGCGAAGGCAAAGATGTGGTCATGGATTACGAATTGCTGACGGTGGGCTATGGCTACATGTTTACTGCCGGTCCCCTGGCCAATGAAGTGTCCTGGATCGACGTAAACGGTGTGGAACACACCTCTCCCATTGAAAACGGTTATGACGACAACTGGAATTCCGAAGAATGGATCCAGGATCCGGACCATTTCCTGAACTGGTATTATGTGATGGATACCAGCGACCGCTGGGATTTCTTCAATTATGTAAACCGTGCCGGCGGCGATCCTCAGCTGACGGGGGAAGACTATCAGTTTGATGGCGTGTACATTCAGGCGCCGGAAATCTTCAACTATGACCGGCAGAAGAATTCCGCCTATCGTTTCCGCGAAGATACGCCCTTCGGCTATTATCCCGACAACGATCCGGCCAAGAAGCCTGCCGTGCAGGTGTGGGTGGAATACGACAACGGTGCCACCATTGACAGGGAAAGCCCCACCGGCAAGCCCGAAGGCTGGGTGTACCTGGGCGAATACGAAGTGACCTCGGGCGCCACCTGGGTGCCCTTTGACAACACCACCGAAAACGGCATCGTGACCGGTTTCCGCACCCGCGTGACCACCAACGAAGCTGCCTGTAAGCTGACGGTCTATCCCCGCATCACCCTGAAAGCCAGCGACCGGGTGCGGGCCATTGTGGAACAGCTGTTTGCCGAAAGCGGCACGCCCAGCACCACCTTCCGCAATGACGACAACCTGTACATTGAGCTGTTCAAGACGGCGGAAGACCAGTCCATCTACGACCCCGAAACCAATCCCGAAGGCAAAGTACATCCCAACCAGCAGATGTTCCTGGACGAAGACGTATACTATCGCCAGGATATCTGGGATGACAGCGCCATTGCCAAGTTCACCGGCGCCGGCTACGGCATTACGCTGAGCAAGAGCGTGCGTTTTGACGAACGCTCCATCGAAGCGGGCGGCGACAACGACATCATCAACAAGCGGGCCATCCTGCATTATACGGCTACCTGTACCCAGGAGAGCAACCTGACCAGCGTCGCCCTTTATAATGAAGCAGTGGAATCCGGCGCCATCAAGCAGGATTACAGCTGTATCTGGTACGACCTGCTGCCTGAAAACGTGCAGCCCATGACGGAAACCGTCCGGATGCTCCGGCCGGGGGATAAGGTGCTGCGTGTGAGCACCATTCCAAATTATAAAGATACCGGCCGCATCATGATGATCGTGGAATGCGAACTGACGCCCAGCCCCGGCCGGCTTTCTCCCAGCACGACGGTGGGCGACCGGATCCAGCTGGCGTTTGACGCCTACATTACCTGGCTGGATTTGAACTCCATGCCCGACAACTATCAGTTTGTCAACTATGTGGCCTATGAATCCGGCATTGAAGGCCAGGTGGGTACCATCAAGGGCAAGATGGGTGAAAAGGACAGCATTCTGCCCGCACCCCGCCTGAACAACTCCACCCCCTCCAATGTGCCCGACGATATTGCCGCTGCCTTTACCGACCTGAACGCCAATACCGATGACGGCCGTTTCGTGTATGCCCGTGCGCCCATCACGCCCCGCGTGAACATGGACGCCCATACCGAATATGTGAAGTTTGTCAGCAGCGACCTGGAAGGCATCTGGACCCAGGGCCTGGACGGCCAGACCCAGGTGAACGTATACGAAGGCCATAACTATACCTACCGGCTGACGGTTTCCTCTGCCAAGGGGACCAACACCTGGGATATGGTTTTCTATGACAGCATTGAAAACTACCTGATTCCCCGGCCCGACGAAAACGACCCCATGCATGACGCCACCAAGGCGGAAGACTATTACGACACCCGGGAAAAGGCCAACTGGCAGGGCGACTGGCAGGAGGGCGTCGGCGGCGCTCCCGGCGGCCAGTGGCGCGGCCGGCTGTACCAGGTGGACCTGTCCGGCCTGTACGCTATGGATTGTAAGCCGGTGCTGTACTACTGCACCATTCCGTGGATGCAGTTCAGTGATACCTATGGCGAACAGGTGAACGAAGACGTGATTTTCAACGACGCCGATGGCCATTACATGCTGGAGGATATCAATACCTGGACGCCTGTGGATATGAGCACCCTGGTGGACGGCAAGTGGAATGTGCCCGACGGCCTGGAAGTGACGGGTATCGCCGTGGACGCCAAGAAGACCACCAATGGTGAAAACTTTGTGCTCCATTCCAAGGAAAGCGTATCCATCTACCTGCACATGACGGCCCCCAATGACCACGGCGACGAAGGCCAGTGGCATGCCAAGGGTGCCTATGCGCACTATACGGACGAGGCCACCGGTTTTGAAGACATCAACTGGGAAGCCGCTACCGATCCTGTGAACAACATGCACGCCTTCAACAACACCCGTCTGATTTCCAGACAGGCCAATGAAGACGATTCCACCATGCATGCGTTCCTCACCATGATCCGCAACGACTACACCCGCGTGGGCATCATGCCCACCGTGAAGCTGGTGCAGAAGGTGTGGGACGACGACGATAACCACGATAACCTGCGCCCCGATTCCATCACGGTGGAAATGCTGCGCAAGGTGCAGTTTGCCCCCGGCGATTACGAACCTGTGATCGACGAAGAAACGGGTGAGCCCATCACGCTGGAAATCCGGCCGGTAACCGTGACCGAAACGGTGGACGGCGTGGAAACGGAGAAGGAAATCTGGCAGGGCGTGTTCTATCAGGTGCCCGTGGTGGACGATCAGGGCAACAAGTACCTGTATCAGTTCCGTGATACGGTGACCGGTTATACCTGCACTTCTGCCGAAGACGCCAACGGCCGCATTATCCTGACCAATACCCATGAGAACGAAACCATTCCCCTCAAGGGCGAAAAGCAGTGGATGATGCATGACGGTGCCGAACTGAGCGACGACGCCCAGGCCATTGTGCCCACGTCTATTAAGGTGCACCTGTACCGCACCGGCGCCAGCGGAGAAGAAGAGTTCGTCACCACATTGACCGTGCGGCCCGACGCCAACGGCAAGTGGGTGTATGACTTTGGCCAGCAGGAAAAGTACGAACGCGGCGGCTTTGAATATGTGTACAGCATCAAGGAAGAACCCGTGGACGGCTTTGTGTCCTCCCTGGCGGATCCTGCCGTGCTGCCCGAAGGCTATGAAATTCCCTTCCTGAGCACCGATGCCTATAACCCCAACGAACTGGAAACCTTCTACAACTTCTATATTCCTTACGGCGATCTGGCCGTGCAGAAGAACATTCTGCAGGCAACCGACGTATCCAAGCTGCATTCTTTCAACTTCACCCTGCAGCTCTACGAAACCGGCAACCAGGAAAACCTGGTGGACGGTGAGTTTGACTACGCCGTTTATGACGTGGAAACGGATGCGGAAACCGGTGAAGAAACGCTGGTGAAGCCCGCCGTGAGCACCGGCAAGATCAGCGCCGGCGGCACCTTCACCATCAAGGGCAACCAGCGCATTGTGATCAAGAAGCTGCCGGTGGGCGCTTCCTACGAAATCACCGAAGCGGAAAAGGACGGCTGGAACGTGGCCAGCGAACCTGGCCAGGAAGCGGCTCCCGAAATGGAAAACGCCAAGGGCCCTGTGAACACCGGCGTTGTGACCCGTGCGAACTTTACCAATACCTATTCCGCCACCGGTTATGCCCAGGTGCTGGCCCGGAAGACCCTGACCGGCCGCGAACTGAAGGCGTCCATGTTCACCTTTGAACTGGTGGATATGAACGAAGGCAGCGAAACCTACGGCGAAGTGATCCGTACGGCCTATAACCAGGCGCCTTCCGAAACCACCCAGGATGAAGCAACCGGTGTGATCACCTCTGTGGCAGACGTGAAGTTCGGCGCTCTGGTGTACGAACAGGGCGATGCCGGCAAGACCTTCTACTACCAGGTGCGTGAAAAGAACACCGGCAAGCCCGGCTTCACCTATAGCGAAACCGTGCACGATGTGCAAGTGGAGGTATCCGATAACGGCAACGGCACCCTGACCACGGTGGTCACCCCCGGCGAAGCGGTGCAGGTGCCCTTCGACAACACCTACGAAGCCGAAGGCGAACTGACGCTGAGGGGCTGGAAACAGCTGCAGAAGCGTGAAGCCGAGGATCAGGAATTTGAATTTGAACTGTGGGCCAGCAACGAAAACGGTGAAAAGCTGGGCTCCGCTCCTTTGCAGACCGTAAAGAACGACGCCGACAGCAACATCGTCTTTGCCCCCATTCCCTTTGACCAGGATATGGTGAGCGTGGATCCCGAAAACCCCTTCCAGTATTACTACCTGGTGGTGGAAAAGGATCTGGGCGACGAAACCATCATCTACACCGGCTATCAGCACCTCTACATCATCACGCCCAAGGATAACGGCAACGGCGTGATCAGCTTCGACCAGGCCGACAAGGGCTATGACGCCGATGGCAACGAAACCGACGGCGCTGTGCCTGTGTTTGTCAACGATGTGGAAGACGGCCACCTGAAGGTGACCAAGAACATTGTCAACGGCAATCCCACCACCAAGTTCACCTTCAAGGTCAAGCTGGTGGGCGTGGAAGGCGGCTCCTTTGACCTGGAACGCGGTGATGGCGGCGATACCGGCAATGGGGAAGACGCGGAAGAAGAGGAAGAAGAAGAAACCACTGCTTCCGGTATCAAGCCTGTGTATTACGCAGATAATGCCCTGATCAATGGACGTACGGCGTATGCTGCACTGAACAAGGAAACGGGCGAGCTGATTTTCTTCCGTACCGATCCCAACAACCCCATGGACCCCTGGGGCAACACCTTTACCAGCACCGGCTTTACCAGCAACCGTAAACTATCTGCCGATAGCAAGATTGTGTGGTTTTCCAATGTGGAAAGCGGCAATCACCCCTGGACCACCAATAGCAGTGATTACCTGGCAATCAAAACCGTATCTATGCGGGACCCGCTGCGTCCGACGAACTTGACGTACTTCTTCCAGAATTGCACGAATTTGGTTTCTGTAAATCTGGATAAGATGGACCTGCATGAAGCTAGTGGTACTACAAGAACAGGCAGCTGGCTGTATGGTACGTTCTCCGGTACACCCAACATCAAGGAAATCGACCTGGGTACCGTGGATTTGTCCAGAACCCGAGATGTGCAGTATGCATTCCGTAACTGCTACAGTCTGGAAACACTGAATATTGGTCATCTGGTGCGTGTGGAGAATGCAACCTATTCAACCAATTATCAGGATAATGCTTTCACCAACACGAAGATCACCCGAATTACCATTGGTAATCAGACGACTTTCAGCACATCGCTAAGCGTCGACACCTATCATCATTATCCCACGCCGCCCTCCGGCTATGCCGATGTCTGGGTGAACGTGGATACCGATGAACAGCTCAACAGCAGGCAGCTGTTTACCGAAGGTGGCCATGGCGGTACCTGGGAACTGGATCCCAAGTATTACAACATCGTCTTTGACGCCAACGGCGGCGCCGGCAGCATGTCCGGCAAGCGGGTGAACGTGCACCGCGACTTCAAGACCGGCTACAAGTTCTTCAACTACGGTTACGACTTTGCCGGTTTCCGGGACAACTACGGCACCTTCTTCCCGGTGGACGAGGCCGGCAAGGTGACCATCCCCAGCAACCAGTATTCTTCCTACATCACTTCCGGCGAAGAACTGGAAGTGGTGCTGAAGGCCGAATGGACGGAAGTGGATAACACCACCACCACCACCGGCGATACCCTGACCTTCACCATGTATGCAGGCGAATCCGTGACCATCAAGAACCTGCCTGCCTACACGGCGTATGAAGTTTGGGAACTGCTGCCCGAAGGCTGGGTGCAGGTGAGCAAGACCAACGCTTCCGGCATCATTCAGCCCTTCGAAACGGCGGAATCCACCTTCACCAACGAATACGCCCCCGAAAAGGCCACCATCGGCCTGAATGCCTATAAGCTGATGGACGGCGACCCGGCCGGCGGCTTCACCTTCGCCCTGTACGAATCGGACAACAACTGGCAGCCTGTGGGTGATCCCATTGATACCAAGGTATCCTCTGCCGGCGGTATGGCCAGCTTCGATATGATCACCTATGGCCCCGAAGATGCAGGCGAACATCGGTATGTGATCAAAGAAGTGGTGGAAAACCCCGACGAAAACATCCTCTACGATACCGACTATGAACACGTGACCGTGCTGGTAACGGACGATGGGGAAGGCAATATGTCTGCCATTGCCGGTTACCATGTGGACGGCGGTATCTTCCGCAACGACACCAAGCGCGGCAGCCTGAAGATTACCAAGTACGGTGAAGGCATGACCTATCAGGCCTCCCAGCAGGAATTCACCTTCAAGGTGTCCTTCTTCAATGCCCAGGGCAACCCCGCCGTGCTCAAGTACGGCAGCGAAAAGCTGACCAGCCTGAGTGGCAAGGTGAGCAACCTGAATAGCAGCAGCGTCAGTTATGTCACCTGCCCCCTGACGGATAACGTGATCGAAGTGTCCATCAAGGGTGACCAGAGCGTTCTGTTTGAGGACGTGCTGCCTGCCGGCGTGACCTATGTCGTTGAAGAAATGCCCACCCCCAAGGGATGGACGCAGACGGCGGCAGAAGGAACCACCGGCACCATCGTAGGCGGCGAAGTGAGCCAGGCATCCTTCACCAACACCTACGAAGCCAAGGGTGAAGTGACGCTGATGGTGGAAAAGGCGTTCCCTGACGAAGTGCCGGAAAGCGGTGCGTACACCTTCGAACTGTATCCCTACATGATCAATGGCCAGGATGTGGGTGTGTGGGACTTTGAAAACATGAAGCCCTTCGACGGCCAGCAGCCCCTGCAGACTGCCACCAACAGCACCGTGGATGAACGGGAATATGTGGAATGGCTCAAGGGTGATCCCCAATCCTACGTCAACCCCGAATACATGGCCAGCCTGGCAGAATTTGAGCCTATTGAAATCACGTACGAAACGTCCAACAGCAATCCCAACATTTATGCCATCCGGGAAGTGGCCGGCGATGATGCGTCTGTGGAATACACAACGGATGTGCTCTTCGCCCAGGTGTTTATGACGGATATCATTGGCGACGGTACGTTGTATCCCAGTGTGATGTATTTCCGTCAGTCCGCAGCCGGTCAGACGCCGCAGATGGTTGGTTATCATGGCTATGCCCTTCGCGATGGCGATAGCATGATGCCGGTCATTTACGCTAGCAGCTTGGTTTATTACCAGCAGGCGCTTGCGTATACAAATCCTGTTTACATTGATGCTTTCCCCGGTGATCCCATGGGCAGCCGCGCCTTCATCAATGAACGGACGGACGGCGCGCTGCAGATTACCAAGACGGTGACCGGCGCAACGGATGCTGCCAATGGTACGGTGTTCACTGTGCAGGTGACCCTGAAAGATAAGAACGGCCAGCCCCTGGCGGATAATTTTTATCCCACCACTGTGGACGGTGAACCGATTGCCGATATGCAGACCGATCCAAACGGCGTGGGCGAGGTTACCCTTGAGGAAGGCCAGGTTGTGGAAATTCTGTGCCTGCCCCACGGTGCAACCTATGAAGTAACGGAAACCGATCTGCCGGGTGGCTTTGAACTGGATCATGTGGACGGCGAAGAAGGCACCATCGTGGGCGGCGCTGTCCAGGAGGCAACGGTACATAACAAGTACGATGCCCAGGGCCAGCTGAACTTCGTGGCGCAAAAGGTGATGAGCCCCGCCGAAGAACTGACGCTGGATGCCGGCCGGTTCAGCTTTGAAATCAAGGATGACCGCGGCTCCGTGATCCGCACGGCTGTCAATGACGCCGACGGTAACGTGACCTTCGAGCCTATCAACTACACCATGCGCGACCTGGACCAGACCTATGTGTACACCATCACCGAAGCTTTGGGCGATAACCTGATCGAAGAAGGCGAAGAAAGCATCTACGCCACCGACAGAACGGTGTACAACATGGAAGTGACCATTACCGATAACGGCGATGGTACCCTGGAAGTGACGCCGGTTGTGACGCTGAACGAAGAAGAAGTGGAAACTGCATTGTTCAGCAATACGGAAAAAACCAAGGTGTATGTGACCAAGAAGTGGGCAGGGGATGAAGAAGCTGCCGGCAAGCGGCCTGCTTACATCATCCTGAACCTGTACGCAAACGGCGAACACATCGTCAGCCGTGCCGTCAATGCCGAACGCAACGGCACCAGCGATGCGAATGTGTGGGAATACACCTTCGATAACCTGGCCAAGTACAAGGACAACGAAGAAATTGAATACACCGTCACGGAAGACCCGGTGGACTTCTACTATCCCACCGTGGAGGGCCTTGGCAACA
This sequence comes from Clostridia bacterium, assembly GCA_045589355.1. GTDB lineage: Bacteria > Bacillota > Clostridia > Christensenellales > Aristaeellaceae > RUG563. The sequence continues at coordinate 36,055 of JAZNOW010000011.1, forward strand.
CCTACACCATCGTGAACACCTACAGCGAAGATGATGTGGTGCTGGAAGGCGAAAAGACCCTGACGGATCACCTGACCGGCGAAGCCGCCGAAATGACGGACGGCCAGTTCCAGGTGAAGATTACCGGCAAGGAAGGCAATGAACCTTTGCCCGAAGTGACGGTGGCCGATGTGATGGCCGACGGCACCTTCGCCTTCGACACCATCGTCTATACGCTGGATGACCTGGGCGTGAACAGCGACGGCTATTACAACCTGGAAAACACCTACACCTATCTGATCAGCGAAGTGATTCCCGAAGGCGTGACGGAAGACCTGATCCTGCCCGAAACCCATGTGCGCTACGATGACACGGTGTATGAAGTGCAGGTGAAGCTGAGCTACGATCCCGAAGCCGGCGTGCTGACGGCGGCAGCCAGTGAAGAGAATGTGGATGTGATCTTTGCCAACGAAAGCAATGCGGACGTTGTCAAGCTGTCCCTGACGGCGCAGAAGCAGCTGGAACGCTGGGCGCTGAAGGGCGATGACTTCACCTTCCTCCTCAAGCGGGAAGGCACCGTGGTGGTGGAAGCGGTAAGCAACGATGCCGACGGCCTGATCACCTTCCCCGAACAGACCTTCTCCGGGCTGGACCTGGAAGGCGCTGAAGTGGTGGACGGCAAGCGAACCAAGGAAATCACCTTCACCATGGAAGAAAACGTGGGCATCCGCAACGGCATCATCTATGACGCCGATGTGGAAACCGTGGTGGTTACCGTAACGGAAAACGAAGACGGCTCCATTACCGCGGCGGCAGACAGAACGGGCGAAGACCAGCCTATCTTCCAGAACACGATTGAAACCACGCAGCTGCAGGTGACCAAGGAATGGCAGGGCGGCGAAGGCGGCCTGATCACCCTGACTTTGTATGCCAACGGTGAAAAGATGGATCCCCAGCCGGCCTACACGGAAGAAAACGGCGTGTATACCTACACGGGCCTGCCCAAGTATACCGAAGACGGCAAGGCTGTGGTATATGCTGCCAAGGAAAAATACGTGGATGGCTTCATGACCATCTATCAGAACGTTGCCCCCTATGCTCAGGAAACGGATATGATTTACAATGGCGGTACCATTGTGAACCGTGCCGTGACCACCTTCCATGTACAGAAAGTATGGGAAGGCCTGGCCGAAGGGGAAGAAGCACCGCAGATCACCCTGACGCTCTATTGCAACGGTGAACCCATGGACAAGAAGACGCCCACGCCTGATGCAGACGGCTGGTATGTTTTCAACAACCTGCCCATTACCTACAAGGGCGAGACGGCTGTGTACACGGTGGTGGAAGAACCTCTGGAAGGCTACACCGTAAGCTATGGTGAAGTGGAAGAAGGCGAAGAAGAACCCACCTTCGCAGAAGACTACGGTACCATTGTGAACCGCAAGATCCCCAAAACCGGCGACGAAAGCCGCATCGGCTTGTGGGCTGCTTGTGTGGCAGTAGGCTTCAGCGGGCTGGCCTGTGTGGTGTACTTCATCCGCAAGCAGCGCAAAGGCGAAGCCTGAATAACAAAATAAGGTTCGCATAAAAAAGCGAACAGGCTCCCTTCATGCAATGTGTGAAAGCACGCGCATGGAGGGAGCTTTCTTTATGCGAAACAGGAGCTGTTTTTGCACGGCTCCTTTTCTTTTTGTCATGCGGCAGGATATACAGGCAGACGGCGGCTGTGCTATAATAAAACAAAGCACAAAACGGATGTAGATAGGCAGAAAGGAATTTATTGTATGATGCAATCCGTACCCTATCAGTACCATCACATGCCCATCGGGGGCGGCGGCTATGTGACGGGCTTTTTCTTTCACCCGTCCGATGAAAAGGTGATGTATTGCCGCACGGACATCGGTGGCATGTACCGGTTTGATTATGAAAAGGAAATTTGGGTCAGCCTGATCGATGCGGTGAATTATCGGGATTTACGGGAAACATGCCCCATTTCGGCAGCACTGGATAAAGAAAACCCCGGAAAGCTGTATGTTGTCAGCGGCATGCGCATGCCGGAAAGCAAGGGCTGCCTGACGGTTTCGCAGGATTATGGCGAACATTTTGTGAAGCGGGAATTGCCTGTATTTGCCCATGGCAATTTGCACGGCCGTGGGGCCGGCGAAAGGCTGTGGTATGAAAAGGGAAGGCTGTTCCTGGCCAGCCAGCTGGAGGGCCTTTGGGTATCCGATAACGAAGGGGAAAGCTGGCGGGAAATGGCGCATTTCCCGGAATCTGCCTGCACCTTTGTTGCCTGCCATGGGAAACTTTTGCTGGTGGGTACGGAAGGGCTGAAAAACGCACAGGAAAACAGAAGGGGCAACAGCCTGTATGCTTCCTTTGATGGAGGAGAAACCTTTGCGCCGGTTGCACAGCCGGAATATGTGGAGGTGGAAGGCAGCAAAATGCATGGGCTGGTGGCCCAGCGCTGCAGCTTTGACGGGGAATACCTGTATGTATCCTTTTCGGCCAACGGCCCCCGCAGCCAGAACGTGGAAAGGGGCTATACCTGCGACTGCGGCGATTGCAGCTGCGGGCGGGTCGCCCGGTACCGCCTGACGGAAAATGGCCTTGGCTCCGTGGAAGATATCACCCCGGAAAAAGGAAACTGGGGCTATTCGGCCATCGATGCAAAGCATGGGTTTCTGATCACCGCCACCATTCACCGGCAAAAGGATGGAGATGCGGTGTATTTGTCCCATGATCAGGGGAAAACGTGGAAAAAGGTGCTGCAGGATATGCACACAGGCAAAATGGACTTCCGTTTGTCCTATATGCGGCCGGAATACAACGGTGGCCGCAACCTGATCCACTGGCTGACGGACGTCAGGATGGACCCACACCAGAAGGGTGTGGCGTGGTTCAATACCGGCACCGGCGTGTTCCGCACGAAGAACCTGACGGAGGAACAGGTTGTCTGGCAGGATTGGTGCGACGGGATGGAAGAAACGGTGCACATCAATGTGCATGCGCCGGCAGAGGGCCGGGTGAAGGTGCTGGACATGATCGGCGATCTGGGCGGCTTTGCCTTCACCGATGTGGACCGGCATTGCGATAATTCCTTTGCCGATGAAAACGGCAACCGCTACATTACCTGCCTCAGCTGTGCATGGCCGGATAAGGATCCGGACCACATTGTGGTAACGGCCCGGGGCAACTGGACCGGCAAAACCAAGGGCGGCCTGATCGTTACCCGGGACGGAGCAAAAACCTGGAAGCGGCTGCAAATGCCCATGGGGCTGAGTGATGAACTGGATGTGCTTTTGACCCGCATTTCCGGGGTGAACACCAATGCAGGATGGGTGAGCGTTTCTGCCGACGGAAAAACCTATGTATGGGCGCCGTCGGAAAGAATTTTCCTGCACTGCAAGTATCTGCTGGTCAGCCACGACGAGGGGACATCCTTCCAAAGGGCAAAGGTGCTGGACCGGGCAGGGAACCAGGTGGAGGGACTGATGAAGCCTATTGCGGACCGGTGTGACCCGAAACTCTTTTACGGGTTCGGGGAGAAGGGGCAGGTGTATGTGTCCCGGGACGGCGGCAATACCTTCCATCAAAAGCAGGCGCCGGAAGGGTTCCCAGAAGTGAACTTTGGGCTGGTGGACTGTGCCGACCAGACGGAAATCCGGGCGGCCGGCGGGCAGATGGGGGATGTGTATCTTGCAACCGGCGAAGGCTTGTGGAAGCTGCATTACGACAAAACGAAGGATGCCTTCATCGGATGGCGGCTCACCCGGGAAGGGGACCGTGCCTTCTGCGTGGGCCTTGGGCTGGGACGGCCGGACGGCGATTATTACAGCCAGCAGAAAGCGCTGTATTTCTGCGGCATTGTGGAAGGGCAATACGGCTTTTACCGCACGCTGGATGAAGGGAAAACCTATCAGCGCATCAATACGGACAGGCAGATGTTCGGACGCATCCATTCCATTGACGGGGACAAGCGGACCTTTGGCCGCTTCTACCTTGCCACAGGCTCCAGCGGGCTTTTGTATGGCGATGAACAAGAATAAAGGAGAGAGGCAGAATGAAACAGTATGTACTGGTAACCGGCACCGGCAGGCCCATGGCGTTAGGGTTCAATTTTGTGTTGCGGTATCTGGAACGGGGGGCGGATGTGATCGCCACCGTGCGTAAGCCCTCCGAAGGGTTGAATGCATTGCAGCAAAAATACCCGGAAACGCTGCACATTCTGGAAATGGACGTGGGCAGCACGGAATCGGTAAAGGCGGCGTATGAAAAAGCATGCGAAATGGTGCCTTGCCTGGATACGGTGATCAACAACGCAGTGACCACATCCCCCGATACCAATAAGGAATTGGAAGAGTTCAACCTGGACGATATTCCGGCAGTGATCAACGTGGATGCGGTGGGCCCGCTGCGGGTGGTAAAAGAGTTTATGCCGCTGATGAGAAAGAGCGAAATGCCGGTGCTGATCGTGAACATTTCCTCCGAAGCCGGCAGCATCGGCAAATGCTACCGCTCCTATTACCTGGATTATGGCATGGCCAAGGCGGGTATGAACATGTCCACCAAAACGCTGCACAACAAATTCAAAGATGACCCCATGATGAACATCATCTGCGTCCATCCCGGCTGGATGCACACCAACGAAGGCAATGCTAAGGCGCCTTTTGAGCCTTATGACCATGCCGAAACCATGCGGCTGATGTTTGAAACAAAGCGTACCGACAAGGAAGGCCCCATTTTCGTCACCTGGGCAGGGGAAGCGTATCCCTGGTAAAGGAGCGTACTTGCGAATTTCCGGGAAGATGCGTATAATGGGTATGGGTGATGAAACATGGCTGATATGCTCAGCAAAAATCAAAAGAACTGGGATGATTATTCCGAAGCCTATCTTCGGTTCAAGCATGATGAAAAGATACTGGAAAGGATCAGGAAGGATCCCTCCGCTGCCTTTGAAAAAGAAACCTGGAAGCAGATGCTGCATTACGCAGGCAGCCTGAACGGGAAAAAGGTGTGTGTGCCATCCAGCGGGGATAACCTGGCAGTGTATGCCTTTGCCACGCTGGGGGCCCGGGTGACCAGCTGCGATCTTTCGCAAAAGCAGCTGGATGCGGCAGAAAAAACGGCAAAAAAGCTGGGCCTTTCCATTACGTTCCGTCAGGCGGATACTATGGCGCTGGAGGGCATTGAAGCCGATGCGTTTGATCTGGTATACACCTCCAATGGGGTGCATGTGTGGCTGAATGATTTACCGAAAATGTATCGCAATGTGCAAAGGATCCTGAAAAAGGGCGGCCTGTATGTGATGTGCGACGTGCATCCCTTTCAGCGGCCTTTCGGCGATGCGATGCAGGTGGTGAAGCCATACACCGAAGTGGGGCCGTATGAAGATGAATACAACATCACCTACACCTGGCGGGTGCAGGACATCATGAATGCCATGGCGGAGGGGGGATTGCGCTTTCTCCACATGGAAGAGATGCATGACGAAAAGGATTATGATTATCCCTTCTGGCTGCCGCTGGAGGATGCAGTGAATGGGGTGAAGGTGCCAAAGGAAGAGGTGGACAGGCTGTACGATTGGCGGCAGAACCCCACCATGGCCATTCCCCAATGGCTGCTGATTCTGTGCGAAAAATAAAGCAAAAAGGATGCGGAAATGGCTGCATCCTTTTTGTTTTTCAGTTGTAAACTGTTACAAAAATATTGCGCAAAAAGGGGGTATATGTTAAAATATACAAAGATATATCGCATTTATGAGGGAGCGTGACCCGTTTTGAATGATTTTTTCAGCAATTTAGCTGCGGATTTGGGCAATTTTCTGGTGTATGTGGCCATTGCGCTGGTGTTTGTGATCGGCTTGATGAAATGCGTACTGCCGGTCAGCCGTGCCGGCAGGCGTTTGCGCAAGGGCATTCACAAGCTGGAAGTGGGTGCTGGCAGTGTGCCCCCTGTATGGCAGGATACCCTGTTCCTTGGCAAAGCCATGCAGGGCCCCTGGCGCCGTTTTCTGGTGAATGCGGAGCAGCTGGACGCCCGCGGCATCAACTGCAATGTGGAAGACTATGTGAATGACGATACCGTCATTTACTCGGTGGGCCATGCGCAGCTGGCGGAAGCGGTACCCGGGCTGCTGACCAGCCTGGGCATTTTGGGCACCTTCATCGGCCTGATGCAGGGCCTTGGGGGGCTGGACGTCAGCGATGCGGCCAAAACCATGGAAAGCATTCCCCAGATGATCGGCGGCATGACCTATGCCTTTACCACTTCCATTGCCGGTATTGCCTGCAGCCTTCTGTTCAGCGTTCTCAACCGCATGGCTCACGGCAGCGCTACCCGCTCCATTGATGATTTCAACGATGCTTTTGCCGATATTGTGATGCAAAAACCTCTGGAAACCCATGTGCAGATGATTCTGCAGCAGGAAGACCGTACGGCCCTCATCCGCCACATCAGCGGCGATATGGCCACCCGGGTGAGCGACGGCATTGTGACCAGCGTGGAACGTGCGCTGGTGCCGGTGGCCCAGCAGATGAACCAGTTCATTATGGGGCAGACCCAGGCGCAGCTGGACGGCGTGAACGGCATTGTGGAAAACTTTATCCAGCAGATGAACCGTTCCCTCAACGGCCAGTTCTTGCAGCTGGGCAAAACCCTGTCTTCCATCAATCAGGCGCAGAGTGTATCGTATGACACCATCAACACCACCATGACGGCGGCGGATGAGATTATGAAGAGCCTGCAGCAGGTGCAGGGCGTGACCCGCCAGATCATGAGCCGGTTTGATGAATATGTGCAGAGCATGGACGCCAGCCGGGAAAGCAATGCCATTTTCCTGCGGCATGGCAATGAAGTGTTGTCCGGTGTGCTGGCTGCCACCAATGAGCAGGCGGATATGCTGGAAAACATCCGTTCTACCCAGAAAAACCTGCAGCAGAGCCTGCGGGACTATGCTCAGTGGAGCAGCCAGGTGACGGTGGCCGTGAACGACAACACCCAGCAAACCCTGCAGCTTTCTTCTTCCGTCAGCCGGGAAATGAACGAAAGCGCCAAGAAACTTTCCGACAATTACGCCGCTTTCGTGGATACGATTTCCGGAGGGTTTTCAAAGACGCTGGCGGGTTTTGAGAAAAATGTGAGCAGCGTGCTGGGTGCCATGAATGAAAAGATGAAGGAAATGCAAAAACTATCCCTGCAGGAAGAAGTGGAAGGCTGCGCCGCAGCCCTGACGAAGCTGCAGGTGGCGCTGCGGGAAATGACGGATGCACTGCAGCAGACGGAGGGCAAATAACATGACCGGAAGAAACAGGGCAAGACGCCGCGCTTCCGGCGGGGATCAGGGCGCCCATTGGATATCCTACTCGGATATGATGGCCTCGCTTTTGATTGTGTTTGTGCTGGCCGTGGTGTACAGCGTGTATCAGTATTATCAGATGCTGGAAATCAAAACCCAGCAGCTGAACGAGCAGCAGGCGGAACTGGATAAAGCGGTGATCATCCTGGCGGAGCGGGAAGAGGAAGTGGACGCACTGAATGTGACCCTGATGGGGAAGCAGGAAGAGCTGAGTACCATCCAATTGCAGCTGGAAGAGCAGGAAGACGAACTGAACGCTGCCCAGGCCGCCCTGCAGGTGAAGGAAGACCAGCTGGCCGTTATGCAGCTGCAGCTGGCGGAGCAGCAGGATAAGCTGAACGCCATGTCCGCGGTGCTGGACGCCCAGAAGGCGGAAATGATGAACCAGCAAAAGCGGCTGGATGACCTGATCGGCGTACGCACCCAGATCATTTCCGATTTGTCGGCGGCGCTGAACAAAAACAACCTGAAAGCTACTGTGGATGAAACCACAGGCGATATTGTGCTGGACAGTGCGGTGTTTTTTGACGTGAACTCCAACGCCATCAAGCCTTCGGGCCAGGAATTGCTGGCAAGGTTTTTGCCGGTGTACCTGAGCGTACTGATGCGCCCGGAATATGTGGATTATGTGGGCGAAATTGTGATCGAAGGGCACACGGATACCGACGGCAGCTACATGACCAACCTGAAACTGAGCCAGAACCGTGCCCTGTCCGTTGCGGAATACTGCCTGCAGCTGCCGGGGCTGACCAACGGCCAGCGGGCTCTTTTACAGCAGCTGATGACGGCCAAGGGCCGCAGCTATTCGGACCCTGTGTATAACAAAGACGGAACGGTGAACATGGAGGCATCCCGCCGCGTGGAATTCAAGTTCCGGCTGAAGGACAGCGAAATGATTCAGGAGATGAACCGTATTCTTTCCGAAATGGAATAAGGAGGCGTGCCATGAGAACCTTTGCAATCCTTATGATTGTAGCGGTGCTGGCCGCAGTAGGTGTGGTGGGTTACGGCCTGTTCAACACCACGCTGCAGGTGATTGGCAAGGATTTGCAGGTATTCTCCGCTGCGGAAAGGCCGGCGGAATTTGAGCAGCTGCGCACCATGGTGGAGAGAAGTGCCCTGATCGGCACCCAGGTGAAAAGCGGTGATCTGGCCGATGCGGAAAATTATCAGTACCGGGTATACACCCTGCGGGTAAAAAACTCCGGGCTTGTGGACGCCAGAATGACGGAGATCCAGATCGCACCCAACGGCCACGACGTGCTGTATTATGGGGAAGAGGGAGAAGTGGTGGTGGAAGCAGGGAAAACCAGGGATATCTGGTGCGTGCTGCTTACAGAAGGTCAGACTCACAATGTGCGGGATTTCTACATCACGTATTATCTGTGGGGAAACCCGCATGAGGTGAAATTTACCTATGATGACACCATTTAAGCGTTTGCTTGCAGCCCTCCTGCTTTTGTGCACACCGCTGACGGCTTTGGCGGAGGCGGCTTTGGCACCTGCCTGTCAGCTGCCGGATGGGTTTTGCTATGTGCATGACGTGATCAACGATGTGATCCTGGATATCCGTTATGCAGGGGAGCACAATTTTGTGGGCGCGCAAATTGACGGATACCTGGCGCCCTATGCCGTGATGACGGTGGAAGGGGCAGAGGCATTAAAGAAGGCGGCGGATGTTTTCCGGGAAAAGGGATACAGGCTGAAGATCTTTGATGCGTATCGTCCGCAAAGCGCGGTGAAGCATTTTGTGCGATGGTCCCAGGATGAAAGCGACAAAAAGATGCAGGCGGAGTTTTATCCGGATTATAAGACAAAAAGCCGGCTTGTGGACGAAGGGTATATCGCCCGTAATTCCAGCCATATGCGGGGCAGTGCGGTGGATTTGACCCTGACGGATATGGAAGGGAAAGAACTGGATATGGGCACCTGCTTTGACTTCTTTGGGAAGGCCTCCTGGCATGGCGCCAAGGGGTTGACAGAGGAGCAAAAGGCCAACCGGGAGCTTTTGAAAACCGTGATGGAAGCATGCGGCTTCAAACCCTTTGAAAAAGAATGGTGGCATTACCGGCTGCAAAACGAACCCTTCAAAACGGAAAAATTTGATTTTCCAGTGCAATGAGCGTTTGAGAGAACGCTCATTTTTTTGCGCAGAAATGAAAAGAAAGCAACGCGTTTTGTGCGCCGTTTTGACGAAGTTTTACGGGAAGGTTAGCGAAAAGAGTGAAAATATGGTACACTTTTTTTAATGAAATAACGGAGGCATGGATCCCGATGGAATGGAAAAATGTGCAGGTGCGCCACCGTGCATTCGGTGAAGGCAGCGTGGAAAAAAACGAAAACGGATACATGACGGTGCTCTTTGGCAAAGAGGAAAAAGAGTTTTCCTATCCTGCCGTTTTCCGCTTTTTTATGACGGTGGAGGATGAACAGGCAAAGGCTTGCGTAGAAGAAGCACTGAAAGAAATGGATGCGGCCCAGGAACGGGAGAAACTGATGCGGCTGGCCAAACTGACGCAGCTGAGAAAGGATGCGGCGGAGGAAAAAACCACAGCACGCACCCGTAAGACAGCAGGGAAAAAAGAGACAAAAAAGAAGGAAACATAACGTGCATCCGGCAGGGGAATGAAGCCCCTGCTTTTTTCTTTTTGTGGCACAAAGAATGGGTGGAATGACACAAAAAGAAGGGGACTTCCGATTGACGGGAGAGAAGCAAAACGGTATAATGAATGCATGAAAAAAATTGCATGAACCATGAACGGAGGATCACGCTTATGGCAATTTATCAGGATGGAAACCGGCTTGTTCTATCTTCCGGCACCACGCAGACCTGGATTGAACCCTGGGGGGAAAACGGCCTTCGCGTGCGCATGACGGCCCAGCCTAAAATGGACGAAAATGATTGGGCGCTGAGTGAAAAGCTGCCCGAATACAAAGCGGAAATTACCAGCGAAACCGTGGATAATACCGATCCCTGGTACAAAGGCGAAGAATGGGAAAAATACCATCAGACGGCCACCAAATGGACGCTGAAGAACGGTAAAATCGAAGCCCGGCTGAATGAGGAAGGCTGGATGAGCTTCTATAACCACAAGGGTGAGTTGCTGACGGAAGAATACTGGCGCAACCGCAACCGGCTGAACCGTTATTGCGTGCCCCTGGGCGTTGCCGCCCGCACGGTGCGGCCTGTACCCGGCTGCAATGATTTTTCCGTGGTGGCACGGTTTGAAGCCTATGACGATGAAAAAATTTACGGCATGGGCCAGTACCAGCACTATCACCTGAACAAAAAAGGCGCCACCCTGGAATTGGCCCATCGCAACAGCCAGGCCAGCGTGCCCTTCTATGTATCCAGCAGGGGCTATGGCTTCCTTTGGAACAACCCCGCCATCGGTACGGTGACCTTCGGCACCAACAAGACCGAATGGAAGGCCGACCGCAGCATGAAGCTGGACTACTATATCACCGCCGGCGATACCCCTGCTGAAATTGAAAAGCAGTATGCCACTGTCACCGGCATGAGCCCCATGATGCCGGAATACGGCATGGGCTACTGGCAGTGCAAGCTGCGCTACCGCACCCAGGAAGAATTGCTCAATGTGGCCCGGGAGCATAAGCGCCGCGGCCTGCCCATGGACGCCATTGTGGTGGACTTTTTCCACTGGACCATGCAGGGCGATTTCCGCTTTGAACCCCGTGACTGGCCCGATCCTGCCGCCATGGTGAAGGAACTGAAGGAAATGGGTATTGAGACGGTGGTGTCCGTCTGGCCCACCATTGATGAGCGCAGCGTCAACTTTGGCCCCATGGCTTCCAAGGGGTATCTGGTGGCGGCGGACCGCTCCAACGCCATCCACATGACCTGGATGGGCAACACCACCTTCTTTGACGCCACAAACCCCGGCGCACAGAAATATGTGTGGGAGCAGTGCAAGAAGAACTATTACGATCTGGGCATCCGCTGCTTCTGGCTGGATGAAGCAGAACCAGAATATGGGCTGTATGATTTTGATAATTACCGCTACTGGGCAGGCCCTGCCATGCAGTGCACCAACACCTATCCTGTGGGCTATGCCAAGGGCTTCTATGACGGCCTGAAGGAAGCAGGGGAGAAGGACGTGATGAGCCTGGTGCGCTGTGCCTGGGCAGGCAGCCAGAAGTATGGGGTGCTCACCTGGAGCGGTGACGTGTATTCCTCCTTCCGTTCCATGCGGGAACAATTGCAGGCAGGCCTTTCCATGAGCATGGCCGGCATTCCCTGGTGGACCTGCGATATCGGCGGCTTTATCGGCGGCGATATCAGCGATCCCGATTTCCAGGAACTGCTGGTACGGTGGTTTGCCTGGGGATGCTTCAGCCCGGTATTCCGCATGCATGGCGAACGCAGCCCCTGGTATGAGCGGGAACAGGAATTCATCAACAATGTGCGCCAGCTGACCAGCGGCCAGAGCAACGAAGTGTGGAGCTTTGGGGAAGAAAACTACCATCTGCTGAAGAAGTACCTGTTCATTCGTGAACGCATGCGGCCCTATGTACGGCAGCTGATGAAAGCCGCCAGCGAAGAGGGCGCGCCGGTCATGCGGCCTCTGTTCTACGATTTCCCGGAAGACAAGAAGGCCTGGGAAGTGGAAGATGTGTACATGTTCGGCCCGGATATGCTGGTGGCCCCGGTGTTCGAAAAGGGCGCAACGGAGCGCACCATTTACCTGCCCGAAGGCGCTGCCTGGCAGGATGCCTACACCAAGGAAACCTATCAGGGCGGCCAGTATGTGACGGTGCCGGCCCCCCTTGGCATCATTCCTGTAATGCTGCGGGACGGCAAGCAGTATGAGATTTATGTGGAAGGAGAAGTGTAAATGGGCAATTACCGCAATTTCAAGCTGGTTGTTTATTTTGTGGCCGGCGGCACCAATACGGAAACCCGGGAAAAGCTGGAGAAGGAACTGGATTTCTTCGGCCGGCACATGAAGCTGGATAAAGTGTACCTGGAACCCTTCCGCGGGGAAGTGTTTGCATCCCATGAGCAGGTGGAACTGTGCAGGGCGGTGTTTGAAGAGCGGGGCATTGAAGTAGCCGGCGGCATTACCACCACCATTCCCACGCCGGAGGGAGACGAAGAGAAGGCCCGTATGTTCAATACCTTCTGCTACAATGACGAAAAGATGGTGGCGAAGCTGAAGGAAGTTTCCACTTTCCTGGGCCAGCATTTTGATGCGTTCATCATTGACGACTTTTATTTCACCAACTGCACCTGCGACCTTTGCCGGGCGGGCCGGGATGCCTATAACAAGGAACACGGCATTTCAGACGGCAGCTGGCAGGAATATCGCCTGGCGCTGATGGAAAAGGTGAGCCGGGAATACATGATTGCCCCGGCAAAGGCACAGAACCCCAACTGCAAAATTACCATCAAATACCCCAACTGGGCGGAAAGCTATCAGGAAACGGGCTACAACCCCAAGGCCCAGCGGGAACTGTTTGACATGGTGTACACCGGCACCGAAGCCCGGGACCCCTTTGTGCAGGACCAGCATTTGCCCCGGTACCTGAGCTATTCTTTGATGACCTATTTTGAAAACATGTACCCCGGCAAAAATGGCGGCGGCTGGTTTGACCCCTATGACCTGTATGTGACGGAGCATTATCTGGAACAGGCCTACCTGACGGCCTTCTCCAAGCCCAAAGAGATGATGATGTTCTGCTTCCAGAGCCTGGTGAACACCATGAACGTGCCGGCCCTCGGGTATCAGCTGGACAAGCTGGACCGGGTGCTGGACGACGCCGGAAACCCGGTGGGCATCATGTGCTACCTGCCGGATAACTGCCAGGGGGAAGACAATGTGCAGGACTTCCTTGGCATGTGCGGCGTGCCCATTGTGTGCACCCCTTATTTCCCGGAAAATGCACCCTACATTTTCCTTTCCCGCAGCGCTGCCTATGATGTGGATGTGGTGGAAAAGCTGGAAAAGTATGTGGCCAAGGGCGGCAAAGCGCTGGTGACGGCGGGCTTTGTGGAAGCTACTCAGGATAAGGGCATCCGGCAAATGACGTCCATCCGCTTTCACGGCCGGAAGGTGCTGGCCAACGATTATCTGGTGGAATTGAAGAACGGCCCCGGCCGGCCCCTTGTGTATCCCCATGCCAGGGAAAAGGTGCTGGTGGCGGTGCCGGAAATTCGCAACAACGCCACCTGGAGCCTGGTAAAGACTCAGGTGGGCCAGGAAAGCTTTGGCATGTTTGTGCGGGATACCTACGGCAAGGGCGAAATGTGGACCCTGTCGGTGCCCGACGCCTACAGCCAGCTGTATCAGCTGCCCGATGAAGTGCTCACCCGCATCCGGGCCGAATTCCCGGTGAACGGTGTGTACCTGGAAGGCGACAGCGAAATCAGCCTGTTTATGTACGACAACGATACCTTCATCTTCTACCCCTATGTGGAACACGGCGTGCAGCCCAGAGATTGCAAAATCCATGTGCTGGGGGATGTGGAAGCGCTGGTGATCCCGGCGGAAAATGACCGGGAAGTGAAGCCTTTGTACAAGCAGTACGGCGAAACGGTATTTGAATGGAAATGCCACCCCGGCCAGTATGTGCTGTTTAAAATCAAACGGTAATCCATGCAAAGCGCAGCAGAAATGCTGCGCTTTTTGGATGAAAATTTACAATTGTTACAGGAGGCTTGCTGTCCTTTTTCAGGCTAGTTATGGTATAATAAGGAAAACAAAGGGAGAAGAGGTGCCAGTGGATGAAGAAGTTCGCCCGAATGATCATATTTGCAGTGCTTCTGTGTGTGTTTGCAGCAGATGCACTGGCAGAAAGCGGTTTTCTTTCCGTTCCGGATGTTGTGCGTCCGGGAAAAGGGGAGCCTATCCGTTTTTTTCTGGATAAATCAGATGAAGTGACGCTGACTGTATTGGATGCTGAAAGGAATACGGTGGCCGTTATTTGCGAGAATGAAAAATTTACTCGCGGCGAAAATGTACAGCTTTGGAATGGACGAACAGCAATGAATGAAAACATTCCGGAAGGCACATATATTTTGTGCATGGACGGGCATCAGGTACATGAGGAATTATTACTTGTGATTGGCCGGGAAGCACCTGAACTGGAGCTCATTGAACAGCCGGATACCTTCTATCATGGGGAAGAGTGGTCTTTGTTCGGTTTCCGGGCAAATATGCAGGGAAGCATGGTTTTTGTTGTTACAGATGAAAATGGGTCGGAATGTGTACGGCAAGAAGAGGAAAAGGCTGGACCCGGAGCGTTCTGGTGGAATGTGGATGTGTATTTTATTGACAAAGAACCGGGTCGATATAACCTGCAATGGATTTTGAAAGATAAGACGGACGGTATGACGGATACAGTTACCGTAGAAATTGAAATAAAAGATAAGCCGGAAGAAGCGGTGGAAGAAATAGAAGCGATATGGAAAGAAAAAAACCGTCCGGCTGCTTTTGATGTGCCCGATGAGGGTTTGAATTACTGGACACTTTCCTATAACGAAATGGATGAAAGCAAAATATGGCAGGCTATGACGGAACCCATGATGGTGATCAAGGGATTTAGGGGAAGATATCCCATCCGGAGAACGCCGGATGCCAGCATGGCGGAGGAAAACATTGCCGGGGAAGTGGCTGTGGGTACACAGGGATTGCATGTACTGCTGCATCTGGATAACGGCTGGAGCATGGTGGAAGCGTATAATGCCGCGGCGGGCTATGACAAAACCGATGAATTGATCTGCGGCTATGTGGAAACGAAAGAACTGCAGGCTGTGGTTCCCGATGATGAATACGGCCTGCTGGTGGATAAACTGGAACAACGCATGTATGTATTCCGGCAGGGGAAGTGTATCGGCTCTTTGAAGATTGCCACCGGCAGGCACAACACGGAAACCGTTTCCGGGGAATATGTGACAAAGGATTCATTCTTCCAAAAGGAGGATGAATGTCAAAACATTGAAAACATGCTGTTGATAACCGATCGGCTTGTGATCCATACGCTGCCGTATGAAGTAGAACCCACGGAGAATGGAGAAGAAAAAAGATGGAATGAGTACCGGCTGGGCGGAAAGACAACGGACGGCTGCATCTGGGTAGGTAAAGAGGAAAACGAAGACGGGCTGAATATGCAATGGTTGTATGACCATGTGCCGATCAATACCAAAGTGATGATCTGGGATGATACGGCACGGAAATTTCACTGTATCGAGCTGTATTACAATCCCATGGGCGGACGGTTTTATCACAGCACGGCTTTTTGCCCTTCGGTGAGCGAAATCTATCAGCCGCTAACGGCATTTCCTGTAGAAGAATTGGACAGTCCCAAGTACATCCATCTTTCGCCTTGTGCAGATTGCGTGGAAAACAGTCAGATGTATAAAAAAGTAAAATGGGATCCGGCCGATTGACGAGTTTTTAGGGAATGGTATTTCGCGTTTTTTACAGAGATTTTACAAAACAATTGCAATTTTCTCTTGTTCCGGCAAATGATCAATGGTATAATGCATGTGTATATGTCCTGTGGGACGAAACAAAAGGAGATTGCTATGCTGAAGCGGTTGATACTTTGTTTATGTTTTTGTTTCCTTGTTATGATCGGCGTTGCTGCTGCGGAAGGAAATGCTTTTGTGAATGTGCCGGATGTGCTGCATCCTGGTAAAAGCGAGAGAATCAGCTTCCAGCTGGATCAGGCAGAAACCATCACCCTTTCCCTGAATGACGGGCAAGGGAATCAGGTAGCGGTGATCCGCAAGGATTGGCAGGCGGCGCAGGGCGTGAACCATATCATCTGGGATGGCCTGGATGAAAACGGCAATGCCCCTGCGGCCGGTGCGTATGTGCTGCAGGTGCAGGGAAGCGAAAGCGCCTTTTCCGCGCCTCTTGTGCTTGGCAACCAGGCCCCTCAGATCATCAGCATTTCTGCCCCTTCCATTGTGAACCCCGGGGATACCTGGCAGCTGGAAGTGGATGTGAACATGGAAGGCACCCTGACGGTGATGATCCGCCTTGCGGACGGCCAATGGCATACGTTTATGAATGAAAGCGTTCCGGAAGGGAAGAGCACCCATTACTGGAACGGCATGGTGGACGGCGCTGGCATTGATTACGGCGATTATGAAGTGCAATTGAAGCTGACGGACAATGAAGGCTATACCGGCACGTCCCAGCAGATCAGCCTGAAAGTGGAAGCCGTTCCCACGCCCACGCCGGCACCTACTCCCACGCCCGCGCCCACGCCCCGGGTGATTGTGCCCAGTGCAATAAAAACAACGAACGATCCGCTTAGTTATTGGACGCTTCCGGTGGAAGAGATGAACGAAGCAGCCATCTGGGAAGTGATGATGCAGCCGATGGTGGTGATAGAAGGCGGGCAGAAAGAGCAATATCCCCTTCGTAAAACGCCGGATGACAGCAAAGACAGAGACAATGTGGTGGGTGAAATCACTTGCGCTTCCCAGGGCGTTCATGTGATTGAGCAATTGGATAACGGCTGGACGCTGGTGGAAGCCTATAATTCCTCCTACGGTGAAAGGTACAACAAGAAAGGCCATCACGGCTTTGGCAATACGGATGATCTGATCCAGGGTTATGTGAAGACATCGATGCTGAAAACGGTGGAGCCTAAACCGGAATACGGCTTGCTGATTGATAAGCTGTATCAGAAAATGTACATTTTTTCCGATGGGAAATGCATTGGCGAACTGCTGGTTTCCACAGGGCTGAATAATGATGAACAGCCATGGAATGAAACCCCTTCCGGCGAATATTTCATGATCAGCCGTATGGGTGGGTTCCCGGCCGGAAATTTGTGGTGCGCTTATGGCATGCGGATCAATAACGGCTGTGCCATTCATGAGGTGCCCTATATTGGCGATCATGAAACGCCTGCCAGCAGACGGGATTATTCTTCCACGGTAAAACTGCTGGGCAAAAAGGCCAGTCATGGCTGTGTTCGTGTTCAAAAGGATAAGAACGAACAGGGCCAGAACATAAAATGGCTGTGGGAGAACATCAAGGTGGGCACCAAGGTGCTTATCTGGGATGACACCGGCCGGTTTATGCCCTACCCGGACGATAATATTTCCCTCTACCGGAACCAAAACGGCGGGAAGTATTACCACGAGGATCAGAATTGCTCCTCGGTAAAAGAACGTTATCTGCCCCTGACGGAGTTTAAATACGGCGAATTGGATACGCTGTACACAAGGCTTTCGCCCTGTCCCAGCTGCGCGCGTATTCTGCGCAAAACGGAGATTGATGAAATCAACAGACAAAATGGTTTCACCAGCGTTGCCACTCGTGAGCTGATCTATCCTTCCGACGATATGCCACTATACCTGAACCCCAACGGCGGAAAGTATTACCATGAAGACCAGTATTGTTCTTCCGTGAAAAGCCGCTATTTGCCGCTGACGGAGTTCAAGTACAGCCAGCTGGATTCGGAATATGCCAAGCTGAAGCCCTGCGATACCTGTGCGCAGGTGATGAGAAAATCCGAAATTGATGCCATCAACAAAGAAAACGGCTATTAAGCAAAAAGGAACGCCTGCCGGCAATAAGGGTGAAAAGGAAGGCGTTACCCTGCAATGAATATCACACAAATATCGTAACCGCAAGTCTTGGCTTGCGGTTTCGTGTACCGCTGTGGCAAAATGGTCGCAACAAACTTTCATGCGTTTTGCTGCATTGCCAATGGGAGAAGAAATATGCCTGAAGAAATATCGTATGAAAAATCTTGCGGAGCTGTGGTATATTGCCAAAGAGAAAATGCCATAAAATATCTTCTTGTATGCGAACGCAGTGGATTTTGGGTTTTTCCCAAGGGACATATGGAAGCGGGAGAATCCGAGCAGGAAACTGCTTTAAGAGAGGTAAAAGAAGAAACGGGCCTTGATGTCACATTTGTTCCTGGGTTTCGGGTAAAGGACGAACACAATCTTGCCCGTGAAGGACGCCCCAATACCATCAAGCAGACGGTCTATTTTCTTGCAGAATGCAGCAACCAGAGATTTGTACCGCAGCAATCAGAAATATCAGAAATCGTGCTGCTGGATTTTGAATCGGCTATGAAAACCTTGCAATTTGACAGTTTCAAACATATCCTGGTGCAGGCACATCACTTTCTTACGCAAAATGCGAGCGTTCAGGCGTGATGATATGTTGAAACTTAAAAATCCAATCGTACCAATGCATTGCGTTGGTTCTGCCACATAAGGAAACGAGCACCCGATGTGTTACCGGATGCTCGTCTTTTTTGTTGATGAAAAACCGTTCTCCTGCCAATGGAGCGGCGTTCTTTACTTGCTTTCGGGGGTGGAAGTTGTTCCTTCCAGGGTGAAAGGCGTGCTGTATGCGGTGTATTTTTCTTCCCCCAGGCGTACCTGCACCTGAATGTAGTAGCGGCCGGGCAGAGCGGGCAGGCCTTTGTTATCGGTCCCGTCCCAATAGAAAAGGGAAGCTGGCGGCACCAGCTGCTGGGGGCGTGTGGGCTGAGCGTAGGAGAGACGGCGGATGGTTTTGCCGTGGATATCCTTTACAGTAACGGAAAGGCCGCAGGGAAAGGCGTGGGAAATGAGGAGGGGCATTTCCTGCATTTCGTTCGGTGAGAAAGAGGGAAGGGTGGTAACGGACAAATCGGGATCGCCGCTTTGGGGCTGCACACACAAAAGACGAGAGCCGTGAAAAGAGGGGATATCCTCTTCCACCACAATAAACTGGAGCATGGCATAGCCGTAATCCTGGCCGTTGGCCATATCCAGAATCAGCGCACGTTCCTTCCGGCCGGGGGTCATAAAGCCGGAGCCGGTTTCGTCGTCCTGAAAGTGCTGAGCGTTTTCAAAATCCCATGCACCGTTGCGGTAATAAACGATCTGGTAGTAAAGCCGTGTTTCGCGATGGATGGTGAAAGAGAAAGTGATGCGGCTCTGGCCGGCGGTAAGCAGCGCTTCGTCCAGCGTGATGCCGGTGATGGCATCCGTTGGGGCAGCAGTGCCGGGTAAATAGCAGAAAAGGGGGAATGGGCTGCTTTCCGGATAGGTATAGGCGGTGGATGCGGCGTCATTGAGGGAAATAAAGGCGTATAGTTCCGCCATGGTGATCTGCCCGTCCCGGTTGGTATCGGCAGGAGAATCGCCGCAGAGGCCGGACGCCAGCATGGCGGTAAAATAGCTGGAACCGGACGATAATTCGCCTTCACCCTGCCACTGCCAGCTGGCTTCACTGGCGCCGGCGCTGGTGATGAGAAGGTAGTCGCTGCCGGTGAAAGGATGGGAAACGGAGAGGGATGCGCTGCCCTTGCCGATAAAGGCACCGGAATTGCAGGCGTCCAGGAGGATGATCTTCTTTCCGGGGATGGAAGAGGTGAGGGCATATAATTGCTCGGGGGTCAGGATGGTTTCTTCCATTCCGTCGGAAAGGTAGAGGCCGCTCTTTCCGGTTTCCGGATCGATGCCGTGGGAGGAGAAGTAAAGAAGGGAAATATCGTCTTCTTCCGCATGGGCAAAGGCGCTCTCAATTGCACGCTCCAAAGCAGCGGAGTGGCCGATTTCGTCGTGGTAGGTATGAATGGCTTTATAGCCCCGTATGTCTTTTTCCAATGCATGTTCCAGCATGGAAAGATTATTCTGTGCGATGGGGTAGGTGTTTTCCCTGGAAAGAAAGGTATCGCTGCCGATGAGCAGCGCACGAAGGGCAGGGCCCTGTTGCTGCGGCAATGGCGATGGGGAGGGGGAAGGGGCAGGAGAGATAAGCAGCAATAAGGCTGCCATGCATGCTGCAAGCCGCTCGAACAATGCCGATGCCCCCTTTCCTGATTATCGTGTTGTGGTTCCATTTCATTATAGCGGATTCGCCTGCAAAAGAAAAGCAAAGTGCCTTCAGAAAACCAATTTTTACACAAAAAAACAGGGCTGCGTTTGCAGCCCTGTGATGAGCGGTTGAATTAGCGCTGGAGAATGGTTTCTTCGGTGTCCTTGTCGAAGAAGTGGAGACGGGAAGTGTCCAGAGCAACCTTGATGTCGTCGCCGGGACGGGTGGCGGTGCGGGGATCAACACGGGCGATAATGCTTCCGTCCTTGCCGGTGGTGGTGAAGTACAGATAGGTTTCGGAACCCATCAGTTCGGTCACTTCCACGTGCACCTTCATGGTGGAGTCGGGATGGGCTTCCACGAAAGCGGGAGCGTCATCGATGTCTTCGGGACGGATACCCATGGTGACTTCCTTGCCGATGTAGCTTTCGTCAACCAGCTTATCCAGCTTTTCCTGGGGAACCTTGATGTCGTTGTTGCCAAACACGGCGTACACGCCATCGGCCTTCTTTTCCAGCTTCACGTCGAAGAAGTTCATCTGGGGGGAGCCGATAAAGCCGGCAACGAACTTGTTGTGGGGATAGTCATAGTTGTTCTGGGGGGTATCAACCTGCTGGATGAAACCGTCCTTCATGATAACAATGCGGCTACCCATGGTCATAGCTTCAGTCTGGTCGTGGGTAACGTAGATGAAGGTGGTCTGCAGGCGCTGATGCAGCTTGGTGATTTCGGTACGCATGGCAACACGCAGCTTGGCGTCCAGGTTGGACAGAGGTTCGTCCATCAGGAAGACCTTGGGTTCACGCACGATGGCACGGCCCAGAGCAACGCGCTGACGCTGACCGCCGGACAGAGCCTTGGGCTTACGGTTGAGCAGGTAGCCGATGTCCAGGATGCGGGCGGCTTCTTCCACGCGGCGCTTGATTTCGTCCTTGGGAGTCTTGCGCAGCTTCAGACCGAAAGCCATGTTGTCATACACGGTCATATGGGGATACAGAGCGTAGTTCTGGAACACCATGGCGATGTCGCGATCCTTGGGAGCAACGTCGTTCACCAGCTTGTCGCCGATGTACAGTTCGCCGTCAGAGATTTCTTCCAGACCGGCAACCATGCGCAACGTGGTGGACTTACCGCAACCGGAAGGACCAACCAGAACGATAAATTCCTTATCTTCGATATCGAGGGTGAAATCGCTAACTGCGGTGACGCCGCCGGAATAGACCTTATAAATGTGCTGCAGAGATACGCTGGACATGAAAATGCCTCCTTCAAATAATGAATACTCTTGAACGTGCTTCAAAGAACATGCACGTCCCGGTAGCTATATTATACTTGTTTTCATGCCAATTGACCATACTGCAACTTACACAAATATTTAGCAGTTTGCTTGTGCAAGAATTGTACATCTTGGTAAAAAATGACCCGAAAATACCAATTGTCTTGTATATTGAGCGCAAATATAGCATAATAATCGGGAAAGGAGCGCTGAAAATGAAGCAAAAAATTGCACAAATGAAGAATATGATGAAGGGAAAGAAGCATGTTGTCTTCTTTGGCGGCGCCGGCGTATCCACAGAAAGCGGCTTAAAGGACTTCCGCGGTGAAGGCGGACTTTCGCAAACGGCCAGGCAATATACACCGGAAGAAGCACTGAGCCATCGTTTCTTCCTGCAGCATACGGACGCGTTCTATTCCTATTACAGAGAAAACCTGCTGGCGGATGTGGAACCAAATGCTGCCCATTATGCCCTGGCCAGACTGGAAAGGGAAGGAAAGCTGGACGGCATCATCACCCAGAACATTGACGGGCTGCACCAGAAAGCGGGAAGCAAAAACGTGGTGGAGCTGCACGGAAGCGTATTGCGCAATTATTGCACCCGCTGCCACACTTTTTATACGGAAGAGAAAGTGCGGGATGGGGAAAGGGTGCCCCTTTGCGGATGCGGCGGCGTGATCAAGCCGGACGTTGTCCTTTATGGCGAAACGCTGAATACGGATGATATCGAAAAGGCGTGCGCAATGATCGAGAGGGCAGACCTCCTGATCGTTGGCGGCACCAGCCTTTCCGTATACCCGGCTGCGGGGTTTGTGCAGGATTACACCGGGGAAATGATCCTGATCAACAAAACAAAAACGCCCATGGATGCCCGGGCGGACCTGATCATTGCGGAACCCATCGGGCGGGTTTTCAGCGCGCTGCTGGAAGAGAATGAATAAAAGTTGTAACAATCATGAAAGAAATTTGCCTGGAAAAGCCGTTTTTTTCCTTATGTACGTTGACAAACTGTAATATTTTTGATATAAATAACAAGAGGTAAACTATCCGTATACCCATAGCTAAGCAACAATATGCTTCAAGCGTATTTTGGAAGGTGAGAGTATGGCAAAGAATAACGGTGCTGACGCTTACAAAAATCTGGTAAGGGTATTGCTTGTTTTGTTTGTGCTGCTGGTTGTTTGCGTGGCCGGCTATATGCTGATGGAACGCACCATTCAGACCCAGACGGAAGAAAACGCTGCCTATGCCAAGCAGGAAAATGAACTGCAGCAGCAGCGCTATCAGGAAGAACTGGCCGAATGGCAAGCGCAGCAAGTGAAGGCGGAAGATCCCACCTGGCCCCAGCCCAAACAGGATGGCTGGGATGTGGTGGACCTGACCGGCTTTGCCGTCAATAATCCCTACGATGTAAATGCCACCCGGCAGGAACTGCTGATGGGGAACATGATTCTGGTAAACAAATGGCACCCCCTGCCTGATGATTATTACGACGTGGCCAACGGAAACCTGCTGGCCGTTTACCAGACGGATAAGACCATCCCCGTTTCCGGCTCCAGCGTGAAGCTGATGCCCGATGCCCTTTCGGCCCTGAGCCAGATGCTGGCTGCCGCCAAGGAAGAGGGCCTGGAAAA
The DNA here is from genome assembly GCA_045589355.1 of Clostridia bacterium. Lineage (GTDB taxonomy): Bacteria > Bacillota > Clostridia > Christensenellales > Aristaeellaceae > RUG563. The sequence continues at coordinate 59,110 of JAZNOW010000011.1, forward strand.
CTTCCTGATCGAAGAAGGCTACCGTTCCCTGGAAAAGCAGCAGCAGTATTACACCGAAGCGGAAAGCAACTACACCTCCCGCTATTCCGGTGAGGCGCTGAAACAGAAGACCATCGCATCCGGCGTGAATTACCCCGGCACCAGCGAATACCAGAGCGGCTTTGCCTTCAATCCCCGCCGCTACCTTTCCGGTGACAGTGAATTCAATTCCGCCAAGTTCTACGATACCCCTCATTCCGACTGGCTGCTTGAAAACGGCTGGAAGTACGGCTTTGTGTTCCGCTTCCCGGTGGCTGGCTATCCCAACGAGACCGTGGTGGACAAGAGCTACAAAACCGGCGTGAGCAGCAAGCTGATGGTGTACCGCTACGTGGGCGAAGGGCACGCTGCCGTGATGCACAACACCAATATGTGCATGGAAGAATATGTGGAATACCTGATGGCCCATCCCCACATTGCCGTGTATGAAAACGGCGTGCTCAAGTATGAAATTACCCGCAAGAACGTGAACACCCAAAACGGCGCCACGGTGGAAGTATCCGGCAATGCCAAGGATTACAGCGTGAGCATGGATAACTGCGGCGGCGTGATCGTCTGCATGAGCTACTGATAAACAATAAAACAGCTGCTTCCTTTACGAAGCGGCTGTTTTTTTCCAATGAAAAACGACCCCGCAATTGCAGGGCCGTTTTTGCTTGGGCTTGTGTATATGAAAGCCGCAAGGGCCGTTTGGCGAAGTATTCGCGCCGTAAGGCGCCAAGGTTCACGCCTTCACGATATAGTTTTCGATGGCAGAGATCAGTTCGGGGATCTTTTCGTCTTCCATATCGTTGGTGTCGATGAACATGGTGTCACGGGCAGAATACATCATCGCCAGAATGCCCAGGGTGGACTTGGGGTCGATACAGAACTTTTCGGAACGCAGCAGCACTTCTTCATTGAAGCGCTTGCAGATGTTGGAAAGCTGTTCGGCGGCCTTCATGGATTCGACGCGGATGTGAATTTTCATTGTGTGACATCTCCTTTCGATGGGCCTTTTGCCCAGGGTATGGTGTGATGTGGAGCATCCTTCTCCACACCGCAATTGTATCAAAAGGTAACCAGATAATCAATCTCGGAAGAATGAATCAAGTTTGATGCCCGTTTTTGTGGAGATGTCATAAACGGTAACTCAAAAAGACAATGGCGATTACGGAATAGACAAATACATGACCACAAAACACAAAAATGCAGGAATTTTGGGTACAAAAATACCATGCAGACGAACAGGCTTCCCCGCAGCACACGCCTAAGATGCTTACTGCTGCTTCCTTCCGGACCTGACAGGGTTCACACCGCAGCATCGCACAGGACCCGCCCGCCTACACGGCAAAAAGTATTATACAGGATAGATGGAAAAAATGCAAGCCTAAAAAACGAAAAGGCTTATTCGCAGTCAAAAATGGCTTTGGAGAGGATGTATTTGCCGTACTGTTCTTTCCACTGAAGATGCAGGGCGGAATGGTTCCAGTTTTCCAGCGCCTCTTTTTCCATTTCCACCACGATCATCAGGTCAAACCGGTTTTCCAGCGGGATGCAGTTGGGATAAAGAAATGCACCCGAAACGCCGGGGATTTCTTTGGCGGAAGAAAAGAGGGCGGCAATTTCCTTTTCCATGGCGGACTTATCGGTTACCAGGGCATTGTATTTGACGATGATATGATGCTTCAAGGGGAGAGCCTCCTTTGCATATCGTTTTTTCTATCATAGCAGGAAAAGAGCCAAAAGACAATCTTTTCTTATTCCCCGCTGTACCAGAAAAGGGAAAGGGCGTCCCGGGATGCAGGTGCCTCTTCTTCTTTTCCAAACAGAAAGCCGGTAATATCTTCCCACAGATTGGCGCCCAGCGTGGGGGCTTTTGCCCTTGCCACCTGCACCGATTGGGCGCCTTCCAGCAAGACGCCGTTGGACAAAAGCTCCGAATGAATGGGTATGACGCGGTAGGTGTATTCCACTCCCAGCCTTGCTTTTGCGTCGGTATAGGTGAGGGTCTGGCCGGCGGTGGCGTACAATTCATTCAGGATGATGCTTTCGCCGATGGCATCCCGCTGGATGCGGTAAAGGCCGGCATCCTTGGTGGTCATGACAAGCACCGGGTTGCCCTTGCCGTTGTGGGTGACATAAAAGCCGGAGAGGGCACGGGGCGCATTCCAGATGTTGGATTCCTGGGTGGGACGGTTTGTCGCCAGAAAGACTTCGGAATAGCTGTAATCCTTGGGGGTGAGGGAAGTGGCCAACATGGGCTTTTTGGCCCATTCGATGGATTTTTTGTCGATTTTCAGCCACACAATGCCATCGGCGGTAAGGAATTCCGGCTTGGCTTTGCCGGCATAATAGTTTTTGAAAAATGCGGTGGCCATGGCTGCGGTGAAATCGCCGCCCGATACCCAGGACTGCATTTTGTGCTTGCTGTCCGGGTTATCGAACCCCATCCAACAGGCGGTGGAAAGGCTGCTGTTGTAGGCGGCCATCCAGATATCCCGGTTGCCGCCGCCGGTCATGTTGACGGTACCGGTTTTGCCGGCAACGGGGATGCCTGCGCCGGACAGCTTGGCGCCGGTGCCGGAAGAAGTGACGGTTTGCAGCAGACTGGTCATCAGATACGCTGTCTGAGGGGAAAGGACACGGGTGCCTTCTTCTTCATGAAGGAAAAGGGTATTGCCGGCAGCATCGGTAATGCGTTCCACAAAATAGGGCGGATAGAACGTGCCGCCGTTGGCAAAGGGGGCATAGGCGGCTGCCAGCTGTACCGGGGATACGCCGTAGGTCATGGAGCCAAGGCCCAGGGAAAGGTTAGAGTCCCGGTCATCCAGGGGAATGCCTACTTTGGTGAGATAATCCCGGGCAGACTGGATGCCGATATCGTTCAGCAACCCTACGGTGGCCACGTTCAGGCTGTTTTTGAGGGCGGTGCGCACGGTTACGGCACCGTAATAGAGGTGGCCGCTGTTGCGGGGGGAATAGTTGCCGAATTTGCGGGGGGTATCATCCAGAACGCTGGCGGTCATATAGCCGTGGGACTGGATGGCCGGGGCAAACACGGCCAGCGGCTTCAGGGCCGAGCCTGGCTGGCGGCGCAGCTGGGTGGCCCGGTTCAGGCCCCGCTGCACCTGATAGCTGCGGCCCCCTGTGATGGCCCGCACCGCCCCCGTCTTCACGTCCACGCTGGCCATGGCGCCCTGCACCTGCTCGCCGTCCGAAGCGTCGGCAGGGAAAGCGCTGCTTTTTGCGAATTGCGCATCCATCACGTCCTGCTGCTGCGTATCCAGCGCCGTATAGATGTGGTAGCCGGATGCCAGCAGGGTATCTGCATCAAGGGAAAGCAGTTTCTGGGCTTCGTCAAGGGCAGCATCGGTATACCAGCCGTACATGTTCTTTGTATCCTTCGGGGCAACAAGGGCTATTTCTTCCGCCAGGCTTTGCCGATAGGCTTCCTGAGTGAGCATATCGTTTTCCAGCATAGTGGAAAGGATGTAGTTGCGGCGGGAGGCGTTTGCCTCCATGTTCAGGTGCGGGGCATAGGCGGAAGGGGCTTTGATGATGGCGGCAAGGCAGGCGCCCTGGGCAGGGGTCAGTTCTTCTGCCGATACGCCGAAATAGGCCCGGGCGGCGGCTTCAATGCCGTAAGCACCGCGGCCAAAGTAGATGAAATTCAGGTACATTTCCAGGATTTCTTCCTTGCTGCACTGCATTTCCAGCCGGGTGGCCAGGTAGATTTCTTCCATCTTCCGGGCGATGGTTTTCTGGCTGCTCAGGTGGCTGAGCTTGATCAGCTGCTGTGTGATGGTGGATGCGCCCTGGGAATACTCGCCGGAGCGGATGTTGGCAAGAATGGCGCTGAAAATGCGCACGATATCAAAGCCGGAATGGTCGAAAAAGCGCAGGTCCTCGGCGGCCAGAAAGGCATCCTGCACATGCCGGGGCACCTTGGACAAAGGGATGCTGATGCGGTTCTGGCTGCTTTGCACCTTGGTAATTTCTGCACCGTGCATGTCGTACATGACGCCGGTCTGGGGCAGGTGGGTCAGCTTGTTCATATCAAGTGTTTGCCAATGGCCCACGTCGAACACAAAATAAAAGGCAATGGCGGAAAAAACGAAAAGAACACCGGAAAACAGCAGGATCCTGCGGCCGGTATGACGTTTTCCTTTGGAAAGCCCATCCAGTTGAGCGGCTTCTTCCTTCTCTTCCCGTTTGTTCATTTTTTCCATGGAACGGGTCCATTTATCCTTGCGCATGCACCCTGCGCCTCCTTTCATGGCCATTGTGCCCGGAAAAAGCCTGCCATAAAGATGAGAATGATTGGCAGCGTACCACATATTACCGTGGACAGGCGCTGCAGGCGGTTTGTATACTGTACATACAAACAACCGGAAGGATGGAACAACATGCAAAAAGAAAGAAAATGGGCTGCCGGGCTGCTTGCCGTGATGTTTGCGGCGCTTTGCCTGGCATTGCTGACAGAGGATACACGAAATGAGCGCAGGGAGGTGGCATACCCTGCTTTTATGGCAATGGCAAAAGAGGGAAGTGTGGAAAAGGTGCTGCTTGAAGATGCAGGCTTGTGGCAGGCTACCCTAAAAAACGGAGAAGAGATCCTGACCCCCAATCCCCGAACGCCGGATGCCAAAGCGTCGCTTCTGGAGATGGGGATCCATGTGGAAGAAAAGGAAAAAGTGCACGTTGCGCCGCTGCTTGTGATGGGGATGCTTTTGTTTCTGATGCTTCGGCAGCAGAAGGGAAGCGGCATGGAAAAAATGATGCATACAGACAGCGGAGGAAAAGGAGAAAAGATCACCTTTGAGGATCTTGTGATCGGCGAAGAAACGCTCAGCGGTATGCAGGATCTGGTCCATTATCTGAATGCACCGGAGCGGTACGAAAAAATGGGGGCCCGGCCGCCCAGGGGTGTATTGCTTTACGGCCCGCCCGGAACGGGCAAAACCATGCTGGCCAAAGCCCTGGCAGGCGAAACGGGCAAGCCGTTTTTTGCCGTCAGCGGATCGGATTTTGTGCAGGTGTATGTGGGCGTGGGGGCCGGGCGCATCCGTTCGCTGTTCAGAAAAGCCCGGAAAGCAGGCGGAGGCGTGATTTTCATTGATGAAATTGACGCCATCGGCAAAGCAAGGGATCAGGGCAACGACGAAAGGGAACAGACCCTCAACGCCCTCTTGACGGAAATGAACGGGTTTTCCGGCAAAGACGGGGTGATCGTGCTGGCGGCCACCAACCGGATGGATACGCTGGATGGGGCGCTTTTAAGAGAGGGCAGGTTTGACCGGCATATCGAAGTGGGATTGCCGGGGAAGGAGGAAAGAAGGAGAATTCTCAAAATCCACAGCCGCAACAAGCCGCTGGAGGAACAGGTTTCCCTCGCTGCATGGGCGGAAAAGACGGCCCTGTTTTCCGGTGCACAGCTGGAGAGCATGATGAACGAAGCGGCCATCCGCGCCGTAAGGGAAGGAAAAGAGAAAATCGAGGAAGCGCACATGGAAGCGGCTTTTCGTTTCCAGACGGCAGGGGATGAAAAGGCCATGGCGGCAAACGAAAGGGAAAAATGGATGATTGCCTGCCATGAAGCAGGGCATGCCCTGCTGACCCATCTTTTGCTGCCGCAAAGCCGCTTGACCCATTTGACCATCCTGCCTTCCAACAAGGGGGCAGCAGGGTACAGCCTGTCCGTACAGGAAGACAGGCTGCTGTACACAAGGCAGGAGTTGATGCACCACATGGCCGTGGCCCTTGGGGGAAGAGCGGCGGAGGAAGAAGTGTTTGGCAAAATGCAGGTGACAAACGGTGCGGCAAGCGATTTGAAAAAAGCGAAAGCCATGGCGGAAGAAATGGCGGCATGGCAGATGAGCGATGAAGAGGATGAACAGAAAGCCGGGCGTGCCCTGATGCAGGAGGGCTATGCGCTGGCAATGGAAAAAGTGCGGCATAACCGGCCGCGGCTTCTTCGGCTTGCCCGGGCACTGATGGAAAAAGAAACCCTTCGCGGGGAGGAAATTGTTCAATTTATGGCATGAGAGGGACAAATGCAAAAAGGGGGTAGAAAAAAGAGAAGAATTTATGTATAATATGGAGTGGACTATCGGGAAGGAGGTTCCTTTTGTGACGAAAAGGATCTTTTGTGCTGCCCTGGCCATGATCATGCTGATGGGCGCCGTATGCTATGCAGAAGAGGAAAAAACGCCTGATTTTACCATGGCGGGTTTTGATGATACCAATTACCGCGACTGGGAAACCAACCTGTTTTTTGAACGGCTGGAAAACATCACCGGCGTCACGTTTGCCTATCAGCAGTTCAAGAAGGCCGATGAATGGCAGGCTTACAAAGACGGCCTGACCAGGGACGGCGAAAAGGCAGACGTGCTGTTCAAGGCGGGGCTTTCCACGTCCGAATGCATCCGCCTGTATGAAGAGGGCGTGCTGGTGGACCTGAAGCCTTACCTGCAGGAATGCTGCCCGGCGCTTTATGCCTATCTGCAGGAGCATCCCGACGTGATGGATGCCATCACCCTGCCCGGCGGGCAGATTGTGGCGCTTCCTTACATTACCGAAACCCCGGTGCAGAACTATATCTGGGTGAACACCACCTGGCTCAAAAGAGTGGGGAAGGAAATGCCCGCCAATGTGCAGGAAATGGAAGAGGTGCTGGTGGCGTTCCGGGATATGGATCCCAACCGGAACGGGCGCGCCGACGAAGTGCCGCTGGGCTTTATGGGCCCCTTTGACCTGAAATTCCTGGCCCACGGCTTTGGGCTGGTGGCCAATGACTATAACATTTTTGTGGAAGACGGCCAGGTGAAATACCTGCCGCTGGAAAAGAACTTCCGTCCGTTCGTGGAATGGTGCCGGAAACTGTATGCGGAAGGCCTGCTGGAGGATGACGGCTTCATGATCACCACCAGCATGCGCACCCAGCGCGTGGCCGGGGCTCAGGAAACGCCCATGTACGGCATGATCATCACCCCCATGGCGCAGGATGCGTTCCGGGTGGATTACGCCGATGAGTATGAAATTATGATGCCCCTGGCTTATGAAGGCAAGCAGCAGTACCGGGATTATACGGGCACTGTGCTGCGGGGCACCTTTGCCGTGACCTGCTCCTGCGACCAGGTGGAAAAGGTGCTGGAGTGGGTGGATTATCTGTACACCCCCGAAGGCAACATCCTGGCCACTGCCGGGAAGGAAGGGGAAAGCTTCTACTTTAACCCCGACGGTACCTGGAGCCTTTCCGAAACAACGGCGGGCAACACCTACTTTTCCATTACCGATCTCATTTCCGGCGGCGCCACCGCCCCCGGCCTGCTCAACGATGCTTTCCAGCGCCGGTATGCCGACAGCAAAAAGATGCTGGAGAACATTGCCAGTCAGGATGAATTCAAACAGTACCTGGTGATGCCTTATCCCTATTACCACCTTACCAAGGAACAGGCTGCTTTCATTGCCCCCCTGCAGATGGAACTGGGCGCCTATGTGGACACCATGATGGGCCAGTTCATCCGGGGCGATGTGGAATTGAATGACCAGACCTGGGCCCAGTTCGAAACCACGCTGGACGACATGGGCGTTACGGAATTCATTGCCTTCTGGCAGCAGATTTTAGAAGCACGTTAAGGAGGAAAACATCATGGACAGCTATGCACACCTGCTGGCAGCCATTCGCAGGCCCTATGCTACGGAACGCTTCAACCGCCTCTACGGTCACCGGGAAGGTGGCCTGGCTTACCAGATTACCCGGTATTCCCGGCTTGTGAAGGCCCATGAAGATATTTTCCACGATACCCATGCCCCCCTGTACATGGTGAGCGCTCCCGGCCGTACGGAAATTGGCGGCAACCATACCGACCATAACAACGGCTGTGTGCTGGCGGCGGCGGTGAACCTGGATACGCTGGCCTGTGTTTCCAAAACGGACGATATGGTGGTGCGCATCCACAGCGAAGGCTATCCGGAGCTGGTGGTGGACCTGACTGAAACGGACGTGAAGGAAGAAGAAAAGGGCACGTCTGCCGCTTTGGTGCGCGGCGTGGCCAAGGGCCTGAAGGAGAGGGGCTTCAACGTGGGCGGCTTTCACGCAGCGGTGGTTTCCAGCGTGATGGGCGGCAGCGGCCTTTCCTCCTCGGCGGCGTATGAAGTGATGGTATCCCGCATTTTTGAAGCGCTGTATAACGAAAAGGAAATGGACGCCACGGCCCGGGCTCAGCTTTCCCAGTATGCGGAAAACGTGTACTTTGGCAAGCCCTCCGGCCTGATGGACCAGATGGCCTGCTCCACCGGTGGCCTGGTGAACATTGATTTCAAGGGCCAGCCCAAGGTGAAGCCTTTGCAGTTCAATTTCGGCCAGCATGGGTATCAGCTGGTGGTGGTGGCGCCCGGCGGCAGCCATGATAACCTGACGGACGAATATGCCGCCATTCGCACTGAAATGCAGGATGTGGCCGGCTTCTTCGGCGAAAAGACCCTCCGCGGTGTGCGGCCGGAGCAATTGATGCAGAACATGCAGGCTTTGAGCCGGCAGTTTGGCGAGCGGGCCGTGCTGCGGGCCATGCATTTCTTTGCCGAAAACGAACGGGTGAAGCAGCAGGTGAATGCCCTGCAGCAAAGCGACCTGAACGCGTTCTTTGCGGCGGTGAATGCATCCGGCAAGAGCAGCTGGACGCTGCTGCAGAATATTTACCCCTCCGGCAGCACTTCCCAGGCACTGGCGCTGGCTTTGGCCCTGGCGGAAAACATTTTGCAGGGCAAGGGCGCCTGCCGCGTGCACGGCGGCGGTTTTGCCGGCACCACGCTGAACTTTGTGCCCGAAGGGGACGTGGATGCCTTTGTCAAGTGCATGGAGCAGGCCTTTGGCCCCGATTGCTGCGTGGTATTGGACGTGCGGCAGGATGGCCCCTGCACCGTGTTTACCTCCGAAGAAAACTAAACGAATTTTTTCAGCCATCCGGCATGCATATGAGCGGATGGCTGCTTCTGTTCAGGAGGCAAAATGGCTGATATTCTGGGTGCGGCAGCAGGCTGCTGCATGATGGTGATGGTGCTGATGCTGGTAGGCACGTTTCTTGCCCGCATTGGTGTGTTGACAAGTGAAAAGGTGCGTCTGGCAGGGCGTGTATTTGGCCGGTGCGGGCTGTTTTCCATTGGAATATATGGCCTTTCTTTTGTGCTGGAATGGTTTTTGTACGGCACGGACCAGCTGCTGATGATGGAAGGAATGCTGCGCCATGGGCTGTTTTTTCATCTGTATGTCTATACGGCGCCTGCCCATGCATGGATGCAACTGCAGTACATGCTCATGGCTTTTTCCGGGATGATGGTTTATGCCGCCATGCACATGGAGCACGGCAGGAAAACGGCGGAGAAAAGCCTGGTTTTCTTTTACATGCTGCCGGGGATGGCCGTTTGTTTTCTGCCCTCTGCGGTGGGCTTTGTGCCGCTGCTTCTGGCTTTTGCGGTGCTGATTTTCAGAAAATATATCCATCCGGAAAAGATGCTGAACCATGAAGGATGGATGTACGGCGTGTACGCCTTGTTTTCCCTTATTCAGGGGATCTGCGTGTACCGGATGGTATCGGGGGTGTGAGGGAATGAAGAAAAAACTTTGCACCTGGGCTATAGCGGCCCTTTCCGTTTTGCTGATCCACGATATGATGCTGCTTGTCAGCTGTTTTCTGATGGAAGGGCAGATAACGTTCGACGGGGTGAGGAACCTTGTTGCAGAGCGGCTTGCTATGCCCGGGGATGCACAGCGGTATTTGCAGATCGCAAGGGTAGGGTATGTGACGGAAGGGCCGGATGCTATCAACCTGGTGTTTTATCCGTTGTATCCGTTTTTGATGCGCATTTTTTCCTTTGGGGTTATGGATCTGGCAGCGGTGGGGATGGCCATCTCCCGGCTTTGCCTGATGGGCGCCGGTGTGTGCCTGTTTGAACTGGCCAGGACAGAAGGCGGCGAAAAAGCAGCATGGTCCAGCGTAGCGCTGTTTGCGGTGTACCCGTTTTCCATGTTCACGGTGGGCGTGTATACGGAAAGCCTGTTTTTGCTATTGTCCATTGGCTGCATGCTGGCCATCCGAAAAGACAGGATGGCAGCAGCCGGTGTGATTGGTTTTCTGGCGGCGCTGACCAGGGTACAGGGCATGCTGCTGGTTTTCCCGGCGGTGTATCATGTGGTGGAAGGAAGGCTTGGGAAGGAAAGGAAAAACATCACCTGGCGGGATGGGGCGGTGCTCCTGATTCCAATGGGTTTTGTGGTATACCTTGGCATCAATCATGCTTTGTACGGCAATGCTTTTCAGTTCCTTGCGTATGAAGCAGGAGAACCCTGGTACCAGTCGACGAAGTGGATCGGCGAGAATATTTTTGTGCAGTTCCACAATGCGCTTTCTTTTGAAGGACTGGGGATGATCATTTACTGGCCCCAGATCATTCTGTATTTCCTGGCGGCATGGGTTTTGTTTGCCGGTATCCGCAGCAAGATGCGGATGGAGTATCTGCTTTACGGCGCGGTATACCTGGGGTTCACCTATCTTTCGGGCTGGATGATCAGCGGCGGGCGGTATATGCTGTGCTGTTTTCCGCTCTTTTTGATCATGGGCACACTGAAAAACGAGAAAGTGAAATTGATCGCATTGGCGGGCAGTGCTGTATTCTTTTTCCTGTACAGCCACATGTTTTTGCTGGGCTATGCCATCATGTAGAGTTGACAGGGCAAGGAAACAAGCGGTATAATATTTCAGTTTGAAACACGAAGGAGGGAACGGGCATGAAAAGCTGTTCTGCTCAGGAGACCCGGGCCATCGGTGCAAAGCTTTCCGGACATTTGCAGCCGGGGGACGTGGTGCTGCTGGAAGGGTATCTTGGTGCCGGAAAAAGCGAAATGGCCCGGGGCGTGGCAAGAGGCCTTGGCATTGCAGGCGCTGTGCCCAGCCCTTCCTTTACCATCCTGAATGCTTACGACGAAGGCCGCATCCCCCTGTATCATTTTGACTGGTACCGCATTGAAGATCCCAACGAGATTTACGAAATGGGGATGGATGAGCAGCTGGGCGGCGATGGCGTGGCGCTGATCGAATGGAGCGAAAAGGCAAAGGAATGTTTGCCCGGAAAGCTGCTGAAAATCACCATTGTGCCGGTGGATGAAAACACCCGGGAGATCACGTTTGAGCCCATGGGCGGCTTTGTGTTTGAGGAGAATTGGCTGAAATGATTTTGCTTTTGATTGATACATCCGGCCCCGTTGCCGGTGTGGCGCTGATGGAAGACGGAAAAATGCGCTATGAAGCCGTGTGCCAGAACAGCTTCACCCATTCCCAGTCCATGCTGCCCATGGTGGAGGAAGCGTACCTGCATACCGGGCTGACGGTGGATAACACGGACGTGTTTGCCTGTGTCACCGGCCCCGGCAGCTTCACCGGTGTGCGCATTGGTGTGAGCACGGTAAAGGCGCTGGCTCAGGTGAAAAACAGGCCCTGCATTGCCGTGGATGCACTGGAGAGCATGGCAAAAGGCGTGGAGTTTTTTGACGGCATTCTGTGTCCCATACAGGATGCAAGGGCGGGCCAGGTGTACGGGGCTGCGTTCATGGGCAATACCATGGAACGGCTGATGGATGACGAACCGCTGGTGTTGGAAGAATACCTGGAGAAGGTAAGCGCATTCGGGAAAAGAATGCTGTTCCTTGGGGACGGCATGCCGGTGCATAAAGAAAAGATTGAAGTTATCCTGGGTGAAAAGGCCGTGTTTGCACCGGCCCATATGGCGTACCTGCGGCCTGCTGCTGCGGCGGCGATGGCATGGGGCAGGCAGGCAGAAGGGGTAACCTACCTGGAACTGCAGCCTATGTATCTGCGGGCGCCTTCCGCGGAGAGGCAAAAGAACCTGAAGGAGAAATACAATGGCTGATGTGATCATCCGCCGCATGACCATTGACGACGTGGATGCGGTGCATGCAGTGGAATGTGCCGCCTTTCCCAAGCCCTGGCTGCGGGAAGATTTTGTGAAGGAAATGACGCAAAACACCTGCGCCCGTTACCTGGTTTCGGAAATGGACGGCAAGGTGATGGGGTTTGCCGGTACCTGGGTGGTGCTGGATGAAGCACACATTACCAACGTGGCGGTGCTGAAAGAGTACCGGGGCATGGGCATCGGAAAAAAGCTGACCCAGGCGCTGATGCAGTATGCCGCAAACCTTGGGGTTACGTACGCCACGCTGGAAGTAAGGCGCAGCAATGAAGTGGCCCAGAATTTGTACAAAAGCCTGGGGTTCCAGTATGTGGGTGTGCGGAAGAAATACTATGAAGACAATGGGGAAGACGCGTTCATCTTTTGCTGCATTTCCATGCCCCCGGCGGAAGAAGACTTTGAAGAAGCGGAAACCGTTCATTCCTCCGATCCCGCCTAAATTGTGACAAAAACAGACGAATAGCCTATTGTAATCGCGTGTACATAGTGCTATATTGAACGTCGGTGCGGAAAAAGCGCACCGATGTTTTTTTTCTGAGGTAATGATTGGTGCAGAAGATGACCGCATGGGCAAAGAAAAACGCCGTGCTTATGATTGCCTTGCTGGCGGCCTTGCTTTCCATGCTGATGGTGCCGCCGGATGAACAATATGCCGGGTATTTTGACATCAAAACCCTGTGCTGCCTGTTCGGCACGCTGGCGGTGGTTTGTGCGCTGAAGAACATCCATTTTTTCGCCATTCTGGCCCGGCGCATCATGATGCTGACGGGGGATACCCGGATGGCTGCCATTGTGCTGATTTACATCACCTTCATCGGTTCCATGATCATTGCAAACGATATGGCGCTGATTACCTTTTTGCCCCTTGGGTATTATGTGTTTTCCACCACGGGGCGGAAAAAGGATGTGGCCACGGTGTTCATCCTGCAAAACATTGCGGCCAACCTTGGCGGCATGCTCACACCCTTTGGGAACCCACAGAACCTGTACCTGTACACCCGTTTCAATATTCCCACCGGCGAATTCATGGCTGTTATGCTGCTGCCGTTTGTGGTTTCCATCGTGCTGGTGACAGCCTGCTGTTTCCTGGTGGAAAGGCAGAGCCTGCGCATCCATGAGCAGGAAAAGGAAACGCTGCCGCCGCTTCGGACGGCTTTGTACATTGCCCTGTTCCTTTTGACCATCCTGATGGTGTTTCGGGTGCTGGAGCCGGGGGTTGTGATCGCCGTTGTGGTGGCGGTGCTTCTGGTTGCCGACCCAAAAGCGCTCAGGCGCGTGGATTACGGGCTGCTTTTTACATTCGTGTTTTTCTTTGTGTTTGCAGGGAACATGGGAAGGGTGCCGGCTGTGCGGGAATTCTTTTCCGGCCTGCTTGAAAAGAGCACGCTGCTCACGTCCGTTCTTTCCTGCCAGGTGATCTCCAATGTGCCGTCCGCCATTTTGCTCAGCCAGTTTACGGAAAATTATCTGTCCCTGCTGGTGGGGGTGAACATCGGCGGGGCGGGCACGCTGATCGCTTCCCTGGCAAGCCTGATCACCTTCCGGGAATATGCGTCCCATTATAAGGAGAACGTTAAGGATTATCTTTTGCGGTTTACGCTGTTCAACTTCGGCTTTTTGCTGATTCTTACGGTGTTTTCCCTCTTGCAGGGGAGATAAGAAAAAATGTGGCGGAAAAAGCAAAAAAACGATCAAAAAACACTTGCCAAGCGATTGGAATAATGTTATAATTCAAAAGATCACGCACGCGCGCTGATTTGCCGTTTGTGCCGGGAGACCGGTGGCCGGCAAAGGTGACGCTCGCGGAGGAAAATAACAAGGAGGAAACTCAAAATGGCTGTCATCTCTATGAAACACCTGCTGGAAGCCGGCGTACACTTCGGTCACCAGACCCGTCGCTGGAACCCCAAAATGGCCCCCTACATCTTCACCGAACGCAACGGTATCTACATCATCGACCTGCAGAAGACCGTTCGTAAGGTGGACGAAGCTTACATGTTCATCCGCAACGTGGCCATGGAAGGCAAGACCATCCTGTTCGTTGGCACCAAGAAGCAGGCTCAGGAAAGCATTGAAAGCGAAGCCAAGCGCTGCAACATGTACTATGTGAACAACCGTTGGCTGGGCGGTATGCTGACCAACTTCCGCACCATCCGCACCCGCGTGGAACGCCTCAACGCCATCGACAAGATGGAACAGGCCGGCCAGTTCGACGTGCTGCCCAAGAAGGAAGTTATCAAGCTTCAGCATGAACGCGAAAAGCTGGAAGCCAACCTGGGCGGTATCCGTGAAATGAAGAAGCTGCCCGGCGCTCTGTTTGTGGTTGACCCCCGCAAGGAACACATCGCTGTGGCCGAAGCCCGCACCCTGGGCATTCCGATCGTTGCTATCGTGGACACCAACTGCGATCCCGACGAAGTGGACTACGTCATCCCCGGCAACGACGACGCTATCCGCGCCGTGAAGCTGATCGCCGGCAAGCTGGCTGATGCTGTGCTGGAAGGCAAGCAGGGCGAACAGAGCGAAGCCGAAGCTGTGGAAGCTACTGAAGAAGCTGCTGAATAAGAATATTTCTTCAATCCTTGAATTTATATATGGAGGACAACTACAATGGCTGCTATTACTGCTGCAATGGTAAAAGAACTGCGTGAACGCACCCAGGCCGGTATGCTGGACTGCAAAAAGGCTCTGGCTGAATCCGACGGCGATATGGAAAAGGCTGTTGCCTATCTGCGCGAAAAGGGCCTGGCCGCTGCTGCCAAGAAGGCCGGCCGTGTGGCCGCCGAAGGCGCTGTGGAAAGCTACATCCACATGGGCGGCAAGATCGGCGTTCTGGTGGAAGTGAACTGCGAAACCGACTTCGTGGCCAACACCGATACCTTCAAGAACCTGTGCCATGACATCGCTCTGCAGATCGCCGCTGCCAACCCCCTGTACATCAACAAGGAAGATGTGCCCGCTGCCGCTCTGGAAGCCGAAAAGGAAATCCTGCGCAACCAGGCTCTGAACGAAGGCAAGCCCGAAAAGATCGTGGATCGTATGGTGGAAGGCCGTATCTCCAAGTACTACGCAGAAAACTGCCTGATGGAACAGGCTTTCGTTAAGAATCCTGACATCACCGTGGGCACCCTGGTGAACGAAGCCACCCTGGCTTCCGGCGAAAAGATCACCGTGCGTCGTTTCACCCGCTACGAACGTGGCGAAGGTATCGAAAAGAAGGCCTCTGACCTGGCTGCCGAAATCGCCGAAATGACCAAGAAGTAATTTGCCCTTCACAGGCGGCTCAAAAAGCCGCCTGTTTTTTTGAATGAATCTGCGGAGGAAAAGAAGATGAATGCTTACAAGCGTATTCTGCTGAAGCTCAGCGGCGAAATGCTGGGGGAGAACGGCAAGCTGTTTGATCACGACATTATTGATCATGTGGCCAGGACACTGGTGAAGATTGCCGAAAGCGGCGTGGAACTGGGCGTGGTGATCGGCGCCGGCAACATCTGGCGCGGACGTCAGGGCGGCGAAATGGACCGCGTCACGGCGGACCAGATGGGCATGCTGGGCACGGTGATCAACTGCCTGTGCATGCGGGACGCCGTGCAGCGCGCCGGCGGCGATGCCGTAGTAATGAGCGCCTTTGAAATGAACCGGGTGTGCGAAGTGTACAACACGCAGCATGCCCTGCAGCACCTGAAGACGGGCAAGATCGTCTTCTTTGCTGCCGGCAGCGGCAACCCCTTCTTCTCCACAGATACCGCAGTCGTGCTGCGCGCAGTGGAAGTGGGCGCGGACGCCATCCTGCTGGCAAAGAATATTGACGGCGTGTACACGGCGGACCCCAAGAAGGATCCCACCGCTACGCTGATCCGCGAAATCAGCTACGAAAAGGCCCAGGATATGCGCCTGAAGGTGATGGACAGCGCTGCCTTTGCCCTGTGTGCCGAAAACAAAGTGCCCGTGGTGCGCGTGTTTGGCCTGTATGATCCCGAAGACATTGTAAAAGTATTGTCCGGCGATGATATGGGCACCATTCTCCATCCTGAAAAATAAGAAATTTCTCGGGCAGGGGAAAGAGCTGAATTCCCGGTTGAAATTTGTGCGAAGATGTTGTATAATCAGGATAGAAAGGTTATCAATATTCATTGCATGAAAGGAGTGCGCCCTATGAAACTGATTATTGCCATTGTGCAGGATGAGGACGCTTCCCGTCTGATTTCCAATTTGATGAACGAAGGCTTTGGTGTGACCAAACTGGCCACCACCGGCGGCTTCCTCAAGAGCGGCAACACCACCCTGCTTGTCGGTGTGGATGACAACCGCTTTGAAAGCTGCATGAGCATCATCGAAAAGATTTGCAAGAGCCGCAAGCAGATTGCCACCTCTCCCGTCACCATGGGCGGCGGTACGGCAGGCATGTATTCGCCTTATCCCATCGAAGTGACGGTGGGCGGTGCTACGGTGTTTGTGGTGACGGTGGATCAGTTTGTTAAGTTCTGATT
This sequence comes from Clostridia bacterium, assembly GCA_045589355.1. Lineage (GTDB taxonomy): Bacteria > Bacillota > Clostridia > Christensenellales > Aristaeellaceae > RUG563. The sequence continues at coordinate 75,606 of JAZNOW010000011.1, forward strand.
TTCCGGAAAAAAGGTTGACCCTCAAGGCTTGCGCGGCGGGGAGTGAAATGCTCCTCGCCATTTGGCGTGAGTTCGAATCGGATCGCCTGGCCCATGCCTACCTCTTTACAGGGGAAAGCGGCGTGGGAAAGAAGACCTTTGCCCGTCTGCTTGCCAAAGCGCTGCTTTGCCAGGGGGAAGGGGAAAAGCCTTGCAACGAATGCCGCAGCTGCAAGCGATTTGAAGCGAAAACCCACAGCAATGCCTATTTTCCTGTGCCGCAACCCAAGAAAACCACCATTGCCGTGGAGGATTTGCGTGGCATCCTGGATGAATTATCCCGTTCTTCCCTGGAAGCGGGCAGGCGCGTGATTGTGATCAACAACGCGGAAAAATTAACGCCGGCCAGCCAGAACTGTTTGCTGAAAACGCTGGAAGAAGCGCCGGAGGGCATTTTTTTCCTGCTGGTGACGGATACAGAGCGAGCCATATTACCCACCATCCGTTCCCGCTGCCGGGTGATTCGTTTCCCTGCCTGGAGCGAACAGAGGATATACCGTACGCTGACGGAAAATGGCATTCACGGCAACAGGGCAGGCGAACTTTCCTCCCTTTGCGAAGGCAGCCTGGGGAAAGCACTGAAGATGCAGCAGGACGAAGGCTATTGGGAAATGCGGGAGCTGGTAAAAAAAAGCTTCCTCAGTATCCGCAAAACGGCCGATATTCCTGCAGCCAGCCAGCTGGTGAAAGATAAAAAGGATGAGGCGGATTTGCTGCTCTCCATTCTGGAGCAGGAAGTGCGCAGGCTGATTGGCAACAAAGAAAGAGCAAAAGAAAACGCAGCCGCATTTTTCCCCGAACATTGGAAGCAGGCGGATATCCTGTCCCTTTGCAGGGTGCAGGATGGTGTGATGCGTTGTAAGAAATTTCGTTTATCCAACGTCGGGTGGGTGGCCAATGCCGAAAGCCTGATGTTAATTATAGCGGAGGAAGCAAGAAAATGGCAACAGTAATCGGCGTTCGTTTCAGGAACGCAGGCAAACTATATTATTTTGACCCTGGCAAGCTGTGGCCCACCGCCGGCGACGCCGTCATTGTGGAAACAGTGCGTGGGATGGAATACGGCGAAGTGGTGACCGGTGTGAAGGAAGTGAGTGATGAGCTGATCACGCCGCCTCTGAAAATGGTCATCCGCATTGCTACCGCAGAAGACGCCCAGCATCATGCAGAAAATGTGGCTAAGGAAAAGGATGCGCTGGCGGTTTGTCAGAAGAAGGTGGACGAGCATAAGCTGCAGATGAAGCTGGTCGGCTGTGAATACACCTTTGATAATTCCAAGATCCTGTTCTATTTCACGTCCGATAAGCGGGTGGATTTCCGTGTGCTGGTGAAGGATCTGGCAGGTGTTTTCCGCACCCGCATTGAACTGAGGCAGATTGGCGTGCGCGACGAAGCCAAAATGATGGGCGGCCTGGGCATTTGCGGCCGGCAGGTATGCTGCGCCGCATTCCTGGGAGATTTCCAGCCGGTGTCCATCAAGATGGCCAAGGAACAGAGCCTGTCTTTGAACCCCAACAAAATTTCCGGTGTGTGCGGAAGGCTCATGTGCTGCCTGAAGTATGAAGAGGATCATTACGAAGCCACCCGCAAGCAGATGCCCAAAGTGGGCAAGGAAGTGATCACTCCGGATGGAAACGGTACCGTGATCGACCTGAATATCCTCAAGGAAACGGTGCGTGTGCGTTTGCCCAAGGGGGATAGCTACGAACAGAAGGATTTCCCCATGCAGGAAGTAAAGCGGGCCAATCCGCCCCAGCGGCCCAATGGCAAGCAGGAAGAGGCGGCCATGGTGGAGGATGTGCCGGAAGAAGATACGGCCGATGAAACGGAAAACCTGGAAGAACTTATGGAAGAATAAAAAAAGAACACCGTGCAAAAAATGCACGGTGTTTTTTTGATGCGTATTACAGGGCAGAAACCTTCTTTTCCGCATCTTCCATAATGGCCACCACCTGATCGCAGAAGGCGTCAAATTCAGGGTCTTCCACCTGCTGTTCGGGATGGGTGAGGAAGTATTGAACGGAATCGGGCGCGGCCTGGTCAAACCGGAGGGACTGGGTATAGGTGGGTACCAGGGCGTGCAGCTTGCTGTTGTCAAAAATGACGGAGTTGGATTTATCGCCCACCAGCGAACCGCAGAAATCGTATTTCTTGCAGGCGCAAAGCAGGGCAGAGGGCACGTGGCAGGGCTTGTATTCCACGCCCAGGCAATGGGCCACCGTCTCCATGATCTGGTTCCAGGTGAGCATTTCTTCGGAAGTGATCTGCACGGCCTGGCCGATGGCGTGGATGTTGCCCATCAGGCCCACAAAAGCAGGGGCAAAATCCCGGCTGCTCATAACAGCCCAAAGGGAAGTGCCGTCGCCGGGCACCAGCACCTTTTTGCCCTCCATCATGCGTTTGAGCACCTGCCAGACGCCCTTATCGCCATGAATGGAAAGGGGCAGAGAACGGCGGTTATAGGTGTGGCTGGGGCGAACGATGGTGATGGGGAAGCCGTTTTCACGGTATTCCTGCATCAATCTTTCTTCAATGGTGATCTTATTGCGGCTGTACTGCCAGTAGGGATTATAAAGCGGGGTGGATTCGGTAATGACGGGGGAAACCAGCGGTTTCTGATAGGCGGAAGCGGAACTGATGAAAATGAACTGGCGGCATTTGCCTTTGAAAAGACGGATATCCCGTTCGATCTGATCGGGCGTGAAGCAGATGAAATCCGCCACCACGTCGTAGGTTTCGTTTTCAATAAGCTTTGCAACGGCTGCTTCGTCGTTGATATCGCCGATCAGCTGATTGGCGCCGGGAACGGTATAGGAGCGGTTGCCGCGGTTGAGAAGGGTCAGGTTCCATCCCTGAGAAACCAGAAGCCGGGAAATCTGGGTACTGATGACACCGGTGCCGCCAATGAATAATGCTTTCATATGCAAAATACCTCCATATTTTGTTCTTCTGCTTTTCCTATTCGCCATGAATGGCCCAATTCCTTTTTGATGCAAATGACAGGAAAGAAAAAGGAAGTGCCAAATGGACACTTCCTGATGTTTGTTACTTTTCGTTCTTCAGCAGTTCTTCGCCGTAGCCATACTGTTCCTTGACGAAATCGATATCCTTATCGCCGCGGCCGGACAGGTTCACCAGCACAGAGCCGGTGTTGTGTTCCTTGGCGTACTGGATGGCGTAGGCCAGGGCGTGGCTGCTTTCCACGGCGGGGATGATGCCTTCCAGACGGCACAGCTGGAAGAAGGCACGCATGGCGTCGTCATCGCCGATGGTGACGTAGGAAACACGGCCGATATCATGCAGGTAGGCATGTTCGGGGCCGGAGGAGGGATAATCCAGGCCGGAAGCGATGGAGTACACGGGAGCGGGCTCGCCGTTTTCGTCCTTGAGCATGATGGAATTGAAGCCATGCATCACGCCTTCGGTGCCGTAGTTCAGGGAAGCGGCGTGATCGCCCAGCTTCATGCCGCGGCCCAGGGGTTCCACGCCATAGATGTCCACAGGATCTGCCACAAAGGGCAGGAACATGCCGATGGAGTTGCTGCCGCCGCCCACGCAGGCCACCACGGCATCCGGCAGATGGCCGGTCATTTCCAGGAACTGTTCGCGGGCTTCAATGCCCACCACGGTCTGGAAATCGCGCACCATTTTGGGGAAGGGATGGGGGCCCAGCACGGAGCCGATGCAGTAAATGGCATCCTTGTATTCCTTGGAATAGGCGTCGAAAGCGGCGTCAACGGCTTCTTTCAGGGTTTTCAGGCCGTGGGTGACGGGGATAACGCGAGCGCCCAGCATTTTCATGCGGGTCACGTTGGGCGCCTGCTTGGCAATATCCACTTCGCCCATATAGATGTCGCATTCCAGGCCGAAGAACGCGGCAGCGGTGGCCAGGGCCACACCGTGCTGACCGGCACCGGTTTCGGCAATCAGCTTCTTTTTCCCCATGTATTTGGCAAGCAGGCCTTCACCCATGCAGTGGTTCAGCTTATGGGCGCCGGTATGGTTCAGGTCTTCGCGCTTGACGTAGATCTGGCATTTGCCGAAGTAGTTGCTCAGCCGTTCACAGTGGTAAACGGGGGTGGGACGGCCCTGGAATTCCTTACGGATGCGGCGCAGTTCGTTGATGAACTTGGCGGACTGGCAGATGGTTTCGTAAGCTTCGCTGATTTCTTGCATGGCGGGGATCAGCTTATCGGGCAGGTAAGCGCCGCCGTAGGGGCCGAAGTAGCCTTTTTCGTCGGGGAACTGCTTGAGGTAGGTGTCGAAATCACGGTAGTTCTGGTAGTTTTTCATTTGGGTTGCCTTCCTTTCTGTTTAAGAAAATAATCAGATGGCGGCATCGTGTTCCGATAAAAAACCGCCTCAGACACTTTGCCTGAGACGGAGAATTTCCGCGGTACCACTCAGCTTGGCCTTTCGGCCCACTTTCTCCATGTGCCATCACACATGCTGCCATGATAACGGGTGCAGATCCCGTCACGCCCTACTGGTTTCAGGCGTACCCTCCGAAGCCCATTCGCCGAAGCTTTCTGCATTGCGATTCCACCAGCCGCAACTCTCTTTGCCAGAAAGGATTCCGGTTACTTTTCTTCATCCACGGTTATGCAAGTATCATACCACAAATACAACGTTTGTCAACGATTATTTTGCATATTTTGTGTATATTCCGTTCATTCTTTTACCAATATATCCAAAGTGTGGTTGGAAAGGCCAGCCAGATCCTTCCGTTCGCAGAGGAAAAAATGATATTTCAGGTAGAGTGCGAAGGTTTCGTCGTCCATTTGGTTGATCATGTCACGATGGTACATGGTGTACATATCCGTTCCCACAAAATGCAATCTTTTCACCGGAAAACCATGGTTTACAGCATCGATCTGCTCCGGACGGACGATGTTGAAAAGTTCAGACGGATCGGAGGAGACTTCGAATGTTTCTGTGTTCAAAAGGCCTTTTTCGATCACGCTGAAAATCATACCTCTGCCGAAGGCGTATTGCATCATGGTGGCGTCTGCCATACAGTAGGCGCTCATCAGGATGCCGCCCTTTTTCAGTACGCGCAGTGCTTCCTGCATGGCACGGCGCTGGTCGTTCAAAGTGTAGAGATGGTACATGGGGCCAAGCAGCAGCACCATGTCGTACTGCTCATTTTCCAGCATGTTCAGGTCCAGGGCGTTTCCCTGAAAAATGCGGATATCTTCGTCCGGCTGTGTATTCTGCCTGAAAATTTCAATGTTGTGGGGGATCAGTTCCACAGCATCCACAGAATATCCTTTTCGCGCAAGATAATGGGAATAGCGGCCTGTTGCAGCGCCGATTTCCAGAATGTGCATACCAGGCTTCAGGTATTTTTCGATATAGCGGATGGTGGTCAGAAATTCCACCGATCCCACGCGGGAAAGCAGGCGGCCTTCCTCGTCATAATTGGAGTAGTATGCATTCAATGCTTCGAAAGTTTCCATGATAATTTCTCCTTTCTTATAAAACAAAAAACGCAGCGGTGGATGGCATTTGCCTCCGCTGCGTTACCGGATAGAAAAAGGACGTTGGCCTTACGCCTTTTTCCGGGTATGGCAATGGAAGCCCTTGTGCATGCGCCAAGGGTTGAAAGCAAAGTAGTTGAAGCGGTGCTTGCAGACCACGTGCCATACCTCCTTCTTGTTTTGTGGAATGATAGCACGGAAAAAAGGCTTTGTCAACAGGAAAATTTACAGGCTGTTTTCCTTGACCATCTTTTCCAGCGCGCTGATGAGGGCAATTTTGCCGTGTATATAGGTGAGCCCGCCCTGGAGATAGGCGGTATAGGGGGCACGGATGGGGGCGTCGGCGGAAAGTTCGGTGGTGGCGCCGGAAACGAAGGTGCCGGCTGCCATGATCACCTGATCGGTATAGCCGGGCATATCCCAGGGCTCCGGCACGGCGGAGGCGTCGATGGGGGATGCGGCCTGAATGCCCTGGCAGAAGGCGATGAGCCTTTCCGGGGTTTCCATCTGGATGGCCTGAATGATATCGGCCCGGGGAGCATCAAAGGCAGGGGTGGTTTTCATGCCCAGCAGTTCAAAGGTGCGTGCAGCCAGAACGGAGGTTTTCACAGCCTGGGCCACTGTATGGGGTGCCATGAACAGGCCCTGGTAGAAGGGCTGGTAGGAAGCGGCGTAGCTACCCACTTCCCGGCCGATACCCGGGGCGGTGAGCCGGGCTTCGATGCGTTCAATGGCACGGGTGGTGCCCACCAGGTAAGCGCCGGTGGGGGCCAGGCCGCCGCCGGCATTTTTGATCAGGCTGCCCACGCAAACATCGGCGCCAAAATGGGTGGGCTCGTTTTCGGTGGTGAACATGCCGTAACAATTATCCACCATGATGAAAATATCAGGGCGGACGTTGTGCACGGCGGAGATGACTTCTTCCATCTCTTTGGGCAGCAGGGATGCGCGCCAGGCATAGCCGCGGCTGCGCTGAATGAGCACCACCTTGGTGTTGGGCCGAATGGCGGCAAGAACGCCCTGCACGTCGATCTTCTGCTGGTCTTCACACATTTCCACCTGGGAATATTCCACCTGCATTTCCCGCAGGTTGCCGGGTGCATTGCCCACCGTACCGATCACCGTTTCCATAGTGTCATAGGGAGCGCCGGTGGCGGAAAGAAGATGATCGCCGGGGAGCAAAAGGCCGAACAGGCACAGGGAAAGAGCTGCCGTGCCGCAGGCGATGGAGGGCCGAACGATGGCGCTTTCGGCCCCGAAAATGCGGGCGAAAATGCGCTCCAGCGTGTCTCTTCCGATATCATCGTAGCCGTAGCCGGTGGTGGGAGCAAAATGCCGGGCGGCTACGTTTTCTTCATGAAAAGCGGCAAGCACCTGATTGGTGCAGAAAAGTTCGTTCTCTTCCAGACGGGCAAAAACCGGCATGCAATCCTGTTCCGCCCGGGCAATGAGCTGTTTGATATCCATTGGTCAATCCTCCGAAAAATCGCGGATGATGCGATTGATATGCGTTGGTACATCGGTGTTCCAATCAAGCCAGATGATGCGCTGATCCCGCCGGAACCAGGTCATCTGCCGCTTGGCAAAATGCCGGGTGCGCAGCTTGATGAGGGAAACGGCTTCGTCCTGGGCCATGCGGCCGTCCAGCACCGGGAAAAGTTCCTTATAGCCAAGGCCCTGCATGGCAGGGTGCTCCTCCGTAACGCCCATCTCCTTCAGCCGTTCCACTTCGGAAAGAAGCCCGTCCTTCATCATGGCGTCCACCCGGCTGTCGCACCGGGCATACATGGTATCCCTGGGGATATCGAAGGCATAAAGGAAGAAACGGTAGGGTTCATCTGCCGCAGAGGGCTTAGGCTGTTTCGACAGGGGAATGCCGGTAAGCTCCCACACTTCCAGCGCGCGGATCACCCGGCGGATGTCGTTTTCGTGCAGGCGACGGGCGGTATCGGGGTCCACCTTCTGAAGGAGACGGTGCACCGTACGGTTGCCTTCAGCATCCGCCATTTTGTGGTATTTCTCCCGGATCTGTTCATCACTGCCCACCTGACCAAAGGCCATGGATTGGGAAAGGCCCTGCAGGTAAAGCCCGGTGCCGCCCACCAGAATGGGAACGGGCAGGCTGTCCAGCAAAGGTTTTGCCAGGGCGGTGTACTGGGACACGGTGAAGCTGTCCAGGGGGGATACGATATCGATCAGGTGATGGGGGGCGGCAGCCTGTTCCGCCGGAGTAGGCTTTGCGGTGCCGATATCCATGTGCTGATAGACCTGCATGGAATCCATGCAGATGATTTCGCCCTTCAGTCGGCCGGCAAGGGGCAGGGAAAGGGCAGTTTTGCCGCTGGCGGTGGGGCCAACGATGCCGATCACTTTCTTCTTCATATCAGTTTTGGATGCGGCGGAAACGCTTGTCCAGCTCGGTATGGGAAAGCTGAACCATCAGCGGCCGGCCGTGGGGGCAGGTGGGGGTAACTTTTTGCTCGATCACGTCCTGAATGAGCTGATTGACGCTGTCTTCCGGCAGGCGTTCGCCGCCCTTGACGGCGTGTTTGCAGGCCATTTGAATGACCCTGGCAGTACGGTCCGGCAAATCACCGGCGCCGTCCACCAGGCTGTCCAGCGCTTCCAGCAGGCATTTCTCTGCCTGAGGATTGCCAAGAATGATGGGCACGCCCCGCATTTGCAGGGTGTCGTCGCCAAAGGGGGCCAGGTCAAACCCGGCTTTTTCAAGGGCTTCCTTGTTTTCCTCGTAGGCGGCATACTCCTGCTTGGACAGCTTCACCACCAGAGGGATCAGCATGCTCTGGCTGGCAGGGGCCGATGCGGTTTCCCGCATGAAGCGTTCGTAGAGAAGCCTTTCGTGGACGGCATGCTGGTCGCACAGCACCAACAGATCGCCGTATTCCATGAGGATGTAGGTATTGAACGCCACCCCGATAATGCGGACTTTGGGGCCGGTGAACTGTTTCGCTACGGCATCTTCCTCCACCTGGCTGAAGGCGACGTTTTCGGTATCCAGCACAGGGGCGGGCGCCTTCTTCTCTTCAGGCTGCAGGCGGACAGGCTTTGGCGGCAAAAGAGAAGAGCCGCTGTCCTTGGCTGCAAAAGCTTTGGTTTCCCGGAAGGGCAGCACGGGCTGCTTCGGCGCAGGTTCCAAAGGCTGCTGCACAGGCTGGGGGCGGAAAGAGGGCATGGATGCACCGTCTTCCGAAAAGGCGGAAAGGGCAGCGGGCACCGGCTTTGCCGGGGTGGAAATCACTTGAACAGGCACGTGTACGCTTTCTGCCGGCTTTGGTGCAGGCGCTGCAGGAACGGCTTCCCGCACCAGAACGGGCTGTCGCTTTTCCGGCTGTTCTGGCTGCTGGAACATGGCGGGGATCATGGGGGAAAGGTTGGTGCTTTCCAGCGCTTCAAACACCATGGTTTCCACCGCCGTGCGCACTGCTCTTTCATCGGCAAAACGCACTTCCCATTTGTTGGGGTGCACGTTCACGTCGGCATTTTCGTAGGGCATGGTGATGTGCAGAATGCACATGGGGAAGCGGCCGATGGTGACCCTCTGACGGCAGGCGGTTTCCACGGCTGCGGAAAGGATGGGGCTTTTCATGGTGCGGCCGTTGAGGAAAAAATGCTCATGGCTGCGGTTGCCCCGGGCCACGTCTCCCACGCCCACAAAGCCCTTCAGCATTACGCCGTTCATGTTGGCATCCACTTTTACCAGCTGTCTGAGGGTGGCGGTGCCGTAAACGGCCATGATGGCGCTTTCCATTTTGCCGTCCCCGGCGCTGAAATACACCTGCTTGCCATCCGCCGTGAAGCGGAAGGAAACGGCGGGATTGGAAAGGATGAGCCGGGCCATCAGTTCGCTGACGGCGGCGGTTTCGGTGCCGGGCTTTTTGAGGAACTTGCGGCGGACGGGGGCGTTATAGAAAAGGTCCTTCACGGTAAAGGAGGTGCCTTCGGGGCATGCGGCTTCCCGGATGTCCAGAATAACGCCGCCTTCGTTTTTCACGGAATACCCGTTTGGCTGGCCCTTCATGCGGGTATTGCACTGCACTTTGGATACGGCGGCAATGGAAGCCAACGCTTCACCCCGGAACCCCAATGAACGCACGCCGAACAAATCTTCCGCCGTGCGGATTTTGCTGGTGGCATGGCGGGCAAAAGCCAGGCGCAGATCGTCAAAGGCGATGCCGCTGCCGTTATCGGTGACCCGGAAGGAGGTAAGGCCGCCCTCTTTGATATCCACAGTGATGGCGGTGGCGCTGGCGTCCATGCTGTTTTCCACCAGTTCCTTGATGGCGGCAGAAGGGCGTTCCACCACTTCGCCGGCGGCGATCTGGCCGATCACTTCCGGCAGCAATTGATAAATACGGGTGTGTTTCATAAAATCTCCTTACAGCTTCAGTGCTTTTTCGCGGAGGATAAAGAGCTTGTTGAGGGCGTCCATGGGCGTCATGGCCAAAACGTCCAGCGCGCGGATCTCTTCAATGAATTCCGTTTTGGCGAAGTCTTCCAGGCCCACCTGCTCGTTCTTTTTCTTATGGCCGGCACCCAGAATGTTCTGGCCGATGGAGTTCTGGCCCTGATTGGCTACTTCCAGCCGGGCTTCGATCTGCTGGGCACGGGCCACCACAGGCCGGGGCACACCGGCAAGCCTTGCAACATAGATGCCGAAGGATTTATCGGCACCGCCGGGAATGATCTTGCGCAGGAAAATGACGTCTTCGCCGTGTTCCTTGACGGAGATACAGAAGTTTTTAACTCCTTCCAGGGTGCCTTCCAGTTCGGAAAGCTCGTGGTAGTGGGTGGCGAAGAGGGTTTTGATGCCGCCGTTTTTGGGATCACACAGATATTCCACGGCGCTCCATGCGATGGAAAGGCCGTCGAAGGTGGAAGTGCCGCGGCCGATTTCGTCCAGGATCACCAGGGAACGGCTGGTGGCATTGCGAAGGATATAAGCCATTTCGCTCATTTCCACCATGAAAGTGGATTGGCCGGTGGCCAGGTCATCGGAGGCGCCGATGCGGGTATAGATGCAGTCCACCAGCGCGATTTCGGCGCTCTGGGCCGGCACAAAGGAGCCGATGTGGGCCATCAGCACGATCAGTGCCACCTGGCGCATGTAGGTGCTTTTGCCGGCCATGTTGGGGCCGGTGATGATCTGCATGCGGCTGTCTGTGTTGTCCATATAGGTATCGTTGGGAACAAAGCCGTTTTCTGTCATGGCCGCTTCCACCACGGGGTGACGGCCTTCTTTGATATCGATCACGCCATCCTCCCGGATGACGGGGCAAACGTAATTATGCTGCCTTGCCACATTGGCAAGGGACAAAAGGGCATCCAGGGTTTTGAAAGCGGTGGCAGTGGACTGCAGCCTTGCAATCTGGCTGCCGATCTGATCCCGGATGTCGTTAAAGAGGGCCGTTTCCAGACGGGCGGCCTGTTCCTGAGCGCCGGTGAGCTTTTGCTCAATGGCGTGCAGCTCTTCGGTGGTATAGCGTTCGGCATTGGCCAGCGTTTGCCGCCGGTTATAGCGCAAAGGCACCAGGTGATAGAAGGACTTGGTGACTTCGATGTAATAGCCGAACACGCGGTTGTACTGGATTTTCAGGTTCTTGATGCCGGTTTCTTCGCGTTCCTTGGCTTCCAGCTGCATCAGCCAGTTTTTGCCTTCGGTGGAAGCAAGGCGAAGTTCATCCAGTTCGGCATGATAGCCGGCACGGATGACGCCGCCGTCGGAAAGAAGAAGGGGCGCATCGGGGGAGATGGCGCGGCGGAGCAGGTCAGTCAATTCCGGCATAGGGTCCATCAGCTGATGGAGGAAGGAAAGGGCATCCCCTTCCACTTCGGAAAGCAGGGAAAGCACGTCAGGCGCCGCTTCCAGAGAGCGAAGCAGGGACAGGCAATCCCGGCCGTTGAGGGAACGGTAAGACACGCGGGAAAGAAGCCTTTCCATATCGTACACCTGGGTCAGCTTTTCCCGGAGGGACTGGCACACCACAGGGTTTTCGTACAAAGCACGGACGGCGTGGAGCCTGGCTTCAATTTTTTCTTTGTTCAAAAGGGGCTTTTCCACCCAGGCACGCAGCAGACGGCCGCCCATGGCGGTGACGGTCTGGTCCAGCACGGAAAGGAGGGAGCCCTTGGCAGAGCGGCTGCGGATGGTTTCGGTCAGTTCCAGGTTGCGGCGGGTGGATACATCAAGGGGCATGGTATCGCCCTTTTCCACCAGCTGCAGCCGGGTGATGTGCTGCAGGGCGTTTTTCTGGGTTTCCCAAAGGTAGCGCATCAGGGCGCCGGCGGCGCAGGCGGCAATGCTTTGGGATTTATCCAGCCCAAGGGCCAGAAGATTGTTGACGGAAAAATGCTCAAACAAAGCTTCGTGGGCCTTGGCGCTCTGGAAAGCAGAGGCATTGAAAAGATGGGGACGGACGGGACAAAGGGGAAGCACCTGTTCCACATCGGCAGTGATCACTTCGCCGGGGTTCAGGCTCATAAGGGTGGCTTTCAGGGTGCTTTCTTCATAAGGCAATTGCTGGGCGAAGAATTCGCCGGTGGACACATCGCACCAGGAAAGGCCGGCCCTGCGCCCCTGAATGCACACGGCGCAGAGGAAATTGTTCCGTCTTTCGCCGATAACGGCGCTGTCGGTCAGGGTGCCGGGGGTGATGATGCGGATGATGTCGCGTTCCACCAACCCCTTGGCCAGAGCAGGGTCCTGCATCTGTTCACCGATGGCTACCCGATACCCTTTTTCCACCAGCCGGGATACATAGGTATCAATGGCATGGTGGGGCACGCCGCACATGGGGGCGCGCTCAGCCAGGCCGCATTCCTTGCCCGTCAGGGTAAGCTCCAGTTCGCGGCTGGTGGTGATGGCGTCATCAAAAAACATCTCGTAAAAATCGCCCACCCGGAAAAAAAGCAGGGTGTCGGGATTTTGTTCCTTGAGACGCATGTATTGCTGCATCATGGGGGAAAGGGTAGCCATAGGTGTGATGCTCCTTCAGTAAAAAATTAGTGGTGGCAGTGGCCGCCGCAGGAATGGCAATCACCGCTGCAGGAGGATTCGGGGGAGAGAACCTTGGCAAGCTCCGCATTGACGGCGGCCATCATGTCGGTGAAGCCTTTGCGGGCCTTCTGCATGGCCTGGGCCATGGGCAGCTGCTGCATTTCCTGCTGGATTTTCTTCATTTCTTCGTCGATCTGAGCCATGCGTTCAAAATCGGGCTGTTCCTTGGCGGTGCAATTTTCAATTTCCTGATGCAGTTCTTCGTACTTGCCAAAGGCTTCGGCCATGGCTTCGTCCTGAGAAGCGGCGTCTTCGGTGGCGCGCATGACGATGAATTCCTGAGAGGAAGCAATGGCAAGGGCCAGTTCCTTTGCTTTTTCCATAACGTTCTGATCCATGTTTATCATTCTCCTTTTACAATTTCGCCCCGCAAGGTGGTCTTGCTGGCGGCGGTTATCTGAACGGGCACGATGGTGCCGATCAAATCTTTGGTTCCCCGGAAGTTGACGGAAATATTCCGTTCGCTCTTACCGGTCAATTCCGTTTCGTCCCGGCGGGCATTGCCGGATACCAGCACGTTCACCCGGGTGCCGATGAGGGAATTGAAAATTTCGGACGTGATCTGATCCTGCCGGCGGATCAGCTTTTCAATGCGGCGGGAAGATACTTCCGGGTCGATCTGGCCGGGAAGGGAAGCAGCCTTTGTGCCCACCCGGGGGGAATAGATGAAGGTGAAGGCGCTGTCCCACCGCACTTCTTCGGAAAGGGCCAGGGTGTCTTCAAATTCTTCTTCCGTTTCTCCGGGAAAGGCCACAATCAGGTCGGTGGAAAGACCGATATCGGGTACCGCCGCACGCAGTTTGCGCACCCGATCCAGATAGATTTCCCGGGTATAGCGCCGGTTCATCATTTCCAGAATGCGGTTGTTGCCGGACTGAACCGGCAGATGGAAATGATGGCAAAGGGCAGGGTTCACTGCCATTTCTTCGATGAGCGCGTCGGAAAGGTCCTTGGGATGGCTGGTCATGAACCGCACCCGGGGAATGCCGGTTTTGCCGATTTGGTGAAGAAGCTGGGGGAAGGTGACGCCGAAGGAATTGTCGTTGCCGTAGGAGTTTACGTTCTGCCCCAGCAGCATAATTTCCTGAACGCCCTGTTTTTGCAGCCCTTCAATTTCTTTCAGGATCTCTTTGGGATCCCGGCTGCGCTCTCTTCCGCGCACATAAGGTACGATGCAGTAGGAACAGAAGTTGTTGCAGCCGTACATGATGGTGACGTAATTCTGGAAAGCGCTGTCCCGGCGGACAGGCAGCCCTTCAATGAGGGTGGATTGTTCCTGGGGAACGGCAATCACCCGCTGACGGTTTTCCACAGCCTTGAAAAGCAGTTCCGGCAGGCGGTGGATGTTACCGGTGCCGAAGGCCACATCCACAAAGGGATAGCGGCGAAGCAGGGTATCGGCCATGCCCGGCTCCTGCACCATGCAGCCGCAGATGCCGATGAGCATATGGGGCCGCTGCTTTTTGATTTCCTTCAGCCAGGTCACATTGCCAAGCGCCTTGCGCTCCGCATTGTCGCGGATGCAGCAGGTGTTGAAAAGTACAAAATCCGCTTCCTCCCGGGAGGGAGCCAAAGCAAGGCCCATCTTTTCCAGCATGCCGGCCAGCTTTTCGGAGTCATGGGCATTCATCTGGCAGCCGTAGGTAACGATGAAATAGGTTTGAGGCCGATCGGAAAGGGCGGCAAACTGATCGGCATAGCCCATCTGGGCGTCGATCTCCGCTTGGGGGATGGGGATGATCTGGTCACGAATGTTCATACATTTTCCTCTTTCAGGCCGCTGCCTTTGCAATGGGGGCAGGGCACAACGCAAGTAAGGGAAGGGCCTGTTTTTTTGCGGGTCATTTCCATAAGCCCCAGGGAAGTGAAGCCGTGGAGCACGCATTTGACAGGGTCATTCCGCAGCGCTTCCTTCATGGCATCCAGCACCGCCTGCCGGCTTTCTTCCTGTTCCATGTCCACAAAGTCGATAAGGATGATGCCGCCGATGTTGCGCAGGCGCAAAAGCCTTGCAATTTCCTTTGCGGCTTCCCTGTTCAAAGAAAGGAAGGTGCTTTCGGTGCCGGTCTTTTTGCCGGTAAATTTGCCGGAATTGACGTCGATGACGGTCATGGCCTCGGTGCGGTCGATGATGAGGTGGCCGCCGCAGGGCAGGTATACCTTGCGGGCCAGGGATTTTTCCAGCTTTCTTTCGATGTTTTCCAGCGCGAATGGGTTTTCGGCATATTGCACCGGGCAGGAAGCGGGATAAGGGAATTCACGGATGTTGGTGATGATTTTGTCAAAACCGCCCTTTTCGTCCCTCAGCACGGTGTGGAGCAAAGGCTCCTTTTCTTCGATCAGGCAGGGGGCCGAAGCCTCCTTTGCCTTTTTAAGAATGCGCAGCCATTTTTGATGCAGCATGCCGATCTCTGCCTGCAGGGTTCCTTCATCGGCCTGAACGCTTTCCGTGCGCAGGATGAGGCCCATATTGGCGGGCGTCCGTTTTTTGCCCAGTTCACGCAGCGCTTCGGCTTTTTCCGCATCGGTGATGCGGCTGGAAACGGCAATGCGCGGGGAAAAGGGGGTGAGGATTGCGTAATGCCCGGCGATGGAGATATCGCAGGAGCAGAAGGGAAGCTTGTCCCCGATGGCGGGCTTTTTTACCTGCACCAGAACGCTTTGCCCGGAAAGGGGCTTTTCCCGGCATTCGGCATAGGGAAGGAACCCGTTCTGATCCTTTGTCAGGTGGACAAAGATGGCTTCCATGCCTTTCATGGCGCGGTCCGCCTTGCAAAGGTAGATCTGCTCCGGCCAAACGGCGGTCATTTCCTGCTGCCAGGAAAGCAGGGCGCCCATTTCCGTAACGGCACAGCAAATGCGGCCGTCTTTCTGTTCCACATACAGCTGTTTCATTTACAGCATCTCCAGCGGCATAAAGTCAGGCGCTTCACCGCCCAGCATCTGCTGGCGGGTGATGAGGGCCTTGGGCCGCTCCATGCCGGCAAATTCAAACAGGGAGGAAAGCAGAAGGTCCGGCTTGCAGGTGGCCTTTTCACAAAGCGCCAGCGTCATGGACAGGGTGTTGCCTTCCGCCGTCAGTTCGTAAATCATGGGGCGGATATCGCAGGGCTTCATGCCGGACTTTGTTTTGCGGATGGCGGGAATTTCTTTTTGCGCCATGAAGGCGGCAACGGTTTTAGAAAACTGTTCCGGCAGCTGTTCAAACTCCGCCGTATAACAGGCAGCGGTAAGGCTGGCCATGGGGGCAGGATGACGGTCGTCCACCGAGCGGACGGCAATGCAGGGCAAATCCGGCGGCAGGGCGGCGGACAGCATTTTCTTGAAATCCCCTTCGCAGACGCCCTTGGCCATGGGCACTTCCATGATTTCCCGTTTGCCGGGCATGCCCACGGACAGGGGGGCGGCAAAGTTCAGCAGTACATGGGGGTTGAACCCTTGGGAGAATGCAATGGGCAGGCCGCTGCGACGAAGGGCACGCTGCATGGCGCGCATCAGGTCCAGATGGCCGATGTGGCGCAGCCGGGGTGTTTTTTCGAAAATTACCAGCATTTTCATCAGTTGAACACCTCAGCTTTCTGTTCTTTGCCTTTCAGCGGCGGGTTTTCCACAAAATCACACACATGCCATTTCTGCAGGCCGCAGCCGTTGCAGCCGTGGCGGCAGTCGGGGGTGGTGGCGGCAGCTTTGGCCTTTTCGTTTTCCCGCTTCAGGTATTCCTGAGAAACGCCGGCATCGATGAACTGCCAGGGAAGCAATTCTTCATAGGGGCGCTCACGATAGGCATAGAAAGCGGGGTCCAGGTTGCATTTTTCAAAAGCTTCCAGCCATTTGTCGAACTTGAAATGTTCGTTCCAGCCGTCCAGACGGCAGCCCAGCTTCCAGGCGGTGTAGATCACGTCGCCAATGCGGCGGTCGCCACGGGCAATGCAGGCTTCCAGCATGGACAGGTAGGATTCGTGCCACTTGAAATTGACACACTTTTGTTTGAGGTACTGGCGAAGAGCCGCCTGCTTTTCATGCACGGTTTCGATGGTGTCCTGGGCGGCCCACTGGAAGGGGGTGAAGGGCTTGGGCACAAAGACGGAAGCGGAGCAGGTGACCATGACGCCCTTGGCCCGCTTTTCCTTGGGCATGGCGTAATAGGCACGCACCACTTTCCGGGCCAGGTCGCCGATGCCCTGCAGGTCTTCATCGGTTTCGGTGGGAAGACCCATCATGAAATAGAGCTTCACGCTGCTCCAGCCGCATTCGAAAGCGTCGGATACGGCGCGGATGAGGTCTTCTTCCGTGACGCCCTTGTTGATCACGTCGCGAAGGCGCTGGGTGCCCGCTTCGGGGGCCAGGGTGAGGCCGGATTTTTTCACCTTCTGGGTTTCTTCCAGGGACTGCTTGACGATGTTGTCAATGCGCATGGAAGGCAGGGACACGCTGACCCGCTTTTCTTTGTAGCGCTTCATCAGTTCGGAAATCAGTTCGGGCAGGCAGGTGAAGTCGCCGGAAGAGAGGGAAGAAAGGCTCATTTCCTCGTAACCGGTGGATTGCTGCAGTTTGTCCGCCAGTTCCAGAAGCCTGTCCATGCTGCGTTCGCGCACCGGACGGTACAGCATGCCGGCCTGGCAGAAGCGGCAGCCCCGGGTGCAGCCGCGCATGATTTCCAGCACCATGCGGTCGTGCACGATTTCGGTGTAAGGCACGGGGATGGAATCGGGGTAAACGGCGGCAGAAAGGTCTTTCACCACGCGCTTTTTCACCACTGCAGGGGCAGCGGTATCGTTGGGAGTGAAGGAGGCAAGGGTGCCGTCCTCGTTATAGGCGGCATCGTACAGGGCGGGCACGTACACGCCTTCCACTTTGGCCAGATTGCGAAGGATATCCCCTTTGGAAAGGCCCTGCTTTTTGCCGTCCCGGATGACGTCGATCAGTTCGTTCATCACATCTTCACCGTCGCCGATCATGAAGGCGTCGATGAAAGGGGCCAGGGGTTCGGGGTTGAAAGCGCAGGGGCCGCCGGCCACGATGATGGGGAAGGTATCGTTTCTGTCTTTTGCATAGACGGGAATACGGCCCAGGTCCAGCATTTCCAGGATGTTGGAAAAGCTCATTTCGTATTGCAGGGTAAAGCCCACAATATCAAAATGGTTCAGGGCCTTGCGGCTTTCCAGGGAGAAAAGGGGCACGTCCTTTTCCCGCATCATGTCGGCCATATCGGCAGCCGGCATGCACACCCTCTCACACAGCGCATCGGGGCGCAGGTTGATCAGGTGGTAGAGGATTTTCATGCCCAGGTGGCTCATGGCAATATCGTAGGTATCCGGGAAACAGAAGGCGAAGGTGGTATCCACCTGCTCCCAGTCTTTTTGCACGGCATTCATTTCACCGCCGATGTAGCGGGCAGGCTTTTGCACCTGTTCCAGCAGCTGTTCCAGCCGCATCAGTTCCTGTTTGTTCAATTGGCTTTCCCCTTTACAAAAATTCATATAAAACCAACTTATATAATATCATCTTTCATTATTTTTGTCTATGAAGAATTGATGAAAAATGCCTGAATTCCGTGGGGAAAAAACCGGATGGAAAATGCACGAAAAGATGGAAAATATGCGGAAAAGGATATTGACATAAGATAGGGGAAGTGCTATATTATCAACGAAATCCGATAAGATTAGTCGGAATTGGAAAGGAGGATGTGTTTTGAAGCTTTCAACCCGGGGTAAATATGGAGTATACGCCATGATTTATCTGGCGCAGCACGAAGGCGAAGGGCCACAGCCTCTGAAAAATATTGCGGAATTGGGTATGCCCGACCAATACCTGGAGCAATTGTTGGGTAACCTCAGAAGAGCGGGGCTTGTGACCACCGTGCGCGGTGCCCAGGGCGGGTATCAACTGTCCCGAAGCGCTGATGAAATTACCGCAAGGCACATTATTGAAGCCATGGAAGGGCCGCTGAACCTTTCCGAGTGCGTGGGGGAAACGGGGCACACCTGCCCCCGGGGCAGCAAATGCACCGCAAGAGGGGTGTGGGCCTACCTGACGGACGAGATCAACGGCCTGCTGGACGGCATTACACTGAGCAACATGCTGAAAAACGATATCAAAGGAGATATGTGAAGATATGAACCGCATTTACATGGATAACGCGGCCACCACGGCCATTTCCGCAGAAGCCCTGAACGCCATGCTGCCCTGCTTTGGACAGGTGTTCGGCAATGCATCCAGCATCCATTCCACCGGCCGGGATGCCCGCAAAAAGCTGGAGGAGGCCCGGCGCACCGTAGCCGGCCTTCTGGGTGCCAAGCCCAACGAGATCTATTTCACTTCCGGCGGCACCGAAAGCGACAACTGGGCCATCAAGGGCGCTGCCTTTTCAAACCGGCACCAGGGCAACCACATCATCACCAGCCAGATTGAACACCATGCCGTGCTGCACACCTGCCAGTGGCTGGAAAAGCAGGGCTTTGAAGTGACCTACCTGCCGGTGGACGAATACGGCCTGGTGAACCCGGAAAACGTTGAAAAAGCCATTACCGACAAAACCATTCTGATCACCATCATGGCGGCCAACAACGAAATCGGCACGGTGGAACCCATTGCCGAAATCGGCAGGATCGCCAAAGAACACAAGATCACCTTCCACACCGACGCCGTGCAGGCAGTGGGCGCCATTCACGTGAACGTGAACGACTGGAATGTGGACATGCTGAGTCTGTCCGCTCACAAGTTCCACGGCCCCAAGGGCGTGGGCGCCCTGTTTATCCGCACCGGCTGCAAGGCGGAACAGTTCATGCACGGCGGTGCCCAGGAACGCGGCCGCCGCGCCACCACCGAAAACCTGCCCGGCATTGTGGGCCTGGCCGCCGCCATGGAAAAAGCGGTGACCAACCTGGAAGAAAACGCCTGCAAAACCATGTACCTGCGGGACAAGCTGATCGACGGCATTCTGAAGGCCATTCCCCATACCAGGCTCAACGGCCACCGCATGAAGCGCCTGCCCGGCAATGTGAACATTTCCGTGCGCTTCATCGAAGGCGAAGCGCTGCTGCTGCGGCTGGACCTGGCCGGGATTGCCGGCTCTTCCGGCTCTGCCTGCACCAGCGGCTCTCTGGACCCCAGCCATGTGCTGCTGGCCATCGGCCTGCCCCACGAAATTGCCCACGGAAGCCTGCGTCTTTCCCTCAGCGACGGGAATACGGAAGAAGAAGTGGACGAAGTATTGAAAGTGCTGCCCGAAATTGTTACAAGTTTGCGGGCAATGAGCCCCCTTTATGAACAGTTTTTGCAGGAGGAAAAATAAACATGTACAGCGAAAAAGTAATGGACCACTTTTCTAACCCCCGGAACGTGGGCGAAATTGAAAATGCCGATGGCGTGGGCCTGGTGGGCAATGCCAAGTGCGGCGATATTATGAAAATGTACCTGAAAGTGGAAGACGGCGTGATTGTGGACGTGAAGTTCAAAACCTTCGGCTGCGGCGCCGCCATCGCCACTTCCTCCATGGCTACGGAAATGGTGAAGGGCAAAACCCTTCAGGAAGCACTGCAATTGACCAACAAGGCCGTTGCGGAAGCGTTGGACGGGCTCCCCCCTGTGAAGATGCACTGCTCCCTGCTTGCGGAAGAAGCCATCCACGCCGCCGTGGAAGACTATATGAAAAACCATCCCGAAGCAATGAAATGATTTTTCCGCTCCGGGGATAAGGAGCATTATGCAACAGGAAGTACACGGAAATATTACGGGCATCCGGGACACCCAGCTGGCGGAAATTGCCGCCATTTACGATTGCCCCTTTGATACCGATGAATTTGCGCCGCGCGACCTTTTGACCGAGCTCGCGCGGCATTCCTGCGCTTTGAACCGCGAAATTGCGGTGTATGTGAGCCGGGACGGCCAGGTGATGGACGTGACGGTGGGCGTGGGGGACTCTGTGCCGCTTTTGGACCTGCGCCTGCGCCGGAACATCAAGCGGCTTTCTTACATTCGCTGCATTCACACCCATCCCGGCGGCACCCCTCAGCTTTCCGACGTGGACCTGGCCGCCCTGCGCAGCCTGATGCTGGACAGCATGTGTGCCGTGGGTGTGGACGAAAAAGGCCGGGTGACCGGCGTAAGCGCCGCTTTCCTGACAGAAAAAGAAAAAGGGGTGCCCGGCATTGTACAAACGCCGGTGTATTCCCTGAACCGTCTTCCGCAGGCGGAATGGATGCAGGAAATTGAAATTGCCGAACGGGCCGTGATGAAGGGCACCGAGGCGGACGAGGACGAGCCGGAACGGGTGGTGCTGGTGGGCATCGATACCGAAAAATCCCTGGACGAACTGGCAGCCCTTGCCGATACCGCCGGGGGCAAAGTGGTGGCCCGTTTCCTGCAAAAGCGTCCCAAACCCGATCCTGTCACCTATGTGGGCAGCGGCAAGGCGGTGGAACTGCAGCTGGATGCCCAGGCGGCGGAAGCGGACGTGGTGATCTTTGATGATGAACTGACGGGCGTGCAGCTGAAGAACCTGGAAGAGATCATCGGCGTGAAGGTGATTGACCGCACCGCCCTGATCCTGGATATTTTTGCCCAGCGTGCCAAAAGCGGCGAGGGCAAGCTGCAGGTGCAACTGGCCCAGCTGAAATACCGCTCTTCCCGGCTGATCGGCCAGGGCCTGGTGCTCAGCCGTCTGGGCGGCGGCATCGGCACCCGTGGCCCCGGCGAAACCAAGCTGGAAATTGACCGCCGGCGGATCCGGGAACAGATCACCAACTTAAGAAGAGATCTGGACGCGCTGCAAAAGCAGCGTCAGCTTCGCAGGAAAGCCCGGGAGAAGAACAAGATACCCATCGTTTCGCTGGTTGGGTATACCAACACCGGCAAATCCACCCTGCTCAACAAACTGACAGACGCAGGCGTCTATGCGGAAAACCAGCTGTTTGCCACGCTGGATGCGGTTTCAAAGAAAGTGGAATTGCCCGGCGGCACCGAATGCCTGCTGGTGGATACCGTTGGGTTTATCAGCAAACTGCCCCACGACCTGATCGAAGCCTTCAAGTCCACGCTGGAAGAAGCAGCCCTTTCCGATTTGCTGGTGATCGTATCCGACGGGGCCAACGAAGATATGCTGCAGCAGTACAAAGTGGTGGAAGAAGTGCTTGCCCAGATCGGCGCAGACAGCCAGCCGCGCATCAACGTGATCAACAAGTGCGACCGGACGGAATATGCTCAGGACGTAGTTCCCGCCCTGCCGGACGCCATCCGTATTTCGGCAAAGAACGGCATCAACCTGGAAGCGCTTCTGAAGGAAATTGAAAAGCAGCTGCAGGGGGACGAAAAAGAAATGACCCTGCTGGTGCCTTTTGACAAGTTCCACGTGATCAACGAGCTGCGGACGAAAGGAAAAATCCAAAGCGAAGAATATACCGACACAGGCTGCTGTGTTTCGGTACGGATGAAAGTGGAACATGCCGGCCAGATCATGGCACGATATGGAGAAATGATCCAATAAATACGGAGGTTTTTTCGGCAGATGGCAGCACGACTGCTGGCGCTTTTTCTGGCGCTGATGAGTCTGGGAAACATAACCCTGACCCAATACGAAGAGGAAATGAACCTTGGCGGTACCCTGTTTCTGGTGAACAGGGATTTTGTGCTCGCCTCCGATTACAAGCCGGATGACCTGGTAAAGCCCGACGTGCGGCTGACGTACCCCGATATCACCATGCGCAAAGAAGCAGCGGAAGCGCTGGAAAACATGTTTGCTGCCGCCAGGGAGGAAGGGGGATACACCCTGATCGGTGTATCCGGCTTCCGCAGCTACGGCCAGCAGGCGGCCATCTATGAGCGGAAAATAAAAAATGCCGGCATCCGGCAGGCCACCCTGCTGGTGGCGCCGCCCGGGGCCAGCGAACATCAGTTGGGCCTGGCCATGGACCTGGGCACCCCACAGAACCAGAAGCTGAACGAAGCATTCGGCGATACCGAAGCCGGGGCATGGGTGCGGGAAAACTGCCACCGGTTCGGCTTTATTATCCGATACAAGGATGAATGGACGGACATTACCGGCTATGCCGATGAACCGTGGCATGTGCGGTATGTGGGCGTGGAGCATGCCCGGCGTATTTACGATATGAACATTCCTTTGGAATACTATGTGGATATCCTGCGTCAGGTGCAGTATGACAGCCTGACGGAGCAGAAGAGGTGAAGCGGATGAAGAAAATTTGTTTGGCGATTTTGTTGATGGTTTTGTGCAGCCGGTGTGCTCTGGCGGAACAGCCGGAATGGACCTATCCGCTGGCCCCTGAAATTCTGGCCGACACCCAGGGCTACATAACCCTTGCCAACAAGGAAGTATTGCTGAGCGAAAAATATGCGCCGCAGGATCTGGAAAAGCTGAAGGTACGCAGCGTGGTGGACGACCCGGTGCGGGCAGATGTGAACACGGCACTGGTTGCTATGTTTGACGCTGCCGAGGAAGAGGGATACAAGCTGTATGTGAAAAGCGCCTACCGCAGCTATCAGACCCAGGAAACCATGTACTATACCCGGCTGGAGCGCAACAATGGCAAAGACGATGGCTGGGTATCCAAACCCGGCGCCAGCGACCATCAGACCGGCCTTGGCATTGACGTGCTGAACTATGCATGGACGAAAAAGGACGGCATGAACGAAAAATTTGCTTTGGAAGACGAAGCAAAATGGATGGCGGAAAACTGCTGGGATTATGGCTTTGTGATCCGCTATATGGAAGACAAGGAAGACATTACCCAGATCAATTATGAACCCTGGCATCTGCGTTATGTGGGGGTGGACGTGGCCCTGTACATGAAGGAAAAGCACTATTGCCTGGAAGAATTTACGGAAGAATGGCAGGCGTATGTGGCGGAGTACGAAGCAAACGGCGGCAATTTCAAGCAGCTTTTGAAAGACCGGGCGCGGATTCAGGTGACCGTGGTGGGCTACAGCGACGACGGGGAAGAGGAAGTAATGCTTTCCCACTGAAAGAAGGGGTAAGGATGAAAAAGGGGATGTGCCTTTTGCTGGCAGCTGCGATCCTGTTGATCAGCCTGCCTGCTTTTGCTGCTTCTTTCGATGACGACGGTGTGCTGCGGCTGGTGAACCGGGAAGAAAAAATCACCAAGAAGTATGAACCGGTGGATCTGGTAAAACCGGACGTGCCGGTCAACAAAAAAAACCAGGCGGAGCAGATTTACATGCGTCCGGCTGCCGCAAAGGCGCTGGAAGAAATGTTTGCTGCCGCCAAAGAGGAAAAAGGTTATGTGCTGCTGGCGGTATCCGGTTACCGGCCCTATGGCACCCAGCAGCTTCTGTTCAACAACAAGGTGGCAGCTGTGGGCAGCAAGGAAGCGGCCCAGAAAAAGGTGGCGCCTGCCGGTGCCAGCGAGCATCAGCTGGGCCTTGCCATGGATGTGCTGTCGGAAAATTTCCGTCTGCTCAATTCCGGTTTTCTGGATACGGAAGAGGGCAAGTGGCTGTATGAAAACTGCCATCGGTTCGGCTTCATTGTGCGCTACAAAAAGGAATGGAGCAACATTACCGGCTACAGCGCGGAACCCTGGCATTTCCGCTACATCGGCGTCAGCCATGCAACGGCGGTAAGCAAGCTGAACATTCCTTATGAAACCTATGCGTCAAAAGCACGGCTTTTGCCCGAATATGTATTGACCCACGGCAACGCATGCCTTTTGTATGCCCTGATCGATAATGCTCTGTACGGGGACGGGCTTTTGTTTGACGAAATGCTGGCTTTGCCTGCGGATACGCCGGAACAGCAGGCCAGAAACATTGTGGATATGACGGATAAAGTGCGGCCTCAAGGCGTAACGCTTGAGGATGCCGTGCTGAACCTGGGGGAATGGTAAAATGCGTTCCCTGAGGGAAAAACTGCAGGCAACAGCGCCCCGGCAGCAAGCAAAAAAGCCGGCGGCGCTGGATTGCTATGTGAAGGAAATTAAGACGCCGGCGGATGCGTTTCTGCTGCCGGATGGGATCGACGGAAACAGCCTGTCCATGATGCTGGGCGGGCAATGGGAAGACGTGCGGAAAGAGGATATTCTTTTTCTGGATACCGAAACCACCGGGCTTTCCCATGGCGCCGGTACGGTGGCGTTTCTGGTGGGCGTGGGGTATTTTGAAAAGGATTTTTTCATTGTGCGCCAGTACCTGATGCGGGATTATGACGAAGAAGTGTTTCTGCTTTCCCGGGTGATGGAGCATCTGAAAGAAAAGAAGCACCTGTGCACCTTTAACGGCGCTTCCTTCGATATGCCGCTGCTGGAAGCCCGCTTTACCATGCAGCGAATGCGAAACAATTGTCAGCTTACGCATATTGACCTTTTGCATGTGGCACGGCGCGTATGGAAAATGCGGCTGAAAAGCTGCCGCCTGTCAAGGCTGGAAGAAATGGTGCTGGGCATTACAAGAGAAGACGACCTGCCCGGTTCCATGGTGCCGGAAAGATATTTTCAATACCTGAAATGCAAGGATTTCACGTTGCTGGAAGATATCCTGGAACATAACGGGCAGGATATTCTTTCCCTGGCCCACCTGCTGCACAGGCTGTGCGTATTGCATGATGCGCCTCTGGAAGCCGGGAAACAGGAGGATATTTTCAGCCTGGGCAAGGTGTACGAAAAACGGGGCAAGAACGAGGGCGCCCGGATGTGCTACCGTGCTGCGGATAAGGGCAGCCTTTCGGCGCTGGCCCGCTCTCGCATTGCCGAAACCTACCGGCGGGAAGGAAAAACGGAAGATGCGGCGAAGGTGTATGAAACCATGATCCAAAGCAGGCAGGGGGGCACGGCACCCCTGATTGCCATGGCGAAGATATGCGAGCACAAAAGAAGGGATATTCCGGCTGCCATCGAATATACAAGAAAAGCCATCATGCTTTCCGCACAGCGGGAAGATGCCGATATGGCGGCTTTGCAGAAACGATTTGAACGCCTGATGAAAAAGGCGAGGAAGGAATGATTGGTTATGGGATTTCTGGATACGTTCAAGGCGCGCAAAGGGCTGAATTTCCATCAGAACGGCCGGTTTGACGAAGCGCTGGCCATTTACGAAGAACTGTACAACAAAGGCGTTATGGCTTCCATGTACATGCTGCCCTATACTGTGCTGCTGCTTCGCAATGCCAAAACGGAAGAAGATTTCCTGAAAGTAAAGGAAGTGCTCAGGAAAGCGGAAAAAGCGCCGGATCTGACGCCGGACAAGCGCCAGCAATTGCTGATGCATTACGCCGTGGCCCAGTACAAGCTGGGGGAAATGGAAAAGGCGCTGCACCTGCTGGAGGCGGCCCATCAGAAATCTCCCTGCGGCATCATTTATGGCACGCTGGGCTTTTTGTACATTCAGGCAGGGGATGCCGAAAAGGCCCTCAGCTACAACCTGGAAGCCCTGGAATACGATGATGAAGACGCCGTCACGCTGGATAACCTGGGCCAGGTGCATTACCGGCTTCTCAACGATAAGGAAACGGCAAGAGGTTATTTTGAAAAGGCCATTGAAATCAAAGAAGGGCAGATTGATACCCTGTATTTCCTGAGCCGGTATGACCTGGAAGAAGGCAAAACGGAAGCGGCCGTTGCAAAGCTGGAAAAGGCGCTGGAGGGCCGTTTCTCTCCGCTGAATTATGTGTCCAGGGAAGAAATTGAAAAAGAAATCGAACGGCTGAAGGCATGAAGCCATAACGAACAAAACGAGCATCCGGTGACTGCCGGGTGCTCGTTTTATTGACGAAGCAGAATAAATGCAAGGCACGATGTTGTGCGAATGATTGCATCATCAATAAATAGATGGCGGAGTGGTTTTTTTGACTTCTTTGGCAGTTGAAATTGTTTCCTTATCTTTGCGGAACAATTCATTTGCCATAATGATTATGCCAACCATATCCTTTTCGTTTTCTTCAGTGACATGCTTCTTTTTATCTGGGTTCCACGGGGATCCATACCTCATACCATTTGTTTTTCCTTCGCACGGCCTGGTCGGCCCACAGGTGCAGCACTTCGATGGCCAGCGTGCCCTTTTGCCGGTAGCCGGAAGAGGGCAGCCAGCTGCCGAAAATCTGCTCAAACAGCCGGGGAAATTCTTCCCATGCAAGGCCGCCCTTACCGGTGCGGAAGGCGGCATAGGTGCCGGCAGGAAGGGTGAAAGATTCCAGGGCATCCGAACGGCAATCTGCCTTTTCCCTTGCGATCATGTAGCTTTCATCGCCCTGCCATACGCCGAACCATACGCCGTCCATCTGCCCGGAAGAAGCATCGTTCCACTGGCCGTGGCAGATCTGCCCGGGCACGTCGTCATACCGGTCGGACCACATGATGTTGCGAAGCTCTTCCCGATGGGAATAGCCCTGATCCCGGTAGGGGCGGGAAAGGCCGAAAAGGCGGGTTTCCTTCAGCTCAATAAATTGCATATCCATTTCTTTCGCTCCTTTGATCTGGATGTGAAAGGAAGCGGGTGGATATACCTTGATGGCGCCGCCGGATTTGCGGTAAGCAGAGGGCGATATGCCGTGCTGGCGCAAAAACGCACGGGAAAAGGCGGCGGTGGAGTCCCAGCCGTATTGCAGGGCAATATCGATGACGGGACGGCCGGAAAGCCGCAGGTCTTCAGCGGCACGGGTCAGTTTCCGTCGGCGGATGTATTCCGCAAGGGTCATGTCGGTGATGTAGCTGAAGAACCGCTGAAAGCTGTCCAGCGAAGAAAGAGCGAGGCCGGCCGCATGGTCAAGGTCCAATTCTGCGCACAAATTGTCTTCAATGTAGCGGATGGCTGCGTTCAGTTGATCGGGTATATGCATCCGTTTCACCTCCCGAAAAAAAGAATAACAGATATGCAATTGGTGGGCATGACTTTTTCGGGGCGAAATATGGTGCAAATGGTTATGCTTCAAGCTTTTGAAAAGCTGCTTCCATGAGAATGAAAAAGGCCTGTGCCTCCACAGCCACAAAAGGCCGGTCAAAATTCGGCATACCGCATACATTGCGCACAAGCCCGAACCGGTCCACCTGGGCATGGGCAATTTTGCGGGCAAGATGCGCGGCGGGCAGGAAGCTGTCGTCCAGCCACTTTTCCTGTATGCCACGGTAGACGGTATACGCCAGCATCTGACCGAAATTCACTTCGGGGAAGGTATTTTTGTCATCCAATACGTCATGGAACATGCCGTTTTCCATCTGGAAGGGAAGTGCGGCCCGGAGCAGGGTTTTGATTTTTTTTGTCAGTTCCGCCTTTTCTGCCGTCATGTGATCGGGCAATAGAGCGAGCACTCTGGCCATGCCGGCCATGGCCCAGCCGTTGCCCACGCCCCATACGTCCTTGCGGATGAAGCGTTTTTCCCCTTCGTGCCAGCGATGGGAAAGCAGCATTTTCTTTCCGTCCAGCAGGGTGTTCCAATAGCCGCGAATTTGCCGCATGGCTTCTTCAAACAGGCCGGCTCGGGCAAGGAAAGGCGGCAGCATGTAAAAGGAATCCACCCAGAATTCCTTCTGGTGGACCAGGTGATACACAACGCCCTCTTCACTTCTGGGGGCATCAAGCACCGCCCATTTCAAAAGCCTTTCCTTGGCTTCCATCAGGGAAAGGGCCCCTGTTTCTTCACAGGCAAACAAAAGGGCTTCGCCGATGGCGCAGGGATCGGTCACCGCACCGGGATCGCCGATATGGGCACAACGGCCGTCATCCAGCTGACGGTTGGCCCCCTCCACGGCCAGCAAAATGGCCGTTTCCGCATCGCCGCTTTCCAGAAAAGCCTGGGCCAGTACGCCCTGCTCCCAGCTGTAGCGCTGCATGGAAAGGGCAGCTTTTTTTACATTCTGCAACAAAGTATCAGGCATAATGAACGCTCCGTATTGTTTTTTCTTGCATTATAGCAGAGATGCGATTTTTTGTCACCTGTTTGTGCAAGAATTGTTTGGAAATGCGGCAGGAAAACAGAAAGGAAAAGAGAAATGAATATTGTTTACCCAGCAGGATTGAAGAAAGGGATACGAGCATGAAACTCTTCCGAAAAAAGAAAAGGGCGGGTGCGCTTTCGCTGCTGTATGACGAAGCACGGCTGGAACCTTATGTGCGCAAAGGCCTGAACTGGATTATGGGCGGTAACCTGTGCGGCAACCTGCACGGCACCATCTGCGGCGGCGGTACGGCGGCCATGGTGGGCCTGGCAGGGTTATTGGGCGCAGGGGATATGGAATTTGGGCTGCTGGTGGCTATTCCGCAGATTGCAGCGCTTTTGCAGATACCCTTTTCCGTGTGGGTGAATAAAGCGAGAAAGCGCAAAATATTCATCCTGACGTTCGGTGTGTTTTCCCGGCTGATCTGGCTGCTGCTGGGCTTTTTGCCGCTGCTTGCCAAAGCGCCGGAAAGCAAGCTGCCCCTGTATACGTTGATCACACTGCTTGGCATATCTTCCGCCTGCGGTGCGGCCATCAACGTGTGCTGGTTTCCCTGGTTTTCGGAAATGGCGCCCATCCGCATCCGGGGCAGGTGGCTGTCCTACCGGGACAGGATCATTGCCGTTGCGGGCCTTTTGTTCGGGTTGCTGGTAGCTTATTTGCTGGACGTATTGCCCATTGATTCCAAATACATTGTCATCTTTCTGGTGGGCGGCGCGCTGGGCGTGATGGACATGATCTGCTTTGGTTTTTGCAGAGAAGAGCCCATGAAAGCGCCGGAAGAAACAATGCAGCTGAAAAAGAGCCTGCAGGAAATTCTTCACCACAAGCCCTTTATGCGGGTGACGGTCATGTGGACGGCCTGGTGTTTCACGGCCAACCTGTCCGGCGCCTACCTGACCCCGTACGCCATGAACGTGATGGGGCTGGACTTTCTGCAGATCACCCTCTTCGGCACGGTGGCGGCATCCCTCGCCACGGCGGTGATCATCGGTAAATGGGGAAGGGCGCTGGATAACCACGGCAGCCGTAATGTGATGCTGGTGGCCGGCATCGGCGCTGCCGTAACCCCTGCGTTTTATGTGTTTTCCGTACCGGGCAGCATATGGCCCACCCTTTTGCACAACGTGATCGGCGCTCTTTTCTGGAGCGGCACAAACCTGGCTGCCAACAGCATGCAGCTTTCCAATTCCCCGGAAGAAAACAGGCCCATGTACATTGCCATTTTTTCCTGCATTACCTGCCTTGTGGGCAATGCCCTGGGCACCATGTGCGGCGGGTGGCTTTTGACCATGGCAGAACAGGGCGGCTGGTTTGGCGGCTGGTTTGACAGGTACAAGGCACTGGCCGTATTGTCGGTGATCCTGCGGCTGGGGCTTACGCTTTTGCTGGTGCCCGGCATGAGCAATGAAAGCGATTCCAAGGCCGGAGATGTGGTACGCTTCTTTATTCCGGACTTTAAGAAAATAAAACAGCTGCGAATGAAAAAGGCACGTTAACCCAGGGCCAGATCCAGCAGCATCATCAGCGCAAAGCCACACGCAAAAACCAGCGTAGGCTTTGCGCTTTCTTTGCTTTCTTTGGAGGCGGGGATCATCTCATCCGCCACCACATAGATCATGCAGCCGGCAGCGAAGGAAAGAATATAGGGAAGCAGCGGAGTGAAGAAGGCGGTGAGCCACAAGGTGATCAGCGCGCCGATGGGTTCCACGATACCGGATAATGCGGTGAAGAAAAAGGCCTTTTTCCGGCTGCAGCCCTTTGCCCGCATGGGTGCAAAAATGATGGCGCCTTCCGGAATGTTCTGGACGGCGATGCCAAGGGAAAGCAGCATGGCATCTGTAAGGGATAATTGGCCGGTGTGGAGGAAACCTGCAAGCGCTACGCCCACCGCCATGCCTTCTGGGAAATTGTGCAGCGTTACCGCCAGCATGAGCATGCCGCTGCGGCGATGGTTCAGGCGGTTTTGCAATGCTTTTTCCAGGGCGGCAATGGCTGCGATGCCCAGCAGAAAGCCAAGAACAGGGGGCAAAAAAGAAAGTGTACCTGTGCAAAGCAGAATGGCCGGTTGAAGCAGGGACCAGATGGAGGCCGCCAGCATGATACCGGCAGCGGAAGCAGTGAGATACCTTTGATAGGAAAATGAGCGGCGGGAAGTGAACAGAAAAGGAAAAACACCCAGCAGTGTACCGGCAAGGGGAAGGAGAATGGCCGGCAGCAGGGTGCTAAAAAACATAAGGTACCTTCCTGAAAAAAAGAAAAATAGGCATATAAATGCTCCTTTCCGATGGCATGGATCCGCTGGGTGTGTCAGGATCATTGTATGCCAGGGAAAGGAGCGGGGTGCATTACAGAAGGGAAAGGGCGTTTTCCAGAACATTTTCTCCCGTCGTGCTGCCCTGGGCAAAGTCCGGCTTGCCGCCGCCGCGGGCGCCTGCGTTCCGAAGAAGCGCAGCCATATCGTGGGGCAGATCGGCGCTCCGGGCAAAGAGGAGCATGCGCCCGTTTTCGCGCTGGCAGGAAAGCAGCACAATGGTTTTTTCTTCAGCAAGCATGGCTTTTGCCGCCTGCTGCATGGAAGCAGCATCGGCAAAGGGAAGGTGGCAGGGATAAACACGGAGGTCGCCGCAGGAGCGCCCGGCCATGCGCACGGCATGGAGGGTGCTTTGGGCCAGGCGGGACTGCACATCCTTCAGCTGAGCTGCATTGGCCTGCAGCATCTTTTCCAGTGCGGCAGGCGCAGTATGCACATCGGCGGAAAGCTGTGCGGAAATTTCCCGGACGCACTTGTGGCTGGCCTGATAATGCTGTATGGCTCGCATGCCGGCAATGAAGGTGAGCCGCATATTGCCCCTGGAAGGTGCGGTGGACAGGATTTTCACCGGGCCGATCTGGCCGGTGGTGGAGGGATGGGTGCCGCCGCAAGCCACCATTTCGTAATCGCCCATGGCCACGATACGGATGTGCTCGTTCACGGTGGGCTTTTTGCGAATGGGCAGGGAAGAAAGCTCTTCTTCCGCGGGAAACCAGCAGCGGATCGGGTCATTATGCTGAATGCGTTCATTGACCAGTTTTTCCACCTGTGCCGTTTCTTTATCGGTCAGGTGGGTTTTGCCGTTCGGCATGGCGATATCGATGGAGGATTCCTCCTGGCCGGTGTGCAGGCCGATGGTGACGCCGCGGAAAAGCTGCCAGATAGCCCCGGCGATCATATGGTCCCCGGCATGCTGCTGCATATGGTCAAAACGGCGGGGCCAGTCAATTTCACCGTGGACCTGTGTGCCCTGCGGGATGGGCCTGTCCAGATGATGCCAGACAATATCCTCTTCCACCGTAACGTCCAGAACGCAGGCGGCGGCGTCCCCAAAGCGCAGGGTGCCCAGGTCATTGGGCTGGCCGCCGGAGGTGGGGTAGAATGCAGATCGATCGAGGGCCACTTTTTTATCTTCCGAAAGGACAACGCGGCCTTCAAAAGAAGCGCAGTAGGCATCGTCATAATATAGACGCAGGGTTTTCATGGTTGGATCTCCTTATGTTCTTCGACAAAACGTATTTTATTCCAGACAATTATAGCATGGAGATAGCAAATGGGCAAGAAGGGGTTTGACAGGGGGAGGAAACCACCGTATAATGAACAAAAAAACGAAAGAGGCGAGCGTATGAAAAAGCAGGCCTTTAACCCTTACCTTCCTTCCTGGGAATACATTCCTGACGGTGAACCCTATGTATTTGGCGACCGGGTGTATGTGTACGGCTCCCACGACTTTTACAACGGCGCCGTGTTCTGCATGGGCGACTATATGGGCTGGAGCGCACCGGTGAACGACCTTGGCAACTGGCGGTGCGAAGGGGTGATTTATCCCCGCAATGCCGATCCGCTGAACAAGGGGGGCCACATGTGCCTGTATGCACCGGACGTGACTCAGGGCCCTGACGGCCGGTATTACCTGTACTATGCCCTGGATAAGGTGAGCGCCATTTCGGTTGCGGTGTGCGATACGCCGGCGGGCAAGTTTGAATTCTATGGCTATGTGCATTATCCGGACGGAACGCGGCTGGGGGATGGGGAAAACGACGAATTCCAGTTTGACCCCGGTGTTCTCACCGAAGGGGATACCACCTACCTGTACACCGGTTTTTGCGGCCAGTGGGACAAGAGCCGCCATGGCGCCATGGTGACGGTGTTGGATAAAGACATGCTGACCATCCGGGAAGCACCCCGTTTTGTGGTGCCCGGATGCCAGTACAGCAAAGGCACCGGCTTTGAAGGCCATGCTTATTTTGAAGCCGCTTCCATCCGCAAAAGAGGGGATACCTATTACTTTGTGTATTCCTCCGAAAAGATGCACGAACTGTGCTATGCCGTCAGCAAAAGCCCGGTGGAAGGGTTCCGGTACGGCGGCGTGATCGTCAGCAACAACGACCTGGGCATTGATTCCTATAAGCCGGCAGATATGCCGGTGGCTGCCGGCGGCAACAACCATGGCAGCATTGTGGAGATTGAGAACCAGTGGTATATCTTCTACCATCGCCAGACCAACAACACCTGGTACAGCCGTCAGGGTTGTGCGGAACCCATTTTCTTTGATGAAAACGGCCACATTGCCCAGGTGGAAATGACCAGCTGCGGCCTGAACGGCTGCGTGCTGGAGGGGGAAGGGGAATATCCTTCTTACCTTGCCTGCATCCTGTATGCCCCGGGCTTTTTGCCCATGGTGGGCTATCACATGCAGCCCCATATCATGCAGGACGGCCGGGACGGCGATGAAGAAAACGGCTATGTGGGCCGCATCATCAACGGTACGGTGATCGGCTTCAAATACTTTGATATCAAGGACGTCAAGGCCATCGGCATTACCGTTCGCGGGTACACAAACGGTGTGTTCCAGGTGCGCACAGAACTGGATGGGGAAGTGCTGGCGGAAATCAAAACCGGCAATTCCAACGTGTGGGTGGAACATACGGCAGAATGCAGATTGCCCGAAGGCAAGCAAGCGCTTTACCTCACCTTCCAGGGCGGCGGCGACAACGGCGCCGTCAAATCCATCCGCTTCATCAAATAAAACAAAGGCCGGGAGGAAACCCCTCCCGGTCTTTTTTATTCTTCTGCGTTTTCCAACGCTTCCGCCGCTTCTTCCCATGCGGCGTATGCCTGATTGAGATCGTCTTTCAGCTGCTGATATTCCCTGGCGGCAGCGGATGCCTTCTCCGGCACGGAGTACACCTCCGCCGTTGCCATCAAAGCTTCCTGGGCTTCGATTTTTTCTTCCAGCAGGGCAATTTGTTTCTCTGCTTCGGCCACCCGGATTTTCAGCGCTTTTTTCTGTTCCCGGGCCATGCGCAGCTTTTTCTTTTCCTTATCCGCTTCTGTTTTGGTCATATCGGCATAGCGGATATCTTCGGTGGGGCGGGCACTTTCCCAAAGGAGACGAGCCTGATAATCATCGAAATTGCCCTTGTATTCCTTTACGCCTGTTTCGGACAAAACCAGCACCCGGTTGGCAAAGCGGTTGATGAAGTAACGGTCGTGGGAAACGGAAAGGATGGTGCCTTCAAAGTTTTCCAGCGCGTCTTCCAGCACTTCCCGGCTGTCCATATCCAGATGGTTGGTGGGTTCGTCCAGGAGCAGAAGGTTATCTTTCTGAAGCATCAGTTTTGTGAGCGCCACGCGGCCTTTTTCGCCGCCGGAAAGGGTGTGGATGGGCATGAACACGTCTTCGCCTGTAAACAGGAAAAGCCCCAGCGCTCCACGCACCTGGCTCTGGTCCAACCGGGGAAAGGCGTCCCACACTTCGTCCAGCACCGTTTTGTCGGCATGGAGGGATGCCTGTTTCTGGTCGTAGTAACCGCAATCTACATTGGCGCCCCAGCGGATGTAGCCTTTGTCTGGCTCCAGTTCGCCCATGATGCAGCGAAGCAATGTGGATTTGCCGATGCCGTTGGGACCAAGCAATGCCACACGGTCGCCGGCACGCAGGTCAAAATGCACATTGGAAAAGAGAGTCCGGCCGTCAAAGGCTTTTTCAAAATCCCGCACCGCCATCACGTCGTCACCGGTGCGTCGCCTGGCTTCAAAGCGGAAACGCACCTGATGCTCGTCTTCTGGCCGCTCCAGCCGTTCGATTTTCTCCAGACGCTTTTCCCGGCTTTCGGCGGCTTTGATGGATTTTTCCCGGTTAAAGGATTTATAGCGGGCAATGATAGCTTCTTCCCGGGCGATCAGCCGCTGCTGCTGTTCCCAGGCGCGCATGCGGATTTCAAACCGTTCGGCGCGCTGGGGCATATAGGCGGAGTAATTGCCGGTATAGGTTTCGGCCACACCCAGCAAAAGCTCGGTGATGTGGGTGCAGATTTTGTCCATGAAATAGCGGTCATGAGAAACCACGATGACGGCGCCTTTGTATTCGGACAGGTACTTTTCCAGCCAGGCAAGGGCTTCCAGGTCCAGGTGGTTGGTGGGTTCGTCCAGCAGCAAAAGATCCGGTTTTTGCAAAAGCAGCCTGGCCAGGCACAAACGGGTAAGCTCACCGCCGGAAAGCAGGTGGGCCGGCTGATCCCACTGGTGCTTTTCAAAGCCAAGACCTGCAAGCACACCGGCAATGGAAGACTGCCAGGCGTACCCATCCGCCTTTTCAAAAAGGAAATTCAGCCTTTCGTAGCTGTCGCCAAGGCGCTTTAGCTCCGTTTCGTTTTGCGTGGACGCCATGTCCACTTCCATTTGGCGCAGCTTTTCTTCCATGGCAAAAACGGGGAGAAAAACATCCTTCAGCACTTCGTACACCGTCTTATTGCCGGAAACGGAAAACTGCTGTTCCATGTAGCCCAGGGACAGGTCTTTCCCCAGAGAGAAGGAGCCGTCGTCCGCATCCATCAGGCCGGCAAGGATTTTGAGCAGGGTGGATTTACCGCAGCCGTTTACGCCTACCAGGCCCATGCGCTGCTTATCCTGCAGCACAAAAGAGACGTCTTTGAGCACCTGATTGCCGCCAAACGCCTTTTGCAGATTTTGAACGGATAATACGATCATACTTTCTCCCGAAAAATAAAATGGGCATTACGCAAAGAAAGGGCTGACCTAAAAACAGTCAGCCCAGCAGAGGCCGTACAGCCCCATTTCCAATCGCGATTTCGATCAGCCGATGATGACCATCACCAGGGCCAGCACCACGAACACGATGGCGGAAACCTTGGTGATCATGGCCAGCTTGCCTTCCAGGCTGTTCATCTTGTTCTTGCCGAAGAAGGTTTCGCTGGTAGCGCCGGACAGGGCGCCCAGACCGTTTTCGTCGGAAGACTGCATCAAAACACTGATGATCAGGGCCAGGGCGGCGATGACCATGAGAACATTCACAACGATAGACATGTAAAACTACCTCCTTGAATTCAACGCAAATGATTGTACCATACACAAAAGAAAATTACAAGCGAGAGAATGCAAAACATTGAAATTTTTTTGCACTTTTTGCAGTTTTTTCCGTTCAATCTGCCGCTTCCTCTCTACGGATGCCGGTTTTATCCTTCAGCCACCGGCCGGAAAGCAGGAACCAGGCAGCAATGCACACGCCGCAAAGGGTAGCCGCCGGGCCGGCAAGGCCCACGCCGGGCAGGCCCCATTTGAGCACAGAGCCGAAAATGATGGCCACGGGGATGCGCAGGAACAGGGAAGAGATGGTGCCGGAAATGAGGGTAAAGAAGGTATGGCCGGCACCCATGATGAGCCCGTTGA
This sequence comes from Clostridia bacterium, assembly GCA_045589355.1. Taxonomy (GTDB): domain Bacteria; phylum Bacillota; class Clostridia; order Christensenellales; family Aristaeellaceae; genus RUG563. The sequence goes on from JAZNOW010000011.1 coordinate 111,825, forward strand.
TGCAGAAAAGAATGGGAATAAAGAGATATTCGATGGAGAACGTGCGGATATAGGAAACGCCGTCCCGGATAGTATCTGCATTGGAATCGAAAAAGCCGATGATGGTTTCGGGGAACAGCTGCACTGCAACCAGGATGACTATGCTGATGGAAAGAGCAATGGCAATGCCCACGTTCAGGCACTTGCGGGCGCGGTCATGCCGGCCGGCGCCGATGTTTTGTGCGGCATAGGCACTGACGGAGTTACTCATGGCAACGGCAGGCAAAATGGCGAAGGAATTGAACTTGCCCACGATGCCCACGGCAGCAGAGGCCACCACGCCGCCGATGGTATTGACCACGGCACTCATGACAAGGAAGGAAATGTTGACGATGATGCTCTGGACGGAAGAGGGGATGCCCAGTTTGATCATCAGCTTCATTTTTTCTTTTACAATGCGGAAAGAACGGAGCCTGAAATCAAACACAAAGCGGGAACGGGCAAGATACATAGCTGCGATCAGGAAACTGACAGCCTGGGCAATGACAGTGGCCCAGGCAGCGCCGGCGGCACCCATGCCAAGGCCTTTGACAAACCAAAGGTCCAGCACCACATTGATCGCGCAGGCAATGGCCACAAAATACAAAGGACGCACGGAATCGCCCATGCCGCGCTGGATGGAACTGATGGCATTGTAGCCGAAGATGAAAATCGTGCCCATCAGGCAGATGATCAGGTACTGCTGGGCGTGGGCGAAGGATTCGGCAGGGGTGTTGAGCAGACGGAGCAGGGGAGCGGACAAAAGCGACATAACCACCGTCAGCACAATGGCGGCAATGCCCAGCATGGAGAACATGGTACCCACGGTTTCGGAGGCATCCTTGGGCTTCTTTGCGCCGATGTACTGGCCCACCAGCACCGTGCCGGAAACGGTAAGGCCGCTGACGGCCATGGCCACCATGTGCGTGATCTGGCTGCCGATGTTGACACCGGACAAAATGGCTGTGCGTGCAGCGGCATCGGCGGCGGAATAATTGCCCACCACCCACATGTCCACAGCGCCGTAGAGAGCCTGCAGGATGTTGGAAAGCAGGAAAGGTGCGGCGAAGGTGAGCATGCCTTTGCCGATGGGGCCGGTGGTAAAATCCTGATTGCGGTTGGAAGAAAGCGACCGGTTTTTCTTCAGTGCTTTTGAAGCAAACATGATCATGTGCGTTCCTTTCTTTTTAGCATAACAGATTAACAATACATGAAAACGGAAGAAAGGGCAATAGAAAAAACGAAAAAAAGAAGAAATAACAGGATTTGAGGAGAAAAGACGAAAAAATTCGAAAATTTGATCAAATTTTTTGAAAAATGTTCGTGCATTTATTCGAAAAGTATGTTATCATATACGTTGGTAAACCAAGTATGCCCGAAAGGGCAATGAGAATAAAAGGAGGGTTTATACCGTCATGCCGGACATGAAAGAAAAGTATGATCAGCTTCAGCAGGTAATCGAAGAGCTGAAGGATCAGCCCGGTGCACTGATGCCCGTGCTGCAGAAGGCGCAGGGTATCTTCGGCTGCGTTCCCATGGATGTTCAGAAAATCATTGCTGAAGGCCTGGGCGTCACGCTGAGCGAAGTTTACGGCGTTGCCACCTTCTACGCCCAGTTCACCCTGGAGCCCGCCGGTAAGTACATCATCAGCGTTTGCATGGGTACTGCCTGCTACGTAAAGGGCAGCCAGAAGGTGCTGGATAAGCTGAGCGAAGAACTGAATGTGCCCGTTGGCAAGACCTCTGCCGATGGCCTGTTCACCCTGAATGCCACCCGTTGCCTGGGTGCCTGCGGCCTGGCCCCTGTTATGACCGTGAACGAAGAAGTTTACGGCCGTCTCACGCCCGACGATATCCCCGGCATCATTGCCAAGTACCGGGAACTGGGCTAAGCCATGCGTGATCTTTCTCTCCACATACTCGATCTGGCACAGAACAGCATCCGGGCAAATGCTACGCTGGTGCAGCTGAAGATCATCTGCAATGAAAACGGAATTCTTTCCATTATTATTGAAGATGACGGATGCGGCATGGACGAAGCGCTGCTCAAGCGGGTGATGAGCCCCTTTGCCACCACCAGAACCACCAGAAAAGTGGGGCTGGGCATTCCCATGATGGCGGAAAACTGCCGTCTGGCCGGCGGCGATCTGAAAATCGAAAGTGTGGTGGGGAAGGGTACGGTGCTTTGCGCCACCCTGGACACCGCTTCCATCGATTGTCTGCCTCTTGGCGATATTGCAGGAACGGTGGTGACCTTGGTATCCGCAAATCCCGAAAAGCCTGACTTTCTTTTGCAGTGCAAAACGGTAAAAGGCGAAATGGTGTTTGACACCCGTCAGGTGCGGGAAGTGCTGGAAGGGGTTCCCCTGAACGAACCCGAAATTGTTGCCTGGATGGATGCATCCATTCGAGAAGAAATTGAACCGATATTTGGAGGTGTCGTTTTATGAAGTCTTTGGCTGAACTGCAGGCCATTCGCGAAAAGACCCTGAACCGCATCAACCTGCGCAAGGAAGACGAAAATGAAACCGTGCGCATCGTTGTGGGCATGGCTACCTGCGGCATTGCTGCCGGCGCCCGTCCCGTGATGCTTTCCTTCATGGAAGAAACTGAAAAGCGCGGCCTTGGCAATGTGACCGTTTCCCAGACCGGCTGCATCGGCATGTGCCGGCTGGAGCCCATGGTGGATGTTTATCTGCCCGGACAGGAAAAGGTGACCTATGTGCACGTCAAGCCCGAAATGGTGAGCCGCATTGTGGCCGAACATATCGTCAACGGCCGTCCTGTGGAAGAATACACCATCGGTGCTGCTGAAAAATAATTAAGCGACCGCTATAGGAGGAATTGCTCATGGAAATCTATCGCGCTCATGTGCTTTGCTGCGGCGGTACCGGCTGTACGTCTTCCGGCTCTGCGCAGCTGATTGACCGCTTCGAACAGAAGATCGCCGAAGCTGGCCTGGAAAAGGAAGTTAAGGTCATCCGCACCGGTTGCTTCGGTCTGTGCGAAGCCGGCCCCGTGGTTATCGTGTATCCCGAAGGCACTTTCTATTCCCGTGTCCGTGTGGAAGACGTGGATGAAATCGTGTCCGAACATCTGCTCAAGGGCCGCAAGGTGCAGCACCTGGTGTACACCGATCATGCTTCCCACGAACAGAATGCCAACAAGAGCCTCAATGATATCAACTTCTACAAGCATCAGAAGCGTGTTGCCCTGCGCAACTGCGGTGTGATCGACCCCGAAAACATCGACGAATACATCGCTTTTGACGGCTACATGGCCCTGGAAAAGGCCCTGACCCGGATGACCCGCGAAGAAGTCATCGACGAAATCCTCAAGTCCGGCCTGCGCGGCCGTGGCGGCGGCGGTTTCCCCACGGGCCTGAAGTGGAAGTTCACCTACAATTCTCAGGCTGATCAGAAGTACGTGGCCTGCAACGCTGACGAAGGCGACCCCGGCGCTTTCATGGACCGCTCCATCCTGGAAGGCGATCCCCATGCCGTGATCGAAGCTATGGCCATCGCCGGTTATGCCATCGGTGCTTCCGAAGGCTATGTGTACGTCCGCGCCGAATATCCCATCGCTGTGAAGCGTCTGGAAATTGCCATCAACCAGGCTCATGAATACGGCCTGCTTGGCAAGAACATTTTCGGCACCGATTTCTCCTTCGACCTGAAGATCCGTCTGGGCGCCGGCGCTTTCGTGTGCGGCGAAGAAACGGCCCTGATGCGCTCCATCGAAGGTATGCGCGGCGAACCCACCCCCCGTCCTCCTTTCCCCGCTGTGAAGGGCCTGTTCGCCAAGCCCACCATGCTCAACAACGTGGAAACCTATGCCAACGTGCCCCAGATCATCCTCAACGGCGCTGACTGGTTCTGCGAAATGGGCACCGAAAAGAGCAAGGGCACCAAGGTGTTCGCTCTGGGCGGCAAGATCAACAACACCGGTCTTGTGGAAGTGCCCATGGGTACTCCTCTTCGCACCATCATTTACGATATCGGCGGCGGCATCCCCAACGGCAAGGCCTTCAAGGCCGTGCAGACCGGCGGCCCCTCCGGCGGCTGTCTGCCCGCTGAACTGCTGGACACCCCCGTTGACTATGACAACCTGATCGCTGCCGGCTCCATGATGGGCTCCGGTGGTATGATCGTTATGGACGAAGACAACTGCATGGTTGACATCGCTCGTTTCTTCCTGGACTTCACCGTGGACGAAAGCTGCGGTAAGTGCGCTCCCTGCCGCATCGGTACCCGCCGTATGCTGGAAATCCTGGAACGCATTGTGGAAGGCAAGGGTGAAGAAGGCGATATCGAAAAGCTGGAAAACCTGGCCAACACCATCAAGGCTACCGCTCTGTGCGGCCTGGGCCAGACGGCTCCCAACCCCGTGCTGTCCACCCTGAAGTTCTTCCGTCACGAATACGAAGCCCACATCAAGGAAAAGAAGTGCCCCGCACATCACTGCCAGAAGCTGCTGCAGTATGTGATCACCGACAAGTGCCGCGGCTGCACCCTGTGCTCCAAGATCTGCCCCGCCGGCGCGATCACCGGCAGCGTGAAGGAAATGCACCACATCGATACGGCCAAGTGCCTCAAGTGCGGTGCCTGCATCGAAAAGTGCCGCTTTGGCGCCATCGTGAAGATCTGATACGTGCAAGGAGGAAAATGAAATGGAAAACTTCATTACCCTTACGATTGACGGCGTAAAGGTTGAGGTGCCCGCCGGCACGACCGTTCTGGAGGCTGCCAAAAAGGCTGGTATCAACATCCCCACGCTGTGCTATTTGAAGGACGTTAACGCCATCGGCGCCTGCCGTATGTGCGTGGTCAATGCCGGCGGCCGCGGCCTGCAGGCTGCCTGCGTTCTGCCCGCTACCGACGGCATGAACGTGAAGACCAACACCCCCGAAATCCGCGCCTACCGCAAGACTCTGCTTGAACTGGTTCTTTCCAACCACGACAAGAAGTGCCTGACCTGCCCCCGCTCCACCAACTGCGAACTGCAGCAGCTGTGCCGCGACCTGGGCGTGGAAAACGGCGATGCCTTTGCCGGCACTCAGAACCAGTATGAAATCGACGATGCTTCTCCCTCCATCGTGCGTGACAACAACAAGTGCATCCTGTGCCGTCGTTGCGTTGCCACCTGCGACAAGATTCAGAACGTGGGCGTGATCGGCGCTGTGAACCGCGGCTTCGTCACCTCCATCGAATCTCCCTGGAACATGAAGCTAAACGACATGGCCTGCATCAACTGCGGCCAGTGCATCACCGCTTGCCCTGTTGGCGCTCTGTACGAAAAGGACAGCACCAAGAAGGTGTGGGACCTGATCAACGATACCACCAAGCATGTGGTTGTGCAGCCCGCTCCCGCCGTGCGCGCCGCTCTGGGCGAAGAATTCGGCTATCCCATGGGCACTTCCGTCACCGGCAAGATGGTGGCTGCTCTGCGTCGCATGGGCTTTGACAAGGTGTTTGACACCGATTTCGCTGCTGACCTGACCATCATGGAAGAAGGCACCGAACTGGTGAAGCGCGTTACCGAAGGCGGCGTGCTGCCCATGATCACCAGCTGCTCTCCCGGCTGGATCAAGTTCTGCGAAACCTACTATCCCGAATTCATTCCCAACCTGTCCAGCTGCAAGAGCCCCCACGAAATGCTGGGTGCCGTGACCAAGAGCTACTACGCCGAAAAGGCTGGCATTGATGCCAAGGATATCAAGGTTGTGTCCGTGATGCCCTGCACCGCCAAGAAGTTCGAAGCTGGCCGTGAAGAACTGGCTGCTACCGGTTATCCGGACGTGGACGAAGTGATCACCACCCGTGAGCTGGCTCACATGATCAAGGAAGCCGGTATCGACTTCAACATGCTGCCCGACGAAGATTTCGACGATCTGCTGGGTGAATCCACCGGCGCCGGCGTCATCTTTGGCGCCACCGGCGGTGTTATGGAAGCCGCTCTGCGTACCGCTTACAACCTGATCACCGGCGATGAACTGGACAACGTTGATTTCGACGCCGTCCGCGGCACCGAAGGCATCAAGGAAGCCACCGTGAAGGTGGGCGACCTGGATGTGAGCGTGGCCGTGGTGCATGGCACCGGCAACGCCAGCAAGCTGCTTGATATGATCAAGGCCGGCGAAAAGAAGTACACCTTCATCGAAGTCATGGGCTGCCCCGGCGGCTGCGTGACCGGCGGCGGTCAGCCCATCGTGTCTGCCCAGACCAAGCTGACCTGCGATCCCAAGGTGGAACGTGCCAAGGCTCTCTATGGCGAAGATGCCGGTAAGGCAAAGCGCAAGAGCCACGAAAACGAACAGGTGAAGAAGCTGTATGCTGAATACCTAGGCGCTCCCAACAGCCACAAGGCTCATGACCTGCTGCACACCCACTATGTAAAGCGGGAAAAGTACAGCAAGTAATGCAATAAACAAAAAGGATGCCGAGAAATCGGCATCCTTTTTTGCATGGAAAAGTGAAGTTAAATAATCGTTAAATATGAGGAAAATCAACGTTTAATCAAAAGACCGAAAGTTCTGCAAAATACTGATAAAATAAGGATAAACGGCACTTGATTTATCGGATTAAACAACGTATAATAATTGCGAAGAAGGGAGTTGGAAATATGTTTGCAAAACAGATGGCCGAACATTTACAAGGTAAGATTTTGCCTTTTTGGATGAACCTGATCGACAAGGAACAGGGCGGTTTTTATGGTCTTGTGAAAGAAGATCTGACGCTGAAAAAGGACGCCATGAAGGGCTGCATCCTCAACAGCCGCATTTTGTGGACGTTTTCCACTGCTGCCCGCATCTGCAAAGACGAAGCTTATTTGCCTTATGCCAAGCAGGCCTATGAATTTATGGATGCTTTCTGGGATAAGGAACGGGGCGGCGTATACTGGTCCGTCACATACGACGGCAAGCCCATTGACACCACCAAGCATACCTATTGCCAGGCATTTGCTGTGTACGGCCTTGCTGCGTATTACCGTGCATGCGGCGATCAGGAAGCGCTGAAAAAGGCATTTGCGCTGTTTGATATCATCGAAACCAAGTGTAAAGATGCAGGCGGCTATGGCGAAGCGTTCCGCTTTGACTTTGGCCCTGAAAGCAACGAAAAGCTGTCGGAAAACGGCGTAATGGCGGGCCGTACCATGAACACCCTTCTGCATGTGCTGGAAGCTTATGCGGAACTGTATCGGGCCAGCGGAGACGAACGGGTGAAGAAGGCAGCGCAGGAAGCGCTGGACTGTTTCCTGAACGTGATGTATAACCGCGCCCTTCGCCGGCTGGATGTATTCTATGATGTAGATTTCAACTGCATCATTGACCTGCAAAGCTACGGCCACGACGTGGAAGCCAGCTGGCTGATGTGGGATGCCGTGGAAGCTGTGATTCCGGAAAATGAACAGGCGCCTTATAGGGCCATGTGCCTGGACCTGCTGGACAGCGTACTGGAACGCGCTATGACAGAACGCGGTTTCCACAACGAATGCGAAAAAGGCGTTGTGGACGAAAAGCGGGTATGGTGGGTACAGGCGGAAGCAGTGCTGGGCTTTGAAAATGCCTGGAAGCTGACCGGCGATGCAAAATATAAGGAAAATGTAGAAAAAGTGTGGCAGTTCATTCAGGACGTAACCATCGACAAGCGGGAAGGCGGCGAATGGTTCGCCTACACCACGGTGGATGGGAAGCCCCTTGGCAAGCCCATGGTGGACGAATGGAAATGCCCCTATCACAACGGGCGCATGTGCCTGCGTGTGATGGAAAGAAACGTGTAACAAAAGAAGGGAAAAGCGGTCATGCCGCCTTTCCCTCTTGCTTTGTAAACGGAGAAGAAAAATGATCAGCAACAAAAGGCGAATGAAGGCGGAAGTGGATATTACGGAAGGTGTGATCTGGAAGCAATTGCTCACCTTTTTCTTTCCTATTCTGCTGGGGACCTTCTTTCAGCAGCTGTATAATACCGCAGACGCCATCATTGTGGGCAAATTTGTTTCCAAGGAAGCGCTGGCTGCGGTGGGCGGCGCCACCGGTACCCTGATCAACCTGATCGTTGGCTTTTTTGTGGGGCTTTCTTCCGGTGCTACGGTGATCCTGGCCCAGCATTACGGCGCCCGCAGGAATGAGGAAGTGAGCAAAACCGCCCATACCGGCATGACGCTGGCCATCTGCGGCGGGCTGGTGATCATGATCTTTGGCATCCTGATGACGCCTGTACTGCTGAACATGCTCAAGACGCCGGAGGACGTGATGCAGGATGCCATGACCTACATGCGCATCTATTTTGCCGGTATGATTCCAAGCCTGATCTACAACATCGGCTCCGGCATTCTGCGGGCAGTGGGGGATTCCAGGCGGCCGCTGTATTTCCTGATTGCGTCCTGCATGGTGAATATCGTGCTGGACGTGGTGTTGGTGCTTGGGTTTGAAATGGGCGTAGCCGGGGCTGCACTGGCTACCATCCTGTCCCAGACGGTGAGCGCGGTGCTGGTATTGGTTGTGCTTTCCCGTGCTGCCAATTCTTATAAACTGGAGATCAGAAAGATGGGCTTTGACATGCCCATTCTGGCGAGGATTGTACGGATCGGCCTGCCTGCCGGCTTACAATCGGTGATGTATTCGCTTTCCAATGTGATCATCCAGTCGTCCATCAACGGGTTTGGCACCGATGTGATGGCGGCATGGACGGCATGGGGGAAAATGGACGGCACGTTCTGGATGGTGATCAGCGCCTTCGGCATTGCCATTACCACTTTCACCGGGCAGAATTTCGGCGCCGGGAAATATGACCGGATGCGAAAGAGCGTGCGGGTGTGCCTTGGCATGGCCATGGGTACTACGGTGGTGGTCAGCTGCTTGCTGCTGCTTCTTGGGCCTTATGTGTTCCGGATGTTCAGCAATGAAGAAACGGTGATTTTGCAGGGCATGGAAATCTTAAAAACCCTGGCACCCTTCTTCTTTACCTATATCTGCATTGAAATCTTTTCCGGTGCCGTTCGCGGTGTGGGGGATACGGTGATCCCCACGCTGATGACGCTGGTGGGCATTTGCTTGCTGCGGGCGGTATGGCTGCTGGTGATTGCGCCCAAGGTGAATACCGTTCCCTTCACGCTGTACTGCTATCCCATCACCTGGACCATTACCAGCGTATTGTTTGTACTGTATTATTTCAAGGGCGGATGGCTGAAGCGGAGCGCAAAAAAGGCAGGGATTACCCTGCCTGACGGTGTATGATGAAGGATCATTCGAGATTGTGCTGGCGGAGGATGGAAAGGGCCTTTTCTTTGCACGAAGGGTTGCCGCAGATCATGCCGCAGGCATCGTCATAATAGGGAAGGAAATGGCCGATGGAGTGGTAAAAACCACCGGCTTCCTGAACGATCAGGCTGCCTGCCGCCACATCCCAGGGGCGAAGACGAAGCTCAAAAAACACATCGGCGCGGCCGCAGGCAACGTCGCAAAGGTCGACGCAGGCGCTGCCGGTGCGGCGCAGGTCACCGCTTTGCAGAAGGAACTGACAGGCACATTGCATGGTGCGTCTGGCCAGCTCCGCATCGTAGGGAGATGTGCCAAAGGCGATAACGGCCTTTTCAAAAGGCGTATCGGATACATGAATGGGGCTGCCGTTGAGGTAAGCCCCTTTTCCTTTTTCTGCGGTGAACATTTCGTTGGCATAGGGGTTATAGACAGCGGCAAGAAGGGGCTGCTTATCCACAAGATATGCAATGGAAATGGAGGATTGACGCCGGTTGCGCATGAAATTGATGGTGCCGTCGATGGGATCGATGACAAAGGTAGGGGATGGGGTCAAGGCTTCGTTTTCCTGTTCTTCACAGAAAAAAGAGACGCAGGGAAAGGCGGAAAGCAGGCGGGATTGAAGAAAACCCTGCACGGCCACGTCGGTATCGGTGACGAAATTGAAATGGCCTTCCTTTTCATGCACGGGGGCATTGGAAACGTTCAGGATCATTTGGCCGGCTTCGCGCATGATGGCGCAGATGGTGTTGAGCATGCGGATTACCTCACATAAAAAAGATCGAAAAGATTATAGCACGACGGGATGGCGAAATCAACGAAATATGCTATAATGGGAAGGTAAGAAACAAGAGGTGGAAAACGTGGCAGAAAAGACGATGGCAACGGCTGAAATCATGGCATCCCGAAGCGTGCAAAGGGATTTCCGCAAAGAGATCTGGCGGAAGTTTATTGCGGCTGTGAAAAATTATGGGCTGATCAAGCCCGGCGACCATGTGGCCGTATGCATTTCGGGCGGGAAAGACAGCTTGCTGCTGGCCACCTGCATGCGGGAAATGGCAAAGTACAGCGATATGCCCTTCCGGGTATCCTACCTTTCCATGGATCCCGGCTACACGAAAGAAAACCGGGAAAAGATGATCCGCAATGCCGAAAAACTGGGGTTTCAGATGCATATCTTTGAAAGCCCCATTTTCGAAGCGCTGGAAACACTGGACAGAGGCTGGTGCCATGTGTGCGCTTCCATGCGGCGGGGATACCTGTACAAAGAAGCAAAAAAGCTGGGGTGCAACAAAATTGCGCTGGGGCATCACATGGACGATGCGGTGGAAACCATCCTGCTTTCCCTGCTTTATGGGGGCGAGTACAAAACCATGATGCCCAAGCTGAAAAGCAAGAACTTTGAAGGCATGGAGCTGATCCGCCCTTTGTATCTGGTGCGGGAAAAAGACATCATCGCATGGCAGCAGCACATGGAACTGGATACCCTCCGGTGCGCCTGCAAAGTGACCCAGAGCGAAGACGGCGGCAAGCGCAAGAAAGTAAAGGATATGCTGGCGGAACTGGAAAAGGAAACGCCGGCGGTGTTTGGCAACGTGTTCCACAGCATCGAAAAAGTGAACCTGCAAACCATCCTTGGCTATCAGGAAAGGACGGATGCACCCATCATCCGGGTGACCGACGGGGAAGCCGTTTCCGAAGAAGAGGGAATGTAAAATTTATCATGGCGCATTTTACGAAAGTGTGCTATAATATACGGTAAGTTATTCTGCCCACATCTTATGGACGGAAGACGTGCACTGAAAGAAAAGAAGAAACGAGAAAACTGTTCTTTCAGGAGGAAATGAAACGTATGGAACAAGCCTTTTATCCCCAGTATCGGGGGACATACATCCGGGTGGATCTTTCCGCCATTGCCCACAATGCGGCACTGCTGAAAAAGGAAACGGCACAAAGCAAGCACATGCTGGCCGTGGTGAAGGCCAATGCGTACGGCCATGGCATTGTGCAGGTGGCCAGGGTCGTGCTGGAAAAGGGCGCGGATCACCTGGGTGTTGCCATTCCCGAAGAGGGGGAAACGCTGCGCAATGCCGGGATCAAAGCGCCTATCCTGGTGCTGGGCGGTGTAAACGAAAAGGGTGCCGAAGCCAGTGTGCGGTGGGACCTGATCCAAACGGTGTTTGACCGGGAACGGGTTTTCATGCTGGAAAAAGCCGCAGCAGCACAGGGGAAGAATGCGCAGGTGCACCTGAAGATCGACAGCGGCATGGGCCGCATCGGCGTCCGCAGCAAAGAAGAAGTTTGCGATATTCTGGATGCGCTGAAGATGTGCCCGCATGTGAAGCTGACCGGCGCCTTTACCCACTTTGCCGATGCAGACGGCGAAACGGAAACCTATACCAGAATGCAGATGGCCAGGTTTGAAAAACTTGCTGCCCTTTTGCCCGGGAATATTTTGCTGCATGCCGCCGCCAGTGCTGCCTCTGCCAGGTTTGTGGATGCGCGGTATGATATGGTACGGCAGGGCATTGCTCTGTATGGCTGTGCTGCAGGCAACAGCACGTACGACGTGCGGCCGGCTCTTTCCTGGCATACGGAAATTGTGTACCTGAAAACTATTCCGGCAGGGGAGTGTGTCAGCTACGGCTGCACGTTCACCGCCGAAAAAGAAACCCGGGTGGCTACCCTTCCGGTGGGCTATGGCGATGGTTATTCCAGAGCACTGAGCGGCAAGGCGCAGGTGCTGATTGCCGGGAAACGCTGCCGTGTGCTGGGCCGGGTGTGTATGGACCAGATCATGGTGGATGTGACGGAACTGAATGAAGAAGAAGCATATACCGGCGCACCGGCAGTGCTGATGGGACGGCAGGGAAAGGAAGAAATTACCGCCGATGAAATGGCCCGATGGGCAGACACCATCAGCTATGAAATGCTCATGTCCGCTACGGCCAGGGTGCCGGTGATGTACCAAAAGGCATAAGCCGAACAAGGAGTTTTGAAAGAATGCAGGCCAAGAAAAAGAAAACGCCCATGGTATACAAGCCCTATCACAAGGGCAACGCCTGGGTGAAGAGCAATATCAAAAACGCGATTCGTTTGTTTTTCTGCTTTATTTTTTTCACCATCCTGTATGTGGTGGTGGGTTCTTCCATGTCCATTGATAACGATGTGATCCGCATTGTGGTCAATGCGCTGGTGCTGGTGGTATGCGGCGGCGTGATGTACAGCAATGCCGCAGGTAAAGCCAACAGCGACGTGAACCTGGGTGAAATCGTTTATAAACGGCTGCAGGACGGAAAGCCTGTTTCCGATGACGAAAAGGCCCAGTGCTATCATCCGGCAAGAGGGTTTGTGGTTTTTCTGCTTGCCATTGTACCTGTTCTTCTGATTACCATCCCTTGTGCACTGACGGCTCAAAAGCAGGTGTATGCCCTGCAGAATTTGCCGGATTGGGTGGAATCCTTTCAAAGCCACGACGAAATCTACGCCGCCCTTGATTATTACCGGGTATCCGGGAGCATGGGGGCAATGGACGTATTGCGGTTTGTGGGAAGGCTGCTGGTGTATCCCTTCATCTGCATGGCGGGTGTCCGGGATTTGGATATGATGCTGCTGATCGACCGGCTGAGCCCCGTTCTGGCGGTGCTGCCCGGCATTGCCTACGGCTTTGGCTACCTGACCGGCCCCCGTTCCCGTGCCCGGGTGCATGGGGATATCCAGCGGAACATCAAAAAGCAAAAGCGCAAGCAGAAGAAACAGCTGCAGGCCCGCATGGCCCAGCGTGAACAGAAAAAGAACGAGCTGATCTGATGAGAATTATTGCCGGAGAAAAACGTTCCCGCAAGATTGAAGCGCCACAGGGCCAGGATACCCGTCCCACGGCGGACCGGGTGAAGGAAGCCTTGTTCAGCATGCTGCAGCGGCGGGTGTATGACGCCCGGGTGCTGGATTTATACGCGGGCAGCGGCGCCCTGTCGCTGGAAGCATTAAGCCGCGGCGCGGCATCCGCCGTGCTGGTGGACATGAGCTTCAAGGCTGGAAAAATCATCCGCCAGAACATCGAAGCCCTGGATTATGGTGACAGAGCCCGGTTCCTGAATATGGAAGACATGCGGGCTGTTGCCCAGCTGGAAAATGAGGGACAACAGTTTGACCTGATCTTTCTGGATCCTCCGTATCGGCTGAGCACCACCGATACCTGCGCACGGCTGGCAAAGAAACTGCTGGCCATGGATGGCATGATCATCTGCGAGCATGACAAAAAAACGCCGCCGGCTACGCCGGAAGGGCTTACCCTTGCAGACCGGCGGGAGTATGGCATAACGGGCCTTAGCTTTTTTGTAAGGGAAGGGGAGGAAGACTGAATGGGAAAGAAAATCGGGATGTATCCCGGCAGTTTTGACCCTGTCACGCTGGGCCATGCGGATGTGATCCGCCGCGCGGCCAACGTGTTTGACGAGGTGATCGTGGCCGTGATGGTGAACCCGGAAAAGCAGGGCTGCTTCCCCTTTGAAAAACGGGTGGAGATGCTGGAAAAAGTGTGCTGTGGGCTGAAAAACGTCAAAGTGATCCATGCCCAGGGGCTGACGGCCGAAGTGGCCAGGCAGCATAAGGTGTGCGCACTGGTGCGCGGTGTGCGAAACATGAGCGACCTGGAAACGGAAAACGCCATGGCTCATATCAACGGCCGCATCGTACCGGGGCTGGACACGGTGTATTTTCCGGCGGCGCAGGATAAAGGCTCTATCAGCTCCACCTATGTGCGCCAGCTGGCGGCATACGGCGCTGACGTATCGGAATATGTACCCAAGGAAGTGCTGAGCGACGTGATTGCAGCATTTTCCAAATGATAAAGGATTGCCATGCGAGGAGGAAAAAGGTATGTCCAATGTGCAACTGAAAACCTATGAACTGATCGACCGGATGAATCTGATCCTGCGCAATGCCCGCGTGATTCCCCTGACCGGTAAGGTGATGGTGGAAAAGGAAGAGATGGAAGGACTGCTGCGTCAGCTGGAAAGCAGCATTCCCAACGATCTGCAGCAGGCAAGGGACGTGCTGCAGGATGTGAAGAAGCTGATCAATGACAGCAAAGAACAGGCGGAAGCCACCGTCAACCAGGCCAACCAGCAGGCCCAGAATACCGTCAACCAGGCCAATGAACAGGCCCAGAACACGGTGAACCAGGCCAATCAGCAGGCCACCAACACCGTCAACCTTGCCAACCAGCAGGCCCAGGATATGACCCGTACCGCCAGCGAGCAGGCAAATGCCATGGTGGCCGATGCCCAGGCCCGTGCCCAGGCCATGATCGCCGATGCGCAGGCCCAGGCAAACAACCTGGTGGCGGAAAGCGAAATTGTGGCCCGTGCTCAGGCCCAGGCCCAGGAAATGCTGGAAACCGCCCATCGGGAATGCGAAGATTATTCCATGCGGGTGCATGCCAGCGTGACCCAGATGGTGGAACAGGCGGATATGGCCCTGGCCCAGCAGCTGGACGGCCTGCGCGCATTGCATCAGGAGATCAACATGCCCCGGTGATTGGAAAAAATGATAGAAAAATGTGTAAGAAAAAGCGAAAAAAGCTTGACACAAGGCCGGGTTATAGCTATACTATAATGGCTGTCTTGTGGTGATTTTCTATCACATGCCTGCGATAAAACAAATGCCCAAAGGCATTTTGCATTAGAAGGAGTTGTGTCACTATGAAACGCACTTATCAGCCGAAGAAACGCCAGCGCAACAAGGTTCATGGTTTCCGTGCCCGCATGAGCACCAAGAACGGCCGTCGTGTCCTGTCCCGTCGCCGTAACCGTGGCCGTAAGGAACTGACTGTCTGATTTTCTTCAGACGGTCTCCATCCTTTTCTTGCATGGCTTAGCCCGCTCCGACGCTTGCCACAGGTGCAATTCGTGGAGCGGGTTTTGCTGTTGTAAGAATAATTCACCCGGAGGATGAAATGGAACAGCAATACCGTCTGCGCAAAAACGGTCAGTTCCGATATGTTTACCGCAAGGGAAAGGGCGGCGCCTGCAGGGAGCTGGCCCTTGGCTTTGTGAAAGGCCCGAAGATGCTGGTGGGCTTTGCGGTGAGCAAAAAAATCGGCAATGCTGTCACCAGAAACCTCACCAAACGCAGGCTTCGGGAAGCATTCCGCAGGGAACTGCCCAAGCTGAAAAAGGGCATGTATGTGATTACTGCCCGGGAGATGGCGTCGGAAGCGGACTTTGCCCGCCTGAGCGCCTCTTTGTGCTATTTGCTGAGAAAGCAAAACCTGTACAGGGAAGAGCAGAAATGAAAAAGCTGCTGATAAGCCTTTTAAAGTGGTATAAGCGCAACATCAGTCCATACTTCGGGGCTGCTTGTAAGTATGTGCCCACCTGTTCCGAATACGCAATGGAAGCGATCGAAACACACGGGGTCATCCATGGCTGCTGGCTCACTTTCAAAAGGCTGCTTCGCTGTAATCCCTTCTCCAAAGGCGGGTACGACCCTGTGCCAAAGCCGCCCAGTACATCAAACAGGAAGGACGACGAAAAGCCTTGAACGCAATTTCAGAATTTCTTTACAGCATTCTGGCCGGCATCAACGGCCTGGTGAATAATTATGGCGTGTCCATTATTATTTTCACGTTCCTCATGCGTATGATCTGCATGCCGTTCGACTACAAAAGCCGTGTGGGTATGCGGAAAATGTCCCTGATTCAGCCCAAGCTGAACGAAATTCAGCGCAAATATGCCAACGACAAAACCAAAATGCAGCAGAAGCAGGCCGAACTGATGAAAAAGGAAGGCTATAACCCCATGAGCGGCTGCCTGCCCATGCTGCTTACCTGGCCGCTGATGATCGCCATGTTCTCCGCCATGCGCCTGATTGCAAACGAGCAGCTGGTGATGCAGACGTTCCGTTTCCTGGCCGGCGAAGAAAACCCCATCCACCCCAACGAAGCATTTCTGTGGGTGCAGAACATCTGGATGACGGACTCTCCTTTTAACGCTGCCGTGCCCAACCTGAATGCACTGAAAATGGTGCCCCGGGATGCATGGGTGAAGGCATACGAAATGGTGCAGCAGGATGGCGAACTGTTTGCCGCCCTGCAGGCTGCACTGACCAACAACGGCCTGGTGCTGGATTTCTCCACCGATGCAGCCATGTCCACCACGCTTACCAACCTGATGACGGTGCTGGGCGGCAATGAAGCCTACGTCGCCGCTTCCAAAGTGGTGCCCGGCTGGGCCAACCTGAACCTGCTGATCTTTGGTTCCATCAGCGTGTTCCAGCAGCCCAACGGCTTCCTGATCCTGCCGGTACTGGCCGGTGTGACCCAGGTGGTTCAGACCCAGTTTATGAACAAGCAGCAGCCCCAGCAGCCTGCTCAGGAAGGCAAGGGCTCCGGCAACTTCATGAAGTGGTTCTTCCCGCTGCTGTCCGTGTACTTCTGCTTGTCTTCCAATGCCGGTTTTGCCCTGTACTGGGTGGTGAGCAGCCTTGTGTCTTCCGCGCAGAGCATTGTGATCAACAAGATTCTTGAAAAGAAAGACGGCGAAAAAGCCAAAAAGGTTGCCGGAGAGGGGACTGTGAAATAATGAAAACGTATGAATTTACCGCCCGCACCACCGAAGAAGCCATTTCTTCCGGTCTGGAACAGCTGGGCCTTTCCATCAGCGATGTGGTTGTGGACGTGATCGAAGAAGGCAGCAAGGGCCTGTTTGGCCTGTTTGGCAGCCGTCCTGCCAAGATCCGCCTGACGGTAAAGGAAGAAGAATCTTCCAGCGAAGTGCATGATCTGTTCAACGGCATGCTGGAAGAAAAGCATGAAAAGAAAGCCGCCAAGGCCGCTGAATACGATAAGAAAGCTGCCAAAGCAGATGCCAAGGCTGCTGAGTACGATAAGAAAGCTGCCAAGGCTGAAAAGAAAGAAGCTGCTCCTAAAGCTGAAAAGACCGAGAAAACCGAAAAGCAGGAAAAGACTGAAAAGCCTGCACGCAAGCCTCGGGAAGCTAAGAAGCCTGTGGAAGAAAAGCCCGTAGAAAAGAAGGAAATCGTTCCTGCCGAACAGGCGGACCGCAATACCCCCGCCGGCAAGGCTCAGGAATTCCTTCAGGAACTGACCAAGCTGATGAACGTGCCCGTGTCCGTGGCCGTCAGCACCGATGAAGAAGGCAATGTGCACGTGAACATGGAAGGCGATACCCTGGGCATCCTCATCGGCCGCCGTGGCGAAACCCTGGATGCGCTGCAGTACCTGACCAGCTTGCAGGTGAACAAGGGCAAGAATGATTATACCCGCGTGACCCTGGATACCGAAAACTATCGCGCAAAGCGGGAAGAAGCCCTGATCCGCCTGGCCAACCGCATGGCCAACCGCTGCCAGAAGACCGGCCGTAAGGTGAGCATGGAACCCATGAACCCTTATGAACGCCGTATTCTCCACAGTGCACTGCAGGATCATCCCGCTGTGACTACCCATTCCGAAGGGGATGAACCCAACCGTCACGTGGTGATCACCCTGAAGAAGGAAAACAAAAAAGAACAATAACATGTATGCCCGTTCAGTAACATGAACGGGCTTCATCTTTGGGAGAACAGGCAGATGAAAAAGAAGAGTATAAAAGTGGCATTGGTCGTTCTTTTGTGCGTAGCTTTGTGTCTGAGCATTGCCCAGAATGTTTATTATGCGTTCTGGGGGCTTGACAGCTATTTGCAGTCTACGGATGAGATCTACATCATGGAAGCAGGTATTCTGACGGCACACGAAAAATTCATGCCGGGAGAAAAAATTGCATTTTCTTATGACATGGAGCATGAAGAATACCCCTTGCTGAAAGAAACCTATGGGCTGGAAAAACAGGCCGGGGAAGGCAGTGAATGGCAGAAAGCAGCACGATTGATGGATGCCTATGCCGGAAGGCTGACCCACAAAAGCAATTATGACAATCATGTGCCCATGAACGCCATGGATTTGCTGGAGTACAGCCTGGATAACAAGGAGCAGGGCATCAACTGCCGTGCAAAGGCACAGATTTTGAACGAGATGTGCCTGTCCCTTGGCATGTACGCAAGAAAGGTATGGATCATGCCCCTTTCGCCCTACGATCATGATTGTCATGTAGTGAATGAAGTGTGGGACAGCAGCCTGAACAAATGGGTAATGCTGGACATTACGAACAATCAGTATTGGGTGGATGAAAACGGGATTCCCTTGTCCGTGCTGGAAATTCGGCAGAAAGGGGCGGAGCAAGCCTTCTGTACGCCAGTTTGCCCCGGAGATGATACGAAGGATCTCAAGAAACTGCAGGAAAAATATATAGGCAATTTCGTTTACATCATGAAGAACATGGTGTATACGGAATATTGCGCGGCTTATGGCGTGGATGAAACAAAGCCGTTCTACCTCCTGTTCCCGGAAAATCTGGAATCGGAATATGAACATATCATTGACTTAACATCTGTCAATTGTGCACCCTATTAAGAAAACAGCCTGCAAATATGCAGGCTGCTTTTTATTCCTGATAATGACTGTTCAGGTGGAAATTATCGTCATTTTGTTTTTGAGATGTAAGGCGATATTTCACCACGCCGTCGGGACACAGAAATTCTTTGGAGGTGGGGGAGTCTCCGCCCAGATTCAGAAGGCTTCCGCCGCCGCGGACAGCTTCCATTATGGGAAAAAGAATCATCATGGTTTTGCTGCAAATACCCTGGCCGCAGCTGCTCACCGGGCAGCCGTAACCGCAGGTGAACACGTCGCCCACCTGTTCTCCGTTGCGGCAGTGGTGTTCTGTGATGTTATTATGGGAAACGGCAATTACTTCCACCTGAAAGCTGTATTGTTCGTCATACCATTTGTTCATTTGTTTGTTCCTCCAATTCTTTTTCCAGTACATCGGCAAATTTCTGAACAGAAGGGCCAAGGGTTTTCAGCCAATCGTGTGTATCGGGGCTTTTCAGCGCTTCTGACGGGTTTTTCCGAACGATAAGGGTTCGTTCCATCTGATCGGGTTCCGGGCACAGATGCTGCTGCAAAGCCCATTTGCCGGCTTCTGTTTTACGAATGATGGTTTTGTTGCGCAAAGTATAGAGGCATCGTGCGATATCCAACAGCCATCCACAGGAATACAGGCTGCCGTCTGTTTCTTTGGCATAGGTGCGGATGGTGTGCAGGTGGAAGCGAATGCCGTCAACGAGGTCGACATATGTGGGGCAGGGAAGCAGGGGGCGGATATCTTCGCCCAGGAGAAGTTTGCCGTTTTTATGCAGAGAAAGCAGGGAAAAGGGATCCATCTGCCACTGCGTGGTGATGCGCTGGCCGGAGGTGCCGTAATACAAAACCCGGGTGTAGCGGCCGGACAGGAATTCGTCAAGGCACACGATCACCCCTTCCAGCAGGCGGAAACGGCTGTCCTGATGGGCATCGCAAAGGGCCTGCCGCATGAGCAGAAGGAAGTTTGCCTGTTCCTTTGTGGGCGGCGTTTTTGTGAAGCAGATAAAATCGATATCACTCCAGCCGGGCTGATAATCATCGGCGGCGCAGGAGCCGTACAGATAGACGGAAAGGGGATTATCAGGCATTAGGCGGGACAGGGTATGGGTGAGGGTAGAGAAGATCTTTTCCATAAACGAGGCTCCTTTTCGGTTCTGACCACATTGTATCACAGGATATTGGAAATGGAAAGAAAGAGGATGGCTGAAAAAAAGCGAAGAAATTGCAGATTGGGGATTGACAACCGCCAGGAAAAATGCTATTCTATATGAGCGCTTCCGGCAAGGCCGCCAAACGCTATGCGCGGAGGGATGGCCGAGTGGTTGAAGGCGCTGGTCTTGAAAACCAGTGATGTCGAAAGGCACCGGGGGTTCGAATCCCTTTCCCTCCGCCAT
>JAZNOW010000012.1:0-13712 GCA_045589355.1 Clostridia bacterium
CCATGCTGGAGAGCATGTTTTCCACGTTGATTTTATCCACCAGTTCCTGATCGTAGGACAGGCAGGTGCTGCCGTCGGGCAGCATTTTCTTCAGGTCAGAGCGGGTCCAGTCGAAGACAGGCATGAAGTTGTAGCACACCATGTGGATGTCTTCTGCGCCAAGACGGGTGAGGGTTTCGATGTAGTTTTCGATGTACTGATCCCGGCTTGGCAGGCCCACCTTGATATCGTCGTGAATGTTCACGCTTTCGATACCGGACAGCTTCAGGCCGTGGGCTTCCACGTCTTCCTTTACTTCGTGGATGCGTTCACGGCTCCATACTTCGCCGGGAGTGGTGTCATAGAGGGTGGTGATGACGCCCTTCACCATGGGGATCTGACGGATTTGCTTGAGGGATACGCTGTCAAAGCCTTTGCCGTACCAACGGAGGGTCATGTCCATAAAACGTTCCTTCTTTCTTTTATTTCTTTTCCGTCAGCCATTGGAGAAAAGCGGCTACGGAACGTTCTTTCAGTTTGAGGGAAAATTCCTGTTCCAGAATGTCTTCCAGATAGTGTGCGTCGGAGGAGTGTAAAACATGCTTGCCGTCCGCCGCTTCCATGGGGCAGGGCAGTTTGGGCCATATTTCCACGGAGGGGAAGAAAGGCTCTTCCGGCATAAGCCCCAGGTTGATGAGCAGCCCGTTGGAGCCCCGGTTGATGTGGGCGGGCACCGCCACGCCGCCGTGGTCGTGGATGAAATCCCGGCAGTCGGTGAGGGGCAGGTCGGTAGCGCCGATGAGCAGCGCTTCTTCCTCGTCGATCACTTCGTCATCGTCGTTCATCACCTGCTGATGCCCGAAAAAGGAGGGCTTGTTCTTTTTCTTTGACAGGTGAGCGCGCAAATCCTCGCTGGCTTTGAGCGCCGTTTCCACGTCCGGGAAGTAGGCAAGCATGTGCACTTCTTCCCGGGTGGTGATCTCCATGGCGGGCACCAGCAGGATGCCGTAAGCATCGGCGATGATTTTTGCCGCCGGTAAATTCCGGGCGCAGTTATGATCCGCAATGGCCACCATGTCCAGCCCTTTCAGATGGGCCATGCCCAGGATGTTTCCGGGGGTCATCATGTCATCCCCGCAGGGGGAAAGGCAGGAGTGGATGTGCAGATCGGCAAAGAGGCGTTCCATTTCAGTTTTCGGCCGGGATGCCGGCAGCGGCCATCTTGCCGCAGATGGCGTAGGCGGAAAGGGGGGATTTGAGCACACACAGGCCTTCCTCCGCGGCCTTTTCCAGGCTGTCATCGTCCATGTCGATGTTTTCGGGCAGAATGACGCAGGCCATTTCGCTGAGCATGGCCACGGCCACCACGTTCATATGGGTCTGCACGGTGACCCAGGCCATGCCTTCATCGCCGTGGGCCATCACCCAGGAAAGCAAATCGCAGGTGTAGCCGCAGGTGACTTCCTTATCGGTGGGCACGGTGGGGGTCATGTATTCCGCTTCGATCAAAGGGATCAGTTCTGTTACGTTCAAGGGGATAACCTCCTTTTTATTCACGCTTGGTCTGGGCCAGCTCTACCATTTGCTGGGCCATGACCTTCAATTGTTCACGCAGTTTATGGATGCAGTCCATTTCGCCGGCAAAATCCCGCACGATATCTTCGGCAAAGGTGCGGCAGGTGGGGGAGCCGCAGGAGCCGCAGTCGTACCCCGGCAAATCTTCCATGATGCGGTTCATCCGCTCCATCTTTTCCATGGCAACCGCCATGTTATCGTCCAGCTTCATGACGCTGTTGGGGGTGATATCGGTATCGAAATAGAGGGGATATTTGGTCATCATGGAGGCGGGCACGCTTTCGATGGGGTGGGTTTTGTCGGAAATATCCACCAGCTTGCGGATGGTGTTCTTGGCCACATAATTGTTTTCAAACGTGAGGGGGCCGCCCACACAGCCGCCGGAGCAGGCATTGCCTTCGAAGAAGACCAGGTCGTTCAGCTTTTCGTTTTCGATTTCTTCCAGCACCCGGATCACGTTCTGGATGCCGTCCACGGCCAGGCTGTTTTCCGGGCAGACGGCAGAAGATTCGCCGCTGGAGGCCGCCCAGCCAAGGCCAAAGCCGGTGGCCTGGGGCTTGGTGGGGGTGATGACGTTTTTGTTGATGTAAGAACGCAGGGCACCGTAAATTTCCACCATGGAAATGGCGCCGTCCACTGCGGATTTTTCATGCCCCAGAGGGGTGCGGATGGCCGTCATCTTGGCAGGGCAGGGGGTGATGAAAAACACGCCCACATCCTCCGGCAGGCAATCGTGCTTTTTGCAGTATTCCTGCCGGGCGATCATGGCCGCCACTTCCATGGGCTGGCGTACATCCACAATGTTGGGGATCAGGTCCGGGAAGCGCACCTGAATCAGGCGTACCACCGCCGGGCAGGCGGAAGAAATGAGGGGCCGGGGCAGGCCGGGCTCCCGCAGTTTCTGGTGGATGGCGCGGCTGACGATATCGGCGCCCCGGGCTACTTCAAACACATCGTCAAAGCCGATCAGCTTCAAAGCGTCCAGAATGGGGCTGACGGATTTCAGGTTGCGGAACTGGCCGTAAAGGCTGGGGGCAGGCAGCGCAATGGCGTGGGGGTAGCCGTGGATGGCGGCAATATCGTCCGTCACGGCGATCTTGGCATGGTAATCGCAGATGCGGATGCATTCGCCGCAGTCGATACAGCGTTCGTCAATGATATGGGCCCGGCCGTTGCGCACCCGGATGGCTTCCGTGGGGCAGTGTTTGAGGCAGTTGGTGCAGCCCTTGCAGCGGGCTTTATCCAGCCGCACGGAATGGTAACGGATCACTTTGTCCATTTCTGTTGGCTCCTAAAAAATCAATCAGGCAAGGTTAAAACGCATGGTGATGCAGGTGCCCTTGCCCACTTCGCTTTCGATGGAAAAATCGTCGGCATTGCGCTTCATGTTGGGCAGGCCCATGCCGGCGCCAAAGCCCAGGGACCGGGCCTCTTCATCGGCAGTGGAATAGCCTTCCCGCATGGCCATCTGGATATCGGGGATGCCGGGGCCCACGTCCTTGGAAATGAGGGTGACGCCGCCTTCATCCACATCCATGATCAGCTCGCCGCCATCGGAGTGGATGACCAGGTTCAGCTCCACTTCATAGCTGGCAACGGAAACACGGCGCAGCACCTTGCTGTCCACCCCCAGCTGCTTCAGCTTGCGCTTGATATCGGTGGAAGCTTCGCCGGCACAGGTATAGTCGTCCGCCTGGACGGGATATACGGCATGGATCATGGCGCTCATTTCACGTCCTCCTTGGGCCAGTCGATGGGCACACCGCGAAGGCCGGCTTCATACAGCATGCCGCAGGCGGTGAAGGCGGTCACCTTGGTGGTCATTACCACCAGGCCCTGCTCCTGTGCCTGTTCCAGCATGTCGTCGGTGGGCACTTTGCCACGGGCGAAAACAATGCATTTCAGGTCCAGCATATCGGCGGTGCGCATGACGTGGGGGTTGGTAAGCCCGGTGATCAGCACGGTTTTTTCGTTCACAAAGGCCAGCACATCGCTCATCAGGTCGGAGCAGCAGGCGGTTTTTGCGGGAAGAGAAAGGTTCTCCTGGCCGCACAGCACATCGGCGTGCAAAACGGTTACAATATCCTGAATGGTCATATTCATCCCTGCCTGTTATTCATATTTTCAGTCCATTAAATATGATACCTTTTTTCTTTGGAACTGTCAACCGGAGCCGGGCAAAAACGGACATTTTTTGCAAAGAGACCGGGGAGAGGGAAGGGGCCTGCGCGTACATTTCACCCCGCGGCAGGGGTATTTTTCCTGCCCCCATTCTGCGACGCACAAACAGATAAAACCAAACTTGTTTCCGCATGGCGCTTGAGGAACGATAAGATGTGTGCCCATGAGCGCTTTGAAAACGAAAAAACGCCGTGTGCGAAAGCAAGCTTTCTCCTTCGGCGTTTTTTTCGTTTTTGCCGCCCAGCCCGTGGGTGCGGCCGTGCCGCAGCCAAGCTGCAATGGAACCATCCGTATTTGCAGATGGACTTATGCGTGTTGCCGGTATTTCCCGGGCTACAGCGGCACATCGCTTGTGCTGCATGCCAACCGTTTCCGCAATTGGGTCAAGGGGGGATGCCCCCTGGTTTCCCTTCAGTTTTCGGGCTGCAGAGGGCCTTGCATGAGGGCAGGGTCCTTTTTCCAGCGGGAGGCGATGTAGAGGTAGCGGAGGCCGGCCATGCAGCCGGCAGTGATCCAGGCGATAGGGGAGGCCAGGCATACCCCCAGGTATCCAACCATCCCGGGCAGCACCATGCTGGTGATGGAACGGGCAAAAAGCTCGCCCACGCCGCCCAGCATGGGGAACAGCGTTTCGCCCACGCCCTGGAGGGTATTGCGGAACAGGAACACAAAGCCCAGGAAGGGGTAAAACACCATGGTCCAGAGCATATAGGTGTTGGCGTATTCCATGATGAGGTCGGTTTTTTCATCCAGGAACATGAGGATAAAGGCGTCGCCGGAGACGAACTTGATCAGCATGGCCAGGCCGGCTGCGGCCAGGGAATAGAAAAACGCAATGCGCACGCCCTTCATCAGCCGCTTATAGTCGCCGGCGCCGCGGTTCTGGCCGGCGTAGGTGGCCATGGTGGTGCCGATGGCCATCATGGGCTGGGTGAGCAGGTTATCCACCTTGGAGGCGGCGGTGTAAGCAGCAACGCCGGGGGTGCCGAACAGGTTAAACGCACGCTGCAGCACCATGGAGCCGATGGCGGTAACGGAAAACTGCAGCCCCATGGGCACGCCCACGCGCAGATGAGCGAACCATTCTTTGAAATCGGGTTTGCGGAAGATGTTGCCTACGTGCAGGTATTCGTTGTGCTTGAGGCCGTACAGGAGGCTAAGGGTGCCGGCGATTACCTGGGAGACAACGGTGGCCCATGCGGCGCCGGCAACGCCGGTGTGGAGCACGGCCACGAACAACAAATCCAGCGCGATGTTCAGCGCCGAAGAAACCACCAGGAAAATCAGCGGGGTGCGGCTGTCGCCCAGGGCGCGCATGGTGGCGGCCATGAGGTTGTAGAAGATGGTGGCGCCCATGCCGCCGCAGATGACGGAAATATAGGCCACCGCTTCTTCGAAAATATCTTCCGGCGTTTCCAACAGGTGCATCAGGGGGCGGATGCACAATACGCTCAATGTGGACATGACAAGCGCCATCACGATGGCCACCTGAAAGCAGTTGAGGATGGAGCGCTTTACCCCGGCATGATCCCCGGCGCCAAAGCGTTTGGCGGTGATGACGGTGAGGCCGGTGGTGGTGCCGTTGACAAAGCCCATAATGAAAAAGGAAACAGCGCCTGTTGCGCCCACGGCGGCCAGGCTGCTGTTACCCAGAAACTGCCCTACGATGATGGTATCCACCATGCTGTAGAACTGCTGAAAAATATTCCCGATCAGAATGGGTAGGGAGAAAAGCAGGATCTGCTTGGCAGGGTTTCCTGCGGTCAGGTTACGAACCATAAGGGGGCCTCCCGATATTCAGAAAGAATAAAATGGCGGAAGAAAATTACATATTGCCCGAAATGACCCGGGCGAACAGGCCGTCGCTTTGGAAAATGGCGGCCAGGGTGCTGTTGGCAATGAGCGCATCCAGCGCTTCCATGTTGATGATGGTGCTGATCAGCGGCAGGGCCAGGAACACAACGTACAGCACCAGCGCCCCCCGCATCAGCCCCAGAATGCCGCCGGCCAGCCAGTCCATCTGCTTGAGCAGGGGCAATTTGAACACATGGGTGATGAGGTTGATGATCAGGGACAAAAGGAGATAGGAGACAATGTAGCACGCAATGAAGCACAGCACGCTCAGCGCCACGCCCACGATGGTGTTGGACACATAATCGTTCACCGTTTCCAGGCCGGTGGAAACAAAGGTGTGGTTGAGCAGATTGTTTTCCAGCACGTTTTCGATGCTGTCCGGCAGGTCCACATTGCTGAGCACCTGCTGGATGGTATCATCGCTGAGCTGTTCCACCGGGGCGGAAGCCAGGTCCCAGTCGCCCACCCGGGCAATGGCGTCGGTATAGGTGGCCAGGGTGGAAGATACGCCGGCGCTGCTGCTGAGGTAGGTGGTAAGCTTTGGCGTAAACACAAACGCCAATACCAGCGCAATCAGCCCGCAGGCCATGGACAAAAGGGAATGCACAAAACCCTTGTACAGCCCGTATGCCACGCTGACCCCCAGAACGACCAATATCACAATATCGATGATATTCATGCGGGAAGAACCTCCTGTGTATGTTCTACACTGAAAGAACGGAGAAGGGGATGGAATTCGTGCATCAGTCGTCGCCCATTTTGAGCACGGCCATGAAGGCTTCGCCGGGCAATTCCACCGTGCCGAACTGGCGCATGCGCTTTTTGCCTTCCTTCTGCTTTTCCAGCAGCTTCTTCTTTCGGGTAATATCGCCGCCGTAGCACTTGGCCAGCACGTCCTTGCGCACGGCCTTCACCGTTTCGCGGGCAATGATCTTGCCGCCGATGGCTGCCTGGATGGGAATTTCAAACTGCTGGCGCGGAATAACTTCCTTCAGCTTTTCTGCAATGGCGCGGCCGCGGCCGTAGGCCTTGTCCCGGTGGACGATCATGGTGAAGGCATCGCAGATATCGCCGTTGAGCAGCATATCCATCTTCACCAGATCGCTCTGCTGGTAGCCGGTGATTTCGTAATCGTAGGAGGCATAGCCCTTGGAGCGGCTCTTGAGCTGGTCGAAGAAGTCGAAAATCATTTCGTTCAGCGGCACGTCATAAAGCAGCTTTACCCGCTTGCCTTCATACTGCATGTCGATGAAGGTGCCCCGCTTGTCCTGGCACAGGTCCATCAGCGTGCCCACAAATTCCTGGGGGGTGTAGATGGTGGCCCGGCAGAAGGGCTCCCGCATTTCCTGAATTTCGTTGGGGGAGGGCAGGTTGGTGGGGTTATCGATGCGCACCACGTCGCCGTCCGTCTTTACTACTTCATAGATAACGCTGGGGGCGGTGGTGACAAGGCCCAGGTCAAATTCACGTTCCAGCCGTTCCTGAATGATTTCCATGTGCAAAAGACCCAGGAAACCGCAGCGGAAGCCGTAGCCCAGCGCCACGCTGGTTTCGGGTTCGAAGGTGAGGGAAGCGTCGTTCATGCGCAGCTTTTCCAAAGCATCCTTCAGGTTTTCGTAATCGGCGCCGTCGGCGGGGTAAATGCCGCAGAACACCACCGGCTGCACTTCCTTGTAGCCGGGCAGGGGCTGGGCAGCAGGGGCGGCGGCGTTGGTGATGGTGTCGCCGACTCTGGTATCCCGTACGTCCTTGATGGAGGCGGAAATGTAGCCCACATCGCCGGGCAAAAGTTCATTGCAGGGGGTGTAGGAGGGGGAGAAGGTGCCCACTTCCACCACGTCAAATTCCGCACCGGTCTGCATCATGCGCATGCGCATGCCGGGATAAGCCCGGCCATGGATGACGCGGATGAAGCAGATGGCGCCGCGGTAGTTATCGTAAGTGGCGTCGAACACCAGCGCCTGCAAAGGCTCGTTTTCGTCCCCTTCGGGGGGCGGCATCTGGGTGACGATGGATTCCAGAACGTCTTCGATGCCAATGCCCATTTTGGCAGAAATGAGGGGCGCATTGGAGGCATCCAGGCCGATGTCCTCTTCAATTTCGGCTTTTGTTTCCTCGGGCTGGGCAGAAGGCAGGTCGATCTTGTTGATGACGGGCACCGTTTCCAGGTCGTGCTCCAGGGCCATGTAGACGTTGGCCAGGGTCTGGGCTTCCACACCCTGGGTGGCGTCCACCACAAGCAAAGCCCCTTCGCAGGCGGCCAGGGCGCGGCTCACTTCGTAGGAGAAGTCCACATGGCCGGGGGTGTCGATGAGGTTGAGGGTGTATTCTTCGCCGTCCTTGGCGGTATAGTTCATGCGCACGGCTTTTGACTTGATGGTGATGCCCCGCTCTCTTTCCAGCTCCATGGAGTCCAGAATCTGCTCGGTCATCTGCCGCTTTTCAAATACGCCCGTCTTTTCCAGGATGCGGTCCGCCAAAGTGGACTTGCCATGGTCAATGTGGGCAATAATGCAAAAATTTCGAATGTGGTTCAAACGGTCATTAGCCACAGGAAATTCCTCCTTCATTCATAACCATCCTATTATAACGGAAACGGCGGAAAAACGCAACGAAAAGCCGTGACAAAACCGCAGTTTTCTGGTGAAAAAATGCCGGTTTTCTTCAATGAAAAATAGAAAAAGGCCATTGCGGAGATTTACATTCCGCAACGGCCTGCAAGCGGCTTTATGCATTTTCGAATAGATACCGGGCGATGGGGCGCATTTCGCCCTGATACTGGCCTGTGCCTTCGTATTCCTTGCGGAAGCCGCACTTTTCCATCACTTTTCGGGAAGCCGCATTTTCCGCCACGCAAATGCCCAGAACAGAATGCAGGTTCATGTTCGGCATCATGTGCCGCAAAAAGGCGGAAAGGGCTTCGGTGGCGTAGCCGTTGCAGGTGTACTTTTTGCCGATGTGGAAGCCTACCTCATACCCATTCTCCATGGCCACCAATTGCACATAGCCCACATTGGTGCCGTCTTTCAGAAGCACCGGGTGCACCAGAGGGCCGTCTCCGGTTTCATATACGCTCATCAGAAATTCGATGGTGTCCCTGGCGTCTTCCACCGTTTCAAACACTTCGTCCGGCACAAACCGGCGGTTATCTTCATCCAGGGAATTGCGATGCACGTCCTCCGCCATGGACAGGTCAAAGTTGGTGATGATCAAGCGGTTGGTTTCGATGTTCATATTGTTCCTCCATAAACTGGGCTGATAATTGCATCATCTGCTGCAGCTCAATTATACCATGGAATGCAGCGCTTTTCTATACTTTTTATAGATACAGGAGGACATGAAAAGAACAGTTTTCTATTAGAAAGTGCAGTGCTTTTGGTTGCAAAGCGTTGCTCTATTTGCTATAATTTCCGGTGAAATTTGTTCTTTGAAAGGAACGGAGTCTGATGAGCGAAAAGCTGTTTTTTGTGAATGACTACGGCGAAGGCTGCCATCCCAAAGTGCTGGAAAAGCTGGCGGAAACCAATCTGGAGCATCTGGCCGGTTACGGCAGCGACAAATACTGCGAATCGGCCAAGGAAAAAATCCGCAAGGCCTGTGATTGCCCCGAAGCGGACATCTGGTTCATTTCCGGCGGTACCCAGACCAATGCCATCGTGATCTCCGCCCTGTTGAAAAGCTATGAGGGCGTGGTGTCGGCGGTGACGGGCCACATCAACGGCCATGAAGCCGGGGCGGTGGAGCATCTGGGAAGGAAAGTGCTGCCCCTGCCTCAGCACGAAGGCAAAATCTGTGCCTGTGAGCTGAAGGAAATGCTGCGCACCTTCTATGGTGATGCCAACCATGAACACATGGTGTTCCCGGGCATGGTGTATATTTCCCATCCCACGGAATACGGAACGCTCTACACCAAGGAAGAGTTGACCGCCGTCAGCGCCGTCTGCCGGGAATATGCTATTCCCCTGTTTATGGACGGCGCCCGGATGGGCTATGGCCTGATGAGCTATCAGACGGATGTGACCCTTTCCGATATTGCAAAGCTTTGTGATGTGTTCTACATTGGCGGCACCAAGGTGGGGGCCCTTTGCGGGGAAGCGGTGGTGTTCACCAGGGGCAATATGCCCAGGCATTTCCTGGCCATTGTGAAGCAAAACGGCGCGCTGCTTGCCAAGGGCAGGCTGATGGGCGTGCAGTTTGACACGCTGTTTACCGATAACCTGTACTTCGATATCAGCCGCCATGCCATCGATATGGCCCAGGAACTGAAAAAAGTGTTTGCTGAAAAGGGCTATCGTTTCTTCATCGATTCGCCCACCAATCAGCAGTTCATCGTGCTGGAAAACGAAAAAATGCAGGCACTGGGCCAGTTTGTGGACTTCTCCTTCTGGGAAAAACTGGATGATAATCACACGGTGGTCCGCTTTGCCACCAGCTGGGCTACCAAGAAAGAAGATATTGACAAACTGGCTGCGCTGCTGTAAAATTTCTAAGTTAATTTGTATACGAAACGCTGGATGGAGGGAATTGAGATGCAGACCGATGTACGCCCCGAAAACATGGTAAGGATCACCACCCCGGAACTGGCAAATGCTTTTATTGATGAACAGGTAAAACTGATTCAGCAGCAGGTAGGCGATAAGAAAGTGCTGTTGGCCCTGAGCGGCGGTGTGGATTCCTCCGTCGTGGCGGCTCTTTTGATCAAGGCCATCGGCCGTCAGCTGATCTGCGTGCATGTGAACCACGGCCTCATGCGCAAGGGCGAAAGCGAACAGGTGATTGAAGTGTTCGGCAAGCAGATGGACGCCAACCTCATCTACATCGACGCCACCGACCGCTTCCTGGATAAACTGGCCGGCGTTGCCGAACCGGAACGCAAGCGCAAGATCATCGGCGGCGAATTCATCGAAGTGTTTGCCGAAGAAGCCGAAAAGCTGGAGGGCGTGGAATTCCTGGCCCAGGGTACCATCTATCCCGACATTCTGGAAAGCAAAGACGGCGTGAAGGCCCATCATAACGTGGGCGGCTTGCCCAACGGCATGACCTTCCAGCTGGTGGGGCCCGTTATGCTCCTTTATAAAGACGAAGTGCGCGTGGTGGGCGAAGCCCTTGGCCTGCCCCACGAAATGGTGTACCGTCAGCCCTTCCCCGGCCCCGGCCTGGGTGTGCGCTGCCTGGGCGCCATTACCCGGGATCGTCTCCACGCCCTGCGTGAAGCCGACGCCATTCTCCGTGAAGAATTTGCCAACAACGGCCTGGCCGGTAAAGTATGGCAGTACTTCATCGCCGTGCCCGATTTCAAGAGCGTGGGCGTCCGCGACGGCAAGCGCTACGAAGGCTGGCCCGCCATCATCCGCGCCGTCAACACCACCGACGCCATGACCGCCACCATCGAAGAAATTCCCTACGCGCTCCTCCACCATATCACCAACCGCATCACCCACGAAGTGGAGGGCATCAACCGCGTCTGCCTGGACCTGACGCCCAAGCCCATCGGAACGATCGAGTGGGAGTGACAATGTGAATTTATCCCCGAATCCTTTTCTGTGGAAAGAGGATTCGGGGATTTGTGTAATGCGAGAAGTAGGACTTGGAGGTGAAGATGTGGTTAAGGAAGAAAAAAGTCTAGCGAACAAATTCCCTGAACTCGTAAAAGAATGGCATCCAACGAAGAATGGCGATATCAAGCCTACGGAAGTATCATATGGTGCTGGAATGAAAGTGTGGTGGCAATGTTCTATAGGGCATGAATGGCTGGCAACACCCAATAAGCGAACATCAGATGGAACGGGATGCCCATATTGTTCGAATAAAAAAGTCCTTTGTGGCTTTAATGACTTGGCAACAACGAATCCTAGATTAGCAAAAGAGTGGCATCCAACGAAGAACGGCGATTTAACTCCGTTTGATATTACTGAGGGATCTCTGAAAAAAGTTTGGTGGATATGTGATAGAGGACATGAGTGGCAGGCCTCGCTTTCAAATAGGTCACGTAACAGAAATTGTGCGTTATGTTTGAAAGAACTAAAAACATCATTTCCAGAACAAGCTATATATTTTTATATTAAACAATATTTTAGTGATGCAGAAAATGCAAATAACACTGCAATCATGATGGAGCTAGATGTCTATGTGCCGTCGATACAAGTTGCTGTTGAGTATGACGGTGTATACTATCATAAATCTGCTGGTAACAAGAAAAGAGAAGAAAAGAAAAATAAAGCTTGTGCAGATGCAAATATTCAGTTGATACGTGTCAGAGAAAAAGGACTTGATTCATATAGTGATTGCGTGTGTATTACAGACATAGATTCAGCAGACATGATGATGTTAAATAATGCGATTGTAGAGATACTGAGTTTGATGGGCATATCAAAGCCTGATGTTGATATTCAAAAAGATATGCAAAGAATACTCAGTACATATTTGGTTTCTGAGCATAGACGCAATTTGTTGTTAGAAAGACCTGATTTGGCAGCTGAATGGCATCCGACAAAAAATGGAAATGTTAAGCCTGAAAACCTTGCATATAGCAGCGGTAAGAAGGTATGGTGGAAGTGTGAATAAGGCCATGTTTGGCAAGCAAGTTTACACAATCGTGTTAAGGGAAAAGGCTGTCCATATTGTAGTGGGAGGGTGGCAATACGTGGTGAAAATGATTTGGCGACGTTACATCCGGAATTGATGAAAGAGTGGAATGAAGAAAAGAATTTGCCGTTATGTCCAATGGATGTAAAAAGTGGTTCCAATGTTAAAGTGTGGTGGGTTTGCAAAATCTGTGGACATGAATGGAATACAACAGTAAACAATAGGGTGGCAGGACATGGTTGCCCAAAGTGTGGAGAAATGAAAAAAGGACCTAAAAGAAAGACACATGAATGTTTTGAAAACGAATTAAAGAGTGTAAATTCGTATATTTCTTTAGTAAGTAGATATGTTACGTCGACGCAAAAGGTCAAATGTAGTTGCAAAAGATGTGGGCATGAATGGATGGCATTGCCGGGGAACTTGCTCAAAGGAAAAGGCTGCCCGAATTGTGCAAAGATCAAACGGAAAAACAATAGTATATAGTATAATGATATGATGTGCGCTAAACGAAAAACCGTCCGTTACAGACGGTTTTTTCTTGTTCCTTGCAGCAACAATACTTAAATGATAGCGATTAACTCTTGAGTGATAAACCAGTTTCCAGGAGCTTCAGATACGAGATTTGCTGAAACTGCGTTTGCTTCAAACAGATTTTTTGCTTTGATGATAAGAAAATATTCGTGATATCGGTTAACAGCTTTGGCTATGTCATCAGGTAATCTTCCCTTTAGGATTATTTTATAAATATAGTACAAGTTGTCCTCCTATTAGTTGCTGCAAGGAGCGCTTGAATTTTAGCAAAATGTTTTCTTCACCAACAGCCCACCCCTTTTTGAAAAGTGTTTACGATTATGCCATGACCAGGCTGGAAGAATCTCGTTTCAAAGCCGATCGGTATGACCGGCTTAGACGGCTGGTGGGGGAAAGCAAAATCGAAGAGGTTTTGTCCCGCGAGCCCATACAAAACTCGCAACAACAAACACAAACTCAAACAAAGAAAGGAGCATTACGATGAGCGATTTGATGAAGGATATCCGGGAGAGCATTTCTTACGTGAAGAAAGGGGACTATTATCTGCCCGACCTTTCCCTGCCCAAGGAACACCTGAGGGGACCGTGGGGGAGGATGAAGCTGCGCCGTATGCAGCAGCATGATCCGATCATGTATCAGGTGCAGCTGCTCAGCGGCACCCTGATCGGGAACCTGAACGAAATGAACGATCGTGCGGAAAAGCTTTATCAGCAGCTGGTGAAGGAAATGAAAATTTCCAGAGGAGCCACGGAGCAATTGAAGGAGCAGGATCAGATGGCCTGGGTGCGCCTGATGAACAGCATCGACCACGACGCCCGGGAAATCGTACTCAGTGAGGTGGTGTATGCGGAATGAAGCAAACGCTGCAGTCCCTCAGCCTCTACATGATGAACGCCGGCAACGAAATCGCAGGCCTTCGCCTGATCGTGGAAGGTGCGGTGGTGCTCTACGAAAACGAGGCCTCCGATCTTATCACCCTGCCCGATGCCGACGATAACCCCGACGCC
>JAZNOW010000013.1:0-78264 GCA_045589355.1 Clostridia bacterium
GCTCATTTCCCTGGCAGAAATCCAGCGGCGCATTTACCCCTGCGGCAAGATCGGCAGGCATTTGTTTGAAAACATGGTGGCCTACAATAACGGCCCCTTTGCCGGCTGGACCGCCGGGGAAAGCTGGTCCCTGGGGGATAATCCGGCGGTGGGCATTGCCATGCATCCCGGCTGCGGCCGCTTCCGCATGCGCCCGGCCCCCTTTGTGCAGGAAGATACCCTGTGCGCGGAAAAGGAGGGCGCCCCCCTGATCCGCATTTATGACGATGTGGACAGCCGCTTCATTCTGGAGGATATGATGTGCAAGCTGGAAATCCTCTATGGGGCCCCGCAGGCATGATCCGGTGTGTGAATGGCCTGCAGGAAGGGCTGGCGGTTTTTGATGAGGGCCGCTTTTGCCGGGAAAAATGGGAAATGTATATTGACAGCATCCTGCCCGGCAGCAGGGACATGTTTCTGTCCGATATGCAGGCCTGCCTTGATGCCGGCTTTGGCTGGGAAAAGGATTTCCTGCCTGTGCTCAGTGCGGTGCCCGGGCATCCGGGGCTGAAAGCGCTGGAGGAAAATTTCCGTCTGGTAACGCAAGGGCTGGAGGAAAAGGTGCTGTCCTGTTTTGGCAGGAGCGTGGATGTGGAGATTGTGCTGTATCTGGGGCTGCTTGGCGGTGCCGGATGGGTGACAGAAGTGAACGGCCGGCTGCATGTACTGCTGGGGGCGGAAAAGATTCTGGAGCTTTCCTGGCAGGATGCGGACAGCATGCGGGGCCTGGTGTGGCACGAATTAGGCCATGTGTATCACGGACAGTGGGGAAAACTGAAACAGGCTGCGCCAAATGAGGAAAAGCGCTTTGTGTGGCAGCTGTTCACCGAAGGAATTGCCATGGTGTTTGAGCAGACACTGGCCGGAAACGAGGACTATTTTCATCAGGACAGGCAGGGATGGAAAGCATGGTGCGACAGCCGTTTTCCCAAGATTCTGCGGGATTTTGCGGCGGATCTGCCGTTGATGACCCCGCAAAACCAGCGCTATTTCGGCGACTGGGCCAGCTATGAGGGCAAAGGCGATGTGGGGTACTATCTGGGATGTCGGTTTGTGCGGCATCTGATGAAGGAAGAAGCATTTGACTATCTGATCGGCCGGGATCTGGAAAATATTTGGCAGCGATTTATGCAATGGACAGAAAAGGAGCGGGTATGATGAAAAAAATGTTTTGGACGGTGCTGGCGGTTTTGATCCTTCTGGGGCTGTGCGCCGCAGCCGGTGCGGAGGAAATCCAGGTGGGCCAGCCCTTCAATGTGGACATCTATCTGAACGAATATGTAAACGCCCGGGAGCTGCAGGTGAGCTGGCGGGAAGTGAAAATGGCGGAAAGCAGCGGCTTCCGTTTTTATGAAGGGGCCTACGCCACCACCGATGCCGGATATCAGGTGCAGGTGCGCAACGGGCAAACCTACCTGCTTTCCAACGGCGGTTTCCGCGCCGGTAAGCTGTGCACCTTCCACATCACCCTGCAGGAAGCTCAGCAGGGCTTTGACAGCCTGCTTTTGCTGACCACCGTGAAAAACGGATATCAGACTGTCAGTGAAACCCCTGTCATGTACAGCGTGAAGGCGGGCCCGGTTATGCCTCAGCTTGCGGTGGGCAGCCGCATCTATTTCGGTGCCTATGAGCAGGACAACAACAAAAATAACGGCAAGGAACAATTGGTGTGGCGCGTGCTGGCGCTCAACGGCAATCAGGCCCTGGTGATCGCCGATCAGGTGATCGATCAGCGGGCTTACCATACGGCCCAGACTGCCGTCACCTGGGAAACCAGCCAGATGCGTCAGTGGCTCAACGGTGAATTTTACAACAATGCATTCACCCCCTACGAGCAGGGCAAGGTGGTGCAGGCGTTGGTGCCCGGTCATCAGAGCCCCTATTATAACACCGATTCTTCCCGGCTGAGTGTGGGCAACGATACCTGGGACAAGGTGTTCCTCCTCAGTGCACAGGAAGCCAATCAGTATTTTTCCAGCAATCAGGACCGTGTGGCATACCCCACCCAGTACCTGGTGGCCAAGGACAGGGCACTGGAAAGTGTTACCGAACCTGCGGACTGGCTGCTGCGCCAGCCCCACAAGCATCGCACCAACACGGCCTGTGTCAGCGTGAAGGGGGCCACCAGCAACGGCGTGAATGTGACCCACGCCCTCAGCGGTCTGCGGCCTGCCATGTGGCTGCAGCTGCCTTGACGATGAGGAGAGGACATGAACAGAAGATACATTTTTGTACTGCTGGTGCTATGCCTTTTGACGGCGGTGCCGGCAGGGCTTGCCGCGGAAGAGAACATGGTGCCCATTGCCGGGGAGCCCCGGGTGTTCAGCTTTGAAAAGGGCATGGCGGACGGCTTTGGCTATGCTCACGGATGGACCAACGGCGGTGTGTTTAATGTGACCTGGTGGAAGGATCAGGTGATCAAGGAGGAGGGCTATATCCGCCTTGTGCTGGATCGGGATGCCCATCCCCGCGGTGCCATTCCCTATGCCAGTGCCGAGGTGCGCAGCCATAAGTTCTACGGCTATGGGCGGTATGAAGTGTCCATGAAAGCGGCCAGGGCCAAGGGTGTGGTGTCCTCCTTCTTTACCTACACCGGCCCCTCGGATCATAACCCCTGGGATGAAATCGATTTTGAATTTCTGGGCAAGGATACCACCCGGGTGCAGCTCAACTATTTTTGCAACGGGGTGGGTAACCATGAATACATGCACGATCTGGGCTTCGATGCGGCGGAGGATTTCCATCGCTATGCCTTTGAATGGCGGCCCGACCGGATCGATTGGTTTGTGGATGGGGAGAGGGTGCATACCGTGTATGACAGCATCCCTTCCACCCCCAGCAAAATCATGGTGAACCTGTGGTGCAGCACCGGCGCCGATCATTGGACCGGCCCCTTCGATCCTTCCGTGCTGCCCCTCTCCGCTTGCTATGAATGGATCTCCTTTACCCCGCTTGAAGCGGCACAGCCCTGAGCCGGAGGAACCATGCGGGGCTTCGCCCCTGCACCAGGGCAGTGCCCTGGCCCCAGCAGGGACATTGTCCCTGCACCCATTCTCCGGAAGTAACAATCAGTATCTTTCATACGGTTTCCCGGTGTTGCGTGGGGAACCATGCGGGGTTTCACCCCTGCACCCCACCAGGGGCATTGCCCCCGGACCCAATTCCGGAACTGGCATTCTGTATGTTGCAAGCAATGTCCCGGTGAAAGAAAGTAACATGCACACATACTTTTGCAGAGAACGAATGTGTTTTTGCGAATTGGGTGCGCCACAGCTACACGCGGAAACCCCTTCGCTGATAAGGATGGTCGTTTTGCGAGCTGGCTGCGGCACTGCCGCCACGCAGAATTCCCTTTGCAAAGGAAGATTGCATTTTTGCGAATTGGGTGCGGCACTGCTACACGCAGAAACCCCTATGCAGAGAAAGATTGTGCGTTTGCGAGATGGATGCCCGCACTGCGGGCCACGCAGAAACCCCTTTGCAAAGGAAGATTGCATTTTTGCGAATTGGGTGCCCGCACTGCGGGCCACGGGCTGGGCGGTGTGAAACACCGCCGCTCGGGTGCTGGGCATCCGGGGGGAACGATAAAAAGGAGGCGGCGAGAGAATAAATTCTCACAGCCTCTCTTTTTTTCGTTTTCATAGCGCCCGTGGGCTCTCTTTCCGTTTCCCCAAGCACCATGCGGAAAGAAGTTTGAGCGTTCAGTCTTCCGTGTCGCAGATTGGGTGCAGGGCCGATGGCCCTGCTGCCGGGGGTACGGGGGCTGCATAAGCCCCTGCTCCCGTTCTCTCAGTATTTCCTATACCAGCTGGGGATAACGGTGCTCATGCCGTTGTACCAGGTGAGAATATCCCGTGCCTGCTTTAGCATCACGGCAATTTCCCCTTCGCCAAAGGGGATAGCCCAGGGCAGGCTGCCCAGGCTGTTGCTGGAAACATACAGGGCCAGTGTTTCCCAGAAATGCAGGGGCACATTCCCTTCGAAATAGCCATCCACCATGCCGGCGGCGAAGGCAGGGGCTTTCTGGCCGCACCACACGATGCGGTTAAATTCCTCCCAGGGGTCGCCGAAATCGAAGCGGTTGAAATCGATGATGACCAGCTGGCCGTGGGTATCGATCATCATGTTGCCGATGTGGAAATCCCCGTGCTGAAAGGAGAGGGGACGGTTTTTCAGAAGATGCCGATGGGTGTTCAGATAATCAATGAATACCTGTCCGCCCTCATATTTCAGGGGACAATCGGCATACATCTGAATCATCCGGTCGATTTTCGCATTGAAGCGCCCTTCCCATTCGGGCACCCATTCCGGCGCAGGAATGGTGTGGATTTTCTGCAGGTATTCTCCGGCCTGATAACCGTATGCATATTGTTTGCTTTCAGGCAATGCGCGCATCGCATCTTCGGCATCCATGCCTTCCACCCAGCTGTGAATGGTGTTTACTTCCCTGTCCGTTACCTCCAGGTGCAGTGCCCGGCACATGGGGATGCCGGTTTTTTCCACCTGCTGCATCCAGAAAAACTCGGCTTTCTTTTGCTCAGCCATGGAAGACGGAGCCACTCGCAGCAGGTATTTCCGGCCCCTTTCATCGGTGATGCAGTATTTTTCATCGCCGGACCAGCCTTTGTCAATTTTTACTTTTGTCTTGATGGAGAGTGGCAGCATGGTGCCTCCTGTTATTCATTCCGGTCGGTGGTGTACATGCTGTACATGTGGCTGTACATACCGCCCTTGTCCATCAGCTGCTGATGGGTGCCGGTTTCCTCCACACCCTTTTCCGTCAGCACCCAGATCACGTCCGCATTGCGGATGGTGGTGAGGCGGTGGGCGATGGTGAAGGTGGTGCGGCCCTTGGCCAGCTTCTCCAGGGAACGCTGCACCAGCAGTTCGCTTTCGTTATCCAGGGCGGAGGTGGCTTCGTCCAGGATCAGGATGGGCGGGTTTTTCAGGAACACCCGGGCGATGGACAGCCGCTGCTTTTGCCCGCCGGACAGCTTCACGCCTCTTTCGCCGATGTAGGTGTCGTAGCCGTTGGGCAATTTCATGATGAAATCATGGGCGCCGGCCTGCTTGGCGGCGGTGATGATGTCTTCTTCCGTGGCGCCGGGCTTGCCGTAGGCAATGTTATCTTTTACGGTGCCGGAGAACAGGTACACCTCCTGCTGTACCATGCCGATGGCGCTGCGCAGGGAATGGAGGGTGAACTGCTTGATATCCTGCCCGTCAATGAGGATGCGGCCTTCCGTCACGTCATAAAACCGGGGGATCAGGTTGCACAGGGTGGTTTTGCCGCTGCCGGAGGGGCCCACCACGGCCACGTTCTGGCCGGGCATTACGTGCATGTTCAAGTTTTCCAGCACTTCGTGCTCCGTATCATCGGAGTAGTGGAAGCCCACATGATCGAAGGTCACTTCCCCCTGCACCTGGCCCAGTTCCTTGGCGTTGGGCAGGTTCTGAATTTCGATGGGGGCATCCATCACTTCGCAGAAGCGTTCAATGCCCGTCATGCCGTTCTGGAACTGCTCGGTAAATTCCACAATGCGGCGGATGGAGGTAAGCAGGGTGTTGATGTAGAGAAGATAGGCCACATAGCTGCCCACGTCAATTTTCCCTGCGGACAAAAACAGGGCGCCCGCCACCACGACCACAATGTACATCAGCCCGTCAAAAAAGCGGGTCACGGTGTGGAAGCCGCTCATGTAGCGGTAGCGCAGCTTTTTCAGCCGGAAAAATTCCAGGTTGCCTTTGCCGAACTTTTCTTCTTCAATGCCTTCGTTGGCAAAGCTTTTCACCACCCGCACACCCAGCAGGCTGTCTTCCACCTGGGCATTCACTTCGCCCAGCTGATGCCGGCTTTCCTTGAAGGCGGCCCGCATTTTTTTGCTGTAATAGCTGGTGCCGATCAGCATGAAGGGCAGAATGGCGAAGATGAGCAGGGTCAGCCACACATTGGTGGTACACAGGATGATGAAGGAGGCCACGATCTTCACCACGGCGATCAGCACTTCTTCAGGGAAGTGGTGGGAAAACTCCGTGATGTCAAACAGGTCGGAGGTGATGCGGCTCATGATCTGGCCGATTTTGGTGTTGTTGTAATAGGAGAAGGACAACTGCTGCAAATGGCCGAACAGGTCGGTGCGCATATCCGTTTCCAGCTTGGTGCCGGTCACATGGCCCCAGTACTGCATGAAATAATTGGCAGCGGTGTCAATCACGCGAAGCAAAAGGTAAATGCCGCCCAGCTTCAGCACCCATTCGGTGGTGATCTTGGTGAAATCCTCCACCGCCTGGTTGGTGATCAGCTTGATGATCTGGGGAAAGATCACTTCGCACAGGGTGGTGAGCAGGGCGCAGAAAAGGTCAAAGGCCATTTCCTTTTTGTACTTGCTGTAATAGGGCAGAAAACGCTTGAACAAAACGGAGGTTTTCATCTGCCGTCCGGCTTTTTCGCTCATAGGACTTCCTTTCGTATCTTACAGCCTGAGGGCAGGCTTGGCGTTGAGGGAAAGATCGGCCATCTCGCCGTTTTTCAGGCGGAAGTAGGCCGCCGAGCCGATCATGGCGGCGTTATCCCCGCACAGGGAAAGCTTTGGCATATACAGGGGAATGCCCATCTTGTCGCACCGGGCCTGCATATCCCGCCGCAGCAGGCTGTTGGCGGATACACCGCCGGCCAGCACCATGCAATCAAGCTGCAAATCTTTGGCAGCCTGCATGGCCTTGTCTGCCAGCATGTCCACCACCGCCTTGCGGAAGGACGCGGCCAGGTCGGCGTCGGAAAATTCCATTCCCTTTTGCCGCATGTTGTGTACGGCGTTGATAAAGGCGGTTTTCAGCCCGGAGAAGGAATAGTCATACTTGCCTTCGGTGTGGGGCCGGGGCAGCTTCAGGGCCTGGTCGTTCCCTTCCTCTGCCAGCTTGTCCAGCAAAGGGCCGCCGGGGTAGGGGATGTTCAGCACACGGGCGGCTTTATCAAAGGCTTCGCCGGCGGCGTCGTCCTGGGTGCAGCCGATGATGCGGTACTTGCCGTAGTCCTCCACCTGGAACAGGTGGCTGTGCCCGCCGCTGACCACAAGGCACGCAAAAGGGGGCTTGAGGGTTTCGTGGGTGAGGAAATTGGCGCAGATGTGGCCCTCAATGTGGTTGACCGGGATCAGCGGCTTGTGGGCGGCAAAGGCCAGCGCCTTGGCGCAGCTGACGCCAATCAGCAGCGCCCCCACCAGCCCGGGGCCGTAGGTGCAGGCAATGGCATCCACTTCTTCCAGCGTCATATTTGCCTGCTTCAGCGCCTCATCCACCATCCGGTTCACCTTTTCCACATGGGCCCGGCTGGCAATTTCCGGCACCACGCCGCCGTAGAGGGCGTGCATGTCGATCTGGGAAAACACCACGCTGGAGATGATCTTCCTTCCGTCCTCCAC
Organism: Clostridia bacterium; assembly: GCA_045589355.1. Lineage (GTDB taxonomy): Bacteria > Bacillota > Clostridia > Christensenellales > Aristaeellaceae > RUG563. The sequence continues at coordinate 7,461 of JAZNOW010000013.1, forward strand.
AATGGCGGCGGCGGTTTCGTCGCAGCTGGTTTCGATGGCCAGAATGCGGATATGCTCTTTTTCCTTCAGCGCTTCCAGCTGCTTTTTGCTTTCTTCCAGATATGTCATTTCGTTTCTTGCGTCCCTTCTGTTTCTTTTCTGCACACTTTCAGCCAGGCAATGATCAGGCACAGCATGATGCCGAAAATGGGCAGCATGGCCTTGAGCATTTCCCCGCCGTACCAGACAAAAAAAGGCTGAGGCATCATAGCGATCATCAAATCCGTCCGGGGGTCCATCAGCCACAGGTCATTGGCAAAGGCCAGACGGTGGAAGGTGAGGAACAGGCTGTCAAAATCGCAAAGCGCCCAGATGCCGATGCCGGTAGCCAGGGTGAACAGAATGCCGCTGGCCCAGGCAAAGCCCTGCCAGATGTCTTTCATCAGGCGGTCGCTTTCCTTCTTTTTTGACAGCACCCATGCCACGGCAATGGCGCCAAGGGCCAGCCCGCCGCCAATCCAGCGCATGGCTTTCAGGCACGTCACAATACCTTTCACGTCGGCCAGGTGCAGCATTTCATCGTCCGAAAACAGGCATTTTGTTTCATCCCGGGGGTCGGGCACGGTGCTTTTTTGCCCATCCAGGTACCGGGAAATGGAAAGGGCGGTTTTGCCATACAGGGTGGGGGAAAAATCAAACTGCTTTGTGTCGGCATACTGCAAAAAGCCCTGCTCCATCAGGGCGCTGTTGGTGACGCACCCGGCGGCAATGGAGCACAAGAGGGCCAAAAGGCTTACAATGCCCAGCAACACAAATCCGATCTTTTTCAGTGCTTTCATAAATCGTCCTTTGCTGTTTACAAGCGAAACACAGGCGGTGAACATGAGGAAAAAATCCGGTTTTCTTGAGGAGGGCACGGGAGGGGTGTTCTTTGACCTGCAAAGAACATCCCTCCCGTAATAAATCCCCAAACTTATTGCATTTTCAGGTAAGCGGTGGTGAAGCCTTCGATGTTGCCGTTCATCACGTCATCGATGTTGCCGGCTTCGAAACCGGTACGGTGATCCTTCACCATGGTGTAGGGCTGGAAGACGTAGGAGCGGATCTGGCTGCCCCATTCGATCTTCTTCATTTCGCCCTTGATATCGGCCATTTCCTGTTCGCGTTCCCGTTCCTTCAGTTCCAGCAGCTTGGCCTTGAGCATTTTGATACAGGTGGCACGGTTCTGCACCTGGTCACGTTCCGTCTGGCAGGCCACCACAATGCCGGTGGGGAAGTGGGTCATACGCACGGCAGAAGAGGTTTTGTTCACGTTCTGGCCGCCGGCGCCGGAGGAGTGGTAGGTGTCCACGCGCACGTCTTTCATGTCGATTTCGATATCGGTGTCCATTTCCTCCAGCATGGGGGCCACGTCCAGGGAGGAGAAGGAGGTGTGGCGGCGGGCGTTGGCGTCAAAGGGGGAGATGCGCACCAGCCGGTGCACGCCCTTTTCGCCGCGGAGGTAGCCGTAGGCATGGTCGCCGCTCACTTCGAAAGTGACGGATTTCACGCCGGCTTCGTCGCCGTCCAGGAAATCCAGCACCTTCACGGTGAAGCCCATGCGTTCGCAATAGCGGGTGTACATGCGGTAGAGCATGCCGGTCCAGTCCTGGGCTTCGGTGCCGCCGGCGCCGGCGTGGAGGGAAAGGATGGCGTCATGGTCGTCATACTTGCCCCGCATCAGGGTTTCCAGGGCCAGGGCTTCGGTATCGGCTTCCAGCTTTTCAATTTCCGCACCGGCTTCCTGGATCATGTCTTCGTCGTTTTCTTCCTGGGCCAGCTCCATCATGGTTTCCACGTCATCGCAGCCGGAAAGCAACCCTTCGTAGTGCTTGATCTTGCCTTCCAGGTTGGAAATGCGGCGGTTCACATGGGTGGAGCGTTCCAGGTTGTCCCAGAAGCCGTCGGCGTTCATTTCTTCCTTCAGTTCGGAAAGTTCTCTTTCCATATCGTCAATGTGCAGCCCTTCGCCCACTTCTTTCAGCTGGGCGCGGAGGGCGCTGAGTTTCGCGGTGTATTGTTCCAGTTCTACGATCATAAATATTGTCCTCCGCTTCTTGTCGGTTGTTTTCTTGTTGCAACACGGGCAGATTGCTGTACGATCTGCGTTTTGGATATTCCCGAGTCAGCTTTTCGGGAGGGTGCGGGAGGGGGCTTTTGGCTTCAAAAGCCTTCTCCCGCCTATATTGTTTGCTTCAATCCCCGGCGCCGGGCTTGCCGCAGCAGTTTTTGTATTTCTTGCCGCTGCCGCAGGGGCAGGGCTCGTTGCGGCCGGGTTTCTTATCCGCCTTCACGGGGTTGTGGGGGGCTTCCTTGTGAGGACGGGGCGCGCTGGGGCCGTGGGAGAAATTGGTGATGCGGATGGCGGGGCGCTTTTCCTGTGGCGTCTGGAAACGGCCCTGATAGAGCAGGCGTACGGTGTCTTCCTGAATGAGGTGGCTCATTTCGTCAAACATATCGTAGCTTTCCATCTTGTATTCGTTGATGGGATCCCGCTGGGCGTAGGCGCGCAGGCCGATGCCTTCCCGCAATTGGTCCATGGCGTCGATATGGTCCATCCAACGGCGGTCCACACTGCTCAAGAGGATATTGCGTTCCACGTCCCGCATGTCCAGCCCGTGTTCCAGGAAGAGCTGTTCCCTTTCTTCGTAGAAGCGCAGGGCCTGCTTTTTGATGAAGGCAGCGGCTTCTTCCTTTTTCGCGGTGCGCAGCAAATCTTCATTGGCCTCCACCGTGCCCTGGGGCAGGAACAGCCTTTCGGCGTAATCCTTCAGGCCGGCCAGATCCCTTTCGGCGGCCTGATCGGCGGAAAGGAAGCGGGTGCAGGTATCGTCGATGAGGGCGCTTACCATGCCCTGGATCACTTCCCGCATGTTTTCGCCGCCCAGCACCTGCCTGCGCTGGCCGTAGATCACGCCGCGCTGCTGGTTCATCACGTCGTCGTACTGCAGAACGTGCTTACGGGTTTCGTAGTGCCGGCTTTCCACTTTCTTTTGGGCGTTTTCAATCTGCTTGGTGAGCAGGCTGGCTTCCAGGGGCGTGTTTTCATCCATGCCCATGCGCTCAATGAGGGGCTGGATGCGTTCGCCGCCGAAGATGCGCATCAGGTCGTCTTCCAGGGCGATGAAGAACTGGGAAGAGCCCGGGTCGCCCTGACGGCCGGCACGGCCCCGCAGCTGGTTGTCGATGCGGCGGCTTTCGTGGCGTTCGGTGCCGATGATGTGCAGGCCGCCCACGGCCACCACTTTTTCGTGTTCCACGTCGGTGGTCTTTTTGTATTCGGCGCGCAGGGCGTGGTAGCGCTTGCGCACTTCCAGCACTTCTTCGGATACATCTTCGTTGAACCCGTTGGCGGCTTCAATAATTTCTTCCGGCACTTCTTCCTGGCGCAGGGTGCGGCGGGCCAGGAAATCCGGGTTGCCGCCCAGCAGGATGTCGGTACCGCGGCCGGCCATGTTGGTGGCAATGGTCACGGCGCCGTAGTGCCCGGCCTGGGCCACGATGGAAGCTTCCCGTGCGTGGTGCTTGGCGTTGAGCACTTCGTGGGGCACGCCCCGGCGGCTGAGCATGCCGCTGATCAGTTCGCTCACTTCCACCGATACCGTACCCACAAGAATGGGCTGGCCGGTGGCGTGGCGGCGGATGATTTCTTCCACCACGGCGGCATACTTGCCCTTCTTGGTACGGTAGATCATGTCGTTCATATCCTGGCGGATCATGGGCCGGTTGGTGGGAATCTGCACCACGTCCAGGTTGTAAATGCCCTGGAATTCCCCTTCCTCCGTCTTGGCCGTACCGGTCATACCGGACAGCTTTTTGTACATGCGGAAGTAGTTCTGGAAGGTGATGGTGGCCAGGGTTTTGCTTTCGTGGGCCACTTTCACATGTTCCTTGGCTTCAATGGCCTGGTGCAGCCCGTCGGAATAGCGGCGGCCCACCATCAATCGGCCGGTGAATTCGTCCACGATCACCACTTCGCCGTTTTGCACCACATAGTCCACGTCCCGCTTCATCAGGGCGTTGGCCTTCAGGGCCTGGATCAGGTAGTGGTTCAGTTCGTTGTTTTCGGGGTCGGACAGGTTTTCGATGCCGAAATGCTTTTCGGCCTTTTCGGCGCCCTGTTCGGTAAAGATGGCAGCCTTGTCCTTTTCATCCACGGTGTAGTCTTCGTCGATTTTCAGGCGGATGACAAACTCGTTGGCCTTGTCATACATTTCGGTGGGCTTGTCGCCCTGGCCGGAGATGATGAGGGGGGTGCGGGCTTCGTCGATGAGGATGGAGTCCACTTCGTCCACCACGGCGAAGAAATGGCCCCGCTGCACCATGTCGCTTTCCCGGCGGGCCATGTTATCTCGCAGGTAGTCAAAGCCCATTTCGTTGTTGGTGCCGTAGGTCACGTCGCAGGCGTAGGCGGCTTTGCGCTGGGCATGGTCCAGGTCGTGCACGATGATGCCCACGTCCATCTTCAGGAAACGGAACAGCTTGGCCATCTGTTCCCCCTGGAAGGAGGCCAGATAATCGTTCACCGTTACGATGTGCACACCTTCGCCGGGAATGGCGTTCAGGTAGGCGGCCAGGGGAGCGGTGAGGGTTTTGCCTTCACCGGTTTTCATTTCGGCAATGCGCCCCTGATGCAGCACAATGGCGCCGATCAGCTGCACCCGGAAAGGCCGTAAGCCCAGGGTGCGCCGGGCCGCTTCCCGCACCACGGCAAAGGCTTCGGGCAGCATCTGGTCCAGGGTTTCACCGTTTTTGTAGCGGGCACGGAATTCGGCGGTCTTATCGCCCAGCTGCTCGTCGGTCAGCTGTTCCATGTCCTTTTCCAGCTCGTCAATTCTATCTGCAATCTTCTGCAAGGGCTTCAGCTGGGCTTCCGGGCCCAGGCCGAAGAGCTTTTTGATAAAGTTTGCCATCTTCTAACTCCTTTGGTTTATTCCGTCCGGCATCTGTGCCCATAAATCGCACATCATACCATTCTTTATTATATCACGAACTGCCTTGCCACTGCAACAAAGAAACGTAACTTTTTGTGGTATATTATAAGGAAATAATGCGTTTTGCGATGCTGGGACCTGTACCTGACGATGGAGCAGGGAGCTTCTCGCCCCCTGTACCCCCACGGCAGGGGCATTGCCCCTGCACCCATCCTGCGACACGCAAGTATACAAAACAAACTTGTTTCCACATGAAGCTTGAGGGACGAAACTGTGAACCCACGGGCGCAATGAAAACGAAAAAAGAGCGGTTGAGAGAATGAATTCTCTCACCGCTTCTTTTTATCGTTTTCCCCGGATGCCTTTGGCATCCGGCTGGCGGCGTTTCGCCGCCCAGCCCGTGGTGTGGCGGGGCCACAACCGGCTCGCAATATTGCAACCTTCTTTTGCATACGGGTTTTTGCGTGTTGCAGGCAATTCCCAAGCTCTAGCGGGAAACTGCTTGTTCTTCCCGCCAACCACTTCCGCAGTTGGGTCCAGGGTACTACCCTGGCCGCAGCTGGGTCCAGGGTCAATGACCCTGGTGGGGTGCAGGGGTGAAACCCCGCATGGTTCCCTCAAGCTACAGTGGGAAACTGCTTGTTCTTCCCGCCAACCACTTCCGCAATTGGGTCCAGGGTACTACCCTGGCCGCAGCTGGGTCCAGGGTCAATGACCCTGGTGGGGTGCAGGGGTGAACCCCCGCATGGTTCCCCAAGCCCCGGCGGGAAACCGTTTGTTCTTCCCGCCAACCACTTCCGCAGTTGGGTCCAGGGTACTACCCTGGCCGCAATTGGGTCCAGGGTACTATCCTGGCCGCAACTGGGCCCAGGGCACAGCCCTGGTTATTTGTGATACAGCTTATGGGTCTGGTACCGGGCGTCGCAGGTCAGGTTCACTTTCAGGCGACGGAAGATGTTGTCGTCCACCTGGGGCAAAATCACCGTGGCATGGGCTTCGCAGCCCTTCAGCAGGGGCAGCTGGGCCATGGCGTGGGCGGCGTCCTTGTTGGTGGCGGCGCAGATGCTCAGGGCCACCAGCACTTCGTCGCTGTGCAGGCGGGGGTTATGGTTGCCCAGGTAGTCGCACTTGAGGGACTGGATGGGCTCGATAACGGTGGGGGAGATCAGGTGCGCATTTTCGTCAATGCCGCCAAGGGCCTTCAGGGCATTGAGCAGCACGGCGGCAGAGGGGCCCAGCAGGGCAGACGTTTTGCCGGTGATGATGCGGCCGTCGGGCAGTTCAATGGCCAGGGCCGGTGCACCGGTTTCCGTTTCCCGGTTACGGGCGGCGGCCACCACAGGCCGGTCATCGGGGGAAATGCCCATCTGGTGCATCAGCCGCTGCAGCCTGTCCACCTCCACCTGAGTGGTGTGGGCCAGGGCCAGGGCGCTGCGGGCAGCGAAATACCGGCGGATCACTTCCTGCTTGGAGGCCTCCCGGCAGGCTTCGTCGTCCACGATGCAGTTGCCCACCATGTTCACGCCCATGTCCGTGGGGGATTTGTAGGGGGAGGAGCCGTAAATGTGTTCAAACACCGCGCTGAGCACGGGGAAAATTTCAATATCCCGGTTATAGTTCACGGCGCTGATGCCGTAAGCGTCCAGATGATAGGGGTCGATCATGTTCACATCATCCAGGTCCGCCGTGGCAGCTTCGTACGCCATGTTGATGGGGTGCCGCAGGGGCAGGTTCCAGATGGGAAAGGTTTCAAACTTGGCATAGCCGGCCTGAATGCCCCGCTGATGGTCCTGATACAATTGGCTCAGGCACACGGCCATCTTGCCGCTGCCGGGGCCGGGCGCGGTGACCAGCACCAGCGGGCGCTGGGTTTCCACATATTCGTTCTGGCCAAAGCCTTCGTCGCTTACAATGTGCTTCACGTCGTAGGGGTAGCCTTCAATGTTGAAATGGCGGTACACCTTTACCCCCAGGTTTTCCAGCCGCTGCTTGAAATGCACGGCGGATGCCTGGTCGTTCCACCTTGTCATGACAACGCTGCCCACATACAGCCCGATGCCCCGGAAAGCGTCGATCAGCCGCAGCACTTCGGCGTCGTAAGTAATGCCCAGGTCGCCCCGCAGCTTGTTTTTTTCGATGTCATCGGCGCTGATGGCGATCACCAGTTCCGCCTGATCCCGAAGGGTGAGCAGCATGGCCACCTTGCTGTCCGGCCGGAAGCCCGGCAGTACCCGGGAGGCGTGATTGTCGTCAAATAGCTTGCCGCCCAGTTCCAGGTACAATTTGCCCCCGAACTGCTTGATTCTTTCCAGAATATGCTCCGATTGCATGGCGGTATACTTGTCATGATCAAACCCGATACGCATTTTCAAAACGCCTCCGCATCAAAATCAAAAACAGATTGATTATACCACAGCCCGGGGCATGGAACAAGGGAGAAACAGCATTTTTTTTTGTTTTTTGACAGTCCCTTTTCTCTCTGCTATACTGTTTGCGGAAGGGGTGAAGCAGATGAAAAAGGAAAAAATCGCCGTGTTTTGCGGCTCCCGGATGGGCAGCCATCCCGTTTACCGTGAGGCTGCTTTGGAAACCGGTCTGGCCCTTGCAAAAAGCGGCCGCACGCTGCTCTTTGGCGGCTGCGATTACGGCCTGATGCAGGTGGTATCCCATGCCGCCCACGACCACGGCGGCCGGGTGCTTTCCTTCCGCATTCAGGGGCTCACCGATGCCTATGCCCCGGAAATCATTGCGGCGGACGAGCAGCTGGAGCATGTGCAGGCCAGAAAGCGCCGGCTCATTGAGGCAGCCGATGCCTGCATTGCCCTGCCCGGCGGGCTGGGCACGCTGGACGAAATGGGCGATGTGTATTCCATGAGCCAGCTGGGGGACCTTCGCCGGCCTCTTGGTATTCTCAACGTCAACGGCTATTTTGACGGCTTTTTGCAGTTTGTGGATACCATCCACCGGGAAGGCTTCTTAAGCGATCGGGACAAGGGGCTCATCATCGTCCGGCAGGATATCCATGCGCTGCTGGATGCCCTGGATGCAGCGGAATGAGCGCAGCCATAAAGAAACAGCAAGCCATACGCTCCTGTACGGCTTGCTGTTTTTTTCTTATGCCCGGCGGATCACCAGGAAATTTCGCGCATCTGCCCATCCCGCATGACAATGCGGTTTTCTTCCGAGTGGATGTATTCTTCTCTTGCATCATAGCAGAAATCCATCTGCATATATTGCCCGGCGCACAGGCCGCTGCCGTCTTTGGTGGGGCAGAACACCCGGAACGTGAAGCCTTCCGGGCGCAGCTTGTTGAAATACAGTTTCCACAGCATGTGCAGCCCCGCCTGGGTCATGGCAAAGGAAAAATCCTTGGTTTCTTTGGGTTCCCGGGTGCTGGTGGCGGCAGAGGTGATAAGGCCCAGCCGCTTCTTGCCCTGCCGCAGGAAGGGCAGCATGGCTTCCACCAGGGCATGGGTGCCGTTTACGCCCCGGTCAAAAACCCGGCTCAGGTCCTGATAGTCCAGCATGCCAAGTGCCTGCACATTTTCGCCCTCATGCGTGGCCTGAACCACCAGGTAATCCAGCCTGCCTTCTTTTTCAATGGCCTCCAGCGCCGCAGCAAGCTGCGCTTTATCGGCCGCTGCGTTCATTTCGTACACAGCCGCACCCTGCTGCCGGAACCACGCCGCAGCCCCGGCCGCTTCCGGAAAACACGTTCCGGCAATCAATACAATTTCTTTCATGAACATCCTCCTCAGAACGGCCAGTATTGCCCCTGAATATCCCGCAGGATCAGCACATCGTCTATTTCGTCGTCGCCGGTAAAGTACCGGTAAGCCACCGGTGCGGCTTCCTCCGGCTCAAAATCGCCCACCGTGCTCTTCTGCCCGGACATGTAGCTTTTCACCCAGCCCGGATGGAACAGGCGGAACGTGTAGCCTTCCGGGCGCAGCGCCTGAAACAGCATGTGCATTTCCATGTTCAGCGCCGCTTTGGACACGCAGTAGGGGAAATCCTTTACCCGCTGCATCAGCGCGATCACGCCGGTTTCGGAGGAGAAGGTGCACAGCCTTTTTTTGCCCTCCGTCATCAGCGGCAAAAAGGCTTCCACCGTGCGCAGGGGCCCCAGGGCATTTACCTGAAAGGCCGTCCGGAAACCGTCTGCATCTTCTTTTTGGGGAAAGACGCCGGCGCAATTGATCAGGTAATCCACGTGCCCTGTCAGGGTGCCGACAAGCCGCGCCGCTTCTTTGACGGATGCATCGTCCCCCACGTTGAGGGGGATCAGGTGCATCCGGTCCGGGTACCGGGTTTTCAGCTGTGCCAGCTGGGGCCAGTCCGGCATAAACTGGCCGGCATAAACGGTGTACCCATTGTTCAGGAAAGTTTCCGTCAGCGCAAGGCCAATGCCTCTGTCTGCGCCGGTGATCACAACATGTTCCATTCAGGCCTCCTGTTTTTTCATGCACCAGTGGATGGCGTTGGTCATGAGTTTCTGAAATGCCGGGTGCTGCCATACCGCACGGATGTGGCCGGGGATCAGGGCGCACAGCCGGCCCCGGCCCATTTCCCGCACATAAGCGGCCGGCATGGCAGCGGCGGATTGGGAAGAGGATTCCATCAGGATCCGGGCGTCCGCAGCGGTCAGATCGATCTGGTAATGCTCGTCCCGCTCACAGAAATCTTCCACCCCTGCGGTGACGGGATGCTCCCTGTCCACCACCCGATAGGTCACCGGGCAGCGGGGCGGATGGGTCACAAAACGGCAGCCCACAAAATCGATGTACTCCCGGCAGGGGGCCAGGCAGTTTTCCTGCATGTGCTTTTCCGAAAAGGAGCAGCCGGCATGCACCGCCAGAAAGCCGCCGCCCTGCCGCACGTATTGCTCAAAATCCCGGGGCGTGCATTCGTTCACGCCCTCCTCAAACCAGGGCACGCTGTTGCCGCCGGTCACATGGTTGCCCTTGCAGCAGATGACCAGATCATAGGCTGCCAGATCGGCAGCGGTGAGCATATCCTTGGCATCCTCCATGAAGGTCATCTGATCGTACAGCTCCGTCAAGCAGGAAAAGCCGCTTTTGATCACTTCTGCCGGGTGCCAGATATCGCCGCAAATCACCAGAATATTCGCCATGCTCTTATTCCTTTCCGTATGGATTGCTATGGGGTTGTGAACGATGAAGCATGCTTTGATTATAGCGAAAAACGCGGGCATATTCAATGGGAAACGTGCTTTTTTTTCCGGCACAGCAAGAAAAAAACAGCAAGCCCGGCAAGGCTTGCTGTGTTGTTTTTTTTATTTCACCGGGCGGATCAGGATCAGGGGGGTCAGTTCGTCGCCCTGGCCGGAGGGGTTATCCTGCATGGCGTCCTGAATTTCGTCATCGGTGAGGGGGAAGTTGTCGCACTTGCCCAGCTGGTTCTGTTCAATGTCGTTGGCGTCCATCAGCACCACCGGGATGCCGGTTTCCTTTTCCAGCTCATTGCACAGTTCCACGGGGTTGGGGGGGTTGATGAGGGCCAGCTCCTTGTACCGTTCAAAGCTGGAACGGAAGTAGAAGCCGTCAATGCCGCCCACGCCCTGGCCGCACACCTTGTAGAAAACGCCCTTGATGCCAAACAGCTTGGTCACGGCGGAGCATACAACGGCCAGCAGCACCCGGGGCAGGCCGCACATGTCGATCACCAGCTGCAGCTTGTAGGGTTCATGCATGCCGACGCCGGTGTGGTTGATGCCGGCAAAGCGCCACAAAAGGTTGGCCCAGAAGCCGGGCTTCACCTGTTCGCGGGTTTTTACGTTGTTGGTGCACATGGCCATCACCTTGGCCCCGAAGGACACCATATCGCCTTCCTGGTACAGGGGGCGCACATATTTTTCGATCAGGTTTTTCTGGCTTTCGCCCACTTCCACAAAGTGGGTCTGGATGGCGTAGCGGTCATACTTTTTGCCGTTTTTGCCTTCAATGGTGCCCCGGTCAAAATATACCACGCCGTTTTCTTCACGGCGCTGTTCTTCCAGATTGCGGGAAGGAATGATGCCCATCTTCAATCTACCTCCGTCATTGGTAACGTTGCCCTATTTTACACCCGTTTATGCATGGTTGTCAATCATTCGCATACAAATGAATAAAGGGGATGATCAAAATGGGGGAAGGCCATTGGGCGGTGGTTTTGTGGGTGATGGTATTTCTGGCGGTGCTTTTGTTTGTTGTGCTGCATATCCGCCTTCAAAAGCGTCTGCACCGGTTGATGCAGCGGGCCTTCTGGGCGTTTTTTGCCGTATGGCTGGGCAGCACGGCAGGCTGGATGGGGCTGAACCTGTTTACCTTGTCCTTTACCGCCTGTTTCGGCCTGCCCGGCATGGCGGCGCTGATGGTGATCGCTGGTATGTGAAAAGCAAAAAGGGAATGACAGCGGCGGGAAAAGGATGTTTTCCCCCGTTTTTTTGTGCTGTTTTTTCTGCCATGGTTCATGGCGTTCGTTTTTGACCGGACGTGGACGGAACCGGAAAAAATCCCGCCAGTGCATGTCATGCAGAGGCCGTGGTAAGCTTGCCTTGGCCGGAAGGGGAGGTGATGCATTCGGCAATGAGAAAACAGGCCCGGGAAAGGCTCCGGGAAAAAACGCTGCAGGCGGCGATCCGGGCGGTGGAGCGTTTGCAGCGCATGCTTCGGGATGAGAATACCTCCAATGCCGATGCCATCAAAGCGGCGGCGCTGGTGTTGGAAAGGGTGCCTTCGGAGGGGACGGAGGGAAGCGGCACCGGGGATTATGAGATTGTGCTGAAGGAGGGGCCGTAAATGCCCAGGATCATTCTGCCCCGGGAATTTCTGAACCCCGTTTACCGTCCCCATCTGACGAACCGGGACCGCTACCAGGTTTTCTTTGGCGGTGCCGGCAGCGGCAAAAGCGTGTTTCTGGCCACCCGGTGCGTGCTGGATGTGCTGCAGGGGCGCAACGTGCTCATTGTGCGCAAAGTGGGGCGCACGCTGCGTTCTTCCTGCTGGAACGAAGTGCAAAAGGCCATCCGCCGGCTGGGGCTCTCGCCAATGTTTTCCATCCATAAGTCGGAAAACACCATCGAAGCCCGAAACAACGGTTGCCAGATCCTTTTTGCAGGGCTGGACGATGCGGAAAAGATCAAGTCCATCACGCCCAAATGCGGCGTGATCACCGATATCTGGATGGAGGAAGCCACCGAATGCTCCTATGAAGATTTCAAACAGCTGGACAAGCGCCTGCGGGGCCAGAGCCGGCACGAAAAGCGGTTCACGTTTTCCTTCAATCCCATTTATCAGCGGCACTGGCTGTTCCGCCAGTTCTTTTCCATCTGGCAGGACGGCAAAAAGCTGTGCCGGGAAAAGGGCATCACCCTCCTCAAAACCACCTACCTGGACAACCGCTTCCTTACCCCGGACGACCGGGCTGCCCTGGAAGGGGAAAAGGATCCTTACTTCTATCAGGTATACACCCTGGGGAACTGGGGCGTGATGGGGGATGTGATCTTCCGCCATTGGCGCACGGAGGACCTGACGGAAGTGACGGAACGCTTTTCGCCCCACCTGTACGGGCTGGATTTCGGCTTTGCCAAGGACCCCTGCGCCGCCGTCTGCTGTGCGCTGGACAGGAAAAACAAGCGGGTGTATGTGTTTCGCGAATTGTATGAAAAGGGGCTGATCAATGCCCGTCTGGCGGAACGCCTGAAGGACTTCTGCGGCCATGCACCCATCGTATGCGACAGCGCCGAGCCAAAGTCCATTGCGGAGCTCAGGTCCCACGGCATTCAGGCACTGGCGGCAAAAAAGGGGAAGGACAGCGTGCTGCACGGCATCCAGTGGCTGCAGGGGTATGAAATTGTGGCGGATGTCCGCTGCGTTCACCTGAAAGAGGAGCTTACCCTCTACCAATGGCAGCAGGATGCATCCGGCCGCACCATCCCCCTTCCCGAAGACAAAAACAACCACCTCATCGACGCCCTGCGCTATGCGCTGGAACACGAAAGCACCTGCCGCAGGGCCACCACCGCCGGAAAAGGAGAATTAGGTTTATGATCATCCGATCCAAAGAACACATGCAGCCGGCTTTCCGGGACAAGCTGCTGCGCAGTGTGCTCAGCGAGTTTTTGCTGGACAGGCCCCAGCGGGAAAAGCTGCGCAGCTATTATGAAAACCGGCACCCTATTCTGGACCGCAGCCGGGAAAAGGGCCTGCCCAACAATTGCCTGGCCCACGGTTTTGCCCGGTATATCACCACCATGGCCGCCGGCTATCTGCTGGGCAAGCCCGTTGCTTATCAGTCTCCCGGCCAGGAAGAAGCGCTGAGGCTTTTGCTCCGTGCCTATGAAGAAACGGATGTGAGCAGCCAGGATGCGGAGCTGGCCCGGATGGCGTCCATTTACGGCAAGGGCGTGGAACTGGTTTTTGCCGATGAAAACGCCCGTCCCCGCCTGGCCTCCCTCAGCCCCGAAAATGCCTTTGTGGTGTACGACGCCGGCATCTCCCTAAAGCCCCTGTGCGGCGTGATGTTTTCCCAGCTGCGCAGCGTGGAAAACGTGCCGGAAGGGTACTGCATTCACCTCTACACCCCGGAACATGCGGAAATCTACCATGCGCCCCAGTTGCTGTGCTCCTCCTACGGCACTCCCCAGGTACTGCCCCACTACTTTGGCGGCGTGCCCATGATCGAGTACTGGAACGGCGACGATGAGCAGGGGGATTTCGCTTCCGTCCTGTCCCTGATCGATGCCTACGACCGGCTGGAAAGCGACCGCGTGAACGATAAGGAACAGTTTGTGGATGCGCTGCTGGTCATCACCGGTGCCCGGCTGGAAGAGGACGAAAGGGGCCGCACGCCGGCCCAGCAGCTCCGGCAGGATAAGCTGCTTTACCTGCCCGATCAGGAAGCCGGCGCATCCTACCTTGCCCGTTCCATGCCGGAAAGTGATGTGGAAGTGCTGCGCGATGCGCTGAAAAGCGATATCCACAAGTTTTCCCTGGTGCCCGATCTTACGGACGAAAACTTTGCCGGCAATTCCAGCGGCGTGGCCATGAAGTTCAAGCTGCTGGGGCTGGACCACCTGGTGCGCATCAAGGAACGCTGGTTCCGGGAAGCGCTGCGGGAACGCATCCGCAGAATGGCCCATTTCCTTGCGGTGCAGGGGGCAAGGCCTCTGGATGCGGAACAGGTGCAGATGATTTTTGCCCGTTCCCTGCCCGTCAATGATCTGGAAATCAGCCAGACGGTGATGAACTACCGGGGCTTTGTGCCGGATGAACTGCTGCTCACCCAGGTGCCCTTTGTGCACGATGCCGCGAAAACGGCTGAAAAACTGCACGAACATGAAGAAAAGAAAGGAAGCAACGAACGTGAATGAACTGATCGAAGCTGCGGCTCAAGTGCCCGTTCAGGAGGAAGCTCCCCAGGCGGAAACGCCCTTCACCCCTGCCCAGATGCAGGCGGTACTGCAGGCCGTTTCCGATGCGGTTGCCGCCCATCAGGCGGCCGCTTCTAAGGAAGCACAGCAGAAGGAAGAACATTTTGCCGAAACGGAAAACGCCCTCTCCCAGAGGGAAGCGGCCATCCGCGAGCGGGAAATGCGCGCATTTGCCAGGGAACAGCTGCTGCGCCGCAGCCTGCCGGAAGCTTTGCTGGATGCTTTGTGCTGCCGGGATGAAGAAAGCTGCATCGAAAGCCTGGATAAAGTGGAAACCGCTTTCCGTCAGGCCGTGCAGGAAGGCGTGCTGGAACGCATGCGCGGGGAAGAACCCCGCCGCACCGCCGCCCCTTCCCTTGCCGCCCTGGACGACCAGGCATACTACACCGCCACCTATCAGAAATAAGGAGGAAAACAATCAATGGCAAATCAACTGATCACCATCAAGGAACTGGCCCGTCTCACCCTGCCCCGCCTGCTGGAGAACCTGGTGTTCCCCAACCTTTGCTACCGGGACCTGGAGCAGGATATTACCGGCCGCAAGCTGGGTGATACCATCCAGATCCGTAAGCCTGTCAACCTGGTGGCCCACGATTTTGACCCTGCTTCCGGCGTGACCAGCCAGAACATTCAGGAAGATACCGTGGATTTCACCCTGAACCGAATTGCCACCGTGGACGTGGGCATTGAAGCGCTGGAAGGTGCTTCTTCCCTGGAAACGCTGGAACAGGTGTTCATCCAGCCTGCCGCTGCCGCCCTGGCGGAAAAGATCAATCAGGAAGGGTTGAAACTGTATCAGGATATTCCTTATGCCGTGGGCACGGCCGGCACCACTCCTTCCGCCCTGGCCGATTTCTCCGCCGCCCGCAAGGCCCTGAACCTGAACAAAGCCCCCGTCAGCGGCCGCTGTGCCGTGTGGGACGCCGAAGCGGACGCCGCTTTCACCAACCTGGATTGCCTGGTGCATGCCGATAAAGCGGGCCGCAACGAAGCCCTGCAGGAAGGCAGCATCGGCCGCGTGATGGGCTTTGACAATTACATGAGCCAGGGCGTTGCCCGCCACGAAAGCGGCGTCACCGCTGCCGAGGGCGTGAAAGTGAACGGCGCCGTGGCCGAAGGCGCCAATACCCTGTCCGTCAAGGGCACCTCCCTGACCGGCCAGCTGAAGAAGGGCGACCTGCTGGTGATCGACGGCAAAAACTACACCGTCATCCAGGATACCGATGCCGCTTCCGCCAATGTGATGGCCCAGGTGAAGGTGTATCCCGCCCTGCCCGAAACGATGGACGGCACCGCTGTGACCATCATGGCTTCTCACACTGCCAACCTGGCTTTCTGCCCCATGGCCTTTGCCTTTGCCACCCGTCCGCTGGTGGCCCCTGCCGGCGTGGAAAGCTATGTGACCGGCTTCAACGGCGTGAACCTGCGCGTGGTGCGCGGCTATGATATGCAGCACAAGCGTGAACTGCTGAGCATGGACGTGCTCTATGGCTTCAAAACCCTCTATCCCGAACTGGCCGTCCGCGTGATGGGTTGAGGAATAGGACCATGGATAACCAGCAGAAACTTTCGCTGATGCGCACGCATCTGCCGGGGGAGGAGGTTCCGGAAGGGCTGCTATTGTCCCTGCTGGAGGATGCGGCGGCCCTTATCTGCGCCCTCACCTGGCGCAAGGAAGTGCCTGCGGAACTGGAAAATGCGCAGGTGCGGCTGGCGGTGGTGTTCTATAACCGCATGGGCATGGAAGGGGAAAAGGATCATCAGGAGGGCGACGTGAAGCGCTCTGTGACCGACCTGCCCGATGCCCTGCGCAAGGAAATTTTTTCTTTCCGCCGGGCCTGTACCTGAAGAAGGAGGGGAAACAGCAATGCGTTTGTTTCAGCGCCATCTGATGCGTGTGCAGGCAAACGGCCGGCTTCTTTACGGCTGCCTGCGCCCCCTTTCCGGCAATCTGCAGCAGGAAATGTACGGCACCTTTGTGCAGGACGTGAAGCGGCTTCTGCTTCCCCGGGGCACCCTGCTTCACGCCGGGGACCGGCTGGAAACGGAGGAAGGGCCATATGTGTGCCTTTCGGTGCGGTTCCTGCCCGGCCATGTGCAGGCGGATATCAGGCGGTGCCTCAAATGAGGAACGCATATCGTCTTCGCCAACGGCTGCATGGCATGCAGCAAAAAGCGGGGGAGGCGGCCGAAAGGGCCGCTTCCCTGGGGGCGCAGAAGGCCCTGCAATGGGCGCAGAGCCTGGTGCCTGTGCGCACCGGGCGGCTGCAGGCTTCATTGCAAAAGAAGGAGCAGGGCGGAAGCGCCAGGGTGTTTGCCCGGGTGCACTACGCCCTGTATGTGGAGCGCGGTACCCGCCGCATGGCCGCCCGGCCTTACCTGGCCCCGGCGTTCCGCAGGGCCGTACAGGAAACGCCCTTTGATCAAATTTTCAGGGAGACAGTTTTATGATCGATATGAAACAGGCCATGCTTTCGGCCCTTTCCTCCCTTCCGGCCTGCACGGCGGAAAGCTGGGAAAAGGAAGAAAAGCCCCTGCCCATCGTGGTGGTGGGGGATGCCCAGCGCAGCGTGCTGGCCCGGGCGGACGGCATGCCCTATCTGGAAAGCTACCGGGCCCAGGTGGATGTGTATGCCGCGTCGCTTGCCCAGGCAGACGCCCTTTGCGCTCAGGCGGATGCGGCGCTTCACGCCCTGGGGCTCAGCCGGGAGAATTTTTCCCAGGATTTTCGGGACGAAGCGTTTGCTTATCACAGAACAATGGTTTATAAGGCCGTGCTTTGCGGCCAGTGGATCTATCAGGAGGGATAATCATGGTACAAAAAGCAATGGGCACAACCCTTTCGTGCCTGATGAATGAGGAACAGGTGCTGATCGGCGCCCTGCGTTCCATCAGCGAGATCCGGGCGGAAACGGAAGCAGTGGACGTGACGCCGCTGGATGCCCCGGAGGGCTTCCGCACCTATGCCCCCGGTGTGAAAAACATGGGGGAAGTGACGCTGGAAGGCTTTCATGAAAAAAATCAGCCCGGCCAGCAGATGCTGCGCAGGCTGTTTGATGACGGCGCCACTGCAGCCTTTACCGTCACCTTTCCCGATGATACCGCCGTTTCCTTTGACGCATTTGTGAAAAGCTATGCCTTTTCCAATGTGGAAGTGGAAGGCGTGGTGCATTTTACGGCGGTGCTGTGCCTGTCCGGCCCGGTTGAGGTGGCATGAACGGCGTGGTGGTGATAGGCGGGAAGGAGCATGCCCTGCGTTTTTCGGTGAATCATGTGTGCGTGATGGAGGAAACCGAAGGGAAAGCCCTGCCCGCCCTGATGGATGGCAGTTTGCTGGGCATGCGGGCGCTGCTTTGGTGCGGGCTGATGGAGGAAGGCATCACCCGCCAGCAGGCCGGGGAAATGCTGCAGTGCTATTTTACAGACGGCGGCAGTGTGAAGGAATTGGCCCGGGTGCTTGCTCAGGCGCTTTCGGACGCCGGTTATTTCCATCTGTCTGAGGAGGAAGGATGAATTTGCGCCGGCAGGTGCGGCTTTTGCAGCAGCAGGCAGCCCGGATGGGCGTCCCCGGTACGGAGCGTTTTTTTGCGATGACGCCCTTTGAAATTTCCCTGCAGCTGGAGGCGTTCGCCGCTTCCCAGCGCCAGAAACTGGAGGAAATGCATGCATCTGCTCATCTGCAGGCGCTGGCCTTTCATGCACCCCGGCGGCTGCCCGTTTCGCCGCCTGTCCCTTCCGCCCGTACCATGACTCCGGAGGAAATGAAAAAGCGTCTGCTTGGCTGGCGCAGAAAGGAATGAAACCATGACGTTGGAAGAATTATCGGTGGTGTTCAGTGCCGATGTGGGCCCCTTTGCCGATGCGGTGGGGAGCATGCAGGGGCTGGTGGCGGAAGCAGAGCAGATTGCTCAAAGCCTGGTGGGCACCTTTACCCAGGCCGGTTATCAGGCGGCACAGGGGCTGGAGATGGGCCTATTGTCCGGCAAAAGCGGTGTGACCGCTGCCGCACAGGCCCTGGCCGATGCCGCTACCCAGGCCCTGAAAGGCTCCTTGCAGATCCATTCCCCGTCCCGGGTAACGCAGCAGATGGGCCGGATGTTTGATCTGGGTTTTCTCAACGGCCTTTTGCAGGAAATGCCCAGGGTGGAGCAGGAAAGCCGTTCCCTTGGCATGAAAGCGGCCGGGGCTTTGGAAGGCGCAGCGCCTGCCGGTGAATTTGCTGCGAATGCGCAGGTGCAAAGTCCGCCTGTCCATGTAACGGTGCCGCTGGAAATTGACGGTTACCGCCTGGGCCTTGCCGTGATCGAAAACCTGAACCGCGTTACCCAGTCCACCGGAAGGGTGGAATTGAACCTGTAAGGAGGAAACAAAAATGATTCGGATTGAGCAATGGCCACTTCCTGCCCCGGCGGCCTTTTCGGTGGAAATTTTCAGCCGCGCCGGCAGCGAAAAAATCAATACGCTGGGCCAGAGGGTGTTTGACGGGCGCAGGGAAAAGAGGCGGCTGAACATGCGCTGGAACCGGATGGAGGGGGACGTGCTGGCCCGGCTGTTTGCCCTATTGGATGAAAACGCAAGCGTCTCCGTCACCTACCCCGATCCCGTGGATGGGGAAAAGCAGATCCGCTGTTATGTAGTATCCCGGGGTGCCCGGGTGTGGCGCTACAGGGACGGGGCTGCCTGGGCTGACGTGCAGCTGAACCTGGAGGAAATGTAACATGGCCGGTACTTATCTCGCTTCCGGACGCATGCTTTCCCTGCAGGGGGAAGTTTTGTGCGCCTCCGGCACGCGTCTTGCCTTTGACGGGGCGGAGGCAGTGGCCTTTTCCTGCACGCAGGGGGTGCAAAACGGCATGCTGCCCGGGGCTGTGCCCGCAGCTTCCTGCACCCTCACCCTGTATGACCCTGCCGGCCGCTTCACCCGGGGCATTTCCCTGATGCACGCTCAGGTGCAGGCGGTGATGACGGGGGCCGGGGAAGAAAAGCCCCTTTGCTGTTTTTATGTGAACCGGGTGTCCAGTCAGGATGGCAGCGCCTTCCTCACCCTTTCCGGCCAGGATGGGCTGGGCACGTTTTTCGACACCCTGTGGCAGGATGACGTTGTGTACCCGGCCACGCTGAAAACCATTGCGGAAAGGGTGCTGGAAAAAGCGGGCTGCCCCAATACGCTTTCCTTTCCCTGCCAGGAGCATGTGGTGGAAAGCATGCCCGGCTGGGGAGAAATTTCCCTTCGCGGTGCCCTTTCCTTTCTTGCCCAGGCCAGCGGCTGCTTTGCCCGGGCGGACGGAAGCGGCAGGGTGCAGCTGGTGCCGGCGTATGATGCAACGGAAACGCCTTACCAGATCCATCCCGAAAATACGTTCAAACGGGTGCATGGTGATGCGGTGTTCGGCCCCCTCAAAGGGGTGCGCATCGCCTTGCAGGGGGCCGGGAAGGAGGAGCCGCCCCTGATTGTCCGGCTGGATGAAACGCCGCTGGATGATACGAATTCCTTGTCTGTTTCCGGCAACCCCCTGTTTTCCGCAGCCAGGGCGGGCAGCCGTTCCCTGGCCATTGATATGCTTTCTGCCATGAAGGGCATGCACCTGACAAGGCTGCAGGTTTCCTGGCAGGGGGATCCTTCCGTTACATTGGGTCGGCGCATCCGGGTGTGGGATACGCTGGGCGGCTTTACCGATGCCTGTGTCACCTCCCTTTCCTGGCAGGCGGACAACGGCTTTTCCATGCAGACGGATTGCAATTACCAAAGGGCGGCGTCCACTGTGGGCAAGGTGTTTACGCAAAGCGGCGGCATCAACGGTGCCCTTTTGCAGGGGGAAGTGGACGGCGCTTTGCTGAAAAAGGAAAGCATCGCCACCCGGCATCTGGCCGCCGCAGCCGTTACGGCGGAAAAACTGAACGCCGGCAGCGTGACGGCAGAAAAGCTGGCGGCATCCAGCGTGCAGGCGCATCATTTGCAGGCGGACAGCGTCACGGCGGAAAAACTGGCAGCCGCAGCCGTTACGACGGAAAAACTGGCGGCAGGGGCGGTGACGGCGGATAAACTGCAAAGCAAATCCATCACCGCCCATCAGCTGCAGGCAGGACTCATCACCGCCGACAGCGGCCTGATTTCGGACAGCGCCATCGGTACCGCCCAGATCGCCGACGGCAGCATCACGGAAGCAAAGATTGTTTCCCTGAATGCGGACGTGATCCAATCCGGCACCCTGCAGACGGACCGTTTGCTGCTCACCGGGGAAGGGGGCGTGGTGTATGAGATCAATGCGGCGTCCTCCGGCCTTACTCAAAGCGAATTGAGCGAGGAAGAATATAAAAACAAGATTGATGGCAGCGTGCTGGTGGCAAAGAGCGTGACGGCGGCCCAGATCGCCGCGGAAAGCATTACTGCCAACGAAATCCTTTCCGGCGCCGTGACCACGGACAAGCTTTCCGCCAACGCCGTCACCGCGGATAAACTGGCGGCCCAGAGCGTGACGGCCAACAAGCTGGCCAGCGACGTGGGCAGCAGCCTTGACCTTTCCAGCAACAACAGCGTGAAGCTGATGGTGGATCAGGTGCAGGTGGGCGGCACGAACCTTCTGCCGGACACAAGGCTGATGGAAAACTGGCACAATTCTTCGGCTGCCGGCAAGCCTGTTGCATGGTACACAGACAGCGACGGCTTCGGCGTAGCCAGCTGGCCGGTATCCACGGAAATCACATGGTCGGCCATTCGCCCGCCTGTTTCGGAGTGCATCCGCTATGAACAGGTGCGGGGCAAAACGGTGACCTGTTCCTTTGAATTCCGTGGGGAAGGATGGACAAGCGGAGCCGACCTGCGGCTGTACTTTGCCCTTTTTAACGGAAACACACGAACCAAGTATCGGTACTTTGCGAACCTTCCCGTAACCCCCGGAAGCGAGTGGCAGAAGTTCACCAAGACAACGCTGATCAATGACGATACCCTGAACGCAGGCAGCGGCGAAATTACGGAAGACACCGTGTTTGCCGCGGTGATCTACAACCACGCTTTGGAAGCCTGTGAAGTAAGGAAAGTGAAACTGGAAATCGGCACCAGGGCCACCGATTGGTCGCCATCCCCGGAGGATGGGGCGTACACCACATCTGCCGTACTGGACAGGACGGGAATCCATCTGAACACCGGCGGCACCTTCACCGTGGACAGCCAGAACTTCGACGTGGACGGGGAAGGCAAAATGACGGCCAAAGCCGGTTCCATCGGCGGCTGGGAAATTGCCCCCGGCAGCCTGAAAAGCGGCAGTGGCACCAGCCATGTGCGCCTTTCCACAGAGGATGCCACCTATGCCATCTGGGCCGGTGCGGAGGCAGGAGCAAGTGCCCCTTTCCGCGTGACGAAGGACGGCAAGGTGTACCTGACCAAACTCTATGTGACGGATGAAAACGGCAATGCCCAGGCGAACCCCGTGAACCTGTCCGGCAGCTGGTGGCGCACCAGCCGTGCGGTGCAAAGCATGGAAGTTTCCGGCAATACGCTAACCATTACATTGTACGATGGAACAACCGTAAATTTTAAGAAGGCCTCCGTTGTTGCGATAGACCAAACATGGAGCGGAGGCCGACAAACAATTACAACGACCACAGATGGTATAACGCTTTCTGGGGAAACAACAACCAGCGTGAATAGTACCCCGGCCAATTTGACATGGGGTGGTACAAACAATGCGACAGCAACGTTTAATGTGACGAGCGACAAAGGCACGATTGTTACAGGCATGAAAGTAAATGCAAACAGCGTGTACGAAGCTGGTTATAAAGCTGGTTACGAAGCGGCAAAGGCGGCGGTAACGGTGAGCGGCAGCATTGCATCTATTCGCAATACAGCAGCCAACTACTTCTACGCATCGGCTAACGCATACGCGCACATTGATGGCGAACAGGTGGCAAGCACATCTTTCAGCGGCAGCCAGGTAATCAATGTGGGGCAGTAAGGAGCAAATATGACCAACGAACAGTTTTCACAAGGCTTGAAAAAGAATATTGACCGTGTCCGGGAATATGAACTGGGCATGGATGGCACCGGCGGCAAGTGCGATTGCATCGGCCTGATCATCGGCGCCATCCGCCTGGCCGGGGGCAAATGGACAGGCACCCACGGCAGCAATTATGCCGCCAGGAATGCCATGCAGGGGTTTGGGAAAATCACATCCCCCTCGCAGCTTCGGGTGAATGATATTGTCTTTAAGCACCGGGCGCCTGGGGAAGAAAATTACGCTCTGCCCGCTTCCTACAAGGGGCATGCCGATCCCAATGATTATTACCATGTGGGCGTTGTGACCGGCATTGCTCCGCTTGTCATCACCCATTGCACCGGCGTATCCGGCGGCATCAAAAAGGATACATCCCTTGGTAAATGGAGCCATGCGGGCACATACAAGGGCCTTGATGATGCCGTGTATGAAACGGAAAGCTATTTTGTTACCGGCGGTAAACTGAAAGTGCGCACCGGCCCCGGCGAAAAATACCCGGTGATGGATCATCTGGCAAACGGCGCTCAGGTGTCCGGTACGAAAGAAGAAAATGGATGGGTGTTCCTTCCGGAAAAGGGGGGCTATTGCATGGCAAGGTATCTGCAAAAAGCGCGGAATGCTTCTCTTCATAAGGCCGTGCAGCTGCTGGAAAAAGCCCTTTTGCTGCTTCGGGAAACGGAGGTATCGCCATGACGGAAGGGATCTGGGTGGCCATCATTTCCCTGATCGGCACCCTGGGGGGCACTTTGGGCGGCATTCTTGTTTCCAACCGGCTGACGGTGTACCGCATTGCCCAGCTGGAGGAAAAGGTGAACAAGCACAACAACCTGGTGGAGCGCACCTACCGGCTGGAGGGGCGCATGACCGAAGCGGAGCACGATATCCGTGATATGAAGAAAGGAAGCTGAAGAAAGTGAAGCAGAACAGGCTGAAAAGCTGGGCTTTGTGGACGGCCATCGGCGCGCTGATCGTCTTTTGTGTGAAGGAATTCGGCGGGCTGGATATTTCCGGCACGGTGGACGGGCTGCTGAATGTATTGTGCCCGGTGCTGGTGGGCTTTGGCATCATCAACGACCCCACAAACGCTCATCAGCTTTAAGTTTTCTGGACCGCCAGGCAATTGGCGGTTTTTTATTTGCTTTCCGCAGGAGAATGGTATATACTGGATGCAGGAAAAAACGAAACGAGGCTGGTGCACCATGAAAAAATGGTTTGTGTTGGGTTTGCTGCTTTTGTGCCTTATGCCCTTTGGAGCCATGGGGGAAGAAGCACAGGAGATTACCGGGCAATGCACGTTCACCTTCGCCCCCCGCTCCCAGGGGAAAAAGGACATGACGGACAATTCGTACCTGACGGCGTACACGGGCAAATACCTGGAGATCATCGCGCCGGAAGGAAAGGAATGCCACGGGATGTATCTTTCTTTTTCCGGAAGGGAAGCGCCTTATCAGGTGCAGGTGATGCAGCAGGAGGGGGAATGGGAAACCCTTCTTTCCGATGACCGCCTTTATGCCAACAGCTACCTGCCCCTGCCCGGCCTTTCCCGTTTCCGCATTGTGCCGGTGACGGCGGAGAATATTTCCATTGCAGAAATCCATCTGCTGGGGGAAGGGGAAACGCCTGCCTGGGTGCAGGATTGGCGGCCCTTTGAAGGCAAGGCGGACCTGATGGTGCTTTCGGCCCATGGGGATGACGAATTGCTGTTCTTTGGCGGCATCATTCCCTATTATGCCGGAGAAATGCAAAAGAACGTCATCGTCTGCTACCTGACCGACCAGACCTCCTGCCGCCGTAACGAACTGCTGGACGGGCTGTGGCTGTGCGGCGTGCGGGCATACCCTGCCATGGGTGTTTTCAAGGACATCAAAAACAATTCCCTGGGGGACAGCTATGGCTTCTGGGGCGAAAAGAACGTGGTGGCATACATTGAAGGGCTTTTCCGCCATTATCAGCCCGATGTGGTGCTGACCCACGACAAAGGCGGCGAATACGGCCATGGCGCCCATCGGGTGTGTGCCGATGCGGCCATCAAGGCGCTGAAGACGGCAGCAGAAGGGGAAAACGGCTGGCAGGTGAAAAAGCTGTACCTGCACCTGTATCGGGAAAACCGGATCACCTTTGACTGGCGAAAGCCTCTTGCTTTCTTTGACGGGCGCACCGCCTTTGACGTGGCGGAAGCGGCCTTTGAATGCCATGTGTCCCAGCAAAGCAACGGCCTCATTGTGCAGGACTGGGGGCCCTACGCCAACAACCTTTTCGGGCTTTACCATTCCACCGTGGGCCCGGATGAAGCGGCGGATGATCTTTTTGAACACATTGAATAAACAGGCAAGTGAGCGGCAGGAACATTTTCCTGCCGCTCAGATTGTCAAAAAACCCACTCTGGGGATGTATGAAGGGGACGCAGCCCCTTCATGTGTAATCCGCAGGGGTGGCTTTGCCGCCCCGAGGGCCGAACCTGCCGCTGCCTGTGGCAGATACAGGCAGGTGAAGGCCCAATGAGGCACAGAGTTCATGCCGCCTGTGCGGCAATGAACGACAATGCCGAATTGTGAGCAGGCGCCTATGGCGCTTCCTCTATCAATTTACGGCCGTAAAAATAGGGTTTGCAGCTTCCATAAGGAGGCTGCAAACCCATTTTTACAGTAAATGTGATGTGATCGAATGAAAGAGCGTTTTACGCACTTTCATTCGCAGGGTGTCAAAAATTCTTTTTTGACACCCTGACCGGCAGGAACATTTTCCTGCCGCTTTTTTTGTTCCGCCGCCCTGCCGGCTTTTTTTCACCGATGCTTGACAAAAAATAAAGAAACGCCCATAATGAACAAAACAACATTTGTATACGAAAGGAAAAATGGATATGAGTTGGCGTATCTGCTTTTTTGCAGCCCTGGCTGTGCTGGCGATCAGCATCCTGACGGCCATTTATCGTTCTGCGGCCCGGCTGCGCTGGGGACGGGTGGTGAAGCCCGTGCACATTCTGTTTGCCGGCTTTTTTTCGGCCTGCGTGCTGGTGTGCCTGCCGGCGTTTCTGGCCCAGGGGCAGGGAGCGCCCATGCAGGCGGATAAGGCGATCGTGTTTGCCTTCCAGTGTGCCATCCGTGTGTTTGGCGCAGACGGTATGTACTCCGCCATTCTGGAGCATGTGGATCAGGCGCCGGAGCGCCTGCGCAATGCGTACATCGGGCTGACCATGGTGGTACAGTTTTTTTCGCCCCTTCTGTCGTTTACTTTCCTGTTCTCTTTCTTCAAAAACCTTTCTGCACTGGCGCGCTACAGCCTGAGCTATTTCCGGGATGTGTATGTGTTTTCTCAGCTGAACGATCATTCCTGCCTGCTGGCCGCTGATATTATGAAGAACCATCCCCATGCCCGGGTGGCGTTTGCCGGGGTGCACGGCGGGGATGACCAGCAGGAAAGCCTGCTGGAAAACACCCGGGAGATGGGTGCCATCTGCTTCAAAAAAACGGTGGATCATATCAACTGGCGTTTCCACAGCCGGAAAAAAGCCCTGTATTTCTTTGCCATCGGCCGGGATGAACTGCAAAACGTCAATGACGCTCAAAAACTGAGCGGCCGTTATGCCGACCGGGACAAAACCCATCTGTACATTTTCTCCACCGGGGTGGAAGGAAAGCTGCTTTTATCCGCCCTGAAGCGGGATAAAATGAAAGTGCGCCGGGTGGACCCTGTGCGTTCGCTGGTGCTTCGCATTTTGCATGAAGAAGGCGGGCGGCTTTTTGCCGGGGCACGGCCGATGGAAAACGCCCGGGAAAAGCAGATCAGCGCGGTGCTGGTGGGCCTTGGCGGGCGTGGCAGCGAAATGCTCAAGGGCCTCAGCTGGTATTGTCAGATGGACGGCTACCGGCTGAAGATCCATGCGTTCGATGCCGATCCTCTGGCCGGTGATAAGCTGGCCGCGCGCTGCCCCGAACTGATGAATGATAAATTTAACCGCAATGCGGACCCGGATGACGCCGTTTACGATATCACCGTGCATGCCGGGTGCGATGTGGAAACCAAGGCCTTTGCGGATTGCATTGAAAAAATCCGGGATGCCACGTTTGTGTTTGTTTCGCTGGGGTCTGACGAAAAAAATATCACCGCGGCCGTGGAAATGCGCATGCTGTATGAACGCATGGGCCTGCATCCCGATATTTTCGCTGTGCTGCCCGGCAGCCGGTCCAAATCCATTCTCAGCCAGGCCACCAATAACGCCGGCCAGCCCTACGATATCACTTTTGTGGGGGATATGGCCTCCTCCTACACGGAGAAGGTGGTGCTGGATTACGAAATGGAAAAAGAGGCATTTGCCCGTCACTGCGCCTATTGCGATCATGATCCGGATAAAATGGAAGATTTCTGGCGCTATGAATACAATTATCATTCTTCCCTGGCGGCCGCTATTCATGCCGGGGCCAGGATCGACCAGCATATGACCGGCGCCGATAAGCCGGCGGAGGAATTGACCCTTGAAGAAAGGTACATGGTGGAGAGGCTGGAACACCGGCGCTGGATTGCCTACATGCGGTCCGAAGGGTATGTGCACAGCGGCACCACCCACGAATCCGGCCGCAACCATCTGGCCAAAACCCATCATGATCTGGTGCCTTTCGAGCATCTGCCCCAGCCCGTCAAACGGACGGACAGCCGCATGGGCGCGGCCATCTCCGCAGCGCAGAAAAAGGCGTGATCTCATCGTAAAGCAAAAGGAGCGTTTGAGCTATGCTGCAAGTAAAGAATGAAAAAATCATCCTGCGTGCTCCTCACGGCATGTGGCAGGTGGAAGGCTGGGGCGAAAACTGCGTGCGCTGCCGGGTCACCCGCAACACCCGCATCAGCGATGAAAACTGGACGCTGCTGGAGGCAAAGCCGGCCAGTTATGTGCTGACGAAAGAAGAAAACAGGGCTACCCTTGTTTCCGGCCATCTGAAGGTGGTGGTGGAGGACTGCGGGCCCTGGTTCCCCGGGCGCCTTATCTTTTACCGCAAGGGCAAGGAAATCCTGCGCACCCGCACCGAAGGGGATGCGGCCAATATGTTCGTCCACACCGAGGGCGACCATTACCGCACCTGCATTTCCTTTGAAGCCAACGAAGGGGAAAAGTTCTACGGGCTGGGGCAGGAACAGCAGGACTGTTTCCAGCGCAAGGGCGCTTCTTACGACCTGATGCATTTCAACACAAAATCCACCATTCCCTATGTGTATTCTTCTTTGGGGTATGGCTTTTTGTGGAACAATCCTGCCCCCGGCCGTGTGGAGCTGGGCAAGAACCGCACCCTCTGGTGCTGCGACAGCACCTACCAGGCGGATTTTGTGGTGATGGCAGGGGATACGCCACGGGATGTGGCACGGACCTATGCCGATCTGACCGGCTACGCGCCCCATTTTCCCGGCTGGGCCGGCGGCTTCTGGCAGTGCAAACTGCGGTATGAGGATCAGGAAGAATTGCTGGAAGTGGCAAGGGAATACAAAAAGCGGGGCATCCCCATTTCTGCTATTGTGATTGATTATTTCCACTGGACGGAGCAGGGAGAATGGAAGTTTGATCCCAAATACTGGCCGGACCCTGAAAAAATGTGCCGGGAGCTGAAGGAAATGGGCATTCAGCCGGTGGTATCCATCTGGCCCACCATCAACCCCAACAGCGAAAACTGGCGCGTCATGGATGAAGGCGGCATGCTGGTGCGCACCGAAGTGGGCCAGTACGGTACCTTTAATTTTTACGGCCAGCAAACGTTCATTGATCCCACCCATCCCGACACCCGGGAATATGTGTGGCAGAAAGCAAAGCAGCATTATTTTGATAAAGGCATCCACAACTTCTGGCTGGACGAAGCGGAGCCGGAAGTGCATCCCCAGCAGTTCGGGCACTTGCATTTTTACAAGGGCAACGGCGCCCAGACGGCCATGCTGTACCCCTATTACTATTGCAAAATGTTCTATGACGGGCTGAAAGCGGCGGGGGAAGAGGACGTGATCCTGCTCACCCGGGCAGCCTACCCCGGCAGCCAGAAGTTCGGTGCCGCGGTGTGGAACGGGGATATTCCATCCGATTGGCGGGCACTCCGGCAAAGCGTGATCAGCGGCCTTTCCATGGCGGTGTGCGGCATTCCCTGGTGGAACAGCGATATCGGCGGCTTCTGGGGGGCGGATACCCAGGGCGAATATTTCCGGGAGCTGGTGGTGCGCTGGTTCCAGTTCGGGCTGTTTTGCCCCATTATGCGTCTGCATGGCTCCCGCCAGCGCATTGCGGATGCGCCGGTGCGCAACCCCGGCATCATTGAGCCCACCGGCGGGCCCAACGAAATATGGAAGTTCGGCGACCGGGCTTATGCGATCATCCGCCGCCTGATCCACCTAAGGGAAAAGCTGCGGCCCTACATTGACGCCCAGATGCACAAGGCGGAAACGGAAGGCCTGCCCCTGATGCGGCCTATGTTCTACGCTTATCCGGAGGATGAAACCTGCTATGAGCTGGCGGATCAGTATTTCTTCGGGGACGATATTCTCTTTGCGCCCATTATGGAGCAGGGACAGACGGAACGCAGGGTGTACCTGCCCGAAGGCAGCTGGCAGCTGACCAAAGACGGCCGGGTGTACCTGGGCGGGCAATGGGTGACCGTGCAGGCACAGCTGGAGGAATTCATCGCTTTTGTACCGGAAAACAGCGCGCTTCTGCCCCTGTTTGCAGCGGACGAATGATCCGGAAAAACCGGCGGATACAATAGAAAAAACCGGCTGGGAGGAAGCCATTTGTCAAGGATAAATTTATCCAAAACAGACGGTATTCCCCAAGGTCCAAAAAACAAGCCTCCTGTTTTTGCAGGAGGCTTGTTTTTGTTTGGTGCATATTTGGTCTGTCAGATACAGGAAGTTGATCCTATACGATTGATATGTCTTCTTTTTTTAACGTAATACCAGTGATGCCATAGAGCAACAGAATCGGCAGCGCATACAGGACTGCTTCGGCATACTGATTGCTGCCGCTTCTGATATCGTTGAGCATCAGAGAGGCAGGACGAAGCTCTGTGTCCGGCAACAGGATCAGCGGTAGTTCCACCAGATTCCATGCCTCGGCAAAGCACAGAAGTGTCAGTACGGCAAGACCGGGCAACAGTTGAGGCATGATTGCACGGCAGAAGATAGTCAGTTGAGATCTGCAATCCAGTAGTGCAGCTTCCCAATGCTCGCCGGGAATAGCGCGGATCAGCAGCCAATCAATCAGCGGACCCAGAGGTGAGAACGCCTGCATCAGGATCACCGCAAGCTGCGTGTCGTACAGATTCAGCCAGCGACTCATTTTGAACACAGGTACCATGATGCTCTGGAAGGGCAACAGCAATAGCAATAGCAGCAACACACGAATGAGCCCGACGCCCTTGATACTGCTGCGAGCCAGGAACAGACCACCCAGCACCGACAGAGGCAATTGCAAAATCAGCGTACTCAGTGCGATCTTTATGGAGTTCATCAGCTGCATAAGCAGTTCTTCGTTATCAAACATGATGGTATATCGCTGCCAGGAAGCTTGAAGAAAAACCGTTTCGGCTTTCAGGAACGAAATCAGATCCCCTTGAAAGAAGGAAGCAGCGAACAGCATCAGCATCGGCAAGGCAAATGTCAGAAGCAGAATAACCAGCACACATGCGGTGATTTTCTTCATGCCAGCCGCCTCCTTTTCATGATCAGAAACGCTGCCCCGTACAAAATCAGCGCAAAGAGTACCAGCAAGACCGCACAGGCAGCGACATACTGGAAATTCATCTTCACATACTGATGGTTCATGTAATGCTGAAGCATGTATACCTTGGACGATGGATAATCGCCAAAGAGAAGATAGCTTTCTTTATAGCAGCGGAACATGAACATGGTCAGAAAGATCATCACGCCAGCCAGTTGTTCTCCGGCCATGGGTAAACGAATGGCAAAGTATGTCCTGACAGCGCCAGCCCCATCCAACGCGGCAGCGTCGGTAATGGCTTGTGGGATTTTCTGCAATGTCGTGTAAAGCAGAACAGCACCTACACCAGCATACTTCCAGAGATAGAGCGTTATCAGTGCGGCTTGAGAGGATGCTGACGCCAGCATGGACCGGGTGTCGAACACCGCTGACCACAGACTGACTGCCGAAACCGAAGGAAACAGCAGCGGAAGAAGCAGAACGGCCATGCCCAGCCCAGCCAGCTTCGGATGCCGATACAGCAGCGGTGCTATCACCAATGAGGCCAGCAATGCCGCCAGAATCATTCCACCACCCAGCAAAGACAGGTTCTGCATTCCCATCTGGAAGTACTGATTGCTCATTACATAGCTGAAATTATCAAGTCCGGCAAAGCGATCATCGAAAGCACTGTTTACCAAAGCGTAATAGACCGTCATTCCCAGCGGAACCAGATAGCATGCAGCGAATCCCAACAAGGGAAGTGCGCCGATCAGAAGTAATTTCTGCTTCTTCATGGTCAGCCACCTATTAGCATATCTGCCTTCTGTTGCATTGTATCAGCATATTCCTGAGGCGTAATGTCACCGTTCATCAGCATTTCCAGCAGACCTTCAGTAATCTGCAGACGCATCAGCTCCAGGTCACGAAGCTGCGGGACGCCGTGCTCCAGCACGAAATTGTAAAGGTACTCATTTTGCGCAGAAGGCGGTGTGCGCATATCATGCTGCTCGCCGTAAAGGGATTTGTCCTTCAGCCACTGACCACAGTTGAGATAAAACTGATTTGAAGTCGCTTCCACCGAAGCGTAGCATGCCAGAAAATAGGCTGCTTCTTCCGGGTGTCTGGAGTTGGCATTAGCCATCAAACACCAGGAATCCACCAGGAAGAGCGGATTCTCAATATCATAGACAGGAGGTAATACATAGGTATCATTTCCCAGTTTACCCAATGCATGTTCTTCCGCCCAAAGCAGGGTGTTATCCGGCATGTCGAAGCTGAGGTCATGGGGATCCTTTATATAGATCAAGCCTCTCACGCTCAGATCCTGGATTCGTTCCAGCAAGCCCAAGTATTCCTCCGTTTGGAAGTCCGCGGTGCCCAGGTAGTAGTCGGTATGCGTTGCTTCGTATTGCCAGCGCATATTGGTCAGCACATTCTCGCCAGCCAAATAGATCGGTTTTTCGGCGGTCTGGTTATAGGCGTATACTTTATCAGCCAAAGCATCGAAGTCTTCCCATGTCCACACACCGGTAGGAATCTCCCACCCCACAGCTTCTGCCAGTTTGGGATTTACCTGGAACAGCTCCACACCTGTCTCCCACAGCACACCGTATTGCCGCCCATGAGTGGACATCAATCCCCAGATATCCCGGTAATCATCCCGGAGTGCTTGCATTTCAGGCATATCGGTCAGATCAATGATGGCACCGTTTGCCAATAAGCCAGGAGCTGGCGTCATACCATACATGCCCTGCATGGCAAACACATCCACGCCGCCTTCGTCCGCCATCATTTCAGTGGCCAGAACGCGGTTGTCAAGAATATCCCGGCGAACCACTTCCACATTCGGATACTTCTTGTTAAACATTTCGATAGCAATAGCCATCGAAGGTTCTTCAAGGTGCGGGCCATCAACGATCGTCAGCAGGTGGTCAACTTTTTTGCCGCTAAGCTGTAAGATATTAAAGCAACCAGTTTGTTTTCCATCGAAATCATAGGTATACAGATTGGTTTCGTCACGGCTCATGCTCTCCGTATTCTTGTCTATCCGCTGACCCGAATAGAACATTTCACCCGTACGGGCATTGAGTATCATTAACCGTCCTTCTTCGTTGATCACAAAAGCATACTGATCGCCGTCCTTTTCAAAGCCTGCCACGATCTCCAATAGACCTTTCACTTTCACAGGGGGACAGAACAACTCGAGTGTGCGTAAATTGATCGCAGCCAACTCGCCTGTTTCGCGGTATGCAAACAGTACATCACCGTGCAGCGAAAGATTGCTCACTCGTTTGTTGGTCCAGCCCTCGATATGAAGAGCTGCGTCATACTCTGCTTGATCAGGGCGTACACTAATGCTATATACGCTGTTCCTAATCTGCTTGCTATTCACCACGGCGTATACGCGGCCTCCTGTAGCAACCATATCCGTGATGTTGAACGAACTGTCGAGATCACGACCGGGTGTCATGGGTAGCCCGTAACTGGTGGTAGACAGCAACCGCTGGCCTTCCTCCGACCAGGTAACGTAGTACAGCGTTCCGGGCATATCCACATCCGCTGCCATTGCAACGATGCTGTCGTTCTCCAGCACCACCTGAGGTCGTTTTGCACCTGAGCGCTGGAACATAAGCTTGCCTTCCTCATATGTCCACACGCCTCCATCATCCATAGCACGCATGGGACGCATCAGCGCAAAGGCGGTAACGGTAAACAACATCAACACCAGAGCAAACACGACAATGTTCTTCGCCTTCTGTGGAAGGGAAAGCCAATAACCGCCTTTGCGTTTTTCATCCTGCCGATGGTGCTGCTCAGCAATGATCTTATCTGCCAGAAACTCATTCGGTTTCAGTCCGGCATGAGTGTTCTCAATTGCCTGATGAATTCGCTTATTCATCCAACATTTCTCCTTTCAGCATGTCTTTGAGCTGCTTTCGGGCCCGTTTCAGTCGTTCTGAAACAGATGGCTGACGGATCCCCAGAATGCTTGCGATTTCGTTTACATTGAAGTTCTGGTAATAGTACAGAAGAATGACCTCTCTGGATTTGTCAGGCAGGTGATGGATCGCCATACTCAGAGAGATCTCATCATCGTCGGGTGGTGAACTTTCATCCGGAAGAAGCTCCGGTGTGACATGCCGGTTGATCCGTCTGAACCAGCCTGAACGCAGCATATCACGGCAGACATTGAGCGCGATGCGATACACCCATGCCTTCTCATGCCCGTCGTCACGGTAGTCGGGAAGGGCGTTGTAAACCTTCAAAAAGGTTTCCTGCACAGCATCTTCAGCTTGCATTCGATCCTGCAATCGCACATAGCAAAACCGTAGAAGCTCCGCTTGATAAGCGCTTACCAATTCACGCAGCTTCTGTTCTTGCTGATCCATGTCATTCACCTCCCTTCACTTATAATAACGTACCTCATGAACATAATATAGGTATCGATGCTTATTTTCTATTAGGAATGTGCATAGCCTCAGTGATCCATCAATCAAAGCTCGTGAATGTAGCGATAACTTAAATGCAGAGCCTGCACCCTTTTTGTTGGAGAGGGCAGGCTCTGCGCTTTTGTGCATTTGGCACGTTACTCATAACAATTTTTGTTTTAGCAAATTGATTGCTGTTTCGTTCTTACAGCACGAGCAGCATAGAAGAAAACTGATGAGAATAAGCTTCTTGACTTCCTTGATCTGGTTCACGTTACCAGTCTGAGAGCGGTTTGACAAAAGAAATTCCTTTTTCTCTTAATTCTAACCATTCTTCTTGTAGATCTTCTTTAGGTAAAATTTCATAGAGATAAATCCAATACTCGTCAAAGGTAAGCAAATCTGATGCATACTGTTGTGCCGAAGTTCTTAACTGAGCCACATCATTGGTTAATCCTTCTTTTTGAGCGTAGTAATATGCCATTAGCATAAAGATACTATCCTCACTTTGTATTGCGGTAGCAATATCAAACCCGTCT
The DNA here is from genome assembly GCA_045589355.1 of Clostridia bacterium. GTDB lineage: Bacteria > Bacillota > Clostridia > Christensenellales > Aristaeellaceae > RUG563. The sequence goes on from JAZNOW010000013.1 coordinate 41,470, forward strand.
AATTGAAATCCATATTTTACAGCAAAAAAGATAGCATACGAGGCTTGTTCATAATTACGTCTGGCAATGCCATCCTTTAAAGCTCTTTGAGCAAAAATGCGAATACATTGATGAGAAGAACAACTCGCACAAAACTTACTGAAAATGAATTCATCAAGCATGGTTACTAAATAGGGATATGCCAATGAAAGGCTTAACACCGTTTTTGTGAAATACTCTTTGGCATTATGAGTGAGATCCTTGCCCGAAAGGACTTTGATAGCATATTTTAGGATGGCGGCATTTCCTTTGTTCTGTTCCATCAGTTCAATGGCATGATCTAAATATGCTCGAGTCAAAGGGAAATCAGTTTTCCCATAAGAGGTGGTTAAGGGGAGCATGTTTAGTTTGCGCTGCCAGTGAGATGTGGCTGCGAGAGGCAATTCTAAAATCTCAGTCTTCTTATGGTTTAAGGAAAGATCGTATTCTCTTAAAGCAGAACCCAATTCAGTCAAGAATCGCTGTCCATCCTCATGGCTATCAACATAGCATGTATAATCATCAATGGCTCGCACATACGGCCATTTTTGTAATTTTGAATCTACACATGTAAGGATGATCTCTGCCAATAGATTTGATACATGGGGGCCAATAAGCAGACCGTGGGTTTCGTCATTTGTTAGCTTTCGGGCAAACTTGTCGATTTTGTTATACCATAACCTACCATTCCTTCGATTTGCTTTTGCTATCTCTTTTGTTGCCAAGGCCCAAGATAACGCATGAGTATATATGCTCGAAAAACAGGAAGAAATATCTGCTTTCACCATATATCTTTTTCCTGTCATTAAGATGTCTACTTCTGGTGAGCCATCTACTCGCCAATTCCCATAGTTCATTTGGAACAGACTATCTTCCTGATACATCTTGCGCAAATGAATGCGACTGACTCTATGCGATTCGTTCCTCGTTTTATTCTGAAAGTGTACCTGTAAGTTGGTCCAATTATCTCGTAGGAATGCACAAAGCTGCTGATAGGCAAATGGATTAGGAATTGCCAATGGACGAGGAACATTGATATTTCTCATGTTCTCGTAATACACGTACTTATGAGCATCACTTTGAAATGTAGGGGACTTGGCCTGTACATAATCAAAGAATGGCTTAGATGTAAACACGGGCGGGAGTTTTTCGGAGAACAGTCCATGTGCAAGCAACCCAGAATACAAGTCCGCAGGGGTGATCTCGCTCATGAAATCGAAATAACTTTTTTCATTTGTACTCATAGTCGTACCTCGTTGTGTCAGAATGTGGTACTTGTATTATATAGCTGCTACACCTATTTGTAAAATGCAAAATCACGAGTGCGAATTGTTGCTCTCAAAGAATTGAAGAAAAAATAGCCCTGCGATCTATTTGCTGTAGATCGCAGGGCTTTGTCATAAGGTTTCATTGTGCTGATGTTGTTCGGTATGCTGCGCTATCTCGCAGTTGGGATCAACAACTTGTTTCGCCGTTTGCTCTAACAGGTCTTTCAGTTCATTGGTATTCTGATATGTTTCCATGGTTTCTCGTACAGACGAGGAACCGCTTTCTGTACGGCTGGGCAGCGCATCTGGAATAACTTTGCGTACCCAATAACGAACAGTTTTCAGTTCATCCAGTTCAGTTTGTACCGCATCCACATCAGGCCGCAGAGCCTCGATTTCCTGTTCAAGCTGTGCCTTTTCTGCCCGCAGCGACTTGCGGTCAATAGGATGCGATAGCCCAAACTTATGCAGTAGCCGCTGGGCTTTCTTGTACTGTTCCAGCTCATCAGCATGTGCAGTAACGAACCGTTCCTTTGCACCCTTCCAACGAATACTGCTGTACTCATCATACATGGATTGCAGATCGTGTACGGTCTTATCTGCGTTCAGCAGCGCATCAATATCACGAATACGCTGTTCCTTGCCGCGCACTTCCTTACGCAGCTCATTCATGCGTTCGTTGATACGGGACAAATATTCACCAAGGGCATGCACCGTATCAAGCTCCCGTTCTTTCAGGAAAGAGATAGCATTGAGAATCGCCTGCAAGTCCTTCAGCGAAGCCTTTGTCTGTGCCCGATGATTCCAGAACTCCCGGTCAGCCTTGCGCAGTTCCAGATAGCTGAGCAGCACTTCACCAAGGTTGTAATTGTCGGGATTGGAGATGGTTTCGTGCCGAGACAGCGTTTCCTTAATGCCTTGCAGCCACTCACCCAGAGCAGCAATCGTCTTCTGTAAACCACGGATAAGGGCATTCACATGCTTGATCTCTTGATTGTGTTCGCCACGGGCAGTTGAGATACCCTTGCGTTCCAATGCAGCAGCTTCCGGGCCAAGATGAATCTGCGGTACCAGATCTGTAATGCCTTGACGCTCGTAGGATCGCATATCAATACGCTCAGTCCGACCAGCAGCTTCCAGCGCATTGTTCTGGGCTATCTCCCATTCGTGTCGCCAGATCTCAGCGTATTTCTGGTCGTTCCAATCGACGGTATCCATGCGTTCCCGCAGCCATTTGCCGTTGGTTTCACGGATGCGCTGGCCGTTTTCATCCAGCACATATGCTGTCTTTGTTTTGGGAAGCCAGCGTCCATTTTCATCCATGGCGCGCATAGTCAGCATCAGGTGCACATGCGGATTGCCGTTTCCTGAGTCATGGTAGTACAGATCACAGATCATACCTTTGTCCACGAATTGCTTGGCGCAGTAGTCGCGGATCAGGGCAAGATTCTGTTCAAAGGTCAACTCCCTTGGCAGAGTAATGGTGAAGCGTCTTGCGGTTTGGGCTTTAGTGCTTTTCTCGGCAGCATCTACCGCATTCCATAAGGTCTGACGGTCGGCATACTCCGGCGGTGCATTGAATGGCAGCATAATCTCCGTGTACCGCACACGCTTCGGGTCGCTATGGGAGTATTTCCATTCGTGGTCATACTCGGAATACAGCTTCTCTCCGAGATAATAAGAAGCACCAGCCATGGCAGATTGACCTTTGCCACGGCTGGTGATGGATATGGAGAAATGAGGACAGGGGATGGGATCGTCTCCTTTCTTCAGCGTCGCAGCACTGTGATGGTGGGTAGCCGATGGAATCGGCGCAGGGAGGGCTTGCCTCCCTGGTGCTGGCAAAGGGGAAGCCCCCTCTGCCAGCGGGCTGCATGCAATGCCTCTCAGAGAGCGCAATGCACGGGCACCGTGCGTATAATTGCGCCCTCACACAGTGAGGGGTCAGTTTGTCTGAACATCGGTGTTCCGGATCGGTACCCGTTTGTCCCCGAAGGCTGCTTTGCTCAGCAGTTCCTCCACGGTGCCCTCGGCATCCCCTCGACGGATCGCCAGCATCTCATTGACGATCTTCTGGACGCCGCCAAAGCTGAACACATAGTCCAGGAACAGCTTGATGTCCTCGTCGGTCAGCAGTTCGGCTTTGTCCCCAAGGTGATGGGTCAGCTCACCGCCACGGAAATAGATATGGGCATTGCGCTCCTTCCGGGATGTTTCATTGATTTGTTTGCGTAGGTCTTTCTTCTGGGCAAGCAGCTTTGCGATCTCCTGTTCAACATGATCCGCTGCCGCCTGCAATTCCACAGTAGTCTTGTTCTTGCGTCTGCTCATGAATGGTTCCTCCTTGAATGTTTGTTTTGAAATGAATAGGAAACGGCGACCCACTGTCTGTGCGGGTCGCCGTTTGCGTTATGCGGTTGCTTCTGTTTGTTTCTTGTCAGCCAGCGCCGCTTCTGCTTCACGCTGGGCCTTCAGTTCTTTTCTACGCTGGTACTTTCTGCGGTATTCAGCCCGTTTGGCTTCCAATTCGTCCCGGGAGATCTGTTCTTCCGGTGTGAGCTGTTCTGTTTCTTCCGGGATGCTGAACTGTCCGATGAACTTGAAGTAGATATCCACCTGCTGGGTACGCTGCCCTGTACTGCGGTCAGGAGCATGCACGACGATCTTTTCCACAAACTCCTTGACCATGGGCGTAGTGAGTTCCGAAAAGTCGGTGTACCGTTTCGTCAGATCAAGGAACTTGTCGATGCGGTCTTCATCCTGCATATAGGTATCCAGCTCCTGCTGCCCATCAGCAATGCGCTGCTCCAATTCAGCCTGTTCCGTTTCGTAATTGGCAGCCATCATGTCGAACCGCTTCTCCGTGATCTTGCCGGTGGCATAGGATTCGTACAGCTTCTGGAACAGACCATCCAGCTCAGCACAGCGTTTCCGATCACGGGCAAGCCGCCGTTTCAGTTCTTTAGCGGCAGCTTCGTGCTGTATCTGCGCTTCGGCACGGATTTGCTGGGCAAAGGTCTTCGGATCGGCAATAGCATACTGGGCGATTTTTCGGATGGCTTCCAGCAGCAAGGTACGGACAGCCTGTGTACTGATATGGTGGTTAGAGCATATCCTTGTTTCACGGATGCGGGTGTTTGAGTATGTGGAGCAGTTGTAGGTGTCGAAATGCAATCCGGAGGCATCATTGTTCCGCTCATTCCGATGCCGGGAGTTGTACATCTTCGCACCGCAGTCTGCGCAGAACATCAGCCCTGTCAGCGGATTTGCCAGACCTACGGAATCAATGCGGGTCTTTGTTCCCTTCTCATGCTGCGCCAGCTGCCATATGTCCGCATCCACAATGGCCTCATGGGTGTTCTCGAAGATCACCCATTCTTCGGGCGGGTTGTCCACCTTTTTCTTGGACTTGTAGGATACTTTCCGGGTACGGAAATTGACCGTGTGCCCCATGTACTCCTGCTTGCTCAGGATGTTCAGCACAGTACCGCCGTGCCAATCGTAGCGGTGTTCCGGTGAGCCGTTGCCCTGCCCGGCATCGCCGCTGCGTTTTGAAAAGTAGTAGCCAGGGGTTTCTACCTTTTCACGCATCAGGATGTTGGCGATCTCATAGGGCCCATGTCCCTCAATGGACAAATGGAAGATATGCCGGACAACCGCAGCCGCCTCCTCATCAATGAGCCAATGGTTATGATCCTCCGGATCTTTCTTGTACCCATACGGCGCATTGGTGGTGATGGGCTTGCCGGATCTGCCCTTCAACTGGACAGCGGCTCTCACTTTCCGGGACTGATCACGCAGATACCATTCATTCATGATGTTCATGAAGGGCGTGAATTCGTTGCTGCCCGGATCGTCGCTGTCCACATTATTGGCGATAGCAATGAAGCGTACATCATGCTGCCGGAACAGCACTTCGGTGAAGTAGCCGGTCTGCAGATAGTCTCGGCCAATACGGCTCATGTCCTTGACAAGAACCGTACCGACTTTGCCAGCTTCCACATCTGCCACCAGCTGCTTCCATGAGGGACGGTCAAAGTTGCCGCCCGACCAGCCGTCATCGGTGTAGTGAACGCAGTTCAAAAAGCCATGCTGTGCAGCATAGCCTTCCAAATACGCTTTTTGGTTGACAATGGAATTGCTCTCGCCCACGAGTTCATCGTCACGGGAGAGTCTTTCGTAGAGTGCGGTGATCCGCTGTTCAGCCTGCTTGATAGCCATAGTGGCTCCTTTCAGACTGACGGCTCGCTTGTGGTACCTTCATTATACCATAGCTGCCGAAAATGTCCAGCGCATCATGCCGGATCAGCCGCATCAGTTTTTCTTCAAAGGACTCGGTGCTCTGGGGTGTATAGTGGATATTTGCCCGATAAAGGGTGGTGCCGATCTTCCGGCTGAAACCAAAGGTTTTGTTCTCCATGAATTCCTCACTTTCTGGAAATGTTGGAATGATATCGTGTCGCTTATGCAGTCCATCATTGCTGTTTCCTCTCATTGTTCTCGTGCTTTTGTGTTGGTGTGGCTTTTCAGCCATCGGATCAGGTCAGCCTTCATGACCAGCTTGCGTTTGCCGATGTGCAGCGTAGGGAAATCCGTGCTGCTGAGCAGGTTGTAGGCGCTTGCCCGCGAGATTCGCAGGGCCAAAGCAATCTGCCGGGCATCCAGAATGTCCGGCAGATCATCGAAGAGTTGATAGCTCATGTTCCTCCTTTCCCGCATAGAAAAAGCAGCCACGCCAGGCGTGACTGCTGATATGCGTATGATGTTGTTACTTGGTGTGAGCGTCGAGGAAGTCGCTGTACTCAGCGGATATGAAATCCGTATAGGCAGCCGCGATCTTCTCGATCCGCTTCTTGACTGCGCTGGGGGTTTTATAGCCAACCTTGTCTGCAATTTCCTGCATGGTGCGGCCGTCGTTGCGCATTTGCAGGATAATCCGATCCTGCTCGGTCAGTTTTCCCTTGAACTGTTCGATTTGCATGCTGGATGCCACATGGTTCTCAAACGATTCCCTTGGGTCGGGAATATCGTAGAGGGTTTCGCCGTCCACCACCGTGCCGTTCTCCAGCATATCCTCGATGGAGATGGGTGCGCTCTTCCGACTGTGATTCCACGTCCGCTCAAAATCACGGCGAACCGTGCTTGAACCATCGTAGTCCGCATTCTGACGATGAAGCCAGGTTTCATCAATCACCGGCTGAAGATTGTTTTCCTCAATAGCGATCTCCGTCATCACAGCAACGATGTTGCTGAACTGGCCCCATCCCAGCCACGGCAATTCCTGATCCTTCTTCAGATCGAACAGCCGCTGCAGCGTCCAGTTGGTGCGTTTCTCCATGATCTGCTTGAAATGATGCACCAGCGTGTACGCAATTCTCCAGATGGGGAAATCGCCGGAGTAGTTCCGCCAGTCGCCGGGAATGGGCTTGTACTCGCCATTCTTGCCGGGAACAAGGATGTACTGCCAAGCTGCCCAGGCGTAGCAATCCCAGATAAGCTCCAGAAAAGCGTCGTTGTTGATCATGCCCCAGTATTCCTCGGAGTTCATGATCGGGCGCATGTTGCGCGGCAGCTTCAAATAGGAAGCACGCTTCTCTACCAGCTCTCTGGGCAGCGCATAGAACATCATCAGCCAGCGAAGGTTGCTGTTCCCCGGAATCACAAAGTAATTCTCTGCTTCCGGTATCTTTAGTTCAAGGGACAAAGGTGTCACCTCCATTCAGTTTTTTACCCCCTCATAGTATAGGGCACGAAAACGGGCTGTTTTTTCCAGGATTTCAAAACTTTTTCAAATTTCTTTGAAAAGATCATGGTTCATCCGTGTGCATTATAACTTGTCTATTGATAGCTGTCTATGTTTTCGGCAGAAGTAGTCAGATAGCGACAGGATTTGTGAGAATCATTGGACCATACAAGAAAAGCCCGGCAGAGCTGGTCTGCCGGGCGGGATGGATACTATTCACTTTTTGAGTCTGCGGTTTGCTTGATCGTTAGGCCCAGATGGCTCTCCTGCATCTCCGCAATACGCTTTCGCAGATCGTACAGCGCAGTACCGATGGTATCGAAGGCTGAGGCAGCGATCTCTTCATGGTTTCGCATGCCCAACGAATGAAGCGGCGAAGCGTCACCTTCATACAGCGCCAGCGCACCTTCAGCAAGCAGACGGATGTCAGCGATGTCATTGCCCACGTTCCAGAAGTATGTGTTCAGCGTTCTGATCTGATCGTTCATCACACATACACCAGCTCTGCATAGATGATCTCTTCAGCACAGGCACGGATGTTGTTCATGGCACCCACCCATGCCATTGTATCTCTGGCCTTAAGTTCTTCGGAAATGCCTTGTGAGGTCTTCATACTCTCAACGAGGCTTTCCAGACGTTCAATGGCTTCCTGATTGACTTGAACGAGATACTTGGACAATTCGCCGGTCAACAGCAGTTCGTTGAACAGGATAGGGCGATGCTTCCGCAGGAACTCCTTGCGCCGCCTGCCCCAGATGCCAATGTCTCCTGCATCCGGTGGGAGGGCAATATTGGGAAAGTAGTAGTCTCCGATTTTCGTATAGGAGATGTTCAGGTCGGATTCGTGCTCTTGTTTCATGGTGGCAGCTCCTTTCGCAATGAAAATAGCGGTTATGATGAAGGTTTTTTCCTTTCGTCATAACCGCTACCATTCACCACAAACGAGCCGCAGTCATGATGTGATTGGAAGGATAAAACCTTCCTTTACATCATACTCGCGAAAGGAATGTTCTCAGCCGGTTTTCTTCTTTGATTTTTGTTGCGCCCGAAGGCTTTTCTTACTCAAACACTGCGGTGATGGCGCAGGAATCGGTGATGGTCACCTGCGTGGTGAGGGCGGTGGGATCGGAGAAAACGGTGTTCTTGTTGTTGCTTTCCCAGCCCTTGAAGGTGGCGCCGTCCCGGGGCACGGCGGTGAGGGTGATGGGGTATTCGGTGAACAGCTTGGTTTCCACCGTCTGGTTGAACGCCTTGTCGTCCCGGTTGTTCATGATCACGCTGCCCTTTTCCCCGTCCGATACTTTCAGGTTCACGTTTGCCGGGGTTTCCAGGCCAAAGGCCTTGGCGGCAATATCCGGGAAGCGGCTGTAGCGGCCCTCGAAATAGGTGCCCAGGATTTTCAGCTTGCCGGAGTAGTGGTTATCCAGGCTCCATTCCGCCACCCAGTAGGGGCCAAAACGCAGGAAGGTCTGGTCCATATAGGGGGAATACTGGGCGGTCATGTCCTTGAGGAGGGCTTTGGTGCGGTCCGTGGTGAAGTAGAGGTTGCGCACGTCGCTCATGGAAAGCAACAGTTCCCGGCGGAAGTCTTCATTCTTCATCAGCTGCTTCACCAGCGCGCCCATGTGCATTTCGTCGTATTCGGCGTAGAACAGAGGATCGGAAAGGGTATCGTTGGAATAGCCCCTGCCGTCGCCGTACACGTCGGAGGAATAATCGGTATCAAAGAGCATCATGCGCCATTTGCCGTCGGCCAGGGGATGATCGCTTGCTTCGGTATCCCTTACCCGCCACATCATCCAGTTGTTGTTCTGGAAAATGCCGTCTTCGTTGTGGATGTACAGGGCGATGGCCACATAATCGGCAAAGGATTTCATATCCAGCATTTCGCAGGCCTGGGCGTAGATTTTGGGATCGGACATATCTTCGTAGAGGATGAAGTCGAACATTTCCCAGAACAGATCTTCGTCGATGCCTTCTTCGTCGCCGTCCTTCAGCTCGCCGTTTTTGATCAGGATCACGTTTTCGTTATCGATGCCGTAGTGATGCTGGATGTAGTTGTCGTTGAATTCTTCGGTGAGGGTGTACACGCCCCAGTATTCGCCGTTGATGTAGCCTACCACCGGACGGGTGGAGGCCACTTCCATTTCCATTCCTTCGGACAGGCGGGAAATGAAAGGATCGCGGATCTTGGTGTTGTCCCGGTCGTTGCCGCCGTTGCGCAGGGTGACGGCCTTGTATTTGTCCTGAATTTCGCCGGTTTCCTCGTTGACGTTATCGGCAAAGAGGGGATACTTGATGCTCTTTTTGCCGTATTCATCCCGGGCGATCAGGCGCAGGCTCTTCTGGGGGGCGGTGCGGCTGGTGCCGCCTTTGATGCGCACACCCATGTTCTGGGAAAAGCTTTCCCCTTCCGCCATCAGAAAATCCACCACCACCGGGCGTTCCCATTCCTTGCCGGTGTTGGAATAGTTGCCCACGGCCTGCCAGGCTTCATAGGGCTCTTCCTGCTCTTCGTTCCATTCTTCATGGGTGGCGCCCAGCACATAAATGCCGGTTTCGTAATCGAAAAGATCCTTTTCGTCCATGATCAGGCTGACGACGGGCAGGTCGCCGAAGGTTTCGGCCCGGTCATACCCCACAAAGAAGGTGCCGGCCGCGGTATCCACCACATTGCCTTCCGCATCGATGGCAGCGGCGCGGATCACATGGGCGGAGGGAAAATCCACCCAGGGCACAAAGCGGTTTTCTTCCAGGTTGGTTTCCAGGTTCTTGGAAAGCAAGTCCGGCTTGTTAACGGTGGAAGACAGGGCAATGGGCCCTTCGTACAGCCGGCTGTCCGCGGTGGGGGCGGTGCCGTCCATGGTGTAGTAAATGGTAACGTCGTTGGAATTGCAGGTGATCTCCACTTCCGTGGCGTCCGGCAGGAAGCCGCTTTCCAGGCTGAGATCCACGTCAATTTCTTCCGCAGCGGCACAGGTAAAGGCCAGCAGCGTCAGGCACAAAGCCAGAAACAGAGAACGAAATAACGTACGCTTCATCCTTAGGTGCTCCTTTTTCGGTTAAAAGTCTTCTTATTATACCATATGCCCGGAGGAAGGGTCAACGAAAATACAGATAAAAAGCCGGCCTTTGTCACAAGCGGAGCAGGATGTGTCCCGGATGAAGGAAGGACGATAGCAAAGAAGCAGCAAAAAGACAGGAAGGGAGCCCGGCATACCTTGCATTTGATGGGACTGTATTGTACAATATTCGGGACAAAAATGTACGAAGAAGGATGGATGGTATGGCATTACATGTTATGGACGAAGTGAACCGCTGCCTGCAGTGCAAAAACCCGCAGTGCCAGAAGGCGTGCCCCATCAATACCCCCATTCCGGAAGTGATTCGCCTTTTGCGGGAAAACAAGCTGGACGAAGCGGGCTGGCTTCTGTTTGAAAACAATCCCCTGACCACCGTCTGCAGCCTGATCTGCAACCATGAAAACCAATGCGAGGGTCACTGCGTGCTGGGCAGGAAAAGCGTGCCCGTGCATTTTTCCACCATTGAGCAGTACGTTTCCCGCACCTATGCTCCCAAAATGGTGCGCGGGCCCCGGGAGTGGAACGGCATGCGGGCGGCCATCATCGGCTCCGGCCCCGCCGGCATCACCATTGCCATCATTCTGGCCCGCTACGGGTATAAGGTGACCATCTTTGAAAGCAAGAACGAAATCGGCGGCGTGCTCCGCTATGGCATTCCGGATTTCCGCCTGCCCAAGGCCATTCTGGACGATATCCAGTACCGCCACATTGAAATGAAGGGCATCAGGGTGCGCCCCAATGTGAACATCGGCGGTGCCATCGGCATTGATGATCTGTTCCGGGACGGCTACAAGGCCATTTTCGTGGGCACGGGCGTGTGGAAGCCCAACGCCCTGCACATCAAGGGCGAAACCCTGGGCCATGTGCACTTTGGCATCCATTACCTCAACAGCCCCGATTCCTTCAAGCTGGGCCAGCGGGTGATCGTGATCGGCGCCGGCAATGCCGCCATGGACGTGGCGCGCACCGCCCTGCGCCATGGCGTGGAGTATCTGACCTGCTTCTCCATCACCCCCCAGGTGGCGGCCAGCCAGTATGAATTCACCTATGCCAAGCTGGAAGGCGTGGCCTTTGAGTACTGCAAGCGGCCGGTGGAAATTGTGGACGAAGGCGTGGTTTTCTGCGACGTGATTTGCAATGAAGACGGCAGCTTCACCGATGTGCCGGGAACGGAAAAGCTGTACGAAGCGGACAGCGTTATTGTTTCCATCAGCCAGGGGCCGCAGAATGTGATCGTCCGGTCCACCGAAGGGCTGGAGACCAACAAAAACGGCCTGCTGGTGGCCGACGAATACGGCAACACCTCCCGCCCCGGCATTTTCTCCGGCGGCGATGTGGTGCATGGCCCCCGGACGGTGGTGGAAGCGGTGGCCCACAGCAAAATTGTGGCCGAAACCATGCACCGGTACATGCAGTCTTTGAAAGAAAAGGAAGACGCCGGCGCCGCGGCACAGTGACGGGTTTTGCACGAAATCTGGCAAATAAAAACCGGGAGAGAAAGCAAGCCTTCTCTTCCGGTTTTTTTATTTGTGCGCAGGGCTGTCAATAGCCGATGGCGGCCAGGATACGGTCCATGGTGCGGGCCAGCATGAGGGAAAACTGTTCCGACACATGGGGCGTTTCCCCATTGAGGATGCACCGGCCCAGCTGTTCCACTTCCAGCCGGTAGTTCTGCGGGGCAAACACCGTTTTCTCTTCGGTATGGCCGTTCATGGTCAGGCGCCAGGAAAGCGTTCCCTGCTGGTTGAATTCCGCAGCGGAGCGGATGGAACCCTTTTCGCCGTGGATGTGGAACCGGTCCAGCCGGCGGAACTGGCCGGTGGGCAGGGCCATGCCGCTGGTGAAGTGGGCCTTGGCGCCGTTTTTGAAGGTGAGGATGCCGGTGGACAGGGTATCAATGCCCTGGTCGGAGAAGGTGGCGGTTGCCAGCACGTGCTGCGGTTCCTCCCCGAACATCCAGAGGATCTGGCTGATGGCATAGCAGCCCAGGTCATAGGTGCCGCCGCCGTAGGTTTCCTTGCGCATGCGGATGTTTTCCAAAGGATAATCGGAGGTGACGAACGCGCTTTCCATGTACCGGAGGGGCCCCAGCCCGTCTACGTCCTTTTTCACGGCGGAAACGATGGGGCTGTGGAGATAAGCGAAAGCTTCCATCAGGAAAACGCCGTTTTCCCTGGCGCAGCGGAACATTTCTTCCGCCTCTTTTGCGTTCACGGCCAGCGGCTTTTCGCACAGCACATGCTTTTTGGCCTGCAATGCTTTTTTCGTCCATTCCAGGTGCAGCTGGTTGGGCAGGGGAATGTACACCGCCTGCACCTTTTCATCGGCAAGCAGGGCGTCGTAGCTGCCGTAAGCCTTTTCGAAGCCGAACTGGCTTTTGAACTGCTCCGCCTTTTCCATAGAACGGCCGGCAATGGCGTACAAATGGCAGTTTTCTGCCTGCTGCATGCCGGGGATGGTGCACCCTTTGGCAATATCGGCTGTGCCCAGCACGCCCCAGTTGATCTTACGCATGGTTTTTCCTCCTTAAGGACGGGTATTTACATACCACACGTCCATTTCTTCCCGGGAAGGGGCTTCGAACAGGCGCTCCAGCTTGGCCGCCAGCCCCTCATCAATGAAATAGGCGTCGGATCTGCCTGCTTCAATGGCCTTGTTGCGTTCGGCTATGTTCTTTTGCCAGTTTTCGTCGCTGATATCGATGTAGTGAAATTCGCAGGGGATGCCTTTTTCTTCATAGAAGGCCCGGGCGGCCTCCCGGTGCTGCTTTTGCCAGAAACCCCAGTCCAGCACCACATTGGCCCCGGCTTCGATGATGTCGAGGGACTTTTTGAACAGATACTGCTGGGTGCGCCGGCTGATCAGGTCATGCCTGTCTCCCAGCAAGGGATCAAACAGGGCCAGCATCAGTTCATCGCAGGACAATACCACGGCTTTTTCCTGCTTGCGGATCCTTTCGGCATAGGTGCTTTTGCCGCAGCACAGCTTGCCGCAAAGAAGAATGGCTTTGTTCATGGGCGGCTCCCTATTATGTGTTTACGGAAAGAACAACCATTTCGTCGTCTGTTATTGCATAGTGTCCGTTGGTGATCTGTTGGGTAAGTGCAGCATCCAGGTCAATGCCTTTTAGCTCTTCAACACTTTCCGGTAAGGCGGCATAAACAAACTGATTCAGCGTATTTTCAATGCCTGCATATTCTTCGAAGGTCATCTGGCGGATGGCCTTTTCGCAAAGAGCAAGCCTGTCGGATTGCTGGCGGATGGATTCAAAAGCTACACGATAGGCATTTTTCTTTGTTTCCATGGGCAGTGTAGCATAGGCTTTATCGAAAGTGAGAAAATGCTTCATTCCGGCGCGGAATGCATCATCGTTCATTTCGTGAATGACAGCCAGCCAATCGGCATACAGGCGATGCTGAAAGCCATGCAGATAATAATACTGACAGCAGAATTCGTTCATCGTCTGGGCATAAACGGGCAGCAGCACAAACAAAATCTGACAGCCTATCTGCCGGTCAATCCGGTTGGCAACAAATTCTTCCTTGACGGAATGAATGAAATTGCAGGTGGTGATGATGTCCTTTTCAATCAGAGCTTCCCGTTGAATGAAATTCTGATCGTCATAAGAAGCGGAACTGTATTTCTCCTGCAGGAAACCCAGGTGGGCCTTCATTGATTGCAGGCAGTTGCGGAACGCTTCAATACGGTCGCTTTGCCGGTCTTCCTTATAGCGGTCATAAAACTCCTTGATTTGTCCTTGAATTTGATCCAGCTTTTTCAATGTCATCTGAAAACCCGCAACGGAAATGCCGATATTGGCCAGACTGAAGCCCATGGTGACCCAGGAAAGCGCCTGAATCTGTTGCAGTCCCTGCAGGGCAGTGGCAAAACTATTCAATTGTTCGATAACCTGATCCAGCTTTGCATTTGCTACGTTTACACTGTGCTGTAATATACCGGTTTGAACGTTTTGCGCCAGAGAAGAAGCCAAACCAATTGCAGCACCTGCCGGTCCCAAAGAAATACTGCCTAAGGCGTTTTTGGCAACGGATGCGACTGGCTTGGCCAGTTCAAATATTTCACCAGTCAGCAAACGGACACCGCCGGACGAAAGAGTGGCTTGGCCGGATTGGATTAATTTGATTGCTTCTTTTGTAATTTCAAAAAGAATTTTTTTCACGATTACTCCTCCCAATTATTTATTTCTTCAGAAATGCTTGCAAATTTCGCGAAAACATTGGTGATGGCGTTCCAACGCTGGCTGTTTCTTTGTTTGCATTTAATGTAGAAAATTCTTGCAGAGAAGCAAAGGGCGGCGATTGCAAGGGCAGCACAGACTGCAATCAGGATAATTCTTCCTGTAAGGTGCGATGTGCTGACCCATTTTGCGGCAGCCGAAACAGGCTTTTCGTTCCCGAGCAAATCGTAATGGAACCAGTAGCCAAATTGATCAAAAACGTTGTTGAAAACCGGTGCATCGGCCTCCGGAGAAATGAAAAAGCCGGACAGCCAAATAACAACGCCCGCAACCAGCAAAGCCAAAGAGAAATACAGAATGAATTTTGCAATCTTTTTTGTCAGGGGCATCTTTGCTTTTTGTGAGATGGAAGAGTGCTCAAAGCGCTGATAATACTCGTATAACTCATCGGTATAGAAATTGTTTTTGAGGAATTCGCAGGCCTTTTTGCAATCTATTTCCGTTGTAACGAAGGAAATCTTCTCATCTGCGTTTCTCTTTGTTTTGGGCAGTTTTTTTGAGCTGGGTTTCTGTTCGAAATACAGGGCGCTGTTTGTCAGAATCAGCAGAAAGTTTTCGGCTGCAGTAGTGGAGACAGCGACGTATTCGTCCGGGGTATGGTTTGTTTGCTTTGTGCTGAGCATTTTCTTCGTTTCATTGAAAAATGCTTTCATTTCAGCATCGGGAGCGGCGGAGCGAAAACAGTTTTTCTCCGTCATTAACCAGTTCATACAGTCAAGCATTGCTTGATTTTCAGTTGTGATGCTCATATTGTCCTCGTTAGTAAATAATGGAAATGTTCTGATGACAGTATAATACGAAAATGGAAAAATGACAAGATGGAGTATTGTTCAAAAAACGTTCCTCCGATGTTGCCGGGGGAACGTTGAGGAGTTTATTCGGTTGCTCCGCTTTCCATGTCCAGGATCTTGCGGAACTGGGTTTCGTACAGTTCGCGGTAGATGCCGCCCTTTTCCAGCAGGTCTTCGTGGGTGCCCTGCTCCCGGATTTCGCCGTCCTTGAGCACCAGGATCTGGTCGGCTTTGAGGATGGTGGACAGGCGGTGGGCGATGACGATGCTGGTGCGGCCCTGCATGAGCACTTCCAGCGCATCCTGGATGGCGCTTTCGGAGATGGAGTCCAGGGCGGAGGTGGCTTCGTCCAGAATGAGGATCTTGGGGTCTTTCAGGATCACCCGGGCGATGGACAGGCGCTGCTTTTCGCCGCCGGAAAGCTTCAGGCCCCGGTTGCCCACCATGGTGTTGTAGCCGTCGGGCTGGCGGAGGATGAATTCGTGGATGCTGGCAATACGGCAGGCGTTTTCAATTTCTTCCATGGTGGCGTCTTCGTTGGCGTAGCGCAGGTTATCCAGGATGGTGCCGTTGAAGAGGTAGGTATCCTGGGTGACCACGCCGATGCAGGAGCGCAGGTAGGTCAGGTCCATTTCCCGCACGTCCACCCCGCCGATGGAAACGCTGCCCTTCATCACGTCATAAAGCCGGGGCAGCAGGTTCACAACGGTGGATTTGCCGCTGCCGGAGGGGCCCACGATGGCGAACATCTGGCCGGCGGGCACGGTGAAGTGGATGTCCGTCAGCAGGGGCTTTTCCGGCACATAGGAGAAGGCCACGTGATCAAAGTGGATATCGCCGTTTTGCACGGCGGGCTTTTTGCCGTTCTTGGGGGAGGCAATGGTGATTTCTTTATCGAAGTAATCGAAGATGCGGGTGAACAGGGCCAGGGACCGGGTGAAATCCACCTGCAGGTTAAGCAGGGATTGCACGGGCCGGTAGAGGCGGTTGATGAGGGAGACGGTGGCGGTGATGGTACCCACGGTCAGGGTGGGGTCCAGGCTGGAGACGATGAAGTAGCCGCCGGCAAAGTAGATGAGCAGGGGGCCGATCTGGGTGAACATGCCCATGATCACGTGGAACCACTTGCCGCTGCGCTGTTCTTTCAGGTTCAGCTGGGTCACTTCTTCGTTGACGTTGACAAAACGTTCGTATTCCTTTTCTTCCCGGGTGAACAGTTTCACCAGCATGCTGCCGGAAACGGACAGGGTTTCGTTCACCAGCTGGTTCATTTCGTCATGCTTAGCCTGGCTTTCGGAAAGCAGCTTCCACCTTGTTTTGCCCACAGACCTTGTGGGGATGATCAGCAGCGGGATCACCACAATGCCCACAATGGCCAATTGCCAGCTCATGCTGAACAGGGCCACCAGCGTGGTGACCACCGTGGCCACATTGCTGACGATGGAGGTAAGGGTGCCGGAAATGACGGAGGATACGCCGCCGATGTCGCTGTTCATGCGGGTGACGATATCGCCCTGCTTTTCGGTGGTGAAAAAGGAGTGGGG
Source organism: Clostridia bacterium (assembly GCA_045589355.1). Lineage (GTDB taxonomy): Bacteria > Bacillota > Clostridia > Christensenellales > Aristaeellaceae > RUG563. The sequence continues at coordinate 58,175 of JAZNOW010000013.1, forward strand.
CATGTGCTGGAGGTGGTCGTACATCTGGTTTTTCATGTCGAAGATGATGCGCTGGGAGATCCAGGCGTTGATGTAGCTTTCCAGCACGCCGATCACCTGGCTCACCGTCATGGTGACAAAGGCGGCGATCAGCAGCTGTACCAGCAGCTTCATGTCTTTGCCCACCAATGCTTCGTCTACGATTTTACCGGTGATGATGGAGGGCAGAAGGCCGATGGCAGCGGACAGCAAAATGGCCACAAATACCAGCACAAACTGCTTCCAGTAGGGCTTCAGGTAAGAAAGAATGCGGAAAATGAGTTCCTTGGTCACCTTGGGCATGTTCTCTTTTTCTTCATCGCTGAGAAAACGGCTGGGGCCGCGCTGCATAATAAAAATCCCCTTTCTGCCTTTGTATTTTTCTTTCGTTTCATTTTAACAAAAGCAGCCGCAAATGTAAACATATTCACGGATTGTTCACATTTTGCTTGACAGGGACGAAAAAACGAAATATGATAAGCAGGCATAAAAACAAAGGAGGAAACCCTGATGAAACTGAATAAAATGGTAGCCATCCTGATGCTGGTTGTGCTGGCCTTCTCCCTGACCGCTTGCGGCGGAAGCAAGGGCCAGGATATCGTGGGCAAGTGGAACATCGACGTGAACAGCCTGCTGGAAATGACCGGCGCTTCCCCCACTGACCTGGAAATGATCGAATCCCTGGGCGGCATGAGCGCCACCATGGAATTCACCAAGGACGGCAAGTGCATCCTTGAAATGTCCATGATGGGCCAGACCGAAACCCAGGAACAGTCCTACACCCTGGAAGACGGTAAGGTGCTGCTGGACGGTGCCCCCGGCGACTATATGGTGGAAGGCGACAAGCTGACCCTGACCGCCGACGGCCTCACCATGGTGCTGACCCGCGCCAAATAATTCCATAGTAAAAAAGAGCAGCAATGCTCTTTTTTTTCTTTGCAAGGGACGGGATGCCGGGCTTGAAGAGATGCGAAAGATGTGGTAAAATAGGGGCAATCTTGGAACAACAGGATACAAACGGAGGGGAAAAAAGGATGAGCGTACTCAAATCCCACATCTTTCTGGTGGGCATGTCCGGGGCAGGGAAAACCAGCCTGGGCAAGCGCCTGGCCCAGAATTTGAACGTCCGTTTTGTGGATACAGACCTGCGGGTGCAGGAACTGATGGGCGGCCTGACGGTGAACGAGATTTACGCCACGCTGGGCGAGCCTTTTTTTCGCAACGCCGAAACCGGGGTGCTCATCAGCATGGTGGGCCAGCCTCCATGCGTCATTTCCACCGGCGGCACGGCGGCTACCAATCCCGATAATGTGGTGATCATGAAAAACCACGGCTACATCATCCATATCGACCGCCCGCTGGACCAGATCCTCTCCGATATCAAGATGGACCGGCGGCCCACCCTTGCCGGCGGCACCCACGAAGACGTGATCGATATGTACAACCGCTGCATCGGTTACTACAAGGCGGCGGCGGATTTCCGGCTGGATAATTCCAAGGGCTATGTGATGGGCGTGAGGAATTTGACGGAACTGGTGGAAAACATCGAATGGTAAAGTGGGAAAAAGGATTCGCATAATGGGCAAAATGCAAGGACAATTCCCATAAGAGAATGATAAATATTACAAAAAGATGAAAAAAGTGGGTCATACGGCCCACTTTTTGTTTTTTCAGTTGCCGCGCCAGGGAAACCTGGCTGCATGGGTTTTGCCGTCGTCACGAAGGGATATCCAGCCGTCGGATAGCTTTTCGCCGTCCAGGGTGGCAAAGAGAATATCGCGCCCGGCGGTCAGGTGGTAGGAGGCGGAACCGTAGCGATACACCAGGGTAAATTCCTCCATATCCGGGTGGGGGCAGGGGGCAAGGCGCAGCTTGTCGCCCCGCTTTTCCAGCCCCAGCAGTACGGTGATGTACACATAATACAGCCATGCGGCGCTGCCGGTGTACCAGCTCCAGCCGCCCCGGCCCAGGTTTTCTCCGGCGTACACATCGCCGCACAGCACATAGGGCTCCAGCCGGTATACGGAAAGCTTTTCGGGGGTATCGGTGTGGGTGATGGGCAGAAGGCGGGCGGCTATTTCCCAGGCGGTGGGGTATTGCCCGATCCGGCACAGGGCCATGATCAGCCAGGGCACGGCATGGGTGTACTGGCCGCCGTTTTCCCGCACGCCCGGCACATAGGCGCCGATGTAGCCTGCCTGTTCCTGCGGGGCAAAGGGCGGATGCATCAATAGCACCTGCCCCGTTTCTTCCTTGTACAGCTTTTCCACCGCATGGGAAAGGGCAAGGCGCACCCGGTTCCGGGGAGCGCCGGCCAGGCAGGCAAAGGCCTGGCTGATCAGGTCAATGCGGGGCGGATGGGTATGGGGGCCGCCCAGGGGCTCGCCGCTTTTGTACCAGGCCCGCAGGTACCATTCTCCGGTCCAGGCCTTTTCCATGTTCTGCATCAGCGTGTCCCGCAGGGTTTGGTAGTGTTTTGCCGCATCTTCCCTACAGTGGGGGATGAATTTTTGCAGCACCATGCACAGGAAAAAGCCCAGCCACACGCTTTCGCCGCCCACCCGGTTCATGCCGTCGTTCCAGTCGCCGCCGGCCATGAGGGGAATGCCCTGGGGGCCAAAGGCAACGCTGTCGATGGCAAGCTGGCAGTGCTGCAAAAGGGAGGCGGTATCCGGGGATACGTCCGGCGTTTCGTAGCGGTCGTCTTCCTGGTCCCCCAGGGGCGGGGAAAGAAGGAAAGGCGCTTCTTCCGCAAAGATGCCGTTGTCGCCCGTCACTTCTGCGTACAGGCAGGCAAGGAAGGGCAGGAACAGTTTATCGTCGCTGATGCGGGTGCGCACCCCGGTGCGGGGGGCATGCCACCAGTGCTGCACGTCCCCTTCCCGGTATTGATGGGCGGCGCACAGAAGGATGTGGCTGCGGGCAAAGGCGGGGTTTGTGTGCAGGCAGCATAAAAGATCCTGCAGTTGATCCCGGAAGCCGAAGGCGCCGCCTGTCTGGTACGGGCCGGTGCGGCCCATCAGCCGGGCGCTCAGGGCCTGGTAGGGCAGCCAGCGGTTCAGGTAAGGGGCAAACAGGGGCGAAGCGCCAAAGAGTAGCAGTCCTTCCAGTTTTTCCTGCCAGAAGGTGCGCACGTCCAGCAATGCCCGGGCCGGGCCGTCCAGCAGCACCGCCTGAACGGCGCTTTCGCAGCCGGCTTCGTTTTCCGCATAGCCCACGATGATGGGCAGGGTGAAGGTGCGGCGGGCTTTGAGGGAAATGGGCAGGGTGAACAGGGCGCTGGGGGCAAAGGCTGTTTCGCATGTTTCCGGCCGGAGGGCATGGCAAAAACCATCCGGCATCAGGTGCACCCGGGCGCCGGGCACATGGGCAAAGCCTACGCCGGGCTGATCCGCCGAATGGGCAAAGGCCGTTTCATTCCCCTTGGTGCAGCCCCATTTTTTGCCCATGGAAAAGCGGATGACGAACCGCAGCTCCGTTTCCGTATCTTCCGCGGCCTTCAGGCTGACCAGCCGAACGCCAAGGGGCAGGGAAGCATGGCTGAAAACCGTGACGGAAGCGTGGATGGAGCCGGCCATGGATGCGTATTGGGTGACGCCGGGCTGATTTGTGACGGTGCCGCAGGTGAGGGAGAAAAAGACAGGCTCCTTTTCCCGGAGCAGAATTTCTTCCGCACCCCGGGGCCGGTGCACGTCGGCAGGTTTTCTGGTGATGCGGTTCATCTGGCTGTTATCGGCAAAGGAATGGAGAATGGCCTCCTCGCATAGGATGGTACCAAAGCGCCGGCCGGTGAGGACGTTGTGCCAGGGGGACGGCGGCGGGGTGTGGATGCAAAAATCGTTTTCTCTGGTAAAGCCGCCGCAGGGCGTTTCCATCACAAGGGCAGGCGGTGCAATGCCTTGTGCCTTCTGCACGGCGATCAGCCGGGGCGTTGGGTTTTCCGCGCACAGGGCGGCCAGTTGGGCGGAAAGAGGCGCGCCGCTTTCCAGATACAGGTGGGACAGGCTTTTCAGTTTTTTTGCATCAGCGTCATCGCCGGTGACGATGTGGATGTTTTCTTTGCCGCTTTTGAGCGTGTGCAGGGCGGCGCAGGCCGCATCCTGAAGGGGGGTGCGGTAATCTTCCGCCTGCTTGCTGCACAGGAACAGCAGGGAGGAATGGATGCCCTGGGTTTCCATCCATGCATGGGCAAAAAGGGCATGGCGGATGAGGGCCTTATCCTGCTTTTTCAGGTACACGCAGCATACAGGCAAATCTCCGGAAAGGCCGTATTTCCAAAGGGTATCCATGGCTGCCGGCCGGTGGGCCTGAAAGGGCTGGCCGGGAAAACACAGGCTGCCCAGCACCTGGGCATACAGGGGCATGGCGGCTGAAGGAATGGACAAAAAGCGAAGGGTCATTTTGTCTTTTGTGCGGCAAAGCTGCAGGGTTTCCCGGCTGTGCAGGGCAGGGGAAGAGGTCTTGACAGGCCAGGGGGCTTCGTGAATGGAAAACTGCACATGGGCGCTTTTGCCGGGTGCAAGCCGCACCCCGGCCCGCAGGGACATGCAGGGGGCGATCACGGCGCCGGTGCGGCAGCAAACGGCGGAGGCTTGGGCATCCAGCGAGGCAGGGTGATGCAATTCTCCCTCTCTGCCAAGGAAAATAAGCCTGTCGCCCTGGCGATGGAGGGAATCCACTTTCCCGCTTACCGTATGCACAAGGGAGGGCACTGTTTCCTGCTGATCGGCCAAAAGGCGCCGGCTGATCAGCCCGGATTCGCTCAAGGGGTCGATGCGGATGGACAGATCCCGGAAATTGGGGTGAGCGGCGTCCTGAAAGAAGGTGGATTGGGTGACTTCCAGATAGGAAATCAATTCCACCTGTTTTTCCTGCGCGCCCTTGTTTTCCAAATGAAAATCCGCCACGGCCTCGCCGTTTAGGGGCAGCACAAACAGCCGCATTTCCCCTTCCAGCGAAAACGCGCGGATGGGGATCAGGATGCAGCCGTTTTCAAACACCATTTCCCCCCGGCACTGGGGGCGCACATATTCGCCGGTTTCGCAATCCCTCAGGTAAAACATGGGGCCGCAGGGAGCGTCCGGCAAAAAGCGGGTCCACAGCCGGTGCGCGCTTTTGAGAAAGCCGTGGCCTTCCCGGTTCATCACCCAGGTGACGCCATGGCCGGAGAGCGCATGGGCGGCAAGCGGGAAATTTTGCGGCGCCTGGAAGCGGTAGGCGGTATCCGGAGAATGCCGGTGCGGCCTGGGCAGGGGACGGGAAAGGGGCGGCAGGGCCGGCTTTTTTTCGCACAGCAAAAAGCCGTAGGCGCGGGGGGCGGCCGGCGTCATGAAATGCCGGCACAGGGCGTTGTCCGTCAGCAAATTGCAGGCGGCGCACAGAATCATTCCCTGATGGTGTGCCATGTGGCTTTGCACCAGCCGGGGCGTTTTTTCCATGCGGGCGGGGGTATAATCGGCCGCCTCAAAAAGCCCCTCCCGGGAATACCAGGACAGCCTGCGCATCCATTGCAGGTTGCGGATGGCAGCCTTGGGGAAAAGTGGCAGGGCCAGCATGGAAGCATAGGGGGCCACCACATGGCCTGCGGTATCATCGGACAGGGAAAGGGCGGGCAGGCCAAAGGCCCGGTACTGATAATTCATCTGAGGGTCAAAGGCGTAATAGCCGCTTTCGCTGATGCCGAAGGGGCGGTGGTGGGCGGCGGCCATCTGGGCCCGGACGGCGCTTTTGCAGCCTTCCGTGAGCAGCGTGTTTTCATACAGGGGCAAAAGCAGATGGGGCATCAGGTATTCAAACGCAGTGCCGCCCCAGGAAATGAGCGCTGCGCCGCCGCCCTGCCGGGTCAGGTTCCGGCCCAGGGCATACCAGTGCTTCAGCGGTACCTGACGCTGCATGACCGCCACATAGGACGCCAGCCGGCATTCGCTGGCCAGCAGATCATAATGGGCGGGGGAAAGCTTCTGCTCCCGGGTGTCATAGCCGATGTGGAACAGGGAAACGGCAGAATCATACAGCGGGGCAAACTGCATGGCCCGGGCCAGGGCATCCAGCCGGGCAGGCAGGGTGTGGGCAGAAAAATCCATGTCCTTCAGGTGCCGTCGGGCCCCCTGGGCACAGGCAAACAGGCAGGCGCACAGGTTGCCCGAATCCACGGTGGAAATGAACCGGGGTTCCAGTACCGAAAGATCCTCCAGGCTGTACCAGTTGTACAGGTGGCCCTGCCATTTTTCCATCTGCTCCAGCGTGTCCACCGTGCGAAGCATGCGCCTGGCCATCTGGGCGGTGGTGATGAGGGAAAGCTCCCGGGCAGCCAGGGTGGAAAGCAGGTACAGGCCGATGTTGGTGGGGGAGGTGCGAAGGGCCGGGCCTTTTTCCGGCTGCAATTGCACGTTGTCCGGCGGCAGGTAGAAGGTGCCGGCATGCACGTTTTTTTCAAAGAAATGCCAGGTATCCCGGCAAAGGGTGCGCACTGCTTCCTTTTCCCCTTCCGAAAGGGGGGCATGGCGGGGCTTTTCCCTGTCCATAAAATCCCGGAGCAGGGGAGAGATAAGCCACAGGAGGCCCGGAAGAAGCCCGGGCAAGACGCCGTAAGGCATGAGGGAGAGGATGACCATGGCGGTGCCGCACACAAGCGGGGTAAGGAGGCAGTATAAAGGCAGGCCCAGCCCGCTTTCCGCCTGATCCGCCGTGACCCAGGAAAGCAGTCCTTTTTTGCTGATGAACTGGCGGTACAAAGCACGCAGGACGGCGTCCAGCTGGGTGGCGGCTTTGCCGGGCAGCAGCATCAGCCGCTTTGGAAGGCCGCGGAAGGGGAAGGGCAGCCCCAGCAGCATCAGAAACGGGTTCTGCAAAAAAGCCCCGGCAAGCAAAAGGGCCGTCTGGCTCAGGGGCAAAAGGGAGATGCGCAGGTTGTCGTACAGCTTATAGCGGGAAAGAAGGGGCAGTTTTTTGTCAAGCAGAAAAGGAAGCAGCTGCCAGTCGCCCCTTGTCCAGCGGTGCAGGCGTTTTTGCCAGCCGGCCATGCGGGAGGGCTGGCTGTCGAAAAAAGGAATATCCTCCGCCATGGCGCTTACGGCCAGCTCCCCTTCGATCAGGTCGTGGCTGAGGATGCGGCCGGCGGGCAGCCGGCCCTCCGTGCGCTGCAGGAACAGGGCGGGATCATAAATGCCCTTGCCGGCGAAGGAGCCCCGGCCAAACACATCCTGATAGAAATTGGGGAACAGCCTTTGGTAGCTGTCCGGCCCGCCGGGGGTGGAAAGAAAATGCTGCAGCCGGGTGCGGAGGGTGGACGAAAGGGTTTCCATCCGGGGCTGGATGACGGCAATGCGGCCTTTTTGCAAAGGGTGCAAAAGGGCACCCTGCAGCCGGGCGGCGGCACCGGGGGGCAGGATGGTATCGGCGTCCAGGGTGATCACCTGGTCATAGTGGCGGGCAAGGGAGGAAGGGGGCACGGAAGTGTAGAGAAAGGCATCCGTACCTTCCTGACCACACAGCAGCCGGTTCAATTCTTCCAGCGCGCCCCGCTTTCTTTCCCGGCCGGTGAAGGCGTTTTGCCCGGCGTCCCATGTGCGCTCCCGGTGGAAATAGAGGAAGGAGGGGCTTTCGCTTTGGTTCAGGGCGTGGATGGCCGCCTTGGCCGCACGGAGAATGGGCTGGTCTTCCGCCGTCCATTTTTCCCGGCTGTCCGCAAAATCCGCCAGCAGCATAAAATCCGCATGGGGCGTGGCGGCATGCAGGGCGTTCATGTGGGCGGCCATTTTCAGGGCCTGTTTTTCATCGGTGAGCAGGGTGGGGATCACCACCAGCAGCCGCTGGCCGGCCGTGTGTTTTTTCTGCAGCCGGGGCAGCATCCGGGCGGGGAAGGTGCGCCGGCAGACGGCAAAAAGAAGATGCCGCACCCCTTGGGAAAATGCGATCAGCCCAAAGGGCAAAAGCAGAAGGGGCGCTTTTACAAGCAGCCACAGGATGGCAAAGGAAATATTGGCCCCAAGAAGAGAAAGCATGAAAAGGAGGGTTTTGCTCCTTTCGCTGAACATGCGCACATTTTTGTGCAGATAAGCGGCAATGAGCCCGGGCTTTTCGATCAGGTAATAGCCCGCTTCTTTTTCCGCCCCTTCCTTTCCTTCTGCCAGGGAAAGGGCGGCCCGGGCCACGGAAGGCTCGGACAGGCGCCATTTTTTGGCCAGGTATGCGGCACGGCTCACGTAGTAGCGCCGGCTTTCCCGGTCCATTTTCCGATAGGTTTCTTCTTCCCGCAGCACCCGGGCCACAGGACTCAGATGTTCAAAAAACGTATCAAAGGGAAAGCGGGGCAGTGCATGCAGCGCCTGCAGGCACTGGGCGCAGGTGTGCCGCAGGGCCAGGGCTTTTTCCTCCTCCATGGGCACAAGGGCCTGTTCCAGGCAGGGGGACAGCTTTTCCAGCAGGGCCAGGGTAAGGGCAGCAGGGAGCAGGGAAAGCTCGCAGGTCAAAATGTCCTGCTCTTTATAGGCTTTTCGCAGGGCAAACAGAAGCCTTCCTTTTTCAAGGGGCAGCGTATCACAGATATTCCGGGCCACGCAAAGCAGGTAGGGCACCCGGTCCCGGGAAGGCAGAAGGGGGCTGCCTTTCAGGTCCTTTTTCAGGGCCAGGTATTTTTCGTACAGGAAGCTGCTTTCATTTGCCAGGGCATGGGCGGCAGGGAAAAGGGACGGATCCTGGGGTAAATGGGTGAGCAGCCTGCGCAGACGCCGGTCAAACCCCTTTGGCATTTCCAGCGGCAGACGGGCAGGCGCATAAAGAAAAGAAAAAATCCGAAATAGCATGAACTGTCCTCCAGTGACCTTGTTTGTTGATTAGTGTGTGCCAAATTGGCGATAAAATGACTGGAAATTTTCCTGCTTTTGTGGTATAATGCAAAGCAGAGGAAATTGAATGAGTGCATGAAGGAGGATTTGTTTTTTATGTGGTATAATCCACCTGATGCATCGGAAAGGGATCGGTTTCATTCAGGCCATTCCGAAACCGCCTATCAATATCTGGGGGCCCATCCTGTCTATCAGGATAATGGGCTGCACTGGCATTTTGCCGTCTGGGCGCCCAACGCCAAAAAGGTGTGCCTGACGGGCGAATTTTCCAACTGGGAGGCGGAACGCTATCCCATGGAAAAGCAGTACGACGGCATTTGGGAACTGCGTTTGCCCGATACGCTTTTTTCTGCTGCCAGCGACCCGGAAAAATACAATTATCCCGATGCCGATGAAAAACTGAAAAGCTATAAATACGCCATTCTGGGGGCGGATGACGTGTGGCATTACCGGGGGGATCCCTACGGCTTTGCCACCGAATGCCGGCCCAACAATGCTTCCCGCCTGTGGGATATGACCACCTACGCCTGGCAGGACGCCCAATGGATGGAAAAAAGAAAAAGCTGGGACGCATACCACAGCCCGGTGAACATTTACGAAATGCACCTTGGCACCTGGCGGCAGACCAAAAAGGGCAAGATGCTCACCTACCGGCAGATCGCCAAACGGCTGGTGCCCTACATCCGCAAGATGGGGTACACCCATGTGGAATTTCTGCCGGTGATGGAGCATCCCTTTGACGGCAGCTGGGGCTACCAGGTGACGGGCTATTACAGCCCCACCGCCCGCTACGGCGACCCGGACGGCCTGAAGGAATTGATCGATAAACTGCATCAGGCCGGCATCGGCGTGATACTGGACTGGGTGCCTGCCCATTTCCCCCGGGACGAGATCGGCCTGCGCCGGTTTGACGGCACCCCCTGCTATGAGCACGAAAACCCGCTGCGGGGGGAAATGCCCCAGTGGGGCACCATGCTGTTTGATTACGGCAGGGGAGAGGTGTGCTCGTTCCTGTGCTCCAACGCCCTGTTCTGGCTGAAGGAATACCATGCCGACGGCCTGCGCTGCGACGCGGTGAGCTGCATGCTGTACCACAACTTCTGCAAGGAAGACGGCCAGTGGATCCCCAATAAGGATGGCGGCAAGGAAAACTACGAAGCCATCGATTTTCTGCGCCGGCTCAATGCGGCGGCCTACCGGGAATGCCCCGGGGTGATGATGATCGCCGAAGAAGCCACCGCCTGGCCCATGGTGACCAAGCCCACCGACGTGGGGGGCCTGGGCTTTGGGTTCAAGTGGAACATGGGCTGGATGAACGATATCCTCTACTACATCAAGAAGGATCACGTTTACCGCAAGTACCACCACGATAAGCTCACGTTCTCCCTGTACTACGCCTTCTCCGAAAGCTACGTGCTGCCTTTCTCCCACGACGAAGTGGTGCACGGCAAGCACTCCATGCTGGATAAGCAGCCCGGCGATCTGTGGCAGAAGTTTGCCGGCCTGCGCGCCCTGTACGGCTACACCATGGCCCATCCGGGCAAGAAGCTTTTGTTCATGGGCAGCGAGTTCGGCCATTATATCGAATGGAAAGACGATATTGAGCTGGACTGGTTCCTGCTGGTGTACGAAAAGCACCCGGAAATGCAGAAATATGTGGCAAAGCTGAACAAGTTCTACCGGGCCAACCCGGCTTTGTATGCCAAGGACGACGGGTGGGACGGGTTCCAGTGGCTCAGCGTGAACGATGCGGAAAGAAGCATTCTGGCGTTCATGCGTTCCGACGGCCAGCACACCCCCATCGCCTGCGTCAGCAATTTCACCCCCGGCTTCTACGACCAGTACCGCATCGGCCTGCCCTATGACTGCGAACTGGTGGAAGTGCTCAACTCCGACCGGGCGGAATTTGCCGGCAGCGATCAGTACAATGCCTGGCCCATCCGGGCGGAAGAAATCCCCTGGAACGGCCTGCCCTACAGCTGCCATGTGTGCGTACCGCCGCTGTCCACGGTGTATTTCAGGGTGAAAAAGCCTGCCAAAAAGAAATAATGCAAAATATGGCCAAATATCTTCCAAATCGGCGTATTTTGTGTTATAATACAAATCGACTGAAAGAAAAGTGTTTTTGTCCTGCAAAAAATGGATAAAAACTGAATAAGAAGGGAGTTTTTCATATGCCCGGCAAAAAGCGTTGCGTTGCCATGCTGCTGGCTGGCGGCCAGGGAAGCCGTCTGGGGATTTTGACCAAGCAAATGGCCAAGCCTGCCGTACCTTACGGCTGCAAGTATCGCATCATCGACTTCCCCCTGTCCAACTGCACCAACTCCAATATCGACGTGGTGGGCGTGCTGACCCAGTACCGTCCTTTGGAACTGAATGCCTATATCGCCAGCGGCGCCCCCTGGGATCTGGACCTTGTTTCCGGCGGCGTTTTCGTGCTGCCCCCCTACCATTCCGGCGCCAGCGGCGAATGGTACAAGGGTACCGCCAACGCCATCTACCAGAACCTGGCCTTCATCGCCCAGTATAACCCCGATTACGTGCTGATCCTCTCCGGCGACCATATCTACAAGATGGACTACGCCGCCATGATCAACCACCACGAAAAGCTGGGCGCCGATGCCACCATCGCCGTGCGCCAGGTGCCGTGGGAAGAAGCCAGCCGCTTTGGCATCATGAACACCGACGAAAACTTCAACATCGTGGAATTCGAAGAAAAGCCCAAGAAACCCAAGACCAACGACGCCTCCATGGGCGTGTATGTGTTCACCTGGGAAAAACTGCGCAAGTACCTCATCCAGGACGAAGCGGACCCCACCTCCTCCAACGACTTTGGCAAGAATATCATTCCCGCCATGCTGGGTGACGGCCAGAAGATGGTGGCCTATTCCTTCAACGACTACTGGAAGGACGTGGGCACCATCGAAAGCCTGTGGGAAGCCAATATGGACCTGCTGGCCGAAAAACCCGAAATCGACCTGCATGACAAGAAGTTCCGCATCTATGCCCGTAACCTGGGCATGCCGCCCCATCACATTGCCGACGGCGCCACCGTGGATAACTGCCTCATCACCGAAGGCTGCGAAATCATGGGCAAGGCCGTCCACTCCATCCTCTCTTCCGGCGTGATCGTGGAAGAAGGGGCGGAAGTGATCGACAGCGTGATCATGCCCGGCTCCGTCATCCGCAAGGGTGCCACCGTACGCCGTGCCATCGTGGCCGAGAACGCCGAAATCCTGGCCGGCTGCCAGGTGGGCGAAGAAGAAGGCCTGATTGCCGTGGTGGGCCAGGGCGTGAAGGTGCCTGAAAACACGGTCGTCAAGGCCGGCGAACAGTTCGCCGATAACTGAGGAAGGGGGAAGAAACAATGAAAAGCATGATGGGTATCATTTATACCGGGGAACGTGACGCGCAGCTGCGCGAACTGACCACCAACCGTGCCGTGGCCGCCGTGCCGATTTACGGCCGCTATCGCCTGATTGACTTCCCGCTGTCCGCCATGGTGTCCAGCGGCATCCGCAATGTGGGCGTTATCCTGCAGCGCAACTACAACAGCCTTATGGATCATCTGGGCTCCGGCCGCGAATGGGACCTGCATGGCAAGCGCAACGGCCTTGTGATGCTGCCCCCCTTCATGACCCGGGATAACGTGGGCGTGTACGCCGGCTTCCTGGATGCTGTGCGCTCCAACCTGCATTACCTGCGCCGCAGCAAGGAACGGTATGTGATCGTGACCGATACGCATATCCTCTATTCCGCCAAGTATGACGAAATGCTCTCTGCCCACATCGAAAAGGGCGCCGATATCACCCTGCTCTACACCAAGGACCCCTCCATGCGCCGCAACGGCGCCGGCCGCTACATCGACGTGGACGAAACCGGCCGTGTGACGGGCCTGGAAGTGGATCCCACCATCTCCCGCATGCCCTACACCTACATGGAATGCATGTGCGTGCGCCGTGAACTGCTGATCGACCTGGTGGACCGCGCCGTTTCCCGCGGCCAGTATCACCTGACCCGCGACCTGCTCATGAACGGTATTTACGAAGGCACCCTGCGGGTATACGGCTATGAATATGCCGGCAAGTCCTGGTACATCGACTCCGTGCAGGCTTATTTCGAAGCCTCCATGGAACTGATGGACGCCGAAACCCGCCGTAATTTCTTTGACGCCGATCGTCCCGTGCTGACCAAGCTGCGCGACGAAATGCCCTCCCGTTATGTGAGCGGCGCCAATGTGAAAAACTGCCTGGTGGCCGACGGCTGCGTCATCGAAGGCACGGTGGAAAACAGCATTCTCTTCCGCGGCGTGCACATCGAAAAAGGCGCTGTGGTAAAGAATTCCATCATCATGCAGGACGGCCGTGTGCAGAAGGATGCGGAAATTGACCATTGCATCCTGGATAAGCAGTCCGTCATCCGGGAAGATACCCGGCTCATCGGCCCCCGCAATTACCCCATCGTGGTGGCGAAGGACCTGATCGTGTAAGCCATGTGGGCTTGACCCTTTGCCCGCAATGAATGAACAATATGCAGGGCAGAAATGTTTGCCCTGCATATTCCTCTGTATGGCGCTTTTTTGCGGAGCAGGGGAAAAGGGTTTTCCAATAACGAACGAGGTGAAGAAACAATGAAAATTCTCTTTACGGCTTCTGAATGCGTACCTTTCTGCAAGACCGGCGGCCTGGCAGACGTGGTGGGCGCCCTGGCGCCTGTGCTGGCAAAAAAAGGCCATGATGTGCGCGTGATGCTGCCCTTGTACAGCATGATCCCCCACGATTATGTGGCGCAGATGAAGCATGTGATCGATTTTGAAGTGGAGCTGGGCTGGCGCAAGCAGTACTGCGGCATTGAAGCGCTGGAAAAAGACGGCGTTACCTGGTACTTTGTGGATAATAAGTATTACTTCGGCCGCAGCTACATTTACGGCATGGGCGGCGATGAATACGAACGCTACGGCTTCTTTGACCGTGCCTGCCTGAACGCCCTGCCCCTGCTGGACTTCGCCCCCGATATCCTCCACGCCCATGACTGGCAGGCGGGTATGATTCCGGCGCTTCTGAAAATCCAGTATCAGCACCTGCCCTTCTACAGCAACATCAAAACCGTGTTCACCATCCATAACCTGCAGTACCAGGGCATTTTCGGTATTCCCGAAGTGCAGGACGTGCTGGGCCTGGGCGACAGCCTGTTCACCGACGATAAGCTGGAATGCTACGGCTGCGCCAACTTCATGAAGGCGGCCCTGGTGTATTCCGACGAAATCACCACCGTCAGCCCCTCCTATGCCGAAGAAATCCAGACTGCTTATTACGGCGAACGCATGGACGGCCTGCTCCGCGCCCGGAAGGAAAGCCTGTCCGGCGTGCTCAACGGCATTGATATCGGTGAATACAACCCCGCCGGCGATCCCCTCATTCCCGCCGCCTACACCGCCGATGATATGAGCGGCAAGGCTGTCTGTAAGGAAGAACTGCAGAAGGAACTGGGTCTGGAAGTGCGTGCCGATGTGCCCGTTATTTCCCTCATTACCCGCCTGAGCAACCAGAAGGGCCTGGACCTGATCGACCGCGTGATCGGCGAAATCATGGCGGAAGACGTGCAGCTGGTGGTGCTGGGCATGGGCGATGCCCGGTATGTGAATTTGTTCAGCTGGGCAGAACAGCATTATCCCGGCCGTGTGGCGGCCCGTTTCCGCATGGACGGCGCCCTGGCCCACCGCATTTATGCCGGCAGCGATATCTTCCTTATGCCCAGCCAGTTTGAACCCTGCGGCCTGAGCCAGATGATCGCCCTGCGCTACGGCACGCTGCCTGTGGTGCGCGAAACCGGCGGCCTGCGGGATACCGTGCTTTCCTACAACGAAGCCAATAACGCCGGCAACGGCTTCACCTTCTTCAACTATAACGCCCACGATATGCTCTTCACCCTGCGCCGTGCGCTGTATTTCTACAACAGCAACAAGGCTATCTGGAAAATGCTGCAAAAGCGCGGCATGGAAGGCGATTATTCCTGGGACCATTCCGCTGAAACCTACCTGTCTTTGTACCAGCACATGCTGCGTCAGCCCCAGCAGGAAGCGCCCAAGGCAAAAAAGCCCCGTGCGCCCCGCAAGCCCAAGGTGGATGTAGTGGTGGATGTGGCGGCGGAAGAAAAGCCCAAGAAGCCCCGTGCATCCCGGAAGAAGAAGGCCGAAACGGCTGAATAAGTAAAACAGGGGAGGCGGTAAACAGCCGCCTCCCTTTTCAGTGAAGGAGTCATTTTATGGAACGCATTGCCAGCTTTCGCATCAATCATCTGAACCTGTTTCCCGGGCTGTATGTATCCCGGCGGGATGAAAAAGGCGGTCAGGCGGTGACCACCTTTGACCTGCGCATCACTGCCCCCAACCGGGAGCCCGTGGTGGATGTGCCCGCCCTGCACACCATTGAGCATCTGGGCGCCACCTTCCTGCGCAACCACGAAAAGAAAAACGACGTGGTGTATTTTGGCCCCATGGGCTGCCGTACCGGCTGTTATCTGCTTTTGTTTGGCGAGTGGACGGCGGAGGAGGCATTTCCCCTGGTGGACGAAATGTGCTCTTTCATTGTGAATTTTGAAGGGGATATTCCCGGAGCCAGGCCCGAGGAATGCGGCAATTACAGCGAGCAGAACCTGAACATGGCCAAGCATTACATTGCCCGCTACCAGCAGGAACTGCGGCAGCACCGTCGGTTTGTGTACCCGGACTAAAACAAAAGTTTGCATTTTTTGCGGCTTTCCTGTATAATATATTCCTGCAATGAAGAAAGGAGGGCGTGCAATGCCGAAAACGCCGGGAATCAAGCCCATTGCACAAAACCGCAAAGCACGTCACGATTACTTT
Organism: Clostridia bacterium; assembly: GCA_045589355.1. Classification (GTDB taxonomy): domain Bacteria; phylum Bacillota; class Clostridia; order Christensenellales; family Aristaeellaceae; genus RUG563. The sequence goes on from JAZNOW010000013.1 coordinate 73,904, forward strand.
ATTGAAGAATCGCTGGAGTGCGGCATTGAGCTGAAGGGCACGGAAGTGAAAAGCATGCGCCAGGGCAAGGTGAACCTGAAGGAAAGCTTTGCCATGGTGAAAAACGGGGAAGTGCTGGTGCAGGGGATGCACATCAGCCCCTATGAACAGGGCAGCATTTTCAACACCGATCCTCTGCGCCCCAAGCGTCTTTTGCTCCATAAAAGCGAAATCCGAAAACTGGGTGCCCAGGTGCAGCGGCAGGGCTATTCCCTGATCCCGCTGGATGTGTACCTGAAAAACGGTCGCATGAAAATGAACCTGGGCCTGTGCCGCGGCAAACACCTGCATGACAAACGGGCCACCATGGCGGAAAAGGATGTCAAGCGGGAAATGGAACGTGCCATGCGCGGCCGTGCCGAGTAAAAAAAGCGTACGGATCCCTGGGGGTGTACTGGTTTCGACGGGGATCGTCGGGGGTATGGGAAGCGAGCTGCGGACCCTGGCCGCATAAAAACGGGGAACTTAAATTAACTGACAATAATCAGTACGCTTTCGCTGCCTAATGGCGGCGCGTCGGCCCTGAGTTGCCTACGGCTCAGGATCCCGGCGTGATTTAAGTAGGGAACAGGGCCGCTTAAGCTTTGCGGCGTGCCCGGTTTTATGAAGCTACTGATGCTGTAAGCCTGTCAGGAGGCATGCAGCGGAGGGAATGTCAATATCCTGTCTGCGCTCGGAGAAACCTGTACAACTGAATCTTCGGACAGGGGTTCAATTCCCCTCACCTCCACCAATAAAAAATGCCACCCAAGCGGTGGCGTTTTTTTATTGCGAAATAAGGGGATAAAAGCCATGAAATATAAGGGTTTCAGGGCTTTTTTGTTTGGTTTTGACCCCTATTTGACCCTTATGAAAATCTCCCGAACGGAAGGAACAAAGAGTAAATAGTGACTGTTCGTGAAAAAATAATATGCGCATGTCCCGTTTCCTTTTTGGCGGGACAGGGTATATAATATAGGCAATGAGAAAAAATGCATGTGATCGGATGGGAGGAAATAAAAATGGCGGCCATGGAGATCAATGAGCGGCAGCTGGAAGAACTGGTGAAGAGCGGAAAAACGGTACTGGCGGATTTCTGGGCGCCCTGGTGCGGCGATTGCAGGCGCATTGAGAAAGCCTACGATCAGCTGGCCGATGAATATGCCGGGGAAATAACAGTGGTGAAGATCAATGTGGATACATTTGAGGGCATTCGCCAGCGGCAGGATATCCGCCGCATTCCCACACTGCGGCTGTATCAGAGAGGCGAACCGCTGGGCCAGATTGTGGAGCCGCCGTCCCGGGCACATATCGAAGCGTTTCTGGAAAAGGTGCTGCCCAAAAAAGAGAAAGAAGCGGATCGCCATGTGTACGATATGATCGTGATCGGCGGCGGTCCCGGCGGGTATACGGCGGCACTGTATGCAGCGCGGGCAGGGCTGGATGTGCTGGTGGTGGAGCGGCTTTCTGCCGGCGGGCAAATGGCGCTAACCCATCAGATTGATAATTACCCCGGCTTTGCAGAGGGGATTGACGGCTATACACTGGCGGAGCAGATGCAAAAGCAGGCGGAACGCTTTGGCGCCAAAACCCTGCATGCGCTGGTAAAGCGGGTGGAGCTGCAAAAGGAAATCAAAGCGCTGGAAACCAGCGAAGGGGTGCTCCATGCCCGCACGGTGGTGCTGGCCATGGGCGCCGGGCCGCGGAAACTGGGCCTGGCGGAGGAAGAAAAGCTGCTGGGCCGGGGCGTGGCCTATTGCGCCGCCTGCGACGGTATGTTTTACCGGGGAAAGACGGTGGTGGTAGTGGGCGGCGGCAATTCGGCGGCGGCGGACGCCCTGCTTTTGAGCCGCATTGCGGAAAAGGTGATCGTGGTGCACCGGCGGGACAAGCTGCGGGCGGAGAGGGTGTATTACAATCCGCTGATGCAGGCAGGAAACGTGACGTTCTGCTGGAACAGCGTGGTGGATGCTTTCCTGCATGACGGGGATGTGACCGGCGTACGGGTGAAGGATGCACTCACCGGCGAAAAGACGGACATTCCCTGCCAGGGCGTGTTTATCAGCATTGGCCGCCAGCCCGCCACGGAACTGGCAGAAGGCCAGCTGCCCCTGGAAAACGGCTACATTGTGGCCGGGGAAGATACCAAAACCGCGCTTCCCGGCGTGTATGCCGTGGGGGATGTGCGCACGAAAGTGCTGCGCCAGGTGGTGACCGCGGTGGCAGACGGCGCCGTGGCCGTGCATATGGCGGAAGAGTACCTGGCAGGCATGTAAAGAAAAAAGAGCAACAAAAAAACCGGGGAAGCCGTTGCTTTCCCGGTCGTTGGCGGAGACGGTGGGATTCGAACCCACGGGACCTGTTACAGCCCAACGCATTTCGAGTGCGCCCCGTTATGACCGCTTCGATACGTCTCCATAAAAAGCCAAACGGGCAATGTTCAGTATACAAAAGGGAGGAAGAAAAGTCAAGGGCAAAAGCCGGAAGGGCCGGAAAAAACCGTCTTCCTCCCTCTTTTTTCTGCCCGACTTCCTTTTCCCTTGCACATCCCGGGGCTTTGTGCTATAATGTCTGAGCGGAAAAACGCACCGCCATCTGTGCACCCGTAGCTCAGCAGGATAGAGCGTCCGCCTCCTAAGCGGAAGGCCATGGGTTCGAATCCCGTCGGGTGTGCCACAAAAAGCATCGGCGTTTTGTTTCAAAAAACCGGTGCTTTTTTATGTGAAATCACGTCATGAAAAGGACGATGCCTGTAAGTTGACTGAGTTCGGAACCTATGATATAGTACTGAATATGAATCAATACGTAAGCAGTGTATGTGCCGATAGAATACGCGAGGAACATGCACGGAAGGCCTATTTCCGCAAGGCGTAATGATCAGTTTTTGAAGAGGTGTATCAAATGAGCTTAGGTGCATTTTGCAGGGCATCGGCTGCCCAAGACATGGCTCCGCACATGGCCTGACAGGACGATGTGTGCGGAGCGGTAAGCCGCAGATGCGGTGATCGTCCCGTCGGGCTTTGTGCTGCTTACATTCAATAGATATAGTAAGGAGCGAAAGCCATGAAAAAGAATATGTTTACACAGGCACAGCTGCGGCCATTTCTTTGGCTGTGGGCATCTCAGAGTATCTCTGCCATGGGGACTGCCATGACGGATTATGCGCTGGTGATCTGGGCCTATGAACAAACCAGGGCAGCCACCAGCCTGTCATTGCTGACCCTCTGTTCCTTTTTGCCCACCATCCTTTTCCGGTTTCTTGCCGGTGCTGCGGCGGACAAGTGGAACAAAAAAACCATCATGCTGGCGGCGGATGCCTTTGCTGCCTGCGGATCGCTGCTGATCCTTTTCCTGTATACCGGGGATGCGTTATCGGTGATGTGGCTGTATGGCATCAACTTTCTGCTGAGCCTGATGAATGCCTTCCAGGTGCCGGCGGCCTATGTGGCCACCAGCCTGCTGGTGCCCAAGGAATACTACACCAAGACAGGGGGCCTGCAGGCCGTTTCCCGGGCATTGATCTCCATTTTGTCCCCGGTATTGGGCAGCGTGCTGCTCAGCTTTGGCGGGCTGGAAGCGGTGCTGGCAGTGGATCTTGCCACCTTTATGCTGGCCTTTGTGACACTATGCTTCCTGCCCATTCCCGTGCCTGAACAGACGGAACAGCAAAAGAAAGAAACCCTGCGGCAGACGGTTGCCTCCGGGTTCTGTTTCCTGCGGCAGCATGCTGTTCTGTGGCGGCTGATTTTGCTGATTGCGTTTGTGAATTTTCTGGCCAAGCTGGGGGCTGACGGGCAGCTGCCTGCGTTCATCCTGAGCCGGACGGAAAACAACCATGCCGCTTTGGGGGCTGTACAGTCTGCGGTGGCGATGGGGCTGATGGCCGGCGGCAGTGCGGCAGCGCTGCTGAAGGAACCCAAGGATGATACCCGGCGGATCCTGCTGATGTGCGGAATGATTTTCCTGACGGGCATTTTCTTTGCCCTCAGCCAAAGCACGGTGCTGTGGTGTATATGGGCCTTTTTGCAGTATCTGTTTGCGGCGGTGATGAATGTGTGCTGGGGCAGCAAAATGCGCACCGATGTGCCCATTCAAATGCAGGGTCGGGTCTTTGCTACCCGGGATACGCTGCAGAACTGCACCATCCCCCTGGGCCTGTATCTGGGGGGAGTGCTGTGCGACCGTGTGTTTGATGTGGCCATGGCGGAAAACCCCTTTTTACAGCGGCTGTTTTCCCCGATGCTGGGGCAGGGACACGGTGCAGGGATTGCGCTGCTTTTCCTGACAGTTTCCGTGATTGGCTTTGCGGTGTGTGCCGCTTGCCTGTGCGCGTATTGCAAAAG
>JAZNOW010000014.1:0-2339 GCA_045589355.1 Clostridia bacterium
AACCGGATGCCCTGGCATCCGGGGAAAACAATAGAAAAAGGCCGGCAGGAAAGTTCACTTTCCTCCGGCTTTTTCTTTGTTTTCATTGTGCCCGTGGCTGACACCCCATCGTTTCCTCAAGCATCATGCGGAAACAACAAAATTTAGCAAACCACGTTTTATCGCCTACCGGGTGCAGGGGCAATGCCCCTGCCGCGGGGCGCGGGGGCGAGAAGCCCCCGAAACGTTTCCTCAAGCATCATGCGGAAACAACAAATTTTAGCAAACCACGTTTTATCGCATACTGGGTGCAGGGGCAATGCCCTTGCCGCGGGGCGCGGGGGCGAGAAGCCCCCGAAACACCTCCTCAAGCATCATGCGGGAACAACAAATTTTGGCAAACCACGTTTTATCGCCTACCGGGTGCAGGGGCAATGCCCCTGCCGCGGGGCGCGGGGGCGAGAAGCCCCCGAAACCGTTCCCCATGCATCCTGCAGAAAGAACAAATTCAGGCAGAACTTGCTTTACCCGCCCACCGTGTCCGGAGGCGGAACAGGCTCTTTTTTACGCAAAAAGTGCAGGAATTTTTCTTGCGCGGGGAAGATTTGTTTGATAAAATAATCGATGTGTTATTTCAGAAAAGAGGACAAGAAGATGCAACAGGAAAAGAAATCCATGGTGCGGGACTTGACCAGCGGGAATGTGACGAAGCTTTTGCTCAGCTTTGCTTTTCCCCTGTTTATTTCCAACGCGCTGCAGGCGGTTTACAATCTGGTGGACATGGTGGTGGTGGGGCAGAAGCTGGGGGCGCCCGGCATGAGTGCCGTTTCCATCGGCGGCGACGTGCTGCACCTGCTCACCTTTGTGGCCATGGGCTTTTCATCGGCCGGGCAGGTGATCATTGCACGGGACGTGGGTGCCGGCAGAATGGACAAAGTGAAAAAAACCATTGGCACCATGTTCACGTTCCTGCTGGGCATTGCGCTTTTGATGTCCGTAGGCTGTTATTTCATCCGGGACTGGATGCTGAACGTGCTGAACACGCCGCCGGAATCCTATAAGTTCACTATGGACTATACGGTGACCTGCATGGTGGGCCTTGTGTTCATTTACGGGTACAATATTGTCAGCGCCATTTTGCGCGGCATGGGCGACAGCCGCCGGCCTTTTGCGTTTGTGGCCATTGCAGCGGTGATGAACATCATATTGGACGTGTGGTTTGTGTATGGGCTGAATATGGAAGTAATGGGCGCCGCCCTGGCCACGGTGATCAGCCAGGCGTTCAGCTTTATTGTGGCCATGGTATACCTGTACCGCAGCCGGGATAACTTCGGTTTTGACTTTAAACCGGACAGTTTCCGAATCGACCGGGAGGCGCTGAAAGGACTGGTGGCGCTGGGCGTGCCCATGGCCATCCAGTCCGCTGCCATCAGCATTTCCAAGATTGTTCTGATGGCGTGGATCAATTTGTCCGGCGTAACATATGCGGCCCTCAGCGGCATTTACAACAAGGTGGGCATGATGATCGGCATTGTGTCCAATTCCTTCACCACGGCCGGCGCCAGCATGGTGGGCCAGAACCTGGGTGCACAGAAGTACGAACGGGTGCCCAAGATTATGCGCACGGTGTTCTGGTGCGGAATGATCATTTCCACGGCGTGTGCGGTGGCCGTGTTCTTCTATTCCAAGTCCATTTTCTCCATGTTCACGCCGGATGAAACGGTGCTGGCGGTTTCGGGTATCCTGGTGATCCCCACCATTATCAACTTTTACGGCTCCTGCACCCGCAGCGTGGCCTTCTCCCTGATCAACGGCAGCGGCAACACCTGGCTGAACTTTGCCGTGGCCATCATTGATGGCATGATCAGCCGGGTGGGCATTGCGGCACTGCTGGGCTTTGCCATGGAAATGGGCTGCCAGGGCTTCTGGTACGGCGATGCACTGGCGGGCTGGATGCCTTTCGTCATCGGCATGTGCTATTTCCTGTCCGGCCGATGGAAGCGCAGCCGGAAAGCAGCGAACTGAACGAACGGACAATCTTCCGCTGGTGCTTGGGGAGACGATGCGGGGTTTCACCCCTGCACCCCACAAGGGGCATCGCCCCTTGACCCCTTTGCGGAAGTAGTGGACTTGTATACCAAACATTATTCCGCTGTGGCTTGTAACACGCAGAAATTCCATGGGAAAAAAAGATAGAAACATTGCGAATTGGCTGCGGCATTGCCGCCACGGGCCGGCGGTGTTCCACCGCCAACCGGATGCCCTGGCATCCGGGGAAAACAATAGAAAAAGGCCGGCAGGAAAGTTCACTTTCCTCCGGCTTTTTCTTTGTTTTCATTGTGCCCGTGGCTGACACCCCA
>JAZNOW010000015.1:0-62250 GCA_045589355.1 Clostridia bacterium
AGGCGAGCGAAATCATCAAGCCCGAGGATGACCTGCACCTGAAGGGGCAGGGGAGCAAATATGTCAGCCGCGGCGGACTGAAGCTGGAGAAGGCCATCGCCTCCTTCGGCGCGGACCTGACCGGCCTTGTCTGCATGGACATCGGCGCGGCCACCGGCGGCTTTACCGACGTATGCCTGCAGAATGGCGCGGCCCATGTCTACGCCATCGACGTGGGCTACGGCCAGTTCGCCTGGAAGCTGCGCAACGACCCCCGCGTCACCCTGATGGAGCGCACCAACGCCCGCACGCTGACTGTGGATATGTTTCCTGCCCGGCCCAACCTGACGGTGATGGACGTATCCTTCATTTCCATCCGGCTCATTTTGCCGGTGGCGGCGGAAATTATGGGCGAAAACGGCCGTTTCCTGACGCTGGTGAAGCCCCAGTTTGAGGCGGGCAAGGGCCAGGTGGGCAAGAACGGAGTGGTGCGGGAAAAGGAAACCCATCAGCGGGTGCTGCAGGAAATTTGCGCCTTTGCGCCCAGCTTTGGCTGGCATGTGGCTCAGCTCACCTATTCGCCCATCAAGGGCCCGGCAGGGAATATTGAATTCCTGGCGGATATCCGGCCCGGGGAAGGCGATATGCTGACGGAAGAATACATCAAAGCGCTGGTGGAACAGGCGCACAGGGAACTGAAATAAAAAAATGCATCCGGAGCCGAAGAGGGGCGGCAGGATGCAGAAAGAGAGAAAGCTTATGAATACATCCCCCTCTTGCAAAAAGCGGCTGTTGATCAGCATCCTGGCTCTTGTGGCCTTGTATGCCGGTGCGGCCGTTTTTCCTTACGCATTTCCCCCTGCCTGTGAAAAACAGGGGATGGAGGCACATTTGTTTTTCAGCCGGGGGCCCCAGCGGGCCGCTATTTTGGAAAGCGGCGAAGAAGCGCTGTGGGGCAGGCTGTACCTGATCGACCATGCCAGGGAGAGAATTTGCCTGTCCTCCTATTTGTTTGCCTGTGATGACAGCGGCAGGGTGATAAGCGCCGCTTTGCTCCGGGCGGCGGACAGAGGGGTGCAGGTGGACATACTGGTTGATGGATTGATCGGGCAGATCAACTTTTCCGGCAGTGCCCTGCCATATGCTTTGGGCACCCATGAAAACATCCGCATCGGCCTGTATAATCCGCCGGCCTTTTTTCAGCCCCAGGCCCTCAATGCCCGTTTGCATGACAAATATCTGGTTGCCGATGAAACGTGCATGATTCTTGGCGGCCGGAATATTTCGGACGAATTCCTGGTGGAGGAAAGCCACCCTTCCTACAATGCGGACAGGGATGTGATGCTGTTTTCCGAGAATGGGGAGGATTGCGCGGCCGGGCAGCTGACCCGCTACTTTGACGAACTGTGGCAGGGGGAATATGTACAGCCTGCTTATGAAACGGGGGGCAACGCGGAAGAAATAGCGGCTGAAAAAGCGGCCTGCAGGGCCCTTTTGCAACGCATGGAAGGGGAAAAAGAAAGCCGGTATGCAAGCATGGAGGCGGATGATTTTGCCGTGCCGGTCTCTTCGACGGAACTGATATGCAACCCGGTGCAGCCCTGTGTGAAGGAGCCGGTGGTGTTTACACGGCTGTGCGAGCTGATGCAGGGGGCAAAGGAGAGGGTACGGCTGCAATCTCCCTATTTTGTGTTGAACGGAGCCATGCAGCGGATGTTGGAGCAGGCGGTGAGCGGGCCGGCAGAGGTGACTTTCTATACCAATTCGGCTGCCAGCGGGAACAACCTGGTCGCATCTGCCGATACGTTATGGCAAAAAGGACGGGTGCTCAGCCTGAACGCGCGGATGTATGAAGTGCAAACGCCCTATTCCGTGCACACAAAATCCATGCTGGTGGATGGGCAGCTGTCGGTGTTCGGCTCGTTTAATTTTGACATGCGAAGTGCCTATATTGATACGGAAGTGATGCTGGTGGTGGAAAGCAGGGAACTGAACGAACGTTTGGCCGGCCATATGGACGCTGTGGAGCAAAATGCAATCCGGGTGACGGAAAATGGCGTTGTGTCCGATGACGCTGTAGCAATGGCGCCCATGAATGTGGGGAAACAAGCAGCCATCTGGCTTTTGTCGCCGGTGGTGTTTCTGATCCGGTATCTGCTGTGATGAAAATAAAAAAACGCCGGTGGGTAATATCCTCCGGCGTTTGTTGTGATGGGTTACAGGCTGTGCAGCGCACTTTTCAGGCCGCTCACCTTGCGGCGTGAGATGGGCAGCTGGGTGCCGTCCGGCAGGGTGAGCTGCATCTGATCCCAGTCGATGATCCGAATTTTTTGCAGGTTGACCACAAAGCTGCGGTGGCACAGGCAGAAACTTTCACCTTCCAGCCTTTCCAGCAGGTGGTCAAAACTTTCGCGCCATTCAAGAATAGAGCCGTCCGTCAGGAACATGCGGATGTTCATTTTATTTCGGTCAAAGTAAAGAATATCGTCGGTGGGCATGGCCACCAGCCGGTTGCCGATGGGAATGCGAAGCACGCTGCAGCGGGCGAAGCGGGCGTGGGCGTGCATGACGGCCTGCAGGCAGCGCAGCAGCTGCTCGTCCGTCCATGGTTTTACCAGGAAATCGAATGCATGGGTATGCAGACATTCCAGGGCATATTCGGGGTGGGCGGAAATATAAACGATATAGCTTTCCCGGCCGTTTTGGAAAATTTCTTCGCACAGGGGCAGGGACGTAAGATGCTCGTCCAGCTGAACGGCCATGAAATAAACGGCGGGCTGACTGCATTCTTTTGCAAAGGCGCGGACGGCTTCAGGGTCCGTGGAGACAAGGGAAATGTCAGTGGTGAAGCCTTGTTTTTTGCAGATGGCATCCAGATGGCCTGCAAGCAGCCGGTTGTGCGCAGCATCCGTATCCAGAATGACAAATTGCATGGCGTCCGCTCCTTTCTTTTGTAGTATCTGAGAGTTATAATTTACTATAATTTACCAAATTTGTCAAATGCAGGGATTGCTGAATGTTCCTGCACAATAAATAAGTGCGTGAAAAACGAAAAATGCACTATGAAATGAAAAAAATTTTAAAAAAAGAGCCTTCCGGCTGAAAAAGCGGAAGGCGAAGGGCTTACTTATCAAATACGTTTTTGACGCGCAGGTGGCTGATGTGGCGGGCATCGTTGAAAATTTCGATGCGGGGGGTGACCAGCTGGCCGGGCTTTTCGGGCAGATCCAGCACGCAGATGCCGGTGTAATCAATGCCCATGGCGCAGCAGACAAACAGGAAAGGCAGGTTCAAAAGCCGGCTGAACTGGGCCGCGGATGCACCGCCATGGCCAAAGGCGGCCACGGTATGATACCTGGGGGCAATGCAGCGGTAGTAATTCCCTTCCCGTTTGTAGCCCAGGCTTTCCATCCAGGCATCGGATGCATCGGCAATGCGGGATACATAGTTTTTTGCATCGTTGCGGCAGAAGGGCTCCCGGGCGAAAATGTTTTCTTCCATCAGAGGCTGGTTATCCAGCACCATCCGGTCGGCGGTATCCCAGGGGTGGCCGTCCCGGTAGAGGGGCTCGCCCTCCAGCGTGCCCCAGCCGATTTCCCGCATGAATTCGCATTTTTCAATTTCCAGCCCCAGGGCACGGGCGGTGTAGCCGGCGGTTTCGTAAGCCCGGCCGCAGGTGGAGGAAAAGATCTTTTCAATGCCTTCCTCCTTCAGCCGTTCCGCTGCGGCAGCAGCATGCTGATGGCCCAGCTCCGTCAGGCAATCCAGTTCGTAATTGGGGTGGCCGTGGCGTACAAAAATGATCCGCATGGCGTGTTCACTCCTTTTCTTCTTCCGGTTGGGGCAAGGGTTTGGTAACGGTGGCCAGCATGATCTGGTGATCCTCAATGCGGCTGATGTGCACGTTCAGGCCTTTCAGCACCATGTCCAGGTTGTGGTCGCCGTCCGGCGGCACCATGCCCAGTTCCTTGAACACAAGGCCGGTGAAGGTATCCACGCCTTCCAGCCCGATATCCACATCCAGCGCCTGCTCGATATCGTAAAGCTCCACATTGCCGATGAGGGTCCACACATTTTCCGATTGCTGCTCGATATGGGGCACATTGGCCTCCGCTTCGGCGGTTTCTTCGCCCAGGTCGCCCACCAGCTGCTCGATCAGGTCATTGATGGTGATGATGCCGTCCATGCCGCCGTATTCATCCAGCACGATGGCCATGCCGCTGCGGCTTTTTTTCATGTTGCGGAACAAAACGTCCGCCTTGATGGAACGGGGCACATAATAGGGGGGATGCACCAGGGCCATCACATTTTCCCGGCTTTTATCCTCCAGCCGGAAATAATCCTTGGCATTCAGCGTGCCCACCACATTGTCCGCCGATTCGCGGCAGACGGGGTAGCGGGTGTGGCGGCTGGAGTGAATGGTGGCCGCCCATTCTTCCATGGAATCATCCATCCAGAGAAAGGTCACATCGGTGCGGTGGGTGGCAATTTCACCGGCGGTCAAGTCGTCAAACTCGAATACGTTTTCGATGAACTCTTTTTCCTGTTCGTCAATGGCGCCTTTCTCGCTGCCGGCGTCCACCATCATGCGGATTTCTTCTTCGCTCACCTGTTCTTCTTCGTGACTGGGGTCCAGTCCCATCAGCCGCAGGAACAGATTGGACAGGCGTTCAAGCAGCCAGGCAAAGGGGGAAAGCAGAAGGCACAGGGCGTAGGCGAAGCTCCACACACGCAGCTTCAATCGCTCCGGCTTTTGCTGGGCAAGCCGCCGGGGAAGCAGGTTGGCAAAAAGGGCAAACAGGAAACCATGAACCAGAATAAGAATAAGCTGGCACAAACCGTAGAGGTAAACGAAGGTATCCGGGATGGCCAGGCTTTTTTGCAGGCCTTCCTTCATGGGCTCTGCCAAAACGGAACCGGAAACAACGCCGGCTGCAATGATCAAAAGCAGGGTGACGGTGCGGAGTCGGGGCAGATATTTTGCCGGCTGACGGATCATTTCAAGCGCCCGGCGGGCATGCGTGTTTTTCTGCTCTGCCAGTGTTTCCAGCCGGGAAGGGTTCAGCGTGGGCAAAAGGGTTTCCAGAAAGGTAAGCAAATAGCAGCTGCGCAGCAGCATCAGCAAAAAGATAAGGCAAATGACCGGAACAATATCCATGATGATCCTCTTTTCTTGCGTGTAAAACAACAAAAAACACAGCCTATGATAAAAATATCCATAGGTTGTGCCTCAGCAGCGATAAAAATATGGAATGCACCGGTATATGCTACACGATTGCGGGCAACCGCCGTCAGCGTCCATGGTGGTTCAGGCTCCTCCTTTGGTATCATTAGCATTTATTATAGCGGATGGGGAAGGGAATGTCAAGGAAAGCAAAGGGCTGCCGCCCGGGCAGGACGGAAGCCCCTTTAGTTATTCAGTTTTGCGGATGAGTTCGCTGTAATCGCTCAGCAGGTTCCACAGCCCGTCCTGGGAAAGCACCCCCCGCTTCAGCCCGGCGGGAAGAAGGCCCTTTTCGTCGGCCTGATAATCTTCCATCCACAGAGGACTGGCATAGTAAGCATCCAGCACGGCAACAGCCTCCGCAAGGGCGGGGGAAAGGATGCCGGTCTGCCGGGCGTCCTGAAGCAGGGAAAGGGCAATATCCATCCTTTCTTCCATGCGCGTGATGCGCTCCACTCTCTCCACCATACGCTCAGGGATTGGCCAGGTTGTACTGGTGCAGCAGGCCGTTCAGCTCCGCTTCCAGAAGGGAGACGGTTTCTTCCGGCGTCAGGTCATAGGTGAGCATATCGGACACGTTGTTCTGGATGGCGTAGTAGAAATCCTTGGCCGGGCCCACGGTGACGCTGCGCATGGTGCCGGGGGTTTCCGTCAGCTGGCGCAGGGATACGGCATAATCCGGGAATTCCTGCAGAAGGGCCTGATAGTTTTCGTCCTGGGCGGAAGCGGCATTGGCGGGAATGTATCCGGTGGCCACGGCCACATTGGCCTGCACGGGGGCGCTGGTCATGTAAGAAAGAAACAGGCGGGAAGCGGCCTTGAGCCGGTCATCGCCCTTATCGAACATCACCAGGCAGCTGCCCGAAGCGGTGGAGCCCTTGGCGGCGTCTTCGTTTACCCGGGGGAACTGGGCAATGCCCATTTCAAAGCGATCGCCGATGGAGCTGCGCAGGCCGGCAGCCTTGGAGGAAGAGGCGCAGATGAACAGGATCTGCCCGGCGGCAAACCGTTCCAGCGAACCTTCGGCGTTTTCCAGCGCGCCGGATTGATACAGCGCTTTCCATTCGGTGAGGAAGGTGAGCAGGGCGCCGTTTTCCACGCAGGAAAGGGCGGTGGCGCTGCCGGCATTGCCATTGTTGTTATCGGTGAGCATGCTGCCCAGCTGGCCCACCCAGTTGGCCAGGGAAGGGGTGTTGGGCAAATCGGCATAGATGATGACGGGATCACCGGCAAATAGCGGGGCCAGGGCGGCAATATCCCCAAAGGTTTCGGGTACCTGGGCGCCCTTTTGCTGCAGCAGGGTTTTGTTGTAATACATGACGGTGGTGCTGGTGGCAAAGGGCACGCCCAGCTGCACGCCGTTCAGCTGCCAGTTGCCCATGGCGGCGGGCAGCAGCTGGGAAAGGTCGAAGGAAGGATCGTCGGCCTGGGCCTGGTCCACGGTATAGGCGGCACCGGAGGAAAGGTAGTTCACCTTGCCGGTGGCGTCCATCTGCATCACGTCGGGCAGCATGTTTTCCTGATTGGAGGAAAGCATGTTGTTCATTTTTGTGGTGGCGTCGGTGTAGGAGCCCTGATAGATGGCTTCCACCCGGATGCCGTGTTCCTTGCCCACGGTTTCGTTGAAGGTTTTCACCTGTTCTTCCAGCATCAGCCCGGCGTTTTCGCTCATGCAATGCCAGAAGGTGAGGGTGATGATATCTTCCGCGGTACAGCCGGCAACGGAAAAAAGCAGCATAACGGAAAGCAGCGCAGCAACCAGTTTTTTCATAGAATCAATCGCCTCCATAAGATAAGATGATCAGCCGACAATGGCCCCTTCTTCCAAAGAACGGGAAATGGCTTTCCGCAAACAGAAGAACAGGAAAAATGCCGGCACCAGGGAAAGGGCCACGCCGGCCAGCACCAGGTGGAAGGCGGTGCCGTCGTGGGTGGTGAGCATGGTGATGCCCACCTGAATGGTGCGCATATCGGTGCGGTTGGTCACCAGCAGCGGCCACAGGTACACATTCCAGATGTTGATGAACGCCTGAACGAACAGGGTGACCATCACCGGCCGGCAAATGGGGAAAAGAATGCTGAACATGAAGCGGAAATCGCCGCAGCCGTCCAGGAATGCGCTTTCCCGAAGGGCCTTGGGGGTGTGCAGCAGCTGCTGCCGCAGCATGAACATCTGGCTGGCCCCCACAAAGGAGGTGATGGCCATGCCAAGGTAAGTGTCCAGCAGGCCCAGGCCGGATACCGTCTGGTAATTGGTGACCACCAGAATATCCCCGGGCAGCATCATGGGCGCCAGCAGCAGGAAGAAAAGCAGCTTCCGGCCCCTGAACTCAAAAAACGCAAAGGCGTAGGCGGCCAGCAGCGCCATGATCATCCGGACGGTGGCCCCCAGCAGCGCCACCAGCAGGGAATTGAGGAAGAAGCGGCCGATGGGCAGCATTTCCATGACGCTGCGGAAATTGTTCAGCGTGGGCCTTTGGGGGAAAAGTCCGGGCTGCCAGAATTCATCCGCCGGTTTGAAAGCGCCCAGCAGGCCGTTGATCAGCGGGAAGATCACCGCAGCGGCCAGCACAAGGGCCAGCAGGCTGAAGGGAAGGGCTTTGAATTTCTTCATTCACTCACCCGCTTTCCTTCCAGCGCAAAGGCGCCGATGGTGAAAAGAAGGGTAATGAGGAAGGTGATCAGGCTGATGCAGGCGGCCAGGCTGTAATTGGAGGATGCATAGCCGGAAGAATACATCATGAAGATCAGCGTGGTGGTGGAGCGGGCAGGGCCGCCGTCGGTCAAGATGATGATGGGCCCGCTGGTCATGACGGCCTGCACCAGGTTTGTGCACAGCACATAAAACAGGGTGGGGGAAATGACGGGCAGCTCCACGTGCAAAAACCGTTTAATGGGCCCTGCGCCGTCCATTTGCGCCGCTTCCAGAAGGCTGTTTGGGATGTTGCGGAAAGCGGACAGGAACAGAAGGTAATTGAACCCGATGCCCATCCACACCGTCAGCAGCATAATGCCCCAGATGGCGGTGTCCCGGTTGCCCAGCCAGTCAATGTTCACGTTGAGCAGTGCGTTGATGGGGCTGGAGGCGGGGCTGAGCAGCACCTTGAACAAAAGCGCCGCAGCCGACATGGAAACGGCCATGGGCAGGGAAAACAAAAGCTCGTACACGCTGTGCCCCGGTTTCTTTTTTACACTCAGCCTTGCCAGCAGCACCGTGATCAGGATGGTGACCGGGGTGTTGATCAGCGCCAGTTTCAGGGTGTTGGCGATGGCTTTGGAAAAATCCGGCCGGGAGAAAAGGTAACGGAAATTATCCAGCCCCACAAAGCCGGTGATCTCCCCTTTGAAATTGACGCTGCTCAGGCTGTAAAGGAAGGTTTTGACGGCGGGATAATAGCAAAAGCCCAGGGCAAACAGCAGCATCGGCAGCAAAAGCAGGTATGGCTTTGCTTTTTGCAGGCTTTTCTCCATGTCCTCCGTCCTCCCTTCGTTTCGTGGGATGCACAATGCACCAATGTTAATTATACCACGAATCCGGAAGAAAAAACAATCGGGCGCAGCGGAAAACGAAAAAGATACAAAGCGCCGGCCGGGTCATGGAAAAAGCAGGGTAAACAAAAACGGCGGGAGAAGGGCATCTCCCGGCCGTTTCCGTTATGGTTGGCATGAAAGGACAGGCGTCCCCGTCTGCTTATCCGGCATTGAGCGTACAGGTGCGGAATGCGGCCAGCTGCAGTGCATCGGCCTGCCGGCTGAAATACAGGAGGGTTTCCCAATCGCCTGTCTCATATGCATGGCAAAGCTGTTCCGCAAAGGGCAGTGTCTGCTGAGAAAAGATTACTTTTTTCGTCATGTGTTTCTCTCCTTTTGCGATGGAATGGACAGCGAATGCTGTCATAAACAGCATAACGGCACGAAGAAGAAAAATCAATGACAGAGATTGTCGAAGGTTGTCGAAAGGGGCAAAAACCGTTCGTCATGCTTCGACAAAAGAGGAAGTTATTGCCAATCTTCCGGCAGTTTATCCGCATCGTAGCACAGGGTGAACCGGGGCTGGGGATGGCAGGCGTACACCTTTTTTCCTTCCCACAGGTGGAAGGCGGCTTCCGAGGTGGCCTTTACGTTTTCCGGCGTGATGCCTTCAAGGAATGCATCAAATTCGCTTCTTGGCAAAAGCTGATCGTGATGGGGGCAAAGCACCTGCTCAAAAGGCAGGGCAGACAGCTTTTTCAGCGATTGTTTCAAAACCCCCAGCCCTTCGCATTCGGGGAAGAAAATCCATGTGGTGGGGTTCATGTCGTCCCCGGGAAGCAAAAGTTTTCGTTCTTTCACATACACGCACAGGCTGCCTTTTGTGTGGCCGGGGCAGTGGTAAACGCAGGCGGTAAGGCCGCCCAGGTCCATTTCCTGTTCGTCAATGAAGGCGGCGCTGCCGCAGGGCATGTGCACAAATGCGTCTTCCGTCCAGTCGGAAAGGTCCAGCGCTTTGGCGGTGGCCTGGTTCCATACCCGCTGCCGCCAGGAGCCGGCATAGAAGGAAAAAACGTCCTGCTCATCCCGGTGCATCAGCACCTGGGGGAACTGGTATGCGCCGCAGGCATGGTCGTGATGGCCGTGGGTGATAAGCACCGAAAAGGGCAGGGGGGTGATGCGGCGTATGGCGGCGGTAAGGTCGTCAAAGCCGTAGCCGGTATCGATCAGCAGGGCCTTTTCTGTGCCCACCAGCAAAGCCGAATGCATGCCCATCCGGTCCGTCAGCATAAAAACGCCGGGCAGCATTTCCCGGGAGGTGATACAAGAAAGCATAATGCTCATTCCCTTCGGTAATGGATGGGTTCACTATACCACATTACAGCGGGTTTGTCATGTTGTTTGTTGATTTTCCGGCCCCGTTATGGTATCATGAAACAGATAAAACCATATGCGATCATTGAAGGGGATATTGCCTTTATGAAATTGTATCACGATTCTCAGGACAGCCGCTGCAGGCTGCCCCTTGGCGCCATGAAATGCCTGGATAAGCTGACGCTGCGTATCCGCTGCGACGAAGAAACGGAAGCGGCGGTGCTGCGCTTTTACGACGGCAGCGAAAAATGGTTTCCCATGGACAAGGCGGCAGGGGATTGGTATCAGGTGACCATCGATATGCCGGATATTCCCATCCTTTGCTGGTATGATTTCAGGGTGCGGAACAAGCGGGGCGAAATGGTTGCCTACGGCTGTCCCGATGACGGCATGGGCGGCGAAGGCCATGTGTCGGATAAGCCCCGGGCCTGGCAGATTACCACCTATGCGGCGGATTACAAAACTCCCGAATACCTGCGCCATGGGGTGATGTACCAGATTTTCCCGGACCGGTTCTGCAAAAGCGGGAAAAACAACCATCGCCGCAGTGAAAACTATTACCATGAGGAATGGAACGAAACGCCCATCCTGATGCCGGAAGGCGGGGATGATAACTGCGCCCGGGATTTCTTCGGCGGCGATCTGAAGGGCATTGAAAGCAAATTGCAGTACCTGAAAGATATGGGTGTGACGGTGCTGTACCTGAACCCCATTTTTATGGCCCGGTCCAACCACCGTTATGATACCGCCGATTATATGCACATCGACAGCCACCTGGGCACCGATGAAGATTTCCGTTCTCTTTGCGAAACGGCAAAGCATCTGGGCATCCGGGTGATGCTGGACGGCGTGTTCAGCCACACCGGGGAGGACAGCATCTACTTCAACCGCTTTGGCCGTTTCCCCACGGTGGGCGCCTGCCAGAGCACCCAGAGCCCCTATTACCCCTGGTACCAGTTCAAGCGCTATCCCGACGAATATGAATGCTGGTGGGGTTTCCACACCCTGCCTGCCATGGACAAGGAATGCGAAAGCTACCGGGATTATATGTTCAACGAAAACGGCGTGGTGCGCCATTGGGTAAGGGAAGGCAGCTGCGGCTGGCGGCTGGACGTGGCGGACGAGCTTTCCATGCGTTTCCTTCGCTCTTTGCGGGAAGCGGTGAAAAAGGAAGACGAAGACGCCGTGGTGCTGGGCGAAGTGTGGGAAGACGCCAGCCACAAGGAAGCCTACGGCGAAATGCGCTGCTATTGCCAGGGGGATACCCTGGACAGCGTGATGAACTATCCCCTGCGGGAAGCGGCCAATGATTTCTTTACCGGCAAAGCCCCTGCTTCCGCCCTCAGACGGCTGATCATGAGCCAGCAGGAAAACTATCCCGCGCCCTTCTATTATTCCCTGATGAACCTGTGCGGCAGCCACGACAGGCCCCGGGCCATCAATGTGCTGTGTGAACGCACCTGGGAAGAAAAGCCCTATCAGGAACGGGGCGAATACCGCCTGACGGAAGAAGAATACGCCCTGGGCCGCAAACGTTTCATTGAAATGACAAAGCTCATGTGCGCCCTGCCCGGCATTCCCTGCCTGTATTACGGGGATGAAGTGGGCATGCAGGGTTCTTCCGATCCCTATTGCCGGGGCACGTATCCCTGGGGCGGCGGGGATCAGGAACTGAAGGAAATCATCAGCAGCCTGCTCATCGAGCGTAAGGAAAGCGCCATTTTGCACACCGGCTTCCTCACCGTGGAAGCCCCCGATGACGATACCCTGCGCATCATCCGCCGGTTTGAAAACGGCCAGGATGTGTTCGGCGATGCGGCGGACGATGACGAAGTGGTTATTGAAATTTCCAGAAAGTAAGGCAACATGATCAGGCTGGATGAAATGCGGGGCCTGGGCAAAATCAGGCTGCAAAAATTGCAGGAAGCAGGCGTTCACACGTTGAGCGACCTGCTTTTTACCCTGCCCGTCCGCTATCAGGATACCCAGAACATTGTGCCCATCGGCGAAGCGGAGGAAGGCAGGGAAATCTGCATTTCCGGCTTTGCGAAGAAAGCCCCCCGGCTTTCCCGGTTCAAGGGGCTCACCAGCGTTACCCTCAGCCTGTGCGATGAAACGGGCTCGGTGCCGGTGCAGTGGTATAACCAGCCCTGGCTGAAGGATAAATTCAATACGGAAGAGGAAATCACCCTCTACGGCAGCATCACAAGGGATAAGGCCGGCAGAAGGCGGATGGTGAGCCCGCAGATCGTGCAGGAAAGGGGCATTTTGCCCGTGTACCGTTCGCTGGCGGGCATCCCTCCCAAAACCATGCGGGATCTGATTCGCCAGGCCATGGAATACCTGGAGGAATGCTGCCCCGAAACGCTGCCGGATATTCTGCGTATCCAGCATCATTTGTGTGAGCGGAATTTTGCCCTGCGGCAGGCCCATTTCCCGGACAGCCGGGAAAACCTGGCCCTGGCCCTGCGCCGTATCAGCTTTGAAAGCGTGCTTTTGTATCAGGCGGCGGCTGCTTCCCTGCGGGGGGAGAGAAAAGAAGGTGTGCGCATCGAAGCGG
The DNA here is from genome assembly GCA_045589355.1 of Clostridia bacterium. Lineage (GTDB taxonomy): Bacteria > Bacillota > Clostridia > Christensenellales > Aristaeellaceae > RUG563. The sequence continues at coordinate 12,609 of JAZNOW010000015.1, forward strand.
ATGCGGAAGGCTGCCGTGCCTTCTGGCAAACCCTGCCCTTTGCCCCTACCGGCGCCCAGCAAAAGGTGCTTTTGCAGATTGCCCAGGACCTGAACGCATCCTATGCCATGGGGCGTATGGTGCAGGGGGACGTGGGCTGCGGCAAGACGGCGCTGGCTTTCGGCGCCATGTATCTGGCGGCGAAGCAGGGCTTCCAGAGCGTGTTTATGGCTCCCACGGAAATATTGGCCCGGCAGCATCTGGAAAGCGCCCGGAAAATGCTGGAACCCCTTGGCATCCGGTGCGGTTTATTGCTGGGCGGCATGAAGGCAAAGGAAAGAAAAGAAGCGCTGGAAAACATTGCTTCCGGGGAATGGCAGGCGGTGATCGGCACCCATGCCCTGATTTCCGAAGGGGTGGAATACAAAAACATCGGCCTGGTGATCACCGACGAGCAGCACCGCTTCGGCGTGCGTCAGCGGCGGCTGCTGGCCCGGAAAGCGGAAAAACAGCCCAACGAGCTGGTGATGAGCGCAACCCCCATTCCAAGAACGCTGGCCCTTGTGCTGTACGGTGATCTGGATGTATCCGTGGTGGACGAACTGCCTCCCGGCCGCACACCGGTGAAAACCCGGATCGTGCCGGAGGAAAAGCGGGCCGGGCTGTATACGTTTATCAAAAGCGAAGCAGAGCAGGGCAGGCAATGCTACATTGTGTGTCCGCTGGTGGAGGAAAACGAGCAGATCGATGCAAGGAGTGCTCAGGATACCTATGCAGAACTGTGTACCGGGCCGCTGAAAAACCTGCGCCTTGGCCTCACATACGGCAACCAGCCGGCGGAAGAAAAGGCGGAAACGCTGCAGAAATTCGCCGCCGGTGAAATGGATGTGCTGGTGGCAACTACCGTCATTGAGGTGGGGGTGAACGTGCCCAGCGCCACGGTGATGGTGATCGAAAATGCGGATAGGTTCGGCCTTTCCCAGCTGCATCAATTGCGGGGCCGGGTGGGCCGCGGGGCCAAGGAAAGCTGGTGCTTCCTTATGGCACACCCCAATGAACGGCTGAAAACCCTTTGCGAAACCAACGATGGTTTTGTAATTGCCAAAAAGGACCTGGAAATGCGGGGCCCCGGGGATTTCCTGGGCACCCGCCAGCATGGGGACAGCATGATCCCCGGCATGGCCCTGGGGGCGGATGTACAGCTGCTGGAGGAAACAACGGCCTGCCTGAAAAAGCTGCGCACCGCCGGTTATGAAGAAGAATGGGAAATGGTGCAAAAAAGCGCCCGGGCCGCTTACGAGCGGGTAATGGATGAAATTGCACTGAACTGAAAAATGAAACGCCCTGCGGCATGGACTGTCAGGGCGTTTTTTCGTGCAGAGGGGTGAAATTGTTACATCTGTAAACGGCGCAAAAGATTGACATAAATGTAATATTTTTGTAATATATTAACGAACGAAACAAAAGAGAAGAGGGAATGATTTTGCTGGTACTTTATGTGCAGAGTGCGGAAGGGGAAAAGCTGCAATTGCAGCTGGATGCAGAAAACATGCACCTTACCATCGCCGGCGAACCTTGCCGCCTGACGGAGCAGGAGTTTCAGCTGCTTTATGTGCTGGCAGAAAAGGCAAACACCGTGCTGGGACGGGATGAGCTGCTGCGCACGGTGTGGGGCTTTGTTACCCCCGGGCCCACCCGCACGGTGGACGTGCACATCCAGCGTCTGCGTAAAAAGACAAACCTGACCTGTATCGAAACGGTACTGGGCCGGGGATACCGTCTTTGCGCAGTGAAAAAATGAACAACTGTTAAGAATTATGTTGACAATTTAACAATTTTGTAATAAAATGAGGGTGTGAGATTTTTACGAAAGGAACAGGTGTACAGACATGATGAAATTGAAGCGTTCAATGGCGCTTGTGTGTGTACTTGTGTTATTATTCAGCATTCTTCCTCAGGCGCTGGCCGATGCCTATACGGGTACCATCAACAAGGATAAGGTGTTTTTCCGAACCGAACCCCGTACAGGCAGCGGTTATCATACGCTGCTCAACAGCGGCGATCAGGTGATGATCAACGGCACCAGCGGAGATTTTTACAGTGTTTCCGTAAACGGTCTGGACGGCTATGTGATGAAGCAGTTTGTAACTGCTGCGGGCGGCCAGCACTCCCTGGGCTTTGCCTATCGGGATGTTTCCCGCATCAAGGGCATGGAAGGCATCGTCACCATGGCGGATATTCCGGTGCCTGCTCCCATGCGTCGGGGCGACAACGGCGAAGATGTACGTCATTTGCAGCAGGCTTTGACGTTGATCGGTTTTTATAACACCACCATTGACGGGGATTACGGCTACAACACCCAGCTTGCCGTGCAGAAGTTCCAGCAGGCGGTGAACCTGACGGACGACGGTGTGGCAGGGGAGGCCACCATCCGGGCGCTGTTTGATACAGATGCTGCCCCTACCGTTTCCAAGGCTACTGCGAAGCCGGCTGCCGACAATACGATCAGCAACATTCCGGTGCCCTCTCCCTGCCGCCTGGGCGACAATGGCGACAATGTTCGCTATCTCCAGCAGGCGCTGAAGCAAAAGGGCTTCTATAACAGCACCATCGACGGTGATTTCGGCAACAACACCGAACTGGCCGTGAAAGCTTTCCAAAAGAGCAAGGGTCTCAGCCAGGACGGCGTGGCCGGTGCGGCTACCATCCGGGCGCTGTTTGGCAAAAATCCCCCTGCCGCCACCACGGCCCCTGCTGTGGTTGTGACGAAGAAACCCACCGCGGCTCCTGCCGCCAATAAGGGCATGGCGGGCATTGACAGCATCAGCGATATCAAAGTGCCCGGCACCAGCCGCAAGGGCGACAGCGGCGAAGACGTGATCGCCCTGCAGCAGGCGCTGACCCTGAAAGGCTTCTATAACACCACCATCGACGGCGATTACGGCTACAACACCGAATTGGCCGTGAAAAAGTTCCAAAAGAGCAAGGGCCTCAGCCAGGACGGCGTGGCCGGCGCGGCTACCATCCGGGCGCTGTTTGGCAAAAATCCCCCTGCCGCCACCACGGCCCCTGCTGTGGTTGTAACGAAGAAACCCACCGCGGCTCCTGCCGCCAACAAGGGCATGGCGGGCATTGACAGCATCAGCGATATCAAGGTGCCCGGTACCAGCCGCAAGGGCGACAGCGGCGAAGACGTGATCGCTCTGCAGCAGGCGCTGACCCTGAAGGGCTTTTACAACACCACCATTGACGGCGATTATGGTTACAACACCGAATTGGCTGTGAAGAAATTCCAAAAGAGCAAGGGCCTCAGCCAGGACGGCGTGGCCGGCGCCGGTACCATCCGCGCGCTCTTTGGCAAGAACCCTTCTTCTGTCACTACGGCAGCCCCTTCCGTTACCGTAACGGCCAAGCCTACCGCGGCCCCCAAAGCCAACGGCCGCAAGGGGATGGAAGGCATTGACAGCATCAGCGACATCAAGGTGCCTGCCACCAGCCGCAAAGGCGACAGCGGTGAAGACGTGATCGCCCTGCAGCAGGCGCTGACCCTGAAAGGCTTCTATAACACCACCATTGACGGCGATTACGGCTACAACACCGAAGTGGCCGTGAAGAAGTTCCAGAAATCCCAGGGCCTTAGCCAGGACGGCGTGGCCGGTGCGGCCACCATCCGGCTGCTCTTTGGCAAGAGCGCTTCCAGCGTGACCACGGCGGCCCCCAAGGCGACGGCCACCCCCAAGGCGGCCAAATCAACCGCTACGCCCAAGCCTTCCAAGAAAGGCATGGAGGGCATTGACAGCATCGGTGATATTGAAGTGCCCACCGTCAGCAAACCCGGCGATAAGGGCGAAAACGTAAAGGCCCTGCAGCAGGCGCTGACCCTGAAAGGCTTCTATAACTCCACCATCGACAGCAGCTACGGCAACAATACCGTCAATGCTGTGAAGAAATTCCAAAAGAGCAAGGGCCTCAGCCAGGACGGCGTGGCCGGCGCCGGTACCATCCGGGCCCTCTTTGGCAAGAGCCCCAAGGCCACCGCTACGCCCAAGCCTACCGCCACCCCCAAGCCTACCGCAAAGCCCACTGTGAAACCCACCGCCACGCCCAAGACCTACAAGACGGAACGGCTGGACTGGTTCAACGGCGGCGCCAACAAGATTCCCCGGGGGGCTACCTTCCAGGTGAAGGACGTGGCCACCGGCAAGGTGTTCACGGTGAAACGCTGGGCAGGCGCCAATCACATTGATGCCGAACCCAAAACAGCCTCCGATACCGCCATTATGAAGTCCGTATACGGCGGCAGCTGGAGCTGGGCCAGAAGGGCTGTGCTGGTGAAGTACAACGGCCATGTGTATGCCGGTTCCATGAACGGCATGCCCCATGGCACGTCCACCATCAGCGGCAATAACTTTGCCGGCCACTTCTGCATCCACTTCTACAAGAGCAAAACCCACGGCACCAAGCGCGTGGACCCGGATCATCAGAAGGCAGAAGCCCGGGCGATGCGGGCTACATGGTAAAACAAGACAAGGCATGAGCAAGTTGCTCATGCCTTTTTTGTACCGGTCGGGAGTGTGTGGCGTTGTCCCTGGCCTCAACTGCGGTCAGGGTAGTACCCTGGACCCAATTGCGGAAGTGGTTGGCGGGAAGAACAAGCAGTTTCCCGCTGGAGCTTGGGAATTGCCTGCAACACGCAAAAACCCGTATGCAAAAGAAGGTTGCAATATTGCACGCCGGGTGCGGCCCCGCCACACCACGGGCTGGGCGGCGAAGCGCCGCCGTCCGGTTGCTTTGGCTTCCGGAGAAAATGCAAAATAGAAGCGGTGAGAGAATACATTCTCTCAGCCGCTCTTTTTTCGTTTTCCTTGCGCTGTGGGTACATATCTGATCGTCTCTTCAAGCGAAACACGGGCATTGCTTGTTTATGCACACAACCATATTGCGGATTGGGTGCAGGGGCAATGCCCCTGCCGCGGAGGTACAGGGGGCGAGGAGCCCCCTGCATGATCCCCGTCGCCTGCTGCGTTAACCATTGCCCAGGTTGGCATGTTCAACGCTCAGGTTGACATACAGCGGTTTTTCTCCTTCCTGTTCATCCGGGATTTGCTGGAATTGCACCCGGTAACCGTCGGAGAGGAAGGCGGGATCGGTGGTGAAAACAAAATCCCATTGCTGCACGTTCTTGGTTTGTGCATCGGTATAGGCGTGGTACACAAGGCCCACCTGATAATCCCCCAGCAGTGCCAGCGCATCCGGGCCGTAGTGGTCGGCAATGGCCTGCTCGGCATAGGCAAGGGCAAGGGCGTACTGGGCTTTATCCGGCACGGCATGGGGATAGCCGTACACGTCCAGCCGCACACTGTGGGGCCAGAAGAACATCACTTTACCGTGCTTCTCGATGGCAGCTGCTTCCTTGGGGTAGAGCGGCGCCGGTTCTGCATCCGGTGCAGGGGAGAGGGGAGGTGATTTGCGCAGGTCCAGCAGGGTGCCGTCCCGGGAAAAAACTACGTCATACCCTTCTTTGTCCGGATGGGTGCTGAGGAAGGAAATATACCACTCCGCCATTTCCGGGGGGAAGGAATCCGTTTCCTGGTGCCAGACCAGGTTGAACACTTCGTGGATTTCCCAATCCGCGTTGGCCTGCACGGGCACCTCCTCCCCATACTTTTCTTTTACGGCCCCGGCGGCGAAAGCCAGGGCTTCTTCCCGGGTCATGTCTCCTTCCTGGGGCAGGAGCCAGATGTTCATATCCCAGGCGCCGATATCCACCATCCTGTCCCCGTACCAGTGTTTTTGTTCAATGGTCCAGTTCCCTTTCTTGCCAAAGGCAGCAAGGCAGATTTCGTCGATGGTGTCCCTTTCCCAATAGCCGCGGCCGGCATGGAAAGCCTGCATCAGGGTGGAATTTTCGTCCAGAGGGATGCCGTTTTCGCTGAGGGTGCGCAGCAGCTGGGCCAATTGTTCATGGGTGTAGTTTTCCTGCTGGTTTGTTTGTGCCATGGGCACCGCCATCTGTTCCACCACCTGGGCGCCCGTCATCAGTTCCAGGGCTACGGCGGTCAGGGTGAGCAGCATCAGCACCAGGGCCAATACCAGCCCTGCGGTCAGTTTTCGTTTCACTTTACGTCCTCCGATTGCGTTGAGATACATTTGTTCGCGCTGCAGGGAGGAGGTGTGCAGGGAAGCCAGCTCCCGGTTGATGGTTTGCCGGAAAAGAGTTTTCATAGGATCGGCCTTCATTCTCCTTCACCTCCTGTCAGCGATTGTTTCAGCAGGGCCTGTGCATTTTTCAGCCGCCGCATGACGGCGGAAGGGGAGATGCCCAGTGCCTGGGCGGTTTCCCGTTGCGTAAGCCCATGGTAATAATAAAGCAGAATGACCTGCTTGTATTTGTCCGGCAGGCCCATCACCGTGATGGAGAGCGTGGGGTCGGCCGCATTTGTTTGCACAAGGTGGGCAGGCAAGTCCTCCAGCGTTTTGTGCCTGTCCATGTGGCGGAACCAGGCGGTGCGCCGGTAATCCTTGCAGGTATTGATGGCGATGCGCATCAGCCATGCCTTTTCGTTCTGAATGTGTTTGCGTTCATATTCGCCCATATACCGCCACGCCTTGATCCAGGTATCCTGAAGGGCGTCTTCGGCCTGGGCCTGATCGGACAGATACATAAAGCAGGTGCGCAGGATGGCATCCGAATAAAGCGCCACCCACTGGCTTAATTTTTCTTCTCTGGTCATGCCGGGTACCGCAGCATGTTCCATGTTCCGATCACCTCCTTCGCTATATAAGACGATGCAAAGGGGAGAAATTCTCCGGTGAGTGAAGAAAAAAGTGGGAAAAACATGAAATTTTCCGATTGACGCAAGGATTACGTATTGGACGGGGTACTGTCTCTGCGGGCCGGGCGAAAAAAGCCGGAGGAGAAAGCTGGCTTTCTCTCCCGGCATTTTTCTGTATTTTCATGTTGCCCGTGGTATACTTTGATCGTTTTCCCAGGTTTCACGCGGAAACGGTTTGATTTTGTACACAACCACTTCGCGGATTGGGTGCAGGGGTGATACCCCTGCCGTGGGGGTACAGGGGGCGAGAAGCCCCCTGCTTCGTCTGCTCATTATATTACGCCCAGTACATTTCGCCGGGATCTTCGAACATGAGCACTTCCTGCATAAAGCGGATGGCCTTGGAAAGACCTTCTTCGCCGCTCATCAGGCCGTCTTCGTGCTCGATGGAGATGGGGCCGTCATAGCCCACGGTGCGCAGCGCGCTCATGATATCCTTCCAGGTTTTCAGGTCGTGGCCGTAGCCCACGGTGCGGAAGACCCAGGAACGGTCCTTCACCTGGGAGAAATGCTTGGTATCCAGCACGCCGTTGGTAGCCACGTTATAGTTGTCCAGGGCGGTATCCTTGGCATGGAAGAAGTAGATGGCATCGCCCAGGGCGCGGATGGCCCGCACGGGATCAATGCCCTGCCAGAAGAGGTGGCTGGGGTCGAAATTGGCGCCCAGCACCGGGCCCACGGCACTGCGGATTTTCAGCATGGTTTCGGGGTTATAAACGCAGAAGCCGGGGTGCATTTCAAAGGCGATCTTTTCAATGCCGTGGTTCTTGGCAAAAGCGGCGGCCTTTTCCCAGTAGGGGATCAGCACGTCGTTCCACTGGTACTTAAGAATATCCTGGTATTCCGGGGGCCAGGCGCAGGTGACCCAGTTGGGCTGCAAATCCTGCGGGCTTCCGCCGGGGCAGCCGGAGAAAGTGACCACCCGGTCCACACCCAGCTTTTCGGCAAGTAATACGGCGTTTACAAAATCGTCATGATAGCCCTTGGCAATTTCCGGAATGGGATGCACGGCGTTGCCGTGGGTGGAAAGGGCGGAGATGGTGAGGTTGTGCTTTTTGAAGGTGTCCTTGAATTCCTGCAGCTTTTTATCGTCGGCCAGCAACACGGCGGGATCGCAATGTGCCTTGCCGGGATAGCCGCCGCAGCCCACTTCCACCTGCTGCACGCCCCGGGCAGACAGGTATTCCAGCGCCTTATCCAAAGAGCGGTCGCCCAGTGCCACAGCCAGAACAGACAGTTTCATAACAAAATGCCTCCTCTATTTATTGTTTTTGAATGATAAAGTTTTCCGGCGCACCCGGGCCGGCGTTCAAGAACCTTTGATGCAATACATTATACTGCTGCGGCGCCAAAGAAGCAAGAAAATTCATCACTTCGGCCCTCTCCCGGTCGCCCTCCGCATGGCCGGGATAGGCGCACAAAAGCAGCACGCCGTGCTGTTTCAGCAGGGAAAGGGCCTTTTCCAGTGCAAGCCTGGTGGTTTCCCACAAGGTGGTTACGCTCTTATCCCCGCCGGGCAGCCAGCCCAGATTAAAGACAATGGCGGAAACGTTTATGACGTTTGCTTCGTCCATGTGCTCGTGGCCCAGGTGGTAGAGGGTGGCGCGGTCCAATACGCCGTGCTCCCGAAGCCTTTCCCGGGTGCTTTCCACCGCCTGCTGCTGCACGTCAAAGGCGATCACTTTTCCTTCTTCCCCCACCAGCTGGCACAAGAAAAGGGTGTCGTGGCCGTTGCCCATGGTGGCGTCGATGACGGTATCGCCTTTTTGCACTGCTTGCGCCAGCACGTCGGCGGAAAGGTAGCGGGCGGAACGCAGCATGTATGCCATGGTGAAAAACCTCCGTCAGTATCCAAAGTCGAAATAATCGCCGGGCAGGAAACGGTGATAGCGGATATCGAAGCCGTCATCCTGGAAGCAGTAGTAATAAGCATCGGGGCCTTGCTCAAAGTAGATCAGGGTATCGAATTCGTCGGATTGCATGGGCTTTACCACAATTTCCCCATGGGCCCCAAAAAGGGCTTCGATATCCGCCATCCGGCAGCCGGGCCTTACAACCAGCCGCACCAGCTGGCAGATGAACGTGTTTTCCGGGGTATGGTCATGCACCCAGCGCACCCCTTCCGCCGGTATGCGCAGGCAGTAGCGGTCCTCTGTTCTGGAATGGAGAACATGGCCCAGACTGTCCTTGACGGAAGGGCCCAGGCCTTCCAGAAAAGCATCCATTTCGTTGCGTGTCATTTCTCTTTTGAGAATGTGGCAAAGGGAAGACAGGGGATAATACAGCCGGATCTCCTTTTCGTCAAAGCCCAGCTTGGCCTGTTCTTCCATGATCTGATCGGTGATATTTTGTGCTAAAAGGGAATAGGGCATTTATTTCCTCCGGATCATTTTGGCTTCGTGTCCCTGATCGGACGGGGTGTAGTAGGTAACGTTCAGCGCTTCGTCGGGCAGGTATTGCTGTTGCACCCAATGGCCGGGGTAATTGTGGGGGTATTTGTATTCGTCCGTGGTTTTTTCGCCCACCCGCTGGCTGCCGACATAGTGGTTATCCCTCAGGTGTGCCGGCACCGGGCCAAAGCCGCCCTTTTCGGCATCGGCCATGGCGGCATCGATGGCGGCGGAAACGGAGTTGGACTTGGGGCTGGTGCACACGGCCACAATGGCCTGGGCCAGGGGAAGCCGGGCTTCCGGCATGCCCATCTGTTCCAGTGCCTGCCCGGCAGCCACTGCCTGCAGCATGGCCACGGGATTGGCCAGGCCTACGTCCTCGCTGGCGTGGGCAATGATGCGGCGGGACAGCATCCGGGGGTCGGCCCCGGCATAGAGAAGCCTGGAAAACCAGAGCAGCGCCGCATCGCAATCGCCGCCCCGCATGGACTTGCAAAAGGCGGACAGCATGTCGTAAAACAAAGTGTCGTCGCAGCGAAGCTGGGGCTTTTGAATGCTTTCTTCGGCGATGGCAAGGTCAATATGGATGGCGCCGTTTTTCTGGGGCGTGGTGAGCACGGCAAGCTCCAATGCGTTCAGCGCCGTGCGCACGTCGCCGCCGGCAATGCGGGAAAGGTGATGCAGCGCGTCGTCATCCAGCTGCACCTGCATGTGGCCCAGGCCTCGTTCCTTATCGGCAAGGGCATGGAGCATGGCCTTTTCCACGTCGCTCTGGGTAAGCGGCTCAAAGCAAAATACCCGGCATCGGCTGACGATGGCGGGGGTCATGGAGATCATGGGGTTTTCGGTGGTGGAGCCGATGAAGCGGATCAGCCCGTTTTCCATGGCCGGCAGGATGGAGTCTGACTGGGCCTTGCTCCAGCGGTGACATTCGTCCAGCAGAAGATAGGTGGGCTGGCCGAACATGGCACGCCGGTCGGCCGCTTGTTTCAATTCGTCCCGCACGTCGCTTACGCCGCTGGTGACGGCGTTCATTTTGATGAAGGCGGCATTGGTCTTGGCGGCAATGATGCCGGCAAGAGTGGTTTTGCCGCAGCCGGGCGGGCCGTAAAAAATGCAGCTGGTAAGCCTGTCCGCTTCAATTGCCCGGCGCAAAAGTTTGCCCGGGCCCACAATGTGCTGCTGGCCGTAAAACTCATCCAGCGTCCGGGGACGCATCCGGTCTGCCAGCGGCGCGTTTTTCTGTTCGTTCTGTGTGAATAGTGTCATAAAACCCTGTCCTCAGCCAGCAGGCTGGCCACGTTTTTTCCGTCTTCCCAGCGGATGACGTGTTCCTTTTCGCCCATGCCCAGGCTCATGTGCAAAAGAGCAATGCCCATATCCAGCCGGGTGCCCGGCCCCTTCTTTTGCAGCATCAGCGTGCGTCCGGCATAATTCATGCGCCAGGGCTGCAGGTTGATGGCAGAGGGGGCGTTGCGCACACATTCGGCGGCGTGATAGGCCCACAAAGGCCATTGGGTGGGGTCGTGGGTGCAGATATCCGTCAGCTTTTTCCGCTTGCGGGGGTTCATGGGCCCGTCAAAGGTGCCAAAGGGGATGACGGCCAGTACTTTTTCATTCTTTTTTAGCGGAATGGAGATGCCGCGTTTTTTGAAGGAACCGATCCAGCAGCCGCCCAGCTCCAAACTGAAAATTTCCAGCATGAATGCTTCACCGGAAATACCGGCATGGTAACGGGCGTAAGGATGAGTGGTATCGGCAATAATGGCGGCATACTGGCCGGTGCCGGAAACGGCGGCAACGCCTGGCAGCTTTTTATACAGTTTGTGTTCCTCGCACTTGGCGATCACAATGCGGACGCCGGGCAGGGCCACGTGTTCTGCCGCGTAACGGAGGGCGCTCAGCTTTGCAGGGTCCGCTTCGCCGGAAAAAGTGCGCACGCTGAAGCGATGCCCCACCGCCTGCAGGAAACGGGCCCGCTGGGCAGGAGAATAAAAGCCGTTCAGCGCACAGTTTTCCATCATGGTTCATGCTCCTTGCCTGCAAAAGAAACACTGCTTTTGCAGGGCTTTTTTGTTTTGTTTCAAAGGGTAGTGTATCAAAGAAACCCCCTTGCGTCAACGCAAAACCTATGACAATTTTGCTACAAAAAAACAACGCTCTCACGGAAAAGAGCGTTGTTTTGCAAATGAGATCATTATTTGTCGTAATTGACCACCAGGGAGAAGTCTTCCGCCTTCAGGGAGGCGCCGCCGATGAGGCCGCCGTCAATTTCGGGCTGAGCCATCAGGCCCTTGACGTTCTTGGGGTTCATGCTGCCGCCGTACTGGATGCGGATAGCGTCGGACACTTCCTTACCATACTTGCGTTCGATGGCGGCACGGATGACGCCGATGGTTTCGTTGGCCTGTTCGTCGGTGGCGGTGAGGCCGGTGCCGATGGCCCACACGGGTTCGTAAGCGATGACGGCGTTCTTGATTTCGTCATCGGTGAGGCCGTTGAGGGCGATGAGGGTCTGGTATTCCACCAGGGCGTTGGTGTAACCGGCTTCCCGTTCTTCCTTGCGTTCACCCACGCAGATGATGGGGGTGAGGCCGGCCTTCACGGCGGCCAGGGTGCGCAGGTTCACAGTGGCATCGGTTTCACCGAAGTACTGGCGGCGTTCGCTGTGGCCGATCACCACATATTCCACGCCCAGTTCCTTCAGCATGGCGGCGGAAATTTCGCCGGTGTAAGCGCCGGATTCCTTGAAGTGCACGTTCTGGGCACCCACGTGGATGTTGGTGCCTTCCACGGCCTTCAGCACGGGGCACAGGTCCACAAAGGGAACGCATACCACAACCGTGGCATTGGCATCGGCCACCAGGGGCTTGAGCTCGTTCACCAGGGCCTTGGCTTCGGCGGGGGTTTTGTTCATTTTCCAGTTGCCGGCAATGATGGGAGTACGCATGATGGAACCTCCTTGTAAATAGCAGGGGGAAACCGCTTTTGAAGTCAAAAGCGGTTTCCCCCTGCACCCCTTTCCGAAAACCTATTCGGGATGGGAGAGGATTGCCTTTAACTTCTGCTTTCCCCGTGATGGTTTTTCTTGTTACACGGAACAGGACTTTGGCGTATTCACACAATATCCTTTCCGGATTGGCTTTCTTGGGGTGGGTACGGGAGGGGGATTCTTTGGCCTTCCAAAGAATCCCCCTCCCGGTAAATCCGATAATCTATTACTTGTTGTTCAGCGCAGCAACGCCGGGCAGTTCGATGCCTTCCAGGAATTCCAGGGAAGCGCCGCCGCCGGTGGACACGTGGGACACCTTGTCAGCGAAGCCCAGCTTCTGGATGGCCGCAGCGCTGTCGCCGCCGCCGATGATGGTGATGCCGGGGTTGTTGGCCACAGCTTCCGCCACAGCGCGGGTACCTTCGGCGAACACGGGGAATTCGGAAACGCCCATGGGGCCGTTCCAGATGATGGTACGGGCACGGCGCACTTCGTTGACAAACAGTTCGCGGGTCACGGGGCCGATATCCAGGCCTTCGAAACCATCGGGAATTTCCTGAGAATGGACGGTGATGTGCAGGCAGTCATTGCTGAAATCGTTACCGGCTTCGTTGTCCACGGGCAGCACGATGCGCTTGCCCTTGTAAGCGGCCTTGGCCAGCAGTTCCTTGGCCAGATCCAGCTTGTCGTCTTCGCACAGGCTGTTGCCGATACGGCCGCCCATGGCCTTCTGGAAGGTGTAGGCCATGCCGCCGCCGATGATCAGCACGTCAACCTTTTCCAGCAGGTTGTTGATGACGCCGATCTTGTCGGAAACCTTGGCACCGCCCAGGATGGCCAGGAAAGGACGTTCGGGGGTTTCCAGAGCGCCGCCCATGATGCGCAGTTCCTTTTCGATCAGGTATCCGCAAACGGCGGGCAGGTAGTGGGCTACGCCTTCGGTGGAGGCATGAGCGCGGTGAGCAGTGCCGAAAGCATCGTTCACATACACTTCGCCGTAGGCAGACAGGGCCTTGGCAAATTCGGGATCATTCTTTTCTTCTTCAGCGTGGAAGCGCAGGTTTTCCAGCAGCATCACTTCGCCGTTCTTCAGGGCAGCAGCCTTGGCCTTGGCATCTTCGCCGATAACGTCCTTGGCCATGTACACTTCCTGGCCCAGGTGTTCGGACAGGCGCTTGGCAACGGGGGCCAGGCTCAGCTTGGAAACATCACCCTTGGCCTTTTCCAGGGCAGCAGCGGTGGCGGCTTCCTGTTCTTCGGCGGGCAGGCCTTCGATCTTGGCCTTTTCCTTCTTGTTCAGCTTGATGGTTTCGTTGAATACGTTGTGGGGCTTGCCCATATGGCTGCACAGGACCACCTTGGCTTCATTCTTGAGCAGGTACTTGATGGTGGGCAGGGCACCAATGATGCGGTTTTCATCGGTGATGTTCTTATCGGCATCCATGGGAACGTTGAAGTCTACACGAACCAGAACGCGCTTGCCTTTTACATTGATGTCTTCGATGGTCATCTTGTTCATGACGGGCACTCCTTCAAAATATAATCTTTTCTATGCCAAAGCCTTTTCAGGCTCAGGTACCCAGGTAATTGTCTTCCAGCAGGGCAATGATGCGCCGGGCGGCACCTTCGTCGGTGATGAGGGTGTCGTGGGTATCGTGCCGGGTGGAAGCGATGATGGCTTCCGCCTTTTTTTCGCCGGCTGCCACGGCCACCATTTTGCTGTTCAGGCTTTGGTGGGGGATGGCGGCGGACAAGGTGGATGCCTGCCAGACCGTCTGGCCGTTAAAGTCGAAAAAGTCGCCGAATGCTTCGCCCACGGCTTTTTTGCGGCGGATGATCTCCGCGGCGTCGGGGGCCAGCCTGCGCTGCTGGGCCATGATATCGGCCCGGCCCACGCCGTGCACCAGCAGGGTGCTGTTTTGCATGAGGGAAAAGGCTTCCGCCACTTCCGGCACCTTCATCATTTCCTGCAGGGCGGCGGTATCCAGGTTGTCGGGCAGGTGCACGCTCTGGTGGCGACCGCCCAGCTTGCCGGCAATTTCGGCGGCGATGGTGTTGGCCTGGGTTTCCACGCTGGAACCCATACCGCCCCGGGCGGGGATCACCATCACGTTCATGGGGCCGGTGTTTTGCATGCCCCGGGCCACTTCCCGCATGGTGCTGCCGCCGGCAACGGCCATGATGGTGCCGTTTTGCACCAGCTTATGGATGCGCTGGGCAGCGGCGCGGCCTACATCGCGCAGGGCCTGGGGGTCCTGGTCGGCATTGCCGGAAACCACCACCACATGGGGCACGTTCAAAAGCCGGGAAAGGGCTTGCTCCAGTTTGGAAAGGCCGGCCATGGCACGGCTCAACTCCCGTGCGCCGGGCAGCACCTCCACGGCCCGCTCCGTCAATTGCATGCCGGCAGCGTCCATGGTGATCAGCCCCTGATCTTTCAGCATGGCAGCAGCGGCGCGCACTTCCCTTTCGGGCAGGTTCAGCCGGGCAGCCAGGGCGCGGCGGCCGACGGGCTGCATGCTTTCGATGCCGCTGAGCACCTGTGCACGCCTGCCGATATCGGCCATCAGGTCGGGCGCGATGATGCTGATGACTTTCAGTTCGTCCGGCATTGGCGCCCCTCCTTTTATGGTCAAACTTTGCCCAGCGGGCAAAAACTGACCCACCCCTATAGTATACCACATTTTGGCCCGAATGTAAAGGCATAAAACGGTTTATTTTCCGTTTTCCATGCCCGGGGGAAGGGGTGAACAAAAATGCAAGAAATGGGCATCTTTTTTGAAATAATGTTGTAATCATTCAGCAAAATGTGGTATGATAAATAAGATGGCCGAAAGAAAAAACAGATTGGCCGGCGAAAGAGAAGGAAAACACATGAAAGCGATCATTGGCCTTGGCAACCCCGGAACAGAATATGCCCGCACCCGGCACAACGTGGGCTTTGACGTGGTGGACCTGCTTGCCGATAAGGTGGGCGCAACCATCAAAAAGATCAAGTGCCGGGCCCTGATCGGCGATTGCATGATGGGCGGGGAAAAGGTGCTGCTGGTAAAGCCCCAGACGTTTATGAACCACAGCGGCTTTTCGGTGCTGGACGTGATGCAGTTTTATAAAATAGAAGCAAAAGACGTGCTGCTGATTGTGGACGATATTGATCTGCCTCAGGGGCAGGTGCGGCTGCGGGCCAAGGGCGGTCCCGGCACCCACAACGGCCTGCGCCACATTGTGCAGTGCACCGGCACGGGGGATTTTCCCCGGGTGCGGGTGGGCGTAGGGGCGCCGCCGCCGGAATGGGATCTGGTGGACTGGGTGCTGGGCACCTACCGCAACGAAGAAGAAAGAAAAACTGCCTTTGATGCCTACAAACTGGCTGTGGATGCAGCCCTGTGCTGGGCGGAGCACGGGATCGACCTTGCCATGAACCGCTACAACAAACGCAATGCTGAATAAACTGTTGAAAAAATGGACGGCCTCCCCTTCGGTTCGGGAGGCTTTTGACGCGCCGGAAAAAGGCGTTACCTGCCTGTATGATATGGCGGAAGGCCAGCGTGCGGCATTTACTGCGGCCCTGGCCCGGCATACCGGCCGGCAGGTGCTGTATGTGGCGCCCAGCGATGCCCAGGCCATGCGGGCGGCGGATGATATCAGCGCCTGGCTGGAGGGCGGCGCGGCCTACCTGCCTGTGGGGGATACCAGCTTCACACGGGGTACCGCCAGCCGGGAAGGGGCGTTCCGCCGCCTGTCCGTATTGCAGCATGCCCACCGGGGGGAAATCCGGGTGCTGTGCGTTTCTGCCGATTCACTGCTGATGCGCATGATGCCGCCGGATACCTATGACAGCCATGCCGTTTCCCTGCAGGTGGGGCACCGGATGCCGCCTGGGACGCTGATCGAAAAGCTGGTGAACATGGGATACGAACGGGTGGACATGGTGGAAGGCCCGGGCCAGTGTGCCCTGAGGGGCTTTATTGTGGACGCCTTTTCCCCGGCGGAAGGCGGCGCCACCCGCATTGAATTTTTTGACGATGAAGTGGATTCCATCCGCTTTTTTGATCCCATCTCCCAGCGCAGCCTGGAGCAGGCGGACGATGCGGTGTTTTATCCCGCGGTGGAATGGATTCTGGATGCCGGCTGTGCTGCGCCCATCCGCGAGATGGTAAGAAAACAGCTGACAAGGCTGGAGGGCACCGGGCTGGACAAGACGCTGCCGCCCATGCCCGATGCGGAAGAAACGGAAACAACGGAAGAAGAAAACTATGTGCCCGCCTTCCGGGTGTATGACAATGGCATTTCCCGCCTGTATCAGGATGCGGACCGGCTGGAAGAAAACCTGCAAAGCCCCTCCCTTTCGTTGTGGGCCGGGGCGCTGAAGCTGCCCTGCGCCGGAGTGTGGGATTATTTGCAAAGCCCCCTGCTTGTGCTGGATGAACCGGAGCGGGTAAAGGGCCGGTGTGAAGACAGGCTGGCCGGCTTTGGGGAAGATTTCAAGCTGTCCCTGGAGCGGCAGGAAGCGGTGCCGGAGCAGGCGGAGCTTTTGAAAAGCTGGTCCGATGTGCAGCAGGAAATGCAGCGGTTTTCCCTGTATACCATGCAGAATTTCCTGCGGGGCATGGGGGAAATGAAGCCGGACAGGCTGATCCGCTTTTATGGCGTGAATGCGCCCAAGTATATTTCCCGGTTCAAGGAACTGGCAAACGATGTGGCGGCCTGGCAGAAGGAGGGCGGCGAAGTGCTGCTGCTTTCCGGCGGCGAAAGCCGGGGCCAGCGGCTGCAGAAGGCCTTGGGGGAACTGGGCGTACAGGTGAAAATGGTTGCCGAGGGGGGCTGCGTTTACCCCCTCACCCTTTCCTGCGGCTTTTTGATGGCGGAGGAAAAGGTGTATGTGATTTCCGACAGCGATATTTTCGGCGCCGGGTATAAAAAGACCAGAAGCCGCAAAACCGTCGGGGAGAAGATCGAAGCCTTTACCGACCTGAAGGTGGGGGACTATGTGGTGCACGAAGCCCACGGCGTGGGCATTTTCCAGGGTACCACCCGCATCCAGACGGAAGGCACCTGGCGGGATTACCTGCTGATCCAGTATCAGGGCACGGATAAACTGTATGTGCCCACCGATCAGTTTGACCGGGTGCAGAAATTCATCGGCGGCCAGGACAAGGCCCCCGCCCTCAATTCCCTCAGCGGCAATGATTGGGAACGGCAAAAGAGCAAAGTAAAGAAGGGCCTGAAAAAACTGGCCTTTGACCTGGTGCAGCTCTATGCTGCCCGGCAGAACACCCCCGGCCATGCCTTTGGCCCCGATACCCCCTGGCAGCGGCAGTTTGAGGATGCATTTCCTTATCAATTGACGCCGGACCAGGAAAAGGCGGTGGCGGATATCAGCCGGGATATGGAATCCCAGAACAATATGGACCGGCTGGTGTGCGGCGACGTGGGCTACGGCAAAACGGAAGTGGCCCTG
Source organism: Clostridia bacterium (assembly GCA_045589355.1). Taxonomy (GTDB): domain Bacteria; phylum Bacillota; class Clostridia; order Christensenellales; family Aristaeellaceae; genus RUG563. The sequence goes on from JAZNOW010000015.1 coordinate 30,267, forward strand.
CGGGCGGTGATGAAAGCGGTGATGGACGGAAAGCAGGTGGCTTTCCTGGCGCCCACCACCATTCTGGTGCAGCAGCACTATTACACCATGCTCAAGCGCTTCAGCGAATTTCCGGTGGAAATCCGGGCTCTTTCCCGTTTCCGCAGCGCCAAGGAACAGAAGCAGACCCTGCAGGAAGTAAGGGAAGGCAAATGCGATATTGTGGTGGGCACCCACCGGCTGCTTTCCAAGGACGTGCAGTTCAAGGACCTGGGGCTGTTGGTGGTGGACGAAGAACAGCGCTTCGGCGTGGCCCACAAGGAAGCCATCAAGAACATGAAAAACAAGATGGACGTGCTGACGCTGTCGGCCACGCCCATTCCACGTACGCTGCACATGAGCATGATGGGCGTGCGGGACATGAGCCTGCTGGAAACCCCGCCGGAAGAAAGATACCCGGTGCAGACCTATGTGCTGGATTATAACGACGCCGTCATCCGGGACGCCATCATGCGGGAGATTGGCCGGGGCGGGCAGGTGTATTTCCTGTACAACCAGGTGCGGCATATTGACGCCTTTGCTTCCCGCCTGCGGGCGCTGGTGCCGGAAGCACGCATCGGTGTGGGCCATGGACAGATGAAGGAAAGCGTGCTGGAAGATGTGATGCACGATTTCTTCGAGCATAAGTTTGACGTGCTGCTTTGCTCCACCATCATTGAAAACGGGCTGGATGTTTCCGCCGCCAACACCATCATCATTTTTGATGCGGATAAGTTCGGCCTGAGCCAATTGTACCAGCTGCGGGGCAGAGTGGGCCGCTCCACCCGCATTGCCTATGCCTATTTCACCGTCCGGCCCGACCGCAGCCTTTCCGAAACGGCCCAGCAGCGTCTGGCGGCCATCCGGGAATTCACGGCCTTCGGCTCCGGTTTCCGCATTGCCATGCGGGACCTGGAAATCCGGGGGGCGGGCAATATTTTCGGTCCGGAACAGAGCGGCAACGTGGCTGTGGTGGGGTACGATATGTATTGCCGGCTGATTGAAGAAGCGGTGCTGGAAGCCCGGGGCGAGCAGGGCGAAAAAGTGAAGCGCCGGGTGGATTGCCAGGTGGAACTGAAGATCGACGCGTACCTGCCGGCGGAATATGTGCGGGGCGAAGGCCAGCGGATGGAAGTGTACAAGCGCATTGCCCTCATCCGCAACCGCAGCGACCGGGAAGACGTGATCGAAGAGATGATCGACCGCTTCGGCGATCTTCCGGACAGCGTGATGAACCTGATCGAAATTGCCCATTTGCGGGGTATCCTCAGCGAAATGGGCATCCACCGGGTGAACCACATGGCGGGCACTTTGATCATGCGCATGGTGCCTTCCGCCGCGCCGGAACCCATGAAGCTGTATGCTGCTTTGGAAAAGGCGGATAAGCGGCTGCTGCTTTCCGCTACCAAGGATCCCTCCATTCTCTTCCGGGACCCCAAGCTTTCTCCGGAAAAGCTGCTGGCCCAGGCCGTAAAGGTGATGGAAAAAGTGGCAAAGGAACTGGAGACAGAGTGATGAAGACGAAGCAGGGGGCTTCTCGCCCCCTGTACCCCTCGGCAGGGATATCTCCCTGCACCCGGTTGCGGAAGCGGCTGGCTGGAAGAACGGACAATTTTCCGCTGTTACAAGCGACAGGCAGAAACCTGTTTGTAAATGCCGATTGTTCCATTGTGCGTCGGAGATGATACTGTCACCCCACGGGCTGGGCGGCTTTCAGCCGCCTGCCGGATGCTTTTGCATCCGGGGAAAACGAAAAAACGCTGGAGGAGAAAGCAAGCTTTCTCTCACAGCGTTTTTTCGTTTTCATGTAGCCCGTGGGCACATTTCTTTTCGTTTTCCGGGCATCATGCGGAAACAAGTTTATTTGATCCAATGACTCCATCGCAGAAAGGGTGCAGGGCCAATGGCCTTGCCGGGGGGTACAGGGGGCGAGGAGCCCCCTGCTCTCGTTCCCTCAAAACACTATTCCGTAACCACATGAGGGATGCGCACATCATGGAGCTCGGTGGGGATATCCGTTTGCAGAAGCTCCGCCGGGCAGAGGAGGAAAGCGTCGCCTGCGTACCCGGCCAGAAAGCGGTCGTAGTAGCCGCCGCCTTTGCCCAGGCGTTTGCCGTCTTTGGTGGCGGCAAGGCAGGGGATGAGGGCAAGGTGGATCTGCTCCGGGGAAAGGGAGGGGGCATCCTGGGGCGGTTCCGGAATATTGTAGGCGCCGGGAGTAAGCTGGGAAAGGGAAGAAATGCGCTTTGCTTCCATGCGGCCGTCTTCCCGGCAAAGGGGCACGCAGAGGGTTTTGCCGTCCTGCAGCACCTGCCGGATGAGGGGATAAGTATCCGGCTCCTTCCCGTAAGAAACGAAACAGAAAACGGTGCCGGCTTTTTTATACGCTTCCGTTTGCAGGATGCGGCGGCAGATGGCCCGGCCGGCGGCGGAAAAGTATTCTGGGGGCAGGCTTCCCGCCAGTAAACGGATGCGCCGGCGCATGGCATGTTTTTCTTCTTTGACGGTCATGGGCAGCCCTCCTTTGTTTCTATTATAAAGGATGTGTCAATAAAAACAGCGCCATGCGGGATGCACGGCGCCGTCTGATGGCAAAAGGGATCAGTAGTTTTCCGCCTTCAGCTGGAAATAGGCCTTGGGATGGGCGCACACGGGGCACATTTCGGGGGCAGCCTTGCCGATGTGGATGTGGCCGCAGTTGGCGCACTGCCAGATCATATCGCCGTCCCGGGAGAACACCAGGCCGCCTTCCACGTTGGAGAGGAGCTTGCGGTAGCGTTCTTCGTGTTCCTTTTCAATTTTGCCCACTTCTTCAAACAGGTAGGCGATGTGATCAAAGCCTTCTTCCCGGGCTTCCTTGGCGAAGGTGGCGTACATATCGGTCCATTCGTAGTTTTCGCCTTCGGCTGCGTGGAGCAGGTTCTGGGGGGTATCGCCGATGCCGCCCAGCAGCTTGAACCAGATCTTGGCATGTTCCTTTTCGTTGTTGGCGGTCTCTTCGAAAATGGAAGCGATCTGCACATAGCCTTCCTTCTTGGCCTTGGAAGCGAAATAGGTGTACTTGTTGCGGGCCTGGCTTTCGCCGGCAAATGCGTCGCGCAGGTTTTGTTCGGTTTTGCTGCCTTTCAGTTCCATGATAAAATCCTCCTTATTTAGCAAATAAACGAATTTTGTTTCTTTCGTACATAGTATAACACATTTTTCGCCGTTTGAAACAGGGACGCATATTTTTATTTTTTTGCTGTATTCTTTTGAGGGAAAGGGAAATTTTTCGGCAATACTATTGACAACCGGATGGAAGCATGCTATTCTATACACGAAGTTAGCACTCAACGAACGAGAGTGCTAACAAAACCGGAAAGGAGGGGTTCTGTGCGGGAAGCAGGGGTGGATGCAAGGAAAAGGCGCATCCTTCAGGCCATCATTGAGGACTATGTGCTGACTGCCATGCCGGTGGGCAGCAGAACCATCTCCCGTAAGTACGAAACATCCCTGTCCAGTGCCACCATCCGCAACGAAATGAGCGACCTGGAAGAAATGGGTTATCTGGCCCAGCCCCATGTATCGGCCGGCCGGGTGCCCAGCCACAAGGCGTACAGGCTGTATGTGGATGGGCTTTTGCAGGGCGCGGTGGAGCCGGACGAAGAAGCAAGGCAGTATTTTGCCGAGCAGATCCGTCCCATGGAAGACGTGGCGGCGGCAGCGGCCCAGGCCATTGCCAAGCTGACCCGCTACACCGCCGTGGTGATGATGCCCAAGCAGCTGGAGCTGAGGGTATCCTGCCTGCAGCTGGTGCCCATGCCCAAGGGGGCGGCGCTGCTGGTGATCGTCACCGATACCGGCGCCATCCGGGATACGGTGATCCGTGTGAGCGAAAGGCTGGACAGCGACGCGCTGTTTTCCATTTCGCGGCTTTTGACGGAACGGCTTGCCGGCCGCACGCTGAAGGAAGTGCAGGAAATGCTGGGCGCCTATGCCCGCATGAACGGCCCCGACGCCCGGGTGCTGGAGGGCATTGCTTCCCTGGCCCGGCAGATGGAAAAGCAAAGCGCACAGGACACTGTGATCATCGGCGGCTCCCACAACATTCTGAATTATCCCGAGTATTCCGACGTGGAAAAGGCCCGTGCCTTTCTCACCGCACTGGAAGAAAAGGAGCGGTTCACCAGCCTGCTTGCCCGGCATGATGCGCCCTTTATGGTGCACATCGGCAGCGAAAGCGATATCCCCGATATGCAGGATTGCGCCATTGTAACGGCAGGCTATCAGGTGGGCAGGGGACACAGGGGCGCCGTGGGCGTGATCGGCCCTTCCCGGATGCCCTACGCCAAGGTGTTATCCACCCTGGGGGCGGTCAGCCATGTGCTGAGCGATCTTCTGGGAGAATGATAAAAACGGAATGAGGAAAAAAACGTATGTCTGCGATGAACGAAAAAGAACTGCAGCAGGAAGAAACCCAGATGCCGGAAATGCCGGAAACGGAAGCGGAGCAGGAAATTCAACAGGAAGAAGAACAGCCTGATGCCCTGACCGCCGCCCAGAACCTGGCGGAAGAGTATCTGAATATGGCCCAGCGGGTGCAGGCGGATTTTGATAATTTCCGCAAGCGCAACAAGGCTGCCCGGGCCGAAGCCTTCGAAGACGGCGCCCGGGAACTGATCCGCCAGCTTTTGCCGGTGGTGGATAACCTGGAAAGGGCCCTGACCCAGCAAACGGAAGACGAAAGCTTCAAAACCGGCGTGAACATGATTTACCGGCAGCTGATGGACGTGATGGAAAAGCGGGGCGTGACGGTGATTGACCGGCCCGGCGAAAAATTCGATCCCAACCTGGAAAACGCCGTGATGCAGGGCACTGCCGATGAAGGCGAGCCCGGCACTGTATGCACGGTGCTGCAGAAGGGCTACAAAATGGGCGATTTCGTCCTTCGCCATGCTATGGTGAAAGTGGTAGAGGAATAATTCAGAATGAAGAATTCAGAATTTGAATCATCATTCAATTCTTAATTCTGAACTCTTAATTCTTAATTATAAAAAGAACAACAATCTGAAATGACAGAACGAATATGGAGGAAATGAATTATGTCTAAGATCATCGGTATTGACCTGGGTACTACCAATAGCTGCGTGGCCGTGATGGAAGGCGGCGAACCTGTTGTGATCGCCAACGCCGAAGGCAGCCGCACCACCCCCTCCGTCGTTGCCTTCACCAAGGACGGCGAACGTCTGGTGGGCCAGATCGCCAAGCGTCAGGCCATCACTAACCCCGACCGCACCATTGCTTCCATCAAGCGCCAGATGGGTACTTCCTACAAAGTGGATATTGACGGCAAGGCCTACAATCCCCAGGAAATCAGCGCCATGGTGCTGCAGAAGCTGAAGGCAGATGCCGAAGCGTATCTGGGCGAAACCGTGACCCAGGCCGTTATCACCGTGCCTGCCTACTTCTCCGACTCTCAGCGTCAGGCTACCAAGGACGCCGGCCGCATTGCAGGCCTGGACGTGCTGCGCATCATCAACGAACCCACCGCTGCTTCCCTGGCTTACGGCCTGGACAAGGAAGACGCTCACAAGATCCTGGTGTACGACCTGGGCGGCGGCACTTTCGACGTTTCCATCCTGGAAATCGGCGACGGTGTGTTTGAAGTGCTGGCCACCAACGGCGATACGAAGCTTGGCGGCGACGACTTTGACAACCGCATCATCGACTACATTGCCGATACCTTCCAGAAGGAAAACGGCATTGACCTGAAAAAGGACCGCATGGCTTTCCAGCGCCTGAAGGAAGCTGCCGAAAAGGCCAAGATTGAACTGTCCGGCGCCATGACCACCAACATCAACCTGCCCTTCATCACCGCCGACGCCACCGGCCCCAAGCATCTGGACCTGACCCTTACCCGCGCCAAGTTCAACGAGCTCACCGCCGACCTGGTGGAAAAGACCATCGTCCCCCTGAACAACGCGCTCAAGGATGCCAACCTCACCGCTTCCCAGCTGGATAAGGTGATCCTGGTGGGCGGCTCCATCCGCATCCCCGCCGTGCAGGACGCTGTCAAGCGGGTCACCGGCAAGGAACCCTTCAAGGGCATCAACCCCGACGAATGTGTGGCCATCGGCGCTGCCATTCAGGCCGGCGTACTGGGCGGCGAAGTGAAGGACGTGCTGCTGCTGGACGTGACGCCCCTGTCCCTGGGCCTTGAAACCGAAGGCCACATCTTCACCAAGCTCATCGAACGCAACACCACCATCCCCGCCAAGAAGAGCCAGGTGTTCTCCACCGCCGCTGACGGCCAGACCACCGTGGAAATCCATGTGCTGCAGGGCGAACGCCCCATGGCTTACGATAACAAGACCCTGGGCCGTTTCCAGCTCACCGGTATTCCCGCTGCTCCCCGCGGCGTGCCCCAGATTGAAGTGACCTTCAACATCGACGGCAACGGCATCGTGAACGTTTCCGCCAAGGACCTGGGCACCGGCAATGTGCAGGATGTGACCATCACCGCCTCCACCAACATGAGCGAAGAAGAAATTCAGGCCCGTGTGAAGGAAGCCGAACAGTTTGCCGAAGCTGACAAGCAGAAGAAGGAAGAAATTGAAACCTTCAACCATGCCGATTCCATGATCTACGAAATCGAAAAGCAGCTCAAGGAAAACGGCGATAAGCTGACCGACGAAGACAAGGCCACTGTGCAGAGCGAAGTGGACGCCTTCAAGAAGGTGCGCGAAGGCAACAACGCCGCCGAAATCAAGGCTGCCATGGAAGGCTTCACCCAGAAGGTGTATGCGGTATTCGGCAAGCTCTACCAGCAGCAGAATCCCGAAGGTGCTCCCGATATGGGCGCTCAGGCCGGCACCCAGAACGCTGACGGCTCCTACAACGCCGACGGCAGCGTGCAGTAAGATGTGAGTTTACTGGGGAAAACCATTCTTTGAAGGCCAAAGAACGGTTTTCCCCAGACCCCTTTCCAAGAAAGCCGGAGAAGAAGGAACAATTTGGTACTTCCTTTCGTTGTTTATCGGGAGGGATGAAGAATGAAAAAATTGTCGATTGTACCGGTGATGCTGCTTGTGTTTTCCTTGCTTCTTTGTTCTGCGGCTTCTGCAGCAACCACCCTGATGCCCGTGGCAACGGAAATCGACCCGGAGCATCTGGAAAAGACGGTGTGCTATGCCCGCATCCTTGGCTATAATGAAGTGGAAAATACTTTGACCGTGGAATTGATTGCCCCTGAAATATTTTCGCTGGAAATACTGGCACTTCAGGAGGGCGACAGCATCTATACCGGCGGCAAAGAAGTTTTGATTGAATCAATCCCGCCAACGGATTGGTGCGCCAGCATCCTATTCAATGATGGGGATTTGTTTTTCTCTCAGGAACGGGATATCTTTTACAGAATGGCAGATGAAGATAATTATTTGTGGAATGTCATTGCTGTCATTGAATGTCCGGTAAAGGAAAACCTGCTGTTCCTGGACTATGTTGATGAAACCATCGGTTTCACGATGGAGCTTCCTGCGGTGTTTGACACAGAAGAACTGATTGCAAAAATGCTGGCTGAACAGACATCGGATGAGTACTCCATTGATTTTTCGACCGACAATGTTTGTGTCATTTTTGACAGCGAAGGTAATTTGTCTGCGATTCATCGGATTAGTTTACGGTGGTAATACAAAACCTCAATAAAAATGTGAGTGGAAGAGACAATGGCGACAAAACGTGATTATTACGAAGTGCTGGGGGTTCAAAAGAACGCCACAGCCGATGAGATCAAAAAGGCCTACCGTAAAAAGGCCAAGGAATGCCATCCCGACCTGCATCCCAACGACAAGGAAGCGGAAGAGCGTTTCAAGGAGTTGAACGAAGCCAACGAAGTGCTGTCCGATGCCGACAAGCGGGCCCGGTACGACCAGTTCGGCCACGAAGGCCCCAACATGGGCGGCTTTGGCGGCGGTGCCGGCGGCTTTGGCGGGTTCGACTTTGGCGGCATGGGCGGTATGGGCGATATTTTCGACCAGCTCTTTGGCGGCATGGGCGGCGCCCAGCGCAGAAACGGCCCCCAGCAGGGCAACGATTTGCGCTACGACCTGCGCATTTCCTTTGAGGAAGCCGTTTTCGGCTGCGAAAAATCCTTCGAATTCACCCGTAATGAAAATTGCGACCAGTGCCACGGCAGCGGCGCCAAGCCCGGCACCCAGCCCCAGGTGTGCCCGGTGTGTAAAGGCACGGGCCAGGTGCGGGTATCCGGTGGGTTCATGGTGAGCGTGCGGCCCTGTTCCAACTGCGGCGGCACGGGCAAGATCATCCAGGAAAAGTGCCCCGGCTGCGGCGGCATCGGCCGTGTGCGCAGAAAGCGGACGGCCACGGTGAAAGTGCCGGCCGGCATTGACAACGGCCAGACCATCGTGATGAACGGCCAGGGCGAGCCCGGGCGCAACGGCGGCCCCAACGGCGATCTGTACATTTCCGTTACGGTACGGCCCCATAAGCTGTTCAAGCGGGACGGGCTGAACCTGCATCTGGATTTGCCCATTTCCTTTACCCAGGCGGCCCTGGGCGCCGATATCGACGTGCCCACCATCGACGGCAAAACCACCTCCTTCCGCATTCCCGAGGGCACCCAGAACGATACGGAATTCCGCATCAAGGGCCAGGGCGTGCAGCAGCTGCGCAGCACCTACAAGGGCGATTTGATCCTGCATATCCGGGTGGAAGTGCCCCGGAAGCTGAACGAAAAGCAGAAGGATTTGCTGCGTGAATTTGAAAAGGAAACCACCGGCCGGGAATACGAAAAGCAAAAAACCTTCCTGGACAAAATGAAAGACATTTTCAATGCATAAGCAAAGAGCCTCCTGAAACCAGGGGGCTTTTTTGATGCGTTCTTGACAGGGGTTGGCCGGGAATGGTATATTTTTGTGTAGACTATGTACGTTTGAGGATGTGATCCCGTGGAGAAGACAAAAGGCGGAAAAACGGGCTTGATGATATTGGCCGCGCTTGTGGCGGTGGGGCTGTTGATCTTTGGCATGAGCATGATGCTGGAACGTGACCGCAGCAAAGGGTCATTGTCTGCCACCCAGAAAAAGCTGGAGGCAGCCAATGTGCAATCGGCGGCGCTTACTACGGAAGTGAATGAATGGTCCCAGCGGGCTCTGACGGCGGAAGAGACGCTTGACACGGTGCAGGCGGAGCTGGAAAATGTGAAGGGCGAAAATGCCCGGCTGACCCAGCAGGTGGCTGCGCTGGAAGCGGAGCAGGAAAGCATGGCGGGCCGGCTGGATGAAACCAACCAGTCGCTGGACACCCTGAAAACGGAAAATGCCGCCCTGTGGGAAGCCTATACGGCAGCCGACAGCGCCAAAGCAGAAGCCGTGACGGACGGTACGCAAACCAAAGCTGCCCTGACCGATGCGCAAAAGGAGCTGGATGCTGCGCAGAAAAAAATAGAGGGTCTCACCGTTCAGCTGGAAACAAGCCAGGCAGAAGGAGCGGCACTGGAGGAAAAGCTGGTGGAAACCCAGCAAACCCTCTCCTCCGTACAGGCAGAACGGACGGCGGCATCGGCCCAGCGGGATGAGGCACTGCAGTCCCTGGCCGCTGCCCAGGCATCCCTTGCCCAGGCGGAAGAAGGCAGGGCTGCGGCGGAGAATGCGCTGGCCCGGAAAGAAGCGGAATACAGCGCCCTGCAATTGGAGCATCAGGAAACGTCCGCCCGTCTGACGGAGGCGGAAAACACCATTCTTGGGATGCAGGAGGAAGCCCGGCGGGCACAGGCTGAACTGGAGGAAGCAAATGCCCTCTATGCACAGACCCAGATGCAGCTGGAAGATGCGCTGGAGAATTTGACGGCGGCCCGAAATGAACTGGCAGTGGCCCGGGAAGCAGCGGAACTTTCGGCGGATGACGGCATAGTGGTGCCGCTGGGCACCTGGGTGATGGAGCCCTACACCTTCGAAGTGCCGGACCATGTGATGATGCAGCAGGATACCGAAGGCGGCTGGCATTTCTACTATGACGAAGCGGGCAGCGTGCTTTCCTGCGCCCGGGTGACCAACCCGGCCTACCTGGACGGGGGCGCCGTGCTGCAGATGTATACCGATACCGTCAACCAGCTGGCGGAAGCGCTGGGGGTTGACGGCAGCCAGGCCGTCTACACGCCGGTCACCATCAACGGCAGGCAGGCATTGCTGGCGGAGTATACGATGGGGGATATGACCCTGACGGTGCTGCAGTATTGCCACGACGGCGTGAACACCCTGATCGCCTCCTTTACCGACGTGAGCGAAGGGCGCACGCTGGCCCGGCCGGTGATGGAAAAAATGATGGATTCGCTGGTGTATCTGCCCGATGAAATGTGAGTAGGTGAATCGTATGAAAATTTCCAAACGCGATGCATATATGTGGTATTCCTTTTTTGCTCAGCTGCCGGAGGATGAACCCATCCTGCCCCGGCAGATGGAAATTGCCTGGGCGGTGATTTCCCAGATCGAGGAAGCGGTGGAAGCGGAAAACGAAAAGCTGCTTCAGCAGATTCCCGGGCTGAAAAGCCAGCAGGGGCGCACCTTCTATGTGGGGCCGGATGAAAAATTCCCCGGGGGATGCAAGTCCTGCCTGCTGGGCACGGGCCTGAGTGCGGTGCGCAAGACCAACCGCTGCAACATCAACTGCAAATTCTGCTATAATTACGGGGAAATGGAAGACCAGCCCCCCATTGGCGAAAACATGTGGGAGATTGGGGGCACCAAGTTCCGCACCCAGGATATTCCGCTGCTTCTTTCCATCCAGAAAAAGCCCACCGGCATCGCCTATGTGTACCTGGAACCCTTTATGGAAATTGAGAAATACTACCCGGTGGTGAAAATGTTCAGCGATGCCGGGGTGCACCAGCATCTCTATACCAACGGCACCCTCTGCACCGAAGAAAACCTGAAAGCACTGGGGGAACACGGCCTCAACGAACTGCGCTTCAACCTGGGCGCCACCAACTGCGCCGACCGGGTGATCGACTTTATCGGCATGGCGAAAAAGTACATCAAAAAAGTGGGCATCGAAACCCCCATGACCCCGGAATTTTTTGAAACCTTTATGCAGAAGAAGGATAAAATCCTGGCTACCGGGCTGGATTTCATCAACTGTGCCGAACTGCACCTGAACGCCAACAACATTGAAAACTATGCCGGGGAAAGCATGTACATGAGCCGGCACGGCTACGTGTCGCCCATCTGGAGCCGGCAGCTGACGCTGCGATTCATGCGCACGGCGGCGGAAGAAAACTGGCCCATCGTGGTGCACGATTGCAGCAACCGCACCAAATTCCTGCGCAACCTGCACATGAAGGCCGGCGAGGGCAGCTGGTTCGGGGACAGCGGCTACCAGATGGAATTTGACCGGATCCCCTTCGATGCATTCCTGCCCACGCTGGAAGATGAAAACTTCCTTTTCCTTACCGAGGAGGAACTGCCGGAAGGCTATCGTCCCGGGGATATTGTGCTGTAAAAAACAAGGCAGTCTGTTCGGGCTGCCTTTTTTCATGGAGGAAATATGTTTGAAGGAAAAGTGGCCGTCATTACCGGCGGCAATCATGGCATCGGCAAAAAAATTGCCCAGCGTTTCCGGGAAGCGGGGGCGCATGTGGCCGTGATGGATATCACCTCCGGGGATTCTTTTGCGGGGGATGCAGGGAAGAAGGAAGACCTGGAAGCCTTTGCGGCCTATGTGCTGGAAAAGTATGGCCATGCGGATTACCTGATCAACAACGCACCGCCCAGGATGAAGGGCATTGCCGATTGCACTTATGAGGAATTTGAGCAGGCCCTCCGGGTGGGGGTGACGGCACCCTTTTATCTTTCCAAATTGCTGATGGAGCACATGCCAAAGGGAAGCGCCATTGTGAATATTTCCTCCTCCCGGGACCGCATGAGCCAGCCCCAGACGGAAAGCTACACCGCAGCCAAGGGGGGCATTGCGGCCCTGACCCACGCCATGGCGGTGTCCCTGGCCGGAAAGATCCGGGTGAACAGTATATCCCCCGGCTGGATCGATACGGAGGATCAGCCCTGGTGCGGCCCGGATGCATACCAACAGCCTTCCGGCCGCGTTGGGGTGACCGATGATATTGCCCAGATGGTGTTGTATCTGTGCTCCGATAAAGCCGGGTTCATCAACGGGGAAAATATCTGCATTGACGGCGGCATGACCAGGCAGATGATCTACCACGGCGAACACGGCTGGACGAAGGAATGAGAGCAGATTGTGTTATTACGAATGGACTGCGGCCTGCCCACAGGGGCCTGCGCGGCCCCTGAAACCCTGCGGCAGGGATTTCTTCCCTGCACCCGGTTTGCGATGATACGATCGTGAGAAACAACGTTTTTTCCGCACGAGGCAGAAGCTGTCCACGGGCATTATGAAAACGCAAAGCCGTCGGGAAAGAAAGGAAACTTTCTTCTTCGACGGCTTTATCGTTTTCCCCGGATGCCTTTGGCATCCGGCAGGCGGCGCAGCGCCGCCCAGCCCGTGGATGAATTGCTTGAGCGCTTCACCGGGAAATTGTTAAAAAAAGGGGAAGGGCTGGTTCCGTGGAAGGGTCCAGGGGCAATGCCCCTGGTGGGGTGAAGGGGTGAAACCCCTCATTATTCCCTTTGCTGGAGGAATTGATGGGCCTCGGTTAGGATGCGGCGGCTGGATTCGAATTGGAAAAGGGCCAGGGCTTCCTCATAGGGCAGCAGGCGAATGGAGGAAAGTTCTTCTTCCTGGGCTGTGGGGGATTGGTTTTCGTATTCCGCCAGAAAATAGACGATGTGTTTCAAAACGGGTTCCTTATGGGTCCAGGGGATCAGGTGCTCATCCTCGGTGCGGAAGATGGGGAGAAGAGCCACCAAAAGCCCTGTTTCTTCTTTTATTTCCCGCAGGGCGGTTTCTGCTTCTGTTTCGTTTCCTTCCATGTGGCCCTTGGGAAAGCCGAAGAAGCCTTCCTTGGATTGCACGATCACGTACAGGGGGATGCCTTCTTGCCGGGTAAAGACCACGGCACCGCAGGAATGCTCGGTTTTCATGGTGTCCTCCAAATAAACCGGAATAACGAAAAAGACCGCCTTCGTCCTGCCGACGTGCGATCTTTTTCGTGGCACCTCCAATGGGATTCGAACCCATGTTTCCGCCTTGAGAGGGCGGCGTCCTAGGCCCCTAGACAATGGAGGCAAAATGGCTGGGGAACAAGGATTTGAACCTTGACAATACGAGTCAGAGTCGTAGGTGCTGCCGTTACACCATTCCCCAACGGTGCGATATCTCTCAACCGCAAGGCATATTATACGACTCCTTTTCCCCTTTGTCAAGGGTTTTTTGAAAAAATCTGCAAAAAAATGCAGCAGGCCGGGAAAGCCTTGCTGCATCTTGGTTTTTACAGTTTGGACAGGCGGATCATTTCCTCCCGGAGCACTTTGCACAGCCTTTCTTTTTCGTCGGCCGGATTGTTTTCGGGGTCATACCGTGTGGACTGGCCGAACGTGATGGTACGCTTTTCTTTATTGGCGTACAGGGGGATGAACTGGCAGCATTTGCCGGTGCGGCTGTGGTACATCTGGGCGGCCATGGTGAAGCCGGTGAAGAATTCGGACACGCCTTCCTTCTGGTATTTGCCGTCTTCGCTGGTGGAGGCGTTTTCGGGGAAAATGAGGATATTATCGCCCGCTTCCATGGCGGAAACGGTTTCCCGGAAGGTGAGCATCAGCTTGCGGGGATTATCGTGGTAAACGGGAATGCTGTCCACCTGGCGCATGATCCAGGCCAGGAAGGGGGCGGCGATCTTATCCACCAGCCAGTAGCAGAATTTTTCCGGCAGCACCTTCTGCCCCTTCAGCATGCCACCGCACACCCGGTCGGCTATGATTTCGGCGTCCAGCATTTCAAAGGTGGTCCAGGGCCGGAAGGAATAAGGCTCAAACACCACGTTCACCACCGGGCCGTATATTTCGCCGTGGTTGCTGACGAAAATACAGGGGATATCCTTGTCCAGCTTCACGTTCTCTTTCCCCACGATTTTGTGGCGGTAGAAGGGGCGGATGAGCAGGATGATCAGCTTTACGCCGTAGTGCTTCAGGCTTTTTTTCACCACCACTGCTTCCAGCTGGTTTTTCAGCGGCGCGTTTTCTTCGCCCTTTTCCTGCAGCTCCATATAGTGGCGCAGTTTGTTCATATGGTCCCAGGTCATGGGGAACATCAGGGCAAAAATCAGTGCGGCGGTAACCAGGCACACGGCCGGCAGCGTCAGCAGCGGGGAGAAGGAGCGGAACAGCGCTTCCCAGTCGCTGGGATAGGCGCCGTTGGTGAACACGGAAATGAGCAGCAGCCCCACCAGGGCGATCAGCTGGCCCAGGATGGTGGCAAACTCCAGCTTGATGTGCATGGTGGCGCTGGTGAGGGGGCCGGGATTGCGGCCCAGGCCGAAGGCGGCCACCCGCTGCATATCCTTTTCCATGCGGCTCATGGAGCGGGTGCACACCGTGGCGCCGATGGTGCAAAGGGCAAGGGAAATGAGGCTTTGCAGCAGGGTGGGGCTTTTCAGCGTGCAGATAAAATGCACCAGCCCGCCCAGCCACACGGCAAGCCCCACGCACATGAGGATGCTTTGGTCCCGGGTGTTGCGGATGCGCTTTTTCAGCAGGGCATCGGTGGCAAAAAAGGCGGCATAGGTGCAAAGCAGCGCCAGCAGCATGGTAACGATCAATTGGTCGGCCGTGACGGCAAGGTAGGTGTGGACGATGACAAGGGTCATCTGCAGGGCAGCGGCCACGCCGATGGCGGTGTTCTGGTACATGCGCAGGGCATGCACCTTGGACAATTGGGCCAGGGTCTCCTTTTCTTCGTCGGTATAGCCCTTCAAAGAATAGCGCACCTTGGGCAGGGACAAAAATTCCAGGATACCGCTGATCACATAGCCCCCCAGCAGCGCCCAGTCGGTGCTGTTATCCAGGGGAGAGAAAAAGAGCATCACCGCAATGAGCGGCAGGAAAGAAAGCTGGATGAGCACAAGCCGCCCGTAAATGGCGCCGGTTTTTCTTTTTTCCAGGGCGCTTTTTTCCAGGGAATAGCGCATCACTTCCGGCCGCAGCAGTACGCACAGGGCCAGCGCGCCCAGCCGCCAGAAATTGGCGCTGTCGATGGAAACGGGGGAAATGGTCATCATCACAAGGGACAAAAGGGCGGAGAAGATGACCATCACAAGCCCGGCCCGGCGCAGGGACGTGGAGATGACCTCACTTTTCAGGTGACGGCGGGAATGCAAAAACATCACGGCACAATGGCCGGCCAGATACAAAGCACCGCCCACGATGGGCTGGCTGAGAAGCACGTTGGAGGCCAGCGTGCAATAAAGGAAGGCATACAGGGAATCGATGCTCATCAATTCGTGGCCTTTTTGTGTCTTTTTGCTTGAGGACAAAGAAGTTTCCTCCTTTCTTTACCATGCCATTGTACCGCTTTTTGGCTGCATTTTCAAGCAATGCCTTCTGTATGCCATGATTTTGCCACGGGCATAATGAAAAAAGGAGGGATGATGATGCTGACGATTTTTATCCGGGTGGCGATTCTGTACGGGGTTTCGGTATTGGCCATGCGGCTGATGGGAAAGAGGCAGGTGGGGCAATTGCAGCCCTACGAACTGGTGCTGGCCCTGATGGTGGCGGAAATCGCCGCATCGCCTATGGAGGATATGGATGCCCCCATGTTTCATGGGCTGGTGCCCATTCTGGGGCTGCTGGCATTGCATGGGGTGTGCACGGCGCTGGCCCTCAAATGCATGCCGGCCCGGCGGATGCTGTACGGGGTGCCGGGCATTGTGATCCGGAACGGGATTGTGGATTACAACAAAATGAAGCACATGGGCTATACCATGACCGACCTGATGGAAGATATGCGGGGCCAGGGGTATGAGGATATTGCCAAAGTGCATACCGCCATCCTGGAAACCAACGGGAAGCTGAGCGTGTTTCCCAAGGCCATGTATGCTCCGGTGACGGCGGAAGATATGCAGCTGAAAGTGCAGGAAAAGGGCATGCCTTTTCCGCTGGTGGTGGACGGGCGCGTGCAGAAGCAGCACCTGAAGGAGTGCGGGCATGACGAACGCTGGCTGGATATGCAATTGGAGAAAATGGGGATCCGGAGGAAAAAGAACATCCTGCTGGCCAGCCTTGCGGGGGATGGGCAATTGTTTGTGCAGGAAAAAACATTTGCGCAGCCGAGGCTGTTCAAAACAGGAGGGGAAGAATGAAACGGGCGGTAGGGGTGGCGGCGGTATCGCTTCTTTTGATCCTGCTTTTGTTTTTCTTTTGCGATTCCGTGCGCCGGGGCATTGCGCTGGATATGCTGCAAAAATGCCGGCAGGTGGACGAGCACATTGCCTGGGGCGACCGGGAAGGGGCAAAGCAGCTGGCCATGGAAATGCAGGCCCACTGGCAGGATAAGGCCGGCTTTCTTACCCTTTTTACCCATCATCAGCTGACGAACCGGGTGGATGAAATGCTGCTGCAGGTGATCACTGCATTGGAAAACCAGGCGGAATATGAACTGCGTATGGGGCTGGAGGGACTGAAAAATGCGGTGCGCCAGGTGCATGAGCAGGATGCTTTTGTGTTGAAAAACATTTTGTAAAGTGCTATACTGACAACGGACGATAACTTGGAGGAAATACCATGGACAAAAAGCAAAAGATATGGAATGTGCCCAATGTACTGACGATGATCCGCATGGCGCTGATTCCCGTGTTCTGGGCGCTGTTTTTTACCGAAGGGTGCCGTTATTGGGCGCTGGCGGTGTATGTGATCGCTTCTTTGACGGACCTGGCAGACGGCTATATTGCCCGCAAGTATAACCTGGTGACCGACTTTGGCAAGTTGATGGACCCTCTGGCGGACAAGCTGATGGTGATCAGCATGATGCTGGCATGGGTGATCGTGGGGGTGCTGCCGGTATTGCCCCTGGCCATTTTGCTGCTGAAGGAGCTGCTGATGGTGATCGGCGGGGCCGTGATGCTGAAAAAGAAGATTGTGGTGTATGCGGAAAAGATGGGCAAGTACGCCCAGGTGGCCGTGGTGCTTTCCCTGGTGGCCTGCTTTTTCCACGAATATTTTGCCAAAATCGGCGTGCCGGTGCATCTGATCCTGATCTGGATCGGCGTGGCCATGGCCCTGTGTGCGCTGGCCTTTTATGTGCGCCGGGCCATTGAGCGGCTGCATGCGGCGGAAGAAGGAGAAGAATAACCGGCAATACAAAAGGAGGCCTGTGCGATGAACCGGATTGCTATTTTTCATGAACACATTCTGGAAGGTGCAGCCCAGCAGGGCATTTCCGTATCGGAAGCCTGCAGACGTGCCAGGGAAATGGGCTATTATGGCGTGAACATGGATATGAACCGGCTGAAAAACGATTTTGACGGCACCATGGCACCCCTGACGGAGGCCGGATTGCAGGTGCATTGCGTGTATGCCTTTACCGATTTCGGCCTGGAAGAAGACAGCTTTGCCGCGGATATGGATGTGATCCGGGAAAACGTGCAGCTGGTGAAAAAGTGCGGCAGCAAAAACATGCTCACCGTTTCCGGCTTCCTCCGCCCCCATGAAATGGACCGGCAAAGCGAAGCCTACCGTATCCGCAGGGAGCGGGTAAAGAAAGCAGTGGCGGCGCTGGCAGAAGAGGCGGAAAAGAACGGCATCCGGCTGGTGATGGAAGATTTTGACGGCAAGCAGGCCCTGTTCTGTTTCGGGGAAGAACTTCTTGATTTTGTGTCCACTGTGCCCGGGCTGAAATGCGCCTTTGATACCGGCAACTTTGCCTATGCCTGCGAAGATGCGTGGGAGCTGCTGCCCCGTTTTCTGCCCTACATTACCGACGTGCACCTGAAGGACCGGGGGCTTGAAGACAACGGCGGCAATCCCTGCATGGCGCTGGACGGCACGCCTCTGTACCCTGTGCCGGTGGGCGGCGGGGTGATCCCCATTGAAAAAATCATGGATACGCTGCTGGAAAACGGCTATACCGGCGGCTTTGCGGCGGAACATTTCGGCTCCTGCGACCAGATGGGGGATATGGAAAAATCCATGGCGTTCATCCGGCGGGTGCTGGCAAAAAAATGAGAAGTTAAACGAGATTAAATTTTAATTAAACCCCTGTTAAGAAAATTTTCGAAACAGGGGTTTTTTGTATCGACAAAAGGACATTTATGCGCTATAATGAGAAAAAAAGGAAAGGAAATGAAGAATATGTATATCGCATTGCCGCCTCTTGGGTGGAACAGCTGGAATACGTTCGGTTCCAACATTTCCGATGAACTGATTCGCGAAACGGCCCGGATCATGAAGGAAAAGGGCTATCTGGAAGCGGGTTATGAATACATCGTGATCGACGATTGCTGGAGCCTGCGGGACCGGGATGAAAACGGTAAGCTGGTGCCGGACCCCGAAAAATTCCCCCACGGCATGAAGGCCCTGGCGGATTATGTGCATTCCCTTGGCTTCAAGTTCGGTATGTACTCCTGTGCCGGCGTCATGACCTGCGCCGGTTACCCCAGCAGCTACGACCATGAATACGAAGACGCAAAGCAGTTTGCTGAGTGGGGTGTGGATTTCCTCAAGTATGACTTCTGCTACTTCCCCGAAAATGCCGATAACCGCCACCGCTACGCCACCATGAGCATGGCCCTGAAGGCATCCGGCCGGGATATCCTGCTGTCTGCCTGCAACTGGGGCAGCGGCGAACCCTGGAAATGGATGCGTTCGGTGGGTGCCGGCATGTACCGCTCCACCGGCGATATTTTCGATAATTTCCGTTCCTTCTCCAACATCTTCAAGAGCCAAATGGAAAACTTCTGCATGTCCGGCCCCAGCTGCTTCAACGACATCGATATGCTGACGGTGGGCATGTACGGCAAGGGCAATGTGGGCCTGGGCCAGAAGTGCACCGACGAAGACTACCGCACCCAGTTTGCCATGTGGTGCATGTTCTCCGCGCCGCTGATGCTGGGCGGTGACGTGCGCAACATGAACGAATTTTGCGAACAGCTGGTGCTGAACAAGGACCTTCTGCGCATCAACCAGGACAAGGAATGCCGCCCGCCCTACATTTCCTACCGCGGACGGGTGATCTGCTCCGGTTTCGAAGAAAACGGCGAAACGGTGGGCTGGCGCGAATTCCCCGATTGCGGCCTGGTGATGATCAAGCACATGAGCGACAATGAATTCGCCATTGCCTATTTCAACCTGGCCGATCATCCCGCCACCGTGACCGGCACCTTTGCCGATATGGGCATTCCCTACAAGAGCGGCGTGGGCCTGGAGATGAAGGACGTGTTCACCGGCGAAACCTTGGGCGTGAAGCGGGATTACTACAACGCACAGGTGCCCGGCCACGGCTGCAAGGTGTATCTGGCAAAGATGAAGCATGTGTGATACATGCAAAATGTGCGGCCGCCCCGTAACGGAGGACGAAGCCGCCATGACCAAAAAGCTTATCAACCGGGGCACCAAGGAATACATGTGCATCCCCTGTCTTGCGCAGTATTTCGATGTGACCTGTGATGATATTTATGACCGCATGGCTTATTTCAAGGAAATGGGCTGCATGCTGTTTCCCTGCAACCAAGAAAAACTGAAGGAGAAGAAACATGGCTAAGATCGTAAACGGTTACTCTCTGCCCAACATTCCCTGGCAGGATCGCCCCGAAAATGACAATTCCCCCATCTGGCGCTACGATGCCAACCCCATCATCGGCCGTCACGATATTCCCCGGGCCAACAGCATCTTCAATTCCGCCGTGGTGCCCTTCAAGGGCGAATTTGCCGGCGTGTTCCGCTGCGACGACCGCACCGGCCACATGGACCTGTATGTGGGCCACAGCAAGGACGGCGTGAAGTGGGAAATCAGCAACGATCCCATCGTGATGTACAACGAAAAGGGCGAACCTGTTCCCTACGAATACCGCTACGATCCCCGTGTGCTGTTCATGGACGATAAGTGGTACGTCACCTGGTGCAACGGCTTCCACGGCCCCACCATCGGCATCGCCTACACCACTGACTTTGTGCATTTCACCCAGCTGGAAAATGCCTTCCTGCCCTTCAACCGCAACGGCGTGCTCTTCCCCCGGAAGATCAACGGCCGCTACATGATGATGAGCCGTCCCTCCGATAACGGCCACACCCCCTTTGGCGATATTTACGTCAGCCAGTCCAACGATCTGGAATTCTGGGGCCATCACCGCTGGATGATGGGCACCTGGGGCGGCTGGCAGTCCACCAAGATCGGCCCCGGCCCTGTTCCGATTGAAACGGATGAAGGGTGGCTTATGATCTACCACGGCGTGATCACCACCTGCAACGGCTTTGTGTACCGCATCAGCACCGCCATCCTGGATAAGGATGAACCCTGGAAGGTGCTCTACCGCAGCCATGAATACCTGATGGGCCCGGAAACCATTTACGAATGCACCGGCGACGTGCCCAATGTGGTGTTCCCCTGCGCCCTGCTGGTGGACCAGGATACCGGCCGCATCACCATGTATTACGGCTGTGCCGATACGGTGGTGGGCATGGCCTTCACCACGCTGGATGAGCTGATCAAATTCACCAAAGAACACAGCTGAATTCAAACATAATGCAACACCCGGAAGGAGAAAAACTTCCGGGTGCTTTTATATTCAGATTATTCTTCTGCTTGTTCTTCCGCTTGCTGTTCCCTTTTTTTGTGAATGCTTGCAAGCAGGGTGGTTAGGGCTATGCAAAGGAGAAAACAGGCTGTCGCACCAAGAAGTGCGGTGATAATGGCAGAAGAAAATTGGAAATCAATCAAATATTTGTAGAGAAAAGCAATGAAGAAAACCAGCACACTGCCAATCAGGCTGATGCGGATATTGTTTTTCGGCGTGGGTTTTATTTTCCGATCCCACAAGTTTTGATGAATGCATTGAATGCAGAAATAGGCAGCGCAGATAAGCAGAACGATGCCTTCTCCCAACGCGTCGGAAATTCCTATGAGCCAGCCGTGGCTTTCAAGGATGGGCTGAACTGCAATGGCAATTAACAGCAGAGAGAACACAAGGTAAAAACTGTTGCTTTCGATTTTTCGGAGGGCTTTTTCCTGCCTTTCATCCAATTGATGTTTTTCGAATAATTTATGCTTCATCTTCATTCTCCTCTCCAAACAATTCGTCCAGTGTTTTGTTCAGCACCCGGCAAATGGCACGGCACAATTTAATGGTGGGGTTATATTCCCCTTTTTCAATGGCATTGATGGTTTGCCTGGAAACACCCACTTTTTCTGCCAGATCTTTTTGCGTCCAGTCTCTTTCGGCACGGGCTGCTTTCAGATACAGGTTTTTACCCATGAAATCACCTCCACAATTGATATATAACACATACACGACATAAAGTCAAGTATATTTTACAAAATAAACAATAAATTTTACAGTACAAAGACACAAACAAAGAATGTATCAAGAGCAACGGGGGCACAATGTATGTATCTTGCAATTTGGACATTGCTTGATCTGAAGGGTCAATTGTGTTATAATATATGATTGCAAAGGTATGCGGATGCTGCCCTTGTAAATAGACTGAGGAAGCAGGGTTTTTCCTGCGGAAGGAGCTTTCCATGGCTAATGTATCCAAGGCTGTTGTTTCTGTGCTGGGTGTGGACCGGAGGGGTATTATCGCCAAAGTTTCCCATGTTTTGTTTGAACGTGGTTCCAATATTCTGGATATTTCCCAGACCATTCTGGGCGGCTATTTCAACATGATCATGATCGTGGATATTGCCGATTGCGATTTTTCCATGCTGATGGAAGATCTGCAGGCGCTGGGCAATGCCATCGGCGTGCAGATCCGCATCCAGAAGAGCGAAATTTTCGAAACCATGCATCAGATTTGAGCCGGAGGTAAAGCCATGTTTCAGACCCATGAAATTCTGGATACCCTGCGGATGATCGACCAGGAAAAGCTGGACGTAAGAACCATCACCATGGGTATTTCCCTGTTTAACTGCGTATGTGACGACGAAGAGAAACTGGCCCAGCGGGTATATGACCGCATCTGCACCCAGGCGGAAAACCTGGTGAAGGTGGGCCGTGAAATTGAACGGGACTTTGGCGTGCCCATTGTGAACAAGCGCGTTTCCGTCACGCCCATTTCCCTGATCACCGGTGCGGTGAAGAACCCTGTGGTGATCGCCCGGGCGCTGGATAAGGCGGCAAAGACCGTGGGGGTAGACTTCATCGGCGGCTATAGTGCCCTTGTGCAAAAGGGCATGACGGCGGCGGATGAAAGGCTCATCCGCTCCATTCCGGAAGCCCTGTCCGAAACGGACGTGATGTGCTCTTCCGTCAATGTGGGCTCCACCCGGGCCGGCATCAATATGGATGCGGTGAAGCTGTGCGGCGAAATGATCAAGGATCTGTCCATCCGCACCGGCGATAAGGACAGCCTTGGCTGCGCCAAGCTGGTGGTTTTCTGCAATGCGGTGGAAGATAATCCCTTCATGGCCGGCGCCTTCCATGGCCCCGGGGAAGGGGACTGCGCGGTGAGCGTGGGCGTCAGCGGCCCCGGTGTGGTAAAGCGGGCGCTGGAAAATGTGAAGGGCCAGCGGTTTGACGAAGTGGCGGAAATGATCAAGCGCACCGCCTTCCGCATCACCCGTGTGGGTCAGCTGGTAGCAAGGGAAGCCTCTGCCAGGCTGAACGTGCCCTTTGGCATTGTGGACCTTTCCCTGGCTCCCACCCCTGCAGTGGGCGACAGCGTGGCGCATATTCTGGAAGAAATGGGCCTGGAGCGCTGCGGCACCCACGGTACCACGGCGGCCCTTGCCCTGCTCAATGATGCCGTGAAACAGCGCGGCGTGATGGCCTCTTCCCATGTGGGCGGCCTTTCCGGCGCTTTCATTCCCGTCAGCGAAGATATCGGCATGATCGAAGCGGCTGCCTGCGGCGCCCTGACGCTGGATAAGCTGGAAGCTATGACCTGCGTGTGCTCCGTGGGCCTTGATATGATCGCCGTGCCCGGGGATACCACCGCCGCCACCATCTCCGCCATCATTGCGGATGAAGCGGCCATCGGCATGGTGAACAACAAGACCACCGCCGTGCGTCTCATTCCTGCTCAGGGCAAGAAGGTGGGGGACGAAGTGGAATTTGGCGGCCTCCTTGGCCGTGCACCCATCATTGACGTGCATCCCTTCTCTTCCGATTTGTTTATTGAACGTGGCGGCCGCATTCCCGCGCCCCTCCACAGCCTGAGAAATTAAAGGAGCGTTTTTCAAGTATGGAAAATTTGGCCCTTTTGAATTTGCCCGATGAAATTCTGCACATGACGGTATGCGGCGGCATGGCCCGGGTGCTGCTTTTGCGCACCACCGGCATGACCCGCAAAGCTGCTAAGATTCACCAGCCCTCCGATACCGCCCAGGCTGCCATGAGCCGCCTGATGACGGCGACCGCCATGCTGGGCTGCATGATGAAGGGCGGGGACGATTCCGTTACCGTCACCGTGGCCGGCAACGGCCCTGCAGGCAAGATCACCTGCGTGGCCAACGGTACGAAAGTGAAAATTGCGCCCCAGGACCCCCAGGTGGAGCTGCCCCTGAAAAAGGACGGCCACCTGGATGTGGGCGGCTACATCGGCCATGAAGGCCGGCTGACCGTCATCAAGGACCTGGGCCTCAAGGAACCCTATGTGGGCCAGTGTCAGCTGGTGAGCGGTGAACTGGGGGAAGATTTTGCCCACTATTTCACCACCAGCGAACAGAAGCCTTCCGTGGTGGCGCTGGGGTGCCTGGTGAACAACGGCGTGTGCCTGTCTTCCGGCGGCGCCCTGATCCAGCCCCTGCCCGGCTGCCCGGACGACGTGCTGGATTTGCTGGAGATCCGCTCCATGTTCTTTACTTCCATCAGCCGGGAAGTGGCGGAAGAACCGCTGGAAGATCTGGCCACCAAGTGGTTTGACGGCATGGACCTGAAAATCCTGGAGAAAGAGCCGGTCAGCTATCAGTGCGACTGCAGCCGGGAGAAGATGGAAAGGGCGCTCATTGCCATGGGCCGCCGTGATTTGAGCGAACTGATCGAAGAAGACGAAGGGGCGGAGCTTACCTGCCACTTCTGCCGCACTTCCCACCGGTTCACCAAGGAAGACCTGACCGCCCTGCTGGAAAGGGCCACCCGATGAACCGGGAGGAAAAGCGCGTTGTGCCTTTTGAGCGTCCTGCATCCTACTGGGCGCGGAAGGCACGGAAGGCCTACACCCCTTCCCGCATGCCCGAAGCGGCGCTGATGATGCGAAAGGCGCTGGAGCAAAGCGGGGATAGCCGCATGGCGCTGGAGGTGGCGGCCATTTACCGCAGCATGCACTGCATTTCTGCGGCGGAGAGGTACCTGATGAAGGCGGCGGCCGATTGCGGCGTAACGCCCCAGTTGTGCTACGAAACGGGCCTGTGCGCCCTGGAAAGGCAGGAAGAGGCCATGGCGGAAAACGCCCTGGACGCCTGCATCCGCCTGGCCCCCGGCAGCGCCCTGGCCCATGAATGCCAGGAAATCCTGGAAACCTATCCCTGGAGCTGGCAGCCCCCCGAAAAACGTACCGCCCGCAGCCTGGCCATGAGCCATTTTGCCCGCACCCGCCTGCAAAATGGCGATGTGAAAGGGGCAAGGGAAAGGGCGCAGGCGGCCTGGCAGCGGGGCAAAACCGGTGAAGCAGCCATTTTGTACGGCATGCTGCAGGATACGCCGGCGCTGGCGGAAGGGTATGTGCAGCATGCGGTGGAGAAGATGCCGGGGCAAACGCCGCCCCTGCTCTTGCTTGCCCAGGTGTATTTTCAGCAGGGCAAAACGGAAATGGCCCGGGCTGTGATGGGCGTGTGCAGTACCCATTGCCGCACCTTGCAGCAGGTGGAAGCCTTTGCCATGATGGCGGGCCAGATGGGCTTTTATCAGGAAGCGCTGGACCTGGCGGAAGAAATGCTGAAATCTCACCCCTGCAGCACCGATTATCTTCTGATCAAGTACCGCATGCTGAAAAAGCTGGCACAGACGGAAAAAGCGGAGCGGGTGCTGCAAACCATTCTGGAAATTGACCCGGACGACGCCTGCGGCATCTGGTATGCAAGGCATCCGGAAGAAGACGTGCCCTACCTTGGCCGGATGATGTTTTTGCCCATTCTGGGGATGATGACGTCGGCCCTTCGCAGGGAACGAAAAACAGGGCCGCTGAACCGGCTTTTGCACCTTTTTACCTTTGTACTCCGCCAGGAAGCGGAGGCGAAGGATGTGTATGCCGCTCTGGTGCCCCTGTGGCGGCAAATGAACGCCCGGGAAAAAAAGAAGCTGGATGAACGGGACGAGGCGGCCGTGTACTGGCTGTATCTGTACATTTTGCTGCGGCTGGGCAAACGGGAAATGCTGGCCCAGGCCCTTGCATGCATGCCCGGCAGAAAACGCGCCGAAAGAAAGCTGGCCCGGTATCTGTACCTGACACAGGAGGATTGAAAAAATGCGCTGCATCAATTTTGACAAAGAATTTGAACGCTACATGATGGCCTATGTGAAGGAACACGGCAAGGAATACAAAAATTATGACGCCATCGAGGCGGCCATGCCCGATATCTATGCCACCTTCCTGGACACGGAAGCCAACTGGCTGGGAGGCAAAAAGCCCGGCGAATATTTTGAACAGTTTGACAATGCCAAGCAGCTGGTGAACTGGATGGAAGATTACATCAAGCAGCGCATTCCCGTGCCGGATATGCTGATGAACCGTATCAGTGAACTGGGCCAGGCGGCAGAAGCGCCCCTGATGCAATTGATGCAGAAGGAGCGGGCGCCCCGGGAAGCTGTCATGGAAGCCATCGAGCTTTTGCGGGAAATTGAAAGCACGGCGCCCATGGATTATTTCATCGCTTTGCAGCTGGAACGCCGGGAAGGTGAAGACGAACTGGCCGACAATGCGCTGGAAAGCCTGTCCGATATGGGCGAAAAAGCGGTGCCCGCCATGCGGGAAGCGCTGGAAAAGGCCAACAGCGAAGGCAAGGTGGCGCTGCTGACCCTTTTGTGCAATTATCCCGGCGACGAAATGGTGTTTACCACCGCCCTTGCCATGTTCCAGATGCTGCCGGAGCAGGTGGCCGTGATGGCGGATTGCCTGGGCAAGCTGGGGGACGAACGGGCGCTGCCGGCCTTGAAAAAGGCAGCAGCCAGCGAAGAAACCCCTTACCTTGATTACATCGAACTGCGCAATGCCATCGAAGCGTTGGGCGGCGAATGCCCCGAACGGGAATTTGACGCGCAGGACCCGGCTTACGAAGCTATGTGCAAAATGCAGTAAAAACGCCTTTTGCTTCGTTTGGTAAGCAGATCACCCGGGAAAGGAGAAACACATGGTATGCAAGCAATGCGGCCATCTTTTACGGGATGGCGTTTGGGTTTGTGACAACTGCGGTGCGGTGAACAGCGTTTCCCCGCAGGCTGCAGGGGTGCAGGGCCGCAGGCAGGGCAAATATGCCCCGCAGGCGCAGAAGGAAGAAGAAATGCCCAAGTATGATCCTGCTGCCCGGCCGATGGTACCGCCTGCTGTGCAGGAAAAGACGCCCATTGATGAAAAGCACACCCACAAGGTGAAAAAAGTGATGATCAACTGGGTGGCCGTGGCCATTGCGCTGGTGGCGCTGCTTTTTGTGGCGCTGATTGGCGGCTATGTGTTTTTGCAGGTAACGGATGCCGGCCAGCTGATCATGGCGCGTATGGGGAAAGAGGCCAATGCCACCGCCCTGTGGGCCTACGGCCAGGAGCTGTTGGACCAGGGGTATATCGACCGTGCCATTGAAACCTTCAACAAGGCGTACGAGCAGGAGCCGGACCGGGAAGATATCTACGGCCATCTGCAGCAGCTGGCGGATGCTTATGAAGCCGGCGGCTATACCGGCAAAGCGGAAGAAACCTACCGGCTGATGACCACCGTGGATAAGAAAAAAACATCGGCCTATCGCTCCATTGTGCGTATCATGGAGGATCAGGACCGGAAGATGGAGCTTTCCACCTTCCTGACGCTGGCCTATGAGAACACGGGCGATTCCTCCTTCCGCCGTCAGCGGGAAGACATGCTGCCTTCCACACCCACCACGGACCTGGAAGCCGGTACCCGCATGTATGAGCGTGACGTGGCCATCCTGTCTGCCGAGGATTACGATATCTACTACATTCTGGGGGAAGAGGGAATTTTGCCGGAGGACGGCAGCCTGTATACGCAGCCCATCCATCTGGCAGAAGGCGTGCATGTGCTGCGGGCTGTGGCAGTGAGCAACGACCTGGTCAGCGATGAAATGATGCTGAAATACAACATCACCCTGCCGGTGCCTTCCGCGCCTTATCCTTCTCTGGCACCCGGTACGTATGAGCAGCGCCAGCGGGTGCGGCTGAAGTACCTCAAGAGCGAAGACGAAGAACTGCAGCTGGATTATCTGAAAAACGATCCGGTGGCCCGGGCGGATGCAGAACAGAAACAGAACGATATTGTGATGTATTACACCCTGGACGGCCAGACGCCCACCTCCAATTCCCCCATCTATGAAGGGGACGGCATTCTGATGCCCGGCGGGTATGTGATTTTGAAGGCGGTCACGGTGAACGGCTACGGCAAGGTGAGCAACGTGCTGGAGCGCAAGTACAAGATCAACAACGTGGCTTTCAAGAAATTTTTCAACAATACCGATGAGATGGCCGATGTGACCATCATGAAAACCACCAGGGATCAGTTCATCAAAAAGTTCGGCCAGCCCAATGAGGAAACGGAAACGGAAGACGCCACCGTGCGCGGCGTGACGCTGAAGATGACCTATAACTGGGGCGAAGCGAAGTTTGTGATGATTTCCTCCGGTTATGTGCTCTACAGCCTGGACACCGGCAATTCTGCCATGGTGGGCCCGCGGAAAACCCGCATCGGCCAGACGGAAGCGGAAATTACCGCCCAGTTCCGGGACATGGGCCAGCCCCATGACCAGAACGGCGACCGCAGCCTCTACTGGAACGACCAGAACAACGGCAACGATAAAGGGAAACTGTTCCACCTGGACGATACCCATGACCGCATTGATTATTCCTATGTACGGGAAGACGGCGGCACGGTGACCATGAGCTATTATCTGGAAAACGGCGTGGTGAAGCGGATGAGCATCCGCTATCGCCTGCTGTGACAAATGAAGCAGCATGCCGGCAGGGTATGCTGCTTTTTTCGGGAGGTGAAAACATGAAGGAACATGAAGTGTTCATCCGCAGGTGCTACGATCTGGCTGTGGCGGCGGGGAAGAAGGGGTATGACACCTTTGGCGCCGTGCTGGTGCATGACGGCAATGTGGTGGCGGAAGCGGAAAACACCGCGGATTACAAAAAAGGCTTGTTCGGCCATGCGGAATTTAACCTGGTGCACATGCTGGCCAACCGCTTTTCCGATGCGATGCTGGCGGAAAGCACTCTGTATACCAGCTGCGCTCCCTGCAACCGCTGCCTGATGGCCATTGCGTCGCTGGGCATCAAAAAAGTGGTGTATGGGGTGAGCTATGAACGGTTTGCCCTGCTGCTGCCTTTTGTGCCCCATACGCCGGATTATGAAAAGATTCTTGGGCAGATGGATGTGGAAATGCATCTGGAAGGGCCTGTGCTGGAAGAGGCGGGCATGCATGTGTTTGAGTGGTGGGGCGGCAAGCACCGGCCCCTGGAGGAACTGCTGAAAGAAAGCGAAGACATGCGCAGCGGAAAGTGACGGGGACGGTTTTCGGGGGCTGTGCGGCAAGGAGATTGTCCCTGCACCCGGTATGCGAAAAGCAAAATCTTGTCAAAGTCAGTTGTGTCTGCACGATACACGGAAAGCAAAGAAAAATGTGTCCACGGGCGCAATGCGAATACGAAAAAAGCCGGGCGGGAAAGCGAGCTTTCTCCTCCGGCTTTTTTTGATTTTCTTCTGATGCCAGTGAAACAACACATTGCTTCCCACATTCCAGCGGGAAACTGCTTGAACGATCAGCCAACTACTTCCGCCGATGGGTCCAGGGATATCATCCCTGGTCAGCCCTGATGCAGGGGCAGTTCCACAATGAAGGAAGCGCCTTTGCCTTCTTCACTTTCAACGCGAATGGCGCCGCCGTGGAGCAAGACCAGCTGGTGCACGATGGAAAGACCCAGGCCGGTGCCGCCCTTTTCGCGGCTGCGGGCCTTATCCACCCGGTAAAAACGGTCAAACACATGGGGCAGGTTTTCCTTGGGGATG
This sequence comes from Clostridia bacterium, assembly GCA_045589355.1. GTDB lineage: Bacteria > Bacillota > Clostridia > Christensenellales > Aristaeellaceae > RUG563. Next base: position 59,570 of record JAZNOW010000015.1, read on the forward strand.
CCGGGCCCGTTATCGGAAACGGTGAAGATGGCGTCCCGGCCCTGCCGGACGAGGGAAACTTTGATCATCCCGCCGGCCTGGGTGTACTTGACGGCATTTTCCATCAGGTTGTAGATGACCTGATTCAGCTTGCTCTTATCGGCATAGATATCGCAGGGATCGGAAAGGGTAAGGGCGATCTGCTGTTGTTTCTGGTCGGCAATGGGCTGCAGGCGATGGGCGTTGTCCTTGATGAGGGCGGCGATGGAAAGGTTTTCGCGGGTCAGCTTTACGTTCTGGCTGTCCATTTGCACCAGGGTCAGCAGATCGCTGACCACGTTGCTGAGCCGGTCAATTTCCGAATTGATGTCGCTCATGAATTCGCTGCGCAGTTCTTTATCCATATCCGGCTGATAGATCAGGCTTTCCAGCATGATTTTCATGGTGGCCAGAGGCGTGTTCAGTTCATGGCTGGCGTTGGATACGAACTGGTTGCGGCTCTGATCCAGCGTTTCCAGCTTTTCGGACATGGAGTTGAAAGCCTGGGCCAGCTGGCGGAATTCACCGGAGCTTTTCACCGTAACCCGGGCAGAAAAATCCCCCTTGGACATGCGCTGAATGCCTCGCATCAGCCCGCCCACAGGCTTGGTGATGACCCGGGCAAAAATCAAAGCGCACAAAAGGGCGGCCACGGCGATGATGATAAAGATGAGGATCATCTGATCCTGCAGCTGGTACAGGTTCTGCATCATTTCCTGAACGGGGGAGACCAGCACCAGCACGCCGATGATTTCGGAATCCGCCACCACACCGGCTGTGCAGTAGCCCACCCAGGAGGCGTTGCCCCGGCGGGTAAAGAGCAGATTGTTGGTGTTCAGCTGTTCGCCGGTTTCCATTTCGTGGATGCCGTAATCGGTGGTGACGCCCTTGAGCAGCACATTGGCCACTTCCGGGTATTCCAGCCGTACGCCGTTCAGCTCCCCGAAGCTGTCCAGCTGCACTTTTCCGTTTTCGTCCAGCAGCAGGATGCGGCCGCCCATTTCGCCGCTGGCCAGGGAAAGGGTTTCCCGCAGGGTGGGCACGTCGCTGTTGTCCACATCCGGGGCAATGCGCACGGCCAGGCTTTCCAGGCCGGTACGGTCGGTGCGGATGCGCTGGTTAAACAAATAATCGCCCACCATGCTGCTCAAAGAGCCTGCCATTGCAAAGAATGACAGGCCCACGATCAGCAGAAAGGCGAGTATGATTTTCCAGCTGATGCTGGTAAAAGGTTTGTTAATCCTTATCGGTGAAATAGTAGCCCACTCCCCACTTGGTGAAGATGAACTCCGGCTTGGCGGTGTTGCGCTCAATCTTTTCGCGCAGCCGGCGGATATGCACGTCTACCGTGCGGGCGTCGCCCATATAGTCGTACTTCCATACGGTTTCCAGCATGGTTTCACGGCTGAACACCTTGCCGCGGTTGGTGATGAACAGCTGCAGCAGGTCAAACTCCTTGGCCGTCAGCCGTACTTCCTTACCGCCCAGGGTAACGGAACGGTTCACGATATTCACTTCCATATCGTGCACGGTGATGATCTTCTTTTCTTCATTGGCGGCAGGCTGGGCAGCACGGCGAAGCACCGTCTTGATGCGGGCCTTTACTTCCAGGATGTTGAAGGGTTTGGTCATGTAATCGTCTGCGCCGTATTCCAGACCCAGGATCTTGTCCATATCTTCACCCTTGGCGGTGAGCATCAAAATGGGCACATTGCTGCTTTCGCGAATGCGCTGGCAAACCTGGATGCCGTCCAGCTTGGGCAGCATCACGTCCAGCAGCACCAAATCCACCTGCTGGTCAAAGAACACCTGCAGGGCTTCTTCGCCGTCCGCAGCTGTCAAAATTTCATAGCCTTCTTGTTCCAGTGTAAAACGAAGCCCTTTCAGAATCAAAGGTTCGTCATCAACAAGCAAAATACGTTTGGCCATGGTTTTTTCATCCTTCCTACGACATGCAGGCTGCTTTTGTTTGCATGCAGTTGCTATCAATCCTATTTTACACGAAAATGCTACCAAAAATCAAGTGAAATGCAATAATTTCTACATATTTTTGCGAAAGAAATTTCAAAAAATCATATAAAACGTAATATGGCGTGAAAAACAGGGAAATTCATCCCTTTCCCAGCATGCATTTGGCAATGAATTGCGCTTTTCGGGGCAGGGAAGCGGTGCCGAAGAGGGCACGATACTGGCCGTGCAGGCTGCCGATATCCGCTTCTTTGTTGCCATACACGTGGGCGGCATAGCTGACAGCGGCCTGTGCGGCGCCGGGGAAGCCGGCATCCTGACAGCGCTGTGCAAAGGCATGCAGCGTTTCGTGGGGTGCACGGCGCAGCTTTTGCTGGCCAAGCAGCGTTTCAATGGCCTGCCAGTACACCCGGGCTGCGGATGCCTTTTTGCCTTTGGCCCGAATTTCCGGCCGGGTGAAATGATACCGGAGGAAGAGAAGGGCAGCCAGCGCAAGCAAAAGCAGCCAGGGGAGGAAGGCAAAGCTGCCCCTTTCGCTTTCCTCATTTCCTTCCTGCTGCCGGGGTGCCTGGGTGGGGGCAGGAGAAGGGGAGGGGCTGGTGATGGCAGGAGGCGGGGCCGTGTTTTCTTCCGGCGAAGGCGTCGCGGTGGGCGTGGGAGCGGAAGAGGGTGCAGGGGTGCCGGTGGGATTGGGG
>JAZNOW010000016.1:0-18979 GCA_045589355.1 Clostridia bacterium
CCCTGTGCTTTGATGGGCTCAGCCTGAACAAAATGTGGGGCCGCCGCATGGCTTCCAAGTTCAACGGCGTTTCCTACCCCGTGCAGAAGGCCGCTGAGGCCATCTACACCCCCGAAGGACAGGCCCAGATCGAAGAATGCCTGCAGTACTATCGGGTGAACGCCCTGATCATCCGGGATGGCCTCCTTAAGGCCGGCATCGATGCCTTTGGCGGCGTCCATTCCCCCTATGTGTGGATGAAAACCCCCGGCGATATGAAGAGCTGGGATTTCTTTGATCTTCTGCTCAACCAGGCCCAGGTGGTGGGTACCCCCGGCGAAGGCTTCGGCCCCTCCGGCGAAGGCTATTTCCGCCTAACCGCCTTCAATACCCTGGAAAACACCAAGGAAGCCGTCCAGCGTGTGCTGAACGTGCTGTAATCAACTTTCTGCTGCATGATGCGCTCATGCAGCTTTTTTCTTTGCAGTACAGGGGGATCTGCGGGGCGTTGCCCCTGCACCCCACAAGGGATTTCATCCCTTGACCCAATTGCGGAAGTGGTTGGCTGGATAAACAAGCAATTTCCCGCCGGAGCCGGGGAATTATCTGTAACACGCACAGACCCAATTTCAAAAGAACGCTTGTCATATTGCGAGTTGGTTGCGCACTGCCGCACCACGGGCCGGCGGCGGAACGCCGCCAACCGGATGCAAAGCATCCGGGGAAAACAGCAAAAAAGGCGCTGGAGGAAACTTGTTTCCATCCACGCCTTTTTTCTGTTTTCATTGCGCCCGTGGGTGCGGATTTTCCGTTCCTCAAGCTTCATGCGGAACAAGTTTGTTTTCCAATACTTCTCCATCGCAGGATGGGTGCAGGGGGGAATCCTCCTGCCGCGGGGTGAAGGGTACGCGCAGGCCCCTTTCCGTTCCTCAAGTTTCGTGCGGAAACCAGTTTGCTTTGCCAGCTTGTATGTCGCTGGGTGGGTGCAGGGGGAATCCCCCTGCCGCGGGGTGAAGGGGACGCGCAGGCCCCTTCATTTGCCAGATATTGGTGAAATTTTCCGTTTGATTTTTCCTTGGCAAAAAGAGGGGAAATCCACGCAAAAAATAAGCAAAAAAGTGGGCAATATATATGAAGAAACCCTTCCCAAAAAGCCTTTTTTGTGCTATAATAAATTGATTTATTATTTGCTATTTTAGCCAGTGAAAAATGGAGGAAATTATGGCTGCTGATATGGAAAAAATGCAGGAAAACACACAGGTTCCGTCCACCCAGTATGACGAAAACCAGATTCAGGTGCTGGAAGGGCTGGAAGCCGTGCGCAAACGCCCCGGCATGTACATCGGCTCCACCGATGCCCGTGGCCTGCACCACTGTGTATACGAAATTGTGGACAACGCCATCGACGAAGCGCTGGCCGGCTATTGCACGGAAGTGCACATCTGCCTGCACAAGGACGGCAGTGTGTCCGTGCACGACAACGGCCGCGGTTTCCCCGTGGGCATCCATCCCAAGATGGGCCGTCCCGCCGTGGAAGTGTGCCTGACGGTGCTGCACGCCGGCGGCAAGTTCGGCGGCGAAGGGTACAAGGTATCCGGCGGCCTGCATGGCGTGGGCGCCTCCGTTGTGAACGCATTGAGCCGGCACCTGCGTGTGGAAGTGCACCAGAGCGGCAAGATTTACGAACAGGAATACAACCTGGGCAAAATTGCTTACGACCTGCGCGTCATCGGCGAAGCGGAAGACACCGGCACCCTCATCCGTTTCTGGCCGGATATCCGCAGCGAAGAAAACCCCGGCGGCGTGTTCGACGAAGGGATCGACTTCTCCTTCGACGTGCTGAAAGTGCGCATCCGCGAAATGGCCTTCCTGAACAAGGGCATCAAGCTGGTACTGCGGGACGAGCGGGGCGAAGAAGTGAACGAGCGGGTGTTCCACTATGAAGGCGGTATCCGCGAGTTCGTGAAATACCTGAACAAGAATAAAGAAACCCTGTTTGCAGAGCCCATCTACGTGGAAGGCGTTAAGAACGGCGTCACGGTGGAAGTGGCCATGCAGTATAACGACAGCTACAGCGAAAACATTTACACCTTCGCCAACAACATCCACACCCCCGAAGGCGGCACCCACCTGATGGGCTTCCAGAGCGCCCTCACCCGGGCTGTGAACAACTACGGCCGCAAGTATAAGATCCTCAAGGATGCCGATGCTAACCTCAAGGGCGAAGACACCCGGGAATCCCTGGCCGCCGTGATCTCCGTCAAGATGCCGGAGCCTCAGTTCGAAGGGCAGACCAAGTCCAAGCTGGGCAACAGCGAAGTGCGTCCCATTGTGGACAACCTGGTGTTTGAAGGGCTGGAAACCTTCCTGGAAGAAAACCCCGCCGTGGCCAAGACCATCCTGGAACGCTGCCTGGGCGCCGCCCGTGCCCGGGAAGCCGCCCGTAAGGCCCGGGACCTGACCCGCCGCAAAACCGTGCTGGAAAGCGGCAGCCTTCCCGGCAAGCTGGCCGACTGCACCGAGCGCGACCCGGCCAAGTGCGAAATCTTCATCGTGGAAGGCGACTCCGCCGGCGGCTCCGCCAAGACCGGGCGGGACCGTATGTATCAGGCCATCCTGCCCCTTCGCGGCAAGATCCTGAACGTGGAAAAGGCGCGGCTGGACAAGATCCTCATCAGCGAGCAGATCAAGAACATGATCACCGCTTTCGGCTGCGGCGTGGGCGATGATTTCAACATCGATAAACTGCGCTACCACCGCATCGTCTGCATGACCGACGCCGACGTGGACGGCGCCCACATCCGCATCCTGATGCTCACCTTCTTCTACCGCTACATGCGCCCCCTCATCGAAAAGGGCTATGTCTATATCGCCATGCCGCCGCTTTACAAGGTGACCAAGGGCAAGCAGGAATACTACGTTTACGACGATAAGGAACTGCAGCAGCTGCTGGATAAGCTGGGCCGCGAAACCAAAGCCGAGATCCAGCGCTACAAAGGCCTTGGTGAAATGAGCAGCGAACAATTGTGGCACACCACCATGAACCCCGAAACCCGCACCATGATGAAGGTAACCATGGAAGACGCCATGGCGGCAGACGAAATCATTTCCCTGCTGATGGGCGACAAGGTGGAACCCCGCCGGGAATTCATCGAACAGAACAGCGAACTGGCCGTGCTGGACTTCTAAGGAGGCTGGAATGTTGAAAAAGCTCTTTACGCTGTTGCTGTGCCTGTGCCTGATGGTGCCCTGCGCCTTTGCGGAAGAAAACAAAATCAAGGCAGAAGAATGGCTGGAAAATAAAGGCCTGGAGCTGGTCACCCTTCTTCAGGAAATGGTACAGAACGAAGCCTATTTCCGTTCATTTGTGTACGATGCAAATCCGTTTTCGGCAGAGCTTTCCCTTCTGCGCGGGATCGATTTTTCCGCTCCCTCCTCCACGCAGATTTTCTGGTGTTCCGACGAAGCCCTTGAAAGCTTCATGACCGCGATGATGGCGGAACAAGGCTGGCAAGATGCTTCCCCGGCCTTGCGAGAATGGGTAAAAACCAACTTATTCCTTGCAGCTGTCACTTCCGCAAGCGGCTTTTACGGACAAACAAACCTGATGCTGAGCAACGTTTTCACCGTTTCCAATACCTATGTTTGTCCCGATTTTGTGCAGGAAAAGGCCTGGATGCTGATGGAATACCCGGGCGAGTGGATGGTGGTTGCCGTCTTTAACCGCTGCGATTCCGGCGTTTTGTCTGCTTCCGCCATACTGCTGCCAGCCAACGCAAAAGAAACGCTGATCTCCACGATGGAGCAAATCCTGTTTTCCCAGGTGCCTGTAATTTCTGCTCCCTGATTTTTCTGTCAATTCCCCGAAAGGATGCTTACTTATGAGTGAAATCAAAGATCGTCTGATCCCCATGGATCTGGAAAAGGAGATGCGCCAGTCCTTCATCAGCTACGCCATGAGCGTCATTGTGGACCGTGCCCTGCCGGACGTGCGTGACGGCCTCAAGCCCGTGCACCGCCGCATCCTCTACGATATGAACGAGCTGGGCATGACCCCGGATAAGCCCTTCCGCAAGGCCGCCCGTATTGTGGGCGACGTGCTGGGTAAGTTCCATCCCCATGGCGATGCCTCCGTGTACGACGCCATGGTGCGCCTGGCCCAGGATTTTAACATGCGCTACATGCTGGTGGAAGGCCAGGGCAACTTCGGCTCCATCGACGGTGACGGCGCCGCTGCCATGCGTTACACCGAAGCCCGCATGAGCAAGATGGCCACCTATATGCTGCAGGATATCGAAAAAGATACCGTGGATTTCATGCCCAACTTTGACGAAACCCTCATGCAGCCCAAAGTGCTCCCCAGCCGTTTCCCCAACCTGCTGGTGAACGGCACCAGCGGCATTGCCGTGGGCATGGCCACCAATATTCCGCCCCACAACCTGGGCGAAGTGATCGACGGCGCCATCTGCCTCATCGATAACCCGGACGCCACCCTGGACGACCTGATGGAGCACATCAAGGGCCCCGACTTCCCCACCGGCGGCATCATCCTGGGCCGCAGCGGTATCCGGGAAGCCTACCACACCGGCCGGGGCAAGGTGATCACCCGGGCCAAATCCGAAATTGAAGAAATGGCCAATAACCGCCAGCGCATCGTCATCACCGAGATCCCCTATGCGGTGAACAAGGCACGCCTGGTGGAAAAGATGGCGGAACTGGTACACGATAAAAAGCTGGAAGGCATCAGCGATATCCGCGACGAATCGGACCGTAAGGGCATGCGCATCGTCATCGAGCTCAAGCGCGACGTGCAGCCCCAGGTGGTGCTCAATTACCTCTATAAGCACACCCAGCTGCAGGATACCTTCGGCGTGATCATGCTGGCGCTGGTAAACGGCGAACCCAAAGTTTTGTCCCTTCGTGACATGCTGGGCCACTACATCGACCATCAGGAAGACGTGGTCACCCGCCGCACCAAGTATGACCTGGATAAGTCCCTGGCCCGGGCCCACATTTTGGAAGGCCTCATCAAGGCACTGGATCATATCGACGAGATCGTGCGCATCATCCGCGGCAGCAAGGACACCGCTACCGCAAAAATCACCCTGATGGAAACCTTCGCCTTCTCCGACAAGCAGGCCCAGGCCATTCTGGACATGCGTCTGGCCCGCCTCACCGGCCTGGAAAGAGACAAGCTGATGGCGGAATATGACGAGCTTCTCAAAACCATCGCCCACCTGCAGGCCATGCTGCAAGACCGGGTGCTTTTGATGAGCGTGGTGAAGGAAGAACTGGAAGAAATCAAGCACAAGTTCGCCGATCCCCGCCGCACCGAGCTTTCCACCATTGAAGGCGAAATCGACATTGCGGACCTGATCGCCGTGGACGACATGGTGGTCACCCTCACCCACTTCGGCTACGTCAAGCGCCTTTCCAAGTCCACCTACCGGGCCCAGAACCGGGGCGGCAAGGGCGTTGCCGCCATGACCACCCGGGATGAAGACTATGCCGAGTGCATCCGCATCGTCAATACCCACGAGCCCGTTCTCTTCTTCACCAACCAGGGCCGTGTGTATTCGAAGACCTGCTATGAAATTCCCGAAGCCGGCCGCACAGCCCGCGGTACCGCCATCGTGAACCTGCTCAACCTGAACCCCGGTGAAAAGGTGACCAACATCATCGCCATGCCGGAAATGGAAGACGGCCGCTACCTCATCATGGGTACCCGGGAAGGCCTCATCAAGAAGACCGCTCTGTCCGAATTCCGCAATCTGCGCAAGTCCGGCCTGATCGCCATCGTGCTCAACGAAGGGGACGAGCTGATCGGCGTGGAACTGTGCAAGGAAAATGACGAGCTCATGCTCTGCTCCCACCTGGGCAAGGCCATCCGCTTTGCGGAACGCCATGTGCGCCCCATGGGCCGCGTCAGCCACGGCGTGCACTCCATGAAGCTGGACGAAGGCGACCGGGTGACTGACCTGTGCGTCATCGAAGAAGGCGCTCACGTGCTGGCCATCACCGAAAACGGCTACGGCAAGCGCACCGAAGTGGAACAGTACCGCGAAACCGGCCGTAACGGCAAGGGCGTCATCGCCATGACCCTCACTGAAAAGACCGGCAACCTGGTGGCCCAGCTGATGGTGCACGATGAAGAAGATATCCTCCTCATCACCGACGACGGCACCATCATCCGCACCGCCGTTGCCGATATCCGCATCTGCGGCCGTGCCACCCAGGGTGTGCGCCTCATGCGTGTGGGCGAAGGCAGCCGCATTGTGGCTGTGGCCCGCGCCGAAAAGGAAGAGGAAGCAACGGAAGAAACCGTTGAAACGACGGAAGAGTAATAGTATTCGGGGGAAACCATTCTTTGTAGCCAAAGAACGGTTTCCCCCGTACCCCCTTTCAAGAAAGCTATTCGGGAACACAGAATCGGAACAAGCCATCTTCTTTTCCCGTATAACTGTGACAGGGGCACTTTGTTTGGCCAAACGAACAATCATATTCCCCAATTGGCTTTGGGGAGGGTGCGGGAGGGGCATTTTTACTCAAAATGCCCCTCCCGCAAAAAAAGAAAGGTTCTTATGACACAGAAACAAAAAACGCTGGCAGGCGGTGTGTCCATTTTGGGGTTGGCCGGGCTGATCTGCAAGGTGGTGGGGGTGTTGTACCGCATCCCCCTGGCTCACCTGATCGACCCCATGGGCATGGCCATTTACCACAAGGTATTCCCTGCCTACAACCTGCTGCTCACTATCTCCTCCGCCGGTATTCCGGTGGCCATTTCCCGGATGGTAAGCCATTACGTTACCAAGGACGAACCGGAAAACGCAAAGCGCATTTTCCGCATTGCCCTTTCCATGCTGTGCGCCCTTGGCCTTGTCACCACACTGCTTCTGATGGTGTTTTCCGGGCAGGTGGCGGCCTGGCAGGGTACGGAAGAAGCCGCTGCCGGCTACCTTTGCATTGCCCCCAGCCTGTTCTTCGTCTGTGCCATGAGCGCTTACCGGGGCTATATGCAGGGCAAGCGTCATATGCTGCCCACCGCCATTTCCCAATTGATCGAGCAGGTGGGCAAGGTGGCCATCGCCCTGCCGCTTGCCGCCATCGGCATGCATAAGGGCGGCGTCATCTGGGGCGCAGCCGGAGCGCTGCTTGGCTCCACCATCGGTGAAGGGGCCGCCCTTTTGTACATGATGTGGAACCACCACCACTCCGTCGGCAAGGAAACAGCCGCCCTTCAGCGGGAAAACGTGGAATTGCTGCAGGGCAAAACCGTGGCAAAGCGCCTCATCACAGTGGCCATTCCCATCACGCTGGGCGCCTGCATCGTGCCGCTTGCCGGGTTCATTGACAGCGTGATGCTCACCCAGCTGATGGAAAAAGGCGGCATGCTGCGGGAAGACGCCCTCATCCGTTACGGCGCCTATTCCGGCCCGGTGCTCACCCTCATCAACGTGCCCACTGCCCTGGCCATGGCCATGAGCACCAACCTGGTGCCCTCCATCGCCTCCGGCCTGGCCCGGGGGGATATGGAATACGTAAAGCGCGAAACCGCCACCGGCCTTCGCATGGCCACAGTAATCGGCTTCCCCTGTTCCATCGGCATGAGCATCCTGGCCCAGCCTCTTTTGTACCTGTGCTACCGGGGCAGCTACACCGCCGCCCAGCTGGACGTGGCGGCTGAACTGCTCACCATTTCCTCCCTCACCATCGTGCTTTTCACCATGGTGCAGGCCACCAGCGGCATTCTGCAGGGCGCCGGCAAGCAGCGCATTCCCATGTACACGCTGCTGATCGGCGTGGCGCTGAAAATTGCGCTGAACTACACGCTGGTGGGCATTCCCGGGGTGGATATCCATGGCGCGCCCTGGGCCAGCCTGCTGTGCTACACCGCCAGCATGATCCCCAACCTCTATTTCGTCTGTAAGCATACCGGCTACCGCTTCCATTGGATGGACGTGATGGTAAAGCCCCTGCTGTGCTCCCTCGTCATGGGCGGCGCGGTGTGGGCACTGTGGCATTTTGCGTTCGGCTATGCAGGCAACTTGTCCGGCCCCGTGCTGGTAGCAGGCATTATTCTTTGTGTCATGCTGGGCATCCTTCTGTATGCGCTGCTGGCACTGAAAACAAAAACCGTCCGCAAGGAAGATTTGCCCGGTAAAGTGAGGAGGTTTCTCAAATGAGCCGCATCACCGTTGTTTCCCTGGGTCCCGGCCCCCGGGAGTATCTTACCCTGGGCGCCCTTTCCGCCCTGGAAAAGGCAGAAAAAATCATATTGCGCACCGGAAAATGCGATGCTGCCGTATATCTTCAGGAAAAAGGGATACCCTTTGATACACTGGATTTTCTCCACGAGGAAGCGGATGATTTTGAAGAACTGGCAGAGCGCGCTGCCGAAGAAGTGCTGAAAACCAGCGAAAACAGCCCGGTGTGCTATGCTGTGTTCGACGCCGGAAACGATGAAACCGTTCGCATCCTGCTGCAAAAAGAGCAGGACATCACCCTGCTGCCCGGCATGCCCCTGTCCGCCCCTTTGCTCAGCGAACTGCCCCAGCAGAAAACGGAGATCCAGACGGCCGCCGCCCTTTCCGTCACCTCCATCCAGAACCCGCTGCTGATCCTGGAAGTGGACAGCCGGATGCTGGCCGGGGAATGCAAGCTGCAGCTGCTTTCCTGGTACGATATGGACACGGAAGTATACTTCTTCCCCCCTGCCCAGGGGCCCAGGCGCAGTTTTCTCAAAATTCCCCTGTGCGATATGGACCGCCAGCCTTCTTACGACCATACCGCCGCCCTGCTCATTCCCACCCTGCCGCTGGAAAAAAAGCCCCGGTATGACTTCTATGACCTGGTGCAGGTGCTGGGCATTCTCCGGGGGGAAAACGGCTGCCCCTGGGACAAGGAGCAGACCCACGAAACCCTGCGCAAATACCTGATCGAAGAAGCCTACGAAACCGCCGCCGCCATTGACGACGAGGACTGGCTCTCCGTTGCCGATGAACTGGGGGACGTGCTTTTGCAGGTGGTGTTCCAGGCCAACATCGGCGCCCAGTACGGCACCTTTGAGCTTTCCGATATCACCACCGCCATCTGCAAAAAAATGATCCACCGCCACCGCCACATTTTCGGCTCCGATCACTGCGAAACGGCGGCAGACGTGGTGGACAACTGGGAAAAGATCAAGAAAGAAGAACGGGGCTTCAAAACCCAGAGCGAAGTGCTTCAGGGCGTCACCCGTGGGCTGGCCCCGCTGATGCGTGCCGCCAAGGTGCAAAAGAAAGCACGGGACGTGGGCTTTGACTGGGACGATCCCCTGGAAGCGCTGCAGAAGGTGCACGAAGAAGCCGACGAAGTGGCCGGCGCCATCCGGGAGAAAAGCGCCGCTCACCTGGAAGAGGAGCTGGGAGACCTTCTCTTCTCCTGTGTGAATGTATCCCGCCTGTGCGGCGTGGAGGCGGAAAACGCCCTGCAGCGGGCCACAGAAAAGTTTGTCAACCGGTTTACAGCCATGGAAAATGCCATTTTAAGGGACGGAAAATGCTTGAAAGGCTTGACATTATCGGAAATGGATGTATACTGGAATAGTAGCAAGCAAGGTCTGCAGTAAGCCTGCCGGACTTGTCATTTTAAATCTAAAAAATTTGGAGGTAACATCATGAACAAGACTGAACTGATCGTTGCTCTGGCTCAGAAGGCCGAGATCACCAAGAAGGATGCCGAAAAGGCTGTGAACGCTTTTGTTGACGTTGTCGCCGAAGCCCTGAAGGAAGGCGCCAAGGTGCAGCTGGTTGGCTTTGGCACTTTCGAAGCCAAGGAACGTCCCGCCCGCGTTGCCCGCAATCCCCGCACCGGCGAAGAAATCAAAATCGAAGCCAGCAAGACTGCTTCCTTTAAGGTCGGCAAGGCCCTCAAGGACAGCCTGAACTAATCAATAAAAATCGGGCGTGCCGCAAAAGCACGCCCTTTTTTTCACCCCGAAAGGATTTGTTTTTATGCGTCTGGATAAATATCTCAAGGTCTCCCGCATCATCAAGCGCCGCACCGTAGCCAAAGAAGCCTGTGACGGCGGCCGCGTATCCATCAACGGCAAGGTGGCCAAGGCCGGCGCCGAAGTGAAGGAAAACGATATTCTGGAAATCCGCTTCGGCAACCGGGTGGGCAAGTACCGCATTGTGGACGTGCGCGAAGTGGTGCGCAAGGAAAACGCCGCCGAAATGTACGCCGTCCTGGAAGAAGACCCCATGGTGGCTGCAGAGAGAAACTGACGGGAATATGCGGGGGAGGTGCTTTTGAGTCAAAAGCACCTCCCCCGCACCCCCACCGAAAACCAGCTGGGAGAAAATAATTTTGTTTCCTGCACGCAATATACCCGTGAAACAAAAAATAAAGCTTATTCCCTGCACCCCCACTGAAAGGCGGCTGGGAAGAGCTCCATTTGTTTCCTGCACACAGTGTACCCGTGAAACAAAAAGCGAAACGCAATACGCCCATGCTGCAAACAAAAAGGAGGGGCAAGCCCCTCCAAAATTTCCTATCCATCTCAATTCTGAATTCTGAATTTCCCCTTCCCCTTTACTTCGCTTTCAGCACCTTCATCACAGGCTTGGCAATGAACACCGCCAGCACCATGCAGATGATGGTATCGGGGATCAGGTAGGTGCCGTTGTACACCAGGCTGGGCCACAAGTCCGTTTCCCAGAACATATACCCTGCCAGCGTGGCAGAGAGGGCCCGGCAAAGGGCGGCAAAGGCCATGGAGGCATACAAGCCCCACGCCTTGGGCAGCTTCTTATACAGCCCGCAAAGGCCCAAAGCGGCAAACGCCAGAATGTAGTCCAGCAAAAACTGCCACACATTGAGGAAATAGCCGCCCTGCAGATACTGCAGCACGCCGTAAGCTGTGCCGGCCAGCAGGCCCGGGCCCACGCCAAAGGCAGCGGAAAACAGCATCAAAGGCAGCATGCTGCCGGGAGTCACGCTGCCGCCCTGGGGCATGCGGTACAGCCGGAAGCAGCTCAGTACAAAGGAAAGGGCGATGGCCAGGGCGGCGAAAGCGATGGTTTTGGCGTTCCACTTTTTGTGGCTTTTGCCAATCACCATCAGCATCACGGCCAGTGCCACCATCACCCCCACAGCCACCCATACGGTGCCCGGGGTTTCGGCAAATTTTTCTACCAGTTCCTGCCCCCAGCCGGGTGCAGCCTCCGCAGCTTCTTCCACGGCCATTTCTGCCGTTTCCAAAGCTGCCGTATCTTCGGCCATTGCCGATGCGAGGAAAAGTTTCATTGGGTATCAACCTCCTTTTCTGTTGCATCCGGCATACAAAAACCCACACGCTGATCAGGCGTGTGGGAAACGGTATGACGCAAAATCATCTTTGCGTGCCGCTTCCCTTCGGTAGGATGATCTACACAGGTTCTAAGGGTTCTATCTCAGCCATCTTCCGATGACGCCCCCAGCGGATGCACATGTAGATTATACGGAATACATACATCATTTGTCAAGGAGAATACAAAAATGGAACACCATTTTTTTGCATACATGTCCCGGATGCGTTTCATTCACAGGTGGGGCCTGATGCGCAACACCCTGCCGGAAAACGACCTGGAGCACGCCGGCCAGACCGCCATGATCGCCCACGGCATTGCCCTCATCGGCCGTCGCCGCTACGGACGCACCTATGACCCCAATTTCATCATGGCCCTGGCCATGTACCACGACGCCGCCGAGGTGATCACCGGGGATATGCCCACCCCCATCAAGCATTCCAACCCCATCCTGCGGCAGGAATACGGAAAAATGGAGGAAATGGCGGCCGAAAAGCTGCTTGCCATGCTGCCGGAAGACCTGAAAGCGGATTTTTCGCCCCTCATCGCCCATGATGAAACCACCCTGGAATGGCGCATTGTGAAGGCTGCCGACAAGATCAGCGCTTATGTGAAATGCCTGGAAGAAAAAAAGAGCGGCAACAAGGAGTTCGATAAGGCCGGCAAATCCACCCGGAAAAGCATCGACAAGATCGACCTGCCCGAAGTGCAGGATTTCATGGCCTGTTTCGTGCCCGGCTTCTCCCTCACGCTGGACGAGATTTCGGAGGAATGAGCATGCAGATTTTCATCAAATACCACACCGACCTGCCCCCCATCGAAAAAATTCCTGCCGGGGACTGGATCGACCTGCGAGCCGCCGAAACCGTGGAAATGAAAAAGGGCGAATACCGGCCCATCAGCCTCGGCGTATCCATGAAACTGCCCAAGGGGTATGAAGCCCACGTAGCCCCCCGCTCCTCCACCTTCAAAAAGTGGGGCATCCTGATGGTCAACAGCGTGGGCGTGGTGGACGAAAGCTATTGCGGCGAGGAAGATATCTGGTATTTCGTGGCCCTGGCCACCCGGGATACCCGCATCGAAAAGGGCGACCGCATCTGCCAGTTCCGCATCATGGAAAAAATGCCCGCCGTGGAGCTGGTCACCGTTTCCCATATGACGAACGAAAGCCGGGGCGGCATCGGCTCCACCGGCACCAAATAAAAGGAGGTACATCCCATGGCAACCCTGCATAACACCGCCAATCCCGGCGATTTCGCCAAAACCGTTCTCATGCCCGGCGATCCCCTGCGGGCCAAGTTCATCGCCGAAACCTATCTGGAAAACGCAAGGCTGGTCAACAACGTCCGGGGCATCCAGGGCTACACCGGCACCTATAAGGGCAAGGAAGTATCCGTCATGGCCAGCGGCATGGGCATGCCCTCCATCGGCATTTATTCCCACGAGCTTTACCATTCCTTCGGCGTGGAAAACATCATCCGCGTGGGCAGCGCCGGCCTTCTGAACCCCGCCCTGAAGGTACGCAGCATTGTGGCCGGCATGAGCGCCTATTCCAACAGCAACTACGGCGCACAGTTTGGCTTTAAGGGCAACATGGCCCCCTGCTGCTCCTTTGATCTGTTGGAAAAAGCCGTGGCCGTGGCCCGGAAAATGGGCGTTACCATGCCCGTGGGCCCCATCTACTCCACCGACACCTTCTACGATGAAACCCAGCCCTCCCCCGCCGCTGTATTGCGGGACCTGAACGTGCTGGCCATCGAAATGGAAGCCTATGCCCTGTACCTGAACGCAGCCAAGGCCGGCAAAAATGCCCTGGCCCTGCTCACTATCTCCGATAACCCCTTCACCGGCGAAAGCCTCACCCCCGACGAAGTGCGCACCACCTTCACCCAGATGATGGAAATTGCATTGGAGATTGCGTAAGAAATGAGGAATTTATGCGAGAGGGTATTTCTTTTATGCAAAAGAAATACCCTCTCGCACTCTCCCAAAGAAAACATCCTCGGGATGGATCAAGCCATTTCTCCATGCGCTGTGTGCCCGTGGAACTTGGAAAAAAGGATGGATGATTGATGAAAATTCTGGTGAGCGCATGCCTGCTGGGCTGCAGCTGCCGCTACGACGGCAAAAGCAAGGCGGAGGAAAGAGTGCTGGCGTTGAACGCCTGTCACACCCTCATTCCCGTCTGCCCGGAGCAGCTGGGCGGCCTTTCCACGCCCCGTTTGCCTGCGGAAATTCAGGGGGAAAAGGTGATCCGCAGGGATGGCGCGGACGTCACAAACGAATACAAAAAAGGCGCGCAGGAAGCATTGCATCTGTATCAGCTGCTTTCCTGCGATGCCGCCATCCTCAAAGCCCGCAGCCCTTCCTGCGGCAAGAACATGATTTATGACGGCACCTTCTCCGGCACCCTGACGGAGGGCAACGGCATCACCGCCGCCCTCTTTCAGCAAAACGGCATCCGGGTGCTGACGGAAGACGAAACCGAACAGATTTGAGGTGCCTTATGGAACAGTTTACCGTGCAGGAAATGCTGGACATGCAAAACCAATTGCAGGAAAAATACAAAGACAAATGGGAAAAAATCGGCCCTCAAACCGGCAGTAACAAGCTGCTGTGGATGGTGGCGGAACTGGGCGAAGTGATCGACATCGTGAAAAAGCAGGGGCCAAGCCGCATCATGCAGGATGCCGCCACCCGCCATGATTTTGTGGAAGAAATGGCGGATGTGCTGATGTACTTTTGCGATATCATGAACTGCTACGGCATCACCGAACAAGAATTGAAGCAGGCCTACACCGACAAATTCCGCCGCAACATGACCCGCTGGTAAGAAAGCCATGCGGGGTTCCCCCAGGGGCATCGCCCCTGGACCCTTTTGCGGAAGTGGTGGACTTGTTCATCGAGCAATTTGCCGCTGTTTCTTTGGGGAACCATGCGGGGTTTCACCCCTGCACCCCACAAGGGCCATTGGCCCTTGACCCTTTTGCGGAAGTAGTGGACTTGTCGAACAGGCAATCTCCCGCTGTAGCTTGAGGGAACCCTGCGGGGTTTCTCCCCGCACCCCACAAGGGCCATTGGCCCTTGACCCATTTGCGGATGTAGTGGAATTGTCGAACAGACAGTTTACCGCTGCGGCTTGAGGGAACCCTGCGGGGTTTCTCCCCGCACCCCACAAGGGCCATTGGCCCTTGACCCATTTGCGGATGTAGTGGAATTGTCAAACAAGCCATTTTCCGCTGGGGCTAATAAGAAGATGGAAGCATAGCGAATGGAGTGTGGCACTTCCGTACAGGCACAGACGCGTTTGAGAGAAAAGAAAATTACATTGCGAATTGACTGCGGCACTGCCGCCCACGGGCTGGGCGGTGGAACACCGCCGGCCGGATGCTTAGGCATCCGGTGAAAACGATAAAAAGAAGCGGTGAGAGAACAAATTCTCTCAGCCGCTCTTTTTTCGTTTTCATTGCGCCCGTGGCTGAAACCGCTTGGTTTTCTAAAGTATCATGCGGAAACAACCATTTTCGATATATCCTGTTTAGTCGCAGGAAGGGTGCAGGGCGGATCGCCCTGCCGTGGGGTACAGGGGGCGCGGAGCCCCCTGCTTCGTCGTTCCTTCAAGCAACGCGCGGACACAACTGTTATTGATAAGTTGCGCATTATCGAAGTTGCGCATTATCGCACACTGGGTTCAGGGGCGATGCCCCTGCCGAGGAGCCCCCTGCTTCACCGTTTTGCAAGCAACAAAAAGGCCGGAGGAGAAAGTGCGCTTTCTCTCCCGGCTTTTTCTTTGTTTTCATTGCGCCCGTGGCTAAAACCGCTTGGTTTTCTAAAGTATCATGCGGAAACAACCGTTTTCGTTACATCCTCTTTTGTCGCAGGAAGGGTGCAGGGCGGATCGCCCTGCCGAGGGGTACAGGGGACGAGTAGTCCCCTGCTTCGTGGTTCCCCAAGCTGCACGCGGACACAATTTCTTTTGATAAATCATGCAATATCGCGTACTGGGTGCAGGGGCGATGCCCCTGCCGCGGAGCCCCCTGCTTCGTCGTTCCGCAAGCAGCGCGCGAACACACGTCTTATTGATATTACTTGAAGAAGGAGAAGCTTTCCAATTCAAACAGGGGGCGGTTTTCGAAGTACCCTCTGGTCCAGCCCTGAACGGTCACTTCGGTGGTGAAGTAAAGGGCGTGGCGGCCGGTGACGTTTTTACAATTGATTTTGTACACCTGATCCCCGGGGCCGATTTCCGCGGTACCGATTTCGGGGCCGTCCTCGGCATCGATATGCACATGAAGGATGCTGTTCATGCCGCAGCCCTTCACCTTCATGGCCAGGGTCATGAAGGAAGAGCCGTAGTCTTCGCCAAAGTCAAAATACTTGTAGCCCATCACGCTCCCGTGGCGGATCTCGGTGATCACCCGGGTGAAGGCGTCTTTTTCGGTGATGTAGCAGCCGCCCTTGAGCACGCAGGCAATTTCCGCCGGGGTGATCTTGTAGGGGTTCAGGGCGTCTTCAAAGCCCAGGCTGGTCATTTCCACCGGCGGGATGGTGCCGTCGGGCAAAATTTCCACTTTTTCCACGCAGGCACGGCGGCTCATGATGGAGTTGTTGGTCATGCGGTGATAGAACACGTACCACTGATCATGGATCTTGCACAGGCTGCCATGGTTATTGCCGGCGGGATAATCCACCCCGTTGTCGATGATGTAGCCCCGGTAGGTGTAGGGGCCGGTGGGGTGTTCGCTGGTGGCATAGGCCAGGCGGCTGCCCTTGCGGGGGGAGTAGATCACATAATAGAGGCCGTTGATTTTCCGGGGAGAGGATGCTTCGTAGAACCGTTCCTCAATGCACAGATCAGGATCATCATTGATCACATGCTTTTTCAGGCTGCCGGGCAGCACGGACACCATATCCTTCCCGTCCAGCTCGTTCATGAAGCTGCCTTCAAAGCCATAGAAGCAATACACCCGGCCGTCTTCGTCCACCAGCACGCCCACGTCGTTGTAAATGCCGTCATCACCGGCATCCTCGGGCGCATACTGATAGGTGGAGAGGAACTTGAAGGGGCCTTCCGGCTTGTCGGACACGCTGACGCAGCCCTTGGCGCCCACGATGTAGGTGTACAGGTAATACTTGCCGTCCTTTTCCACGCAATCGGGGGCATAAAGCTCATGATCGGTGTGGGGGGTATCGGCGGGATGGTTGCGGGTATCCCGGGTCTGGAAAGAGGTGCCGTGGCAGTGCCAGTTGTTCAGGTCGCTGACGGGAGCGGACCACACCTTCAGCTTGTAATCGCAGAACTGATGGCAGCCCACCCGGTCATGGGAGCCGTAGAGGTACACCCGGTCGCCAAAGAGCCGGGGTTCGCCGTCGGGAATGTATTCCCACAAGGGCAGAATGGGATTGGGCATAACAGAAACCCTCCTTTTATTCGATCACGGTTTCCTGGCCGGGCAGCAGGGTGTATTCCCTGCCCCAGTGGACCAGATACAAGGTGGTGGCCGTGGGGTTGAAAATGCGGTGGCCGTCGGCGCTGAGGATCAGCTTTTTGAAGGCTTCCACATAATCGCGGATTTCGATGTTGGTGGCGTACCAGATATCGTCCCTGCCGCCCATGTATTCCGCAAATTCTTCGATCACATGCCAGTTGTCATTGCCTTCAAACTCATAGCTGTGGCCCCACAGGTAGAACATCCAGGGCCGGCCGTAGGCCGCATTTTCCACAAAGCGGTGGGCCAGCTCCATCAGCTTGGGGTCGTTGTGATGGCAGGTGGCGGGCAGCTGCAGCCAATCGGAGGGCAGGTGGAAATCGTGGGTGGAATGGACGGTGCGGGCATAGGCCACGCCCATGTCCCTAAGAAGCGCGGCCACCTGATCGTTCACCGTGCCGTAAGGATAGGCAAAACCCCGGACGATGCGGCCAAACTGGGCTTCCAGCTGTTCCTTGTCCTTGATGATCTGGTAGGGCACGTTATCGATGGGAATGCCCACCAGGTCAGCGTGTTCATAGGCGTGCATGGCCACTTCCTGGCCGCAATCTTTGTACACCTGGGTCACCTGGCTGCGGCTCATGCGCCGGTGCACCTGACCGGCAGGGTACACGGTGCCTTCCTTGGCATACAGGCCGCTGTTGAGGTTAAAGGTGCCCTTCAGGCCATGCTTGTTCATGATCTCGATCAGGCGGATATCCTGCTCCACCCCGTCGTCATAGCTGAGGGTAAGCGCCTTGCGCCGAAACCCGGGAAAAGCCATATAAAAATCAGGCATAGCAACATGCTCCTTTTCGTTTTTTCTTATTGTAATCGACGGAGGCAGCCCTTGTCAATGCCGCGGTTTGACTTTCAGGCAGGCATTTGATACAATGTTTGATAACACATATTGCTTCCTGTCAAATGGGAAAGGAGATGAAATGCATGAAGCTGCTGACGGTTGTGGTGCCCTGCTACAATTCGGCTGCGTATATGCATAAGGCCATCGAATCGCTGCTGGTGGGCGGGGAAGAGATGGACATTCTGGTGATCAACGACGGTTCCAAGGACGAAACCGCCGCCATTGCCGATTCTTTTGCGGAAAAATACCCCTCCATCGTGCGGGTGGTGCACAAGGAAAACGGCGGCCACGGCTCCGGCCTGAACAAAGGCATTGAAATGGGCCTGGGCATATATTTCAAAGTGGTGGACAGCGATGACCGGCTGGATAAGGACGGGCTGCTGGGCCTGCTGGATATCCTGCGGCAGCACACCGCTCCCGAAGATCAGCTGGACCTGATCGTCCACGATTATGTGTACGACCGGGAGGAAAAACAGGCGGTTTTCGGCATGAGCTATCATACCGTCATGCCCCAGGGAAAGGCCATGACCTGGAACGACGTGAAGCACTTCCCCCTGTCCAAGCAGTTCATGATCCACTCCCTTGTCTACCGCATCCAGATGCTGCGGGATATGGGGCTGGTGCTGCCGGAAAAGGTGTTCTACGAAGACAACATCTACATCTACCGCCCCCTGCCCTTCACCAAACGCATCCTTTACTACCATGCGCCGGTGTACGGCTATTTCATCGGCCGGGCGGATCAGTCCGTCAATGATAACGTGATCATCAAGCGGCTGGATCAGGTGTCCTTCATCGCAGAGGAAATGATCTGCTCCTACACCCTGGAGGAACTGGAAAAGCTGCCCCTGCATCTGCGCAACTATATGATCAACAACCTGGCCGGTCAGCTGTGCACCACCAGCGCCCTCCAGTTCATCGACGGCACCGAAGAAAGAGGCCTGAAAATGAACCGGCACATGTGGCAGCGCATCAAGGACTTCGATATCCGCCTCTACAAACGCCTGCGCCGCAACCCCCTGGGTATGATGACCATCCTGCCCGGCAAAATCGGCCGGAAACTGCTGGTGTGGGGCTACAGAACCGGCCGTAAACTCATCAAATTCGGCTGAGCGGGGCACAGCGAAAACGGAGCAGGGGCATTACCCCTGCACCCACCAGGGGCATCGCCCCTGGACCCAGTGCGCGATATTGCATGATTTATCAAAAGAAGTTGTATCCGCGCGCAGCTTACAGAACCACGAAGCAGGGGGCTCCGCGCCCCCTGTACCCCTCGGCAGGGCGATCCGCCCTGCACCCTTCCTGCGACTAAACAGGATGTATCGAAGATGGTTGTTTCCGCATGG
>JAZNOW010000017.1:0-31894 GCA_045589355.1 Clostridia bacterium
CACGGCTGCCGTGCAGGTGAAGGACATGAGCGCCCAGCCCACGGTGGTGACCGGCTCCTTCACCGCAGTGAAGAGCACCAAGGGCGTTCTGGATGGCTGGCTGGGCAGCGAAACGCTGTACATCCCCATGGTGAACCCCGGTGACGTGACCATGGTGCAGGTGGACCTGAACGGCGCCTATACCGTGATCCCCTTCGACTATGAAAACGGCTATCTCATCTTCGACGCGGCACAGCATGGCCTGTACCTGTTCGTTGCGGAATAAGCAATACAAAACCAACGGCCGCTTCCTTCGGGAAGCGGCTTTTTGCTTGGAAATTTACAGGAATGATCTTTCGAAAAGCATTGTGTCGGCTATTGCGATGCGGTTATCACAAATTGGTACAAAAATTCAGTTCAAGGGGGTTGAACCTATTGACTTTCCGAACAAAAAAAAGATAATATAAAGTGATAGATATTTTTGTCCGATAAATTGGCGAAGAGGTGCATATTGTGGTGAAAAATAGAATAATGATCGTTGTACTGCTGGCGTTGCTGATGACACTTTTGTCTTTCGGCGCTCTGGCGGATTGCGGCTATACCTGGACGGATGGCGGGAAGAAATTTACCTGCACCGAAACCAGCCACAGAATTGAAAGCGACTGGGCTGCATCCACGGTGGAGGACAAGTGCATCCGGTATCTGTATCATTATGACGCCAACCAGAATGAGGAACTGGAGCAGCGTCTTGTGGCGGCCGACCACAACATGCTGTTTCAGGAGAACGACGTGGAGCCCACCTGTCTGAAGGAGGGCTCTGCCCGGTATACCTGTACGGTGTGCGGCTATCCTTCCATCACCAATGTGCCCAAGCAGGATCATTATTATGATCCCAACGGCCAGGTGGTCCTGGAAGAGGCCACCTGCCTGCAGCCTGCGCTGGTCCGGCAGAGCTGCATTTACGGCTGCGGCGCCTATCAGGATGTTCATAGTGGCAGCGCCCTGTCTTCCCACAAGAGCGCCACCCGGGTAGGGAAGGCAGCCACCTGCGGCGAAGAAGGCTATTATGTGGATTACTGTCAGTGGTGCCGGAAGGAACTGGGTAAGGGCGATACCATCCCTGCCACCGGTGAGCACCGTTTTCAAACCAATATCGATACGTCAAAATCAATATTCCCCACCTGTACCCAGGATGGCGTGAAGGTGTATGTGTGTAGTGATTGTCCTCAACTGAAGGAGGAAGCATGGCCTTGTGAACCGGATGGCCCGTACCATGGCTGGGCAGAAAAGACCGTGCAGCCCACCTGTACGGAGGATGGCATGACCGGCGATGCATGCAAATACTGCGGTGTCTGGCACAACAACGCCAGGGTGCTGCCTCATCCCGGGCACAACTTTGGCCCGGAAACAGTGGTGACGGAAGCTACCTGCACCGCTTGCGGTCTGAATACCAGAAACTGCACCGTGTGCGGCCATGTGGAACAGATCATCACCGGGCGGAAGGAATGTCAGTTTGAAAGTGTGGAGGTGCGCTGCATTACCTCCATCCGCGGCTACAGTGCGGAACGCTGTGTGAACTGCCAGACGGAAAGAAACAAGGTTATGCATACCGGTACCTATGGCGATGCCACGACCGACGCCCCCGGCTGCGTGGGGGAGGGCTATGTGCATACCCGCTGCAGCATTTGTGATGCAAGGCTGAATTCCATTACGGTGTCCGGGCCCGGCCATGACTGGAACCAGACCTATCAGATTCTGCGGGATTGCGTCAACCAGGGCATTATCGAGGGCTATATCTGCAAGGTGTGCGGCAAAACGGAAGAAAGGCTGAATCTGTACGGCGCTCATGATTATGTGGTGGTGAATGAAGTGCCTGCCACTTGTACCGCCTTTGGTTCTGGAACCAAGAAGTGCACTGTGTGCGGTAAAGAGACCACTTTCAGCAAAATGAAACTGAAGCATGATGCCGGGCTGACGGAAGACGTAATTGTTGCCATTCAGAACAGAATGGATCTGTGTGTGGAGGACGGCGAATACGAAACCAAATGTATCGTTTGCGGCGAAAAGATCACAGAAGTCATCCCTGCCCGGGGTTATCATGAGCATAAGCTGAATGACGTATACATTTATTTGCTGCAGTATCAACATGGCCTGTGCTTTGAAGGCGGCGAGGTGGAAGTGACCTGTCACTGGTGCTATGAAAAGTATATGGATTTCATTCCCGCACGTGGGTACCATGTGATGTTTATGAATAAGGGAGACATCAAGCGTCCTTACCCGTTGTATTACAATGAAGCGACGGACGAATTTCTGGTTGACTGGAATATTGATCCCGCCTTGTGTACCTCGCCTTATTACAAAATTTGTTATCGCCCGACATCAACAAGCATACATTGTACCTGTGGCAAGGAATGGTTTGTGAGTATTCCTGCTGCCGGAAAGCATATCAACCTGAAGGGGACAAATGAAGGTTACTGCCCCACCTGCGGAGAATGTGATCATCCCACGGATGATGATTTTTCCAATCCTATCCATGAAGTGGTTCAGGAACCTACCTGTACCGAAGATGGCATTCAGCGGCATATCTGCAATCAGAGAATCTATCTCGATGTAGATTACATTTGGGGCGATTACGAGCCGTACTGTACCTATAGCTTTGAAGAACCGCTTTATTCCACCGGCCACACCTGGGGTGAATGGCAGGATGGCGTTGCTGTTTGCAGCGTGTGCGGCATAACAGGAGAAAGCGGTCAGCGGTCCATCTGCAAGGATGACCATACCCCCATCGATTGCAAGGGAGGTGTCACAATTTGCAGGGTGTGCGGCGAAAAACTGGACGACAGTGATGCGGAAACCAAATGCCAGCATGTCCCTGGGGCCTCCGGCACAGCGGTGTTGATTAACAAAGCGGTGTACTTGGAGTATCATGACTGTTATGAATGTGGCGAACCCTTCCTGGTGCCGAAAACGGTGTGGTTCCAGCCCGATTCGGAGGACCTTCATAATCCACGTCCGTGGTGTGGATGCGAGCACGACGAATTGATCCTGGTGACAGACAAGCAGGCTACCAGCACAAAGAATGGTACAAATCATGTGGAATGTATGTCCTGCGGAGCTTGTTTTGTAACCGGTGATACTCCTGTCTTGGACCAATAAGTTGAGACGGATGAAAAATGAAATCCCTTGTATTCAAGCGAAGCCGCTTCCTTCGGGAGGCGGCTTTTAACATGCCGGTTACAAGGGCGGATTACACAGAGGAAGAATGTATCATTTTTTGCGAAAAAGTGCATAAAAATAATCAGAAAATTTTTGCAAACCCTTTGTAAACTATTGACAATTGACAGGAAAGAAAAGATAATAGAAGGTGATAGATATATTTGTCCCGAATACCTTACGAAAGGACGCATATTCATGAAAAAGAGAATCTTGTTTGCTATGCTGCTGGCGTTGGCGCTTGTTTTGTTTGCTGCCACCGCCCTGGCGGATTGTGCCGACGGGCATAAACTGGTTGTGGAAGAATCCGCTGAATCCACCTGCGAATGGCCCGGTTTCGTTACCCGGCGCTGTACGGTGTGCGGATACAGCGAAACGGAATACCTGGAAACGCTGGACCATGACTACATCAAGGGCTATGTTTCCGAAGCTACCTGTGAAGCGGATGGCCTGATTTGCTGGAGCTGCAGCATTTGCAGCAGCTGGTACGAAGAAACGGTGCCGGCCAAGGGACACAGCTATGGCAAGGAAGAGGTGCTGCAAAAGCCCACCTGCACCATCAACGGCCTGAACCGGAAAACCTGCGGCACCTGCGGCCATGTGGAGGACGTGATCACTGAAAACGGCCCCTGCAATTTTGTGAAGGCTACGGTCAGCTGTGCCGGTTACCAGAGCAGAGGGTATGATTATGAATACTGCACCGGCTGCCTGACGGAAAGAAACAAGGTGGCCCACAGTGCGGTGTACAAGGATTATTCCCCCGAACCCACCTGCACCGCCCCCGGCAAGTACAACCTGCGCTGCTCCGTGTGCAACAACAACCTGAGCGCCACCAAGCCGGAGCCGGCCAAGGGCCATAAATTCGGCGGCTGGGTGGAAGATACGGCGCCCACCTGCGTGCAGGAAGGCGTGGAAAAGCACGTTTGCACGGAATGCGGTGCCAGCGAAACCCGGTCCATTGCCGCCACCGGCAAGCATATTTTCAGCTCCTGGTCCACAAAAACGGCGGCCACCTGCACCGAAAAGGGGACTGAAGTGCGCACCTGCACCATGTGCCCCGAAAAGCAGTACCGGGATGTGGCGCCCAGCCACAGCGAAATTTCCGTTTCCGGGCAGGAAGCCACCTGCGTTGCCCCCGGCACCCAGGCCGGCGTCAAGTGCTCTGCCTGCGGCAAGGTGCTTTCCGGCTGTGAAGAAATTCCTGCTACCGGCAAGCACAAGCTTGAATATACTCAGGTCAAGAAAGCCACCTGCACCGAAGAGGGCTTTGAAGAAAGGCAGTGTGTCACCTGCGACCTGACGGAGCGGCTTAGGATCGGCAAGCTGGAGCACAGCTACAAGGTGATCGCCACCACCCCCACCACCTGCAAGGAGAAGGGAACGGTGACGGAAGAGTGCACCATGTGCGGCCTTGTGCGCACCCACATTTCCTGCCCCCCTGTGGAAATTTTCAACCTGATTTCTCCGGAAGTGCCGGCCACCTGTACCCAGGACGGCCAAACGGCCGGTGTCATTTGCGGCTACTGCGGCGAAGTGCTGTCCGGCTGTGAAGTGATCCCGGCCAAGGGACATCAAGGTATTTATGAATCGCCTTTGCCCAACAACTGCTTTGAGGATGTGGAAGGCACGGCGTTCTGCTATGTGTGTGAAGAAGAATTCACGTACATTTCTCCTGCACTTGGCAAGCATCCCATGCTGAGTGTGGGCCTGTCTTCACCGGCTACCTGCACCACGCCCCAGAGGGGGGTTGTCAGCTGTGATCTGTGCGGTTACGAAAAGCGCACCTATGTGCCGCCCTTCAACCATAAGGATATGGAAACCAAAGTGCTCAAGGAAGCCACCTGCACCGAAGAAGGCACCCTGCTGTACTATTGCGTAACGATGGGCGAGCGGGATGGCCGGAACCTGTGCGGCTACCAGTATGAAGAAGCGATCCCCATGAAGGATCATGCCTGGGGCGAATGGCAGGATGTGGGCGACGGCACCCAGCAGCGCACCTGCACTGTGTGCGGCGCTGTCCAGCAGGGCCAGAACGGCCAGCCCTTCTGCCCGGGCGAACATGTGGAAGTGGCTGTGGAGGGCGTGGAGCTCACCTGCACTCAGGACGGCATGACGGCAGGCACCAAGTGCTCCGTGTGCGGCAAAGTCCTCTCCGGTTGTGAAGTGGTTCCGGCAATTGGTCATCTTACGCCCGTTCCGCCGAATTTGGGTAACTGTGTCAAGGATGTGGAATACACCTATCGCTGCGATGTATGTGGCGAAACCGTTACCGAAGTCTTCGAGGCTTTGGGGTATCATTTGATGCCCATCACGGGCACTTCTGCCCCGACTACCTGTTATCATGGCCGTGTTGAGAATGGCGGCTGTAAAGCCTGCGGCACGGCGTATCAGAAGTACACGCCGCCTTATAACCATAAGGATATGGCGTCCAAGGTGATCAAGGAAGCCACCTGCGAAGAAGACGGCATCCTGCTTCACTATTGCGTGACCGAATGGTCATTGGGCCAGTGCGACTACCAGTACGAAGAAGTGATCCCCGCCACCGGCCATGCCTGGGGCGAATGGCAGGATGGGCAGAAAGGCGAAGTGATCCGCACCTGCGAAACCTGCAGCAAGGAAGAAGTGGCGGAAGGGCATGAAACCAATCTTCCCGCCGATGACGAAAACCATGTGTACGAAATCATTTCTCCTGTGGAACCTACCTGCGAACAGCCCGGTTCCACCTGGGGTGAAGTGTGCTGCATCTGCGGCTTTGAACGCAATGCCGTGCAGGTGATTCCCGCCAAGGGCCACACCGAAAGCGAAATTGCCGGCTTTTCCCCCACCTGCGAAGAAGATGGCCTGACCGCCTGCACCGTATGCAGCGAATGCGGCAAGGTGATCAAGGAAGCACAGGCCATTGCGGCCACCGGCCATGCCACCGCCGTGCTGCCTGCGGAAGATGCCACCGATACCCAGCTTGGCAAAACCGAAGGTGAATACTGCACCCAGTGCGGCAAAGTGACCAAGCCCCAGTATGGCATTGACAAGGACGGCAACCTCTACGATGAAAACGGCAACCTCATCGGCAAGAAGGATGAGAACGGCGACATCCTGGATGAAAACGGCAACAAGGTGCACGCTCCCGGCACCATTGTGGATGACAACAACAACGAAATCGGCAAGGTGGACGACCAGGGCAACCTGACCGATGAAAACGGCCAGCCCATGGGCACCATCGGCCCCGACGGCAACGTGACGGACGATAACGGCAACGTCATCGGCAAGGTGGACGAAAACGGCGTCATTACCGATGCAGACGGCAATAAGGTGGGCACCATTGTGGGCTATGACCGGCTGGGCAATGATGGCATTCCCGGCCAGCCCAATTTCAACCTGGATAAGTATCTGGACGAATACTACACCCATGTGGAAAACGGCGACCAGATCCGCCCCACCATTGACAATGCCCAGTGCATCATCGGCAATGCGACCACCCTGCCCGGCACCGAAATCCTTTTCGTGGTACAGGGTGCACAGGACCATGCCATCTGCCCCCTGGATCAGTATCCCATGAGCCAGTGGGTGAGCCTGGGCGACGGCAACCATCAGCGCATCTGCACCTGCCTTGGCTGTGATTACAATGAAACCAGCACCTGCTACTATTTCCACCTGACGGTGGACGGCGTGGACCATGCCGTGTGCCCCCTCTGCGGCGATTTCGGTGAAGAAGATCTGCCCGTTGTGGCTGTGAAGACCGATAAGGCTGTTAAGGGCCTGATCGCCCGCGGTATGGCGGCTCCCTTTGGCGAAAAGGGCAATGTGGTGCAGGGCCTCAATGAAGAACCCCGGAACATCACGTACCTCTTCACCGCCGTGACCGGCAAGGATGGTACGCTGAACGGCTGGGAAGAAACCGTGGCCCTGCATGTGCCGGTGGAAGCGGCCGGTGATGCCCGGCTGGTACGGCTGGATATCCACGGCGATTTCAGCGTAGTGCCCTATGCCTGTCAGAGTGGCTATGTGTCCTTCCTGGCGGATCAGGCCGGCCTGTACCTGCTGATCACCAAATAAAAAAGCCTTCAAAAGGCCTGCATCCTGCGGGGTGCGGGTCTTTTATTTGTGGAAATTTCCGAAAATGCAACGGAAAATAACATGTATGTTGCATTTGGTTGGTTGACGTTACATTTGCGGCGTGGCATAATGGCAGGGCGAGGTGATGAAAGATGGCAATGATGACTCAGTTGAAACTGTACCGCTCCCGCATGGGCCTGACCCAGGAGGAAGTGGCCGATAAGGTGGGCGTCAGCCGGCAGGCGGTGGCCAAATGGGAAAAGGGCGAAACCCTGCCGGATATTGAAAGCTGCGTAAAGATGGCGGATTTGTTTGAAGTGCCGGTGGATATGCTGGTGCGCAGCCTGCAGGAAGGCAAAACGGACGAAAACCGCCAGATGTTTGGCTGTGTGAAGATGAACGAAAAAGGGCAGATCACCCTGCCGGCCGCGGTGCGGGAGGCCTTTGGCATCAAGCCCGGCAACCTGATCATGGTGCTGGCGGATACCGACCGGGGCATTGCGCTGGTGAACCTGGGCGAAGCAGGCGGGGATAGGGACTTTTTTGCACCGCCTATGAAAATGGAGAAATGAAGAAAATGAATGCGATCGAAGCAAAAAAACTGACCAAGAAGTTCGGCGCCAAAACCGCCGTGGACCATGTGGACCTGACCGTTGCGGAAGGGGAGTTGTTTGCCCTGCTTGGGGTGAACGGCGCCGGCAAAACCACGGCCATCCGCATGCTTTCCTGCCTGAGCACCCCCACCGAAGGGGAATGTGCCATTTGCGGCCACAGCTGCCGGAGCGAAAAGGAGAAGGTAAAGAGCATCATCGGCATTTCGCCCCAGGATACCGCCGTGGCCGAAAACCTGACCGTGAAAGAGAATTTGCAGTTCATGGCCTGGGTGTATGGCTATGACCGGCAGAAAACGGAAGAAAAAACAGGGGAAATGCTTGCGCTTTTCCGCATGCAGGAAGTGGAAAACCAGCGGGCCAAAACCCTTTCCGGCGGCTGGAAGCGGAAGCTGTCCATCGCCATGGCGCTCATCAGCTCGCCCCGGGTGTTGTTTCTGGACGAACCCACTTTGGGGCTGGACGTGCTGGCCCGGCGGGAATTGTGGAAGGCCATTGAGGCGCTGAAAGGAAAGATGACCATCCTGCTCACCACGCATTACATGGAAGAAGCGGAAAATCTGGCCGACAGGATTGCTGTGATGATCGCCGGCAAAATCACCGCCTGCGGCACCCTGGCCCAGCTGGAAGAAGCAACGGGCAAAAAGGGACTGGAGGAAGCCTTTGTGGCCATTGCGGAAAGGAGCATGAACGAAAATGCATAAGATCAAAGCCTTTGCCGCCCGCAACTTCAAGGAGATCCTGCGGGATACCCTCAGCTATATTTTTTGCCTTGGTTTTCCTCTGGTGATGCTGGTGATCATGACGCTGGTGGATAAAAGCATTCCCCAGGAAGTGGGCATGACCATTTTCCACATCGAAAACCTGGCCGGCGGTATTGCCGTTTTCGGCCACACCTTTATCATGCTCTTTACTGCCATCACCGTGGCCAAGGACCGCAGCGGCGCGTTCCTTGTGCGCATGTATGCCACTCCCATGACCTCGGCGGATTTTGCTCTTGGCTATATGCTGCCCATGCTGGGCATTGCGCTGGCTCAGGGTGTGCTGATCGGCCTGTGCTCCCTGCTGGTCAGTGTGCTCAGCGGCGGTGCGCTTACGTTGGGTGGAGTGCTGCTTGCCCTGCCGGTTATGCTGCCCTCCGCGGTATTGTTCATTGGCTTTGGTCTGCTCTTTGGCACGCTCTTTAGCGATAAAGCGGCCCCCGGCGTGTGCTCCATTATCATTTCGCTGGGCTCTTTCCTGGGCTCCATCTGGTTTGATGCGGAGGCTACCGGCGGTGTGCTTTTCAATATCAGCCGCTGCCTGCCTTTCCATTACTGTACCAAGTCCGTTCGGGCAGCCATGCAGCTGAACCTGACAAAGGATGCTTTCCTGCTGCCCTTGCTCATCGTTTGCGCCTGCGCGGCGGCAGTGGTGGCCCTGGCCGCGTTTGTGTTCAGCAGAAAAATGAAGGCCGATCTGGCGTGAGGCGGAGAGACAATGTGGGATTTCACCAGGGGCATTGCCCCTGGACCCACAAGGGCCATTGCCCCTTGAACCAGTAGCGGAAGCAGTTGACGTACAGCACAAGCAATTTCCCGCTGCGGCTTGAAGAACCATGCGGGGTTTCACCCCTGCACCCCACAAGGGCCATTGGCCCTTGACCCATTTGCGGATGTAGTGGAATTGTCGAACAGACAGTTTCCCGCTGGGGCGTATAAGAAGATGTAAACATGATAATTGTGTGTGGCACAGGCGTACACGCAGAAACCTGTTTGAGGGAAAAGACGGTTATATTGCGAATTGGCTGCGGCACTCCCACCCACGGGCTGGGCGGTGTTCCCCCGCCTGCCGGATGCTTAGGCATCCGGGGAAAACAATAGAAAGAGGGCGGAGGACAAAGCGCGCTTTCTCTCCCGGCTTTTTCTTTGTTTTCATTGCGCCCGTGGCTGAAACCGCTTGTTTTTCTCAAGCGTCATGCGGAAATAACCGTTTTCGATACATCCTGTTTAGTCGCAGGAAGGGGTGCAGGGCGGATCGCCCTGCCGAGGGGTACAGGGGGCGCGTAGCCCCCTGTTCCATGGTTCCGCAAGCAGCGCGCGGACACAACTTTCTTGTGATAGACTACGCGTTATCGCGCACTGGGTGGCACATCACCACTTGTTGAACACTTTTTCGGCAAAGCCCAGGAAATTGCGGACATGGATGGGGGTACCGTCGTCCAGGATGGCGGTGCCGGTAAAGCGGCCGAACACCTGATGCTGGTCGGAGCAGAGGAGTTTCAGGTCGATGAGGGCGTTGCGGTCGATGATGGGTTCAAAATCCATTTCAAAGCGCCCGTCGGAGGAGGTGAATTTCCAGGGGGCGAGGAAATCGCATTTCCCGTCTTTTTCGGGGATATGGAAGGTGACGTGTTCCAGTTTGTGGGCAATGCCGTTGTAAAAGAGCATGTTTTCGGTGGCGGCGGAGGTATCGCCAAAGCCGTAGCCGATGTTGAAGCCGAAGGGCACATCGTTTACCAGGCCGGATGAGCTGCCCCAGTACCAGGTGTTTTTGTAGGTCCACACACCGCGGCCCCAATCCAGCACGGCAAAGGAATGGGCGGGGGCAAAGAGGTATTCCTGCCCTTCATATTCCACCCGGCCTTCTGCCCGGAGGCAGTTGATTTTCTGGTTGTAATAGAAGGCCTTTTCGTTTTCCTTGTAGGGGGTCATGATGACCATGCTGTCCCGGGGGGCATCGGTAAGGGTAACGTCAAAGAGAATGGGCATGCCCTTGCCGAAATTCTCCATGCGGCCAAAGAGCCTGCGCTTTTTACCGTCATTCTGGAAGGTGATCTCATAATCCTTGCCGGAAACGGACACATCCCCCTTTTCGCTGGTGGGGGGCAGGTTGCGCTTGCCCATGGGAAAGCCCACGATCCGGGACTGGGTGTTGGAGCCCTTGGCCCCGTCAAACCACATGAAGGAAATGCTGTCCATGCCCATATAGCCGTTATCGGCAATGGTCAGGGCCAGGGCGAACAAATCGCTCTGGATGAGGTAGTAATCCCATTCCTTGATGCGCATTTTTCCGGCGGCAATGTTTTCCCGGTTGTACTGCCTGATGAGGGAGGTGGCATAGCCTCTTTCGCAAAGCCGGCCTTTTTCGTCCAGCAGGGGGCCGGGGGCGGTGATCAGGTGCTGGGGCATTTCCATCACGCTCCTTATAGGAATTATTTGACTTTTGCTGGTTTCATTATAGCGGGTTTTGCCTGGCAATGCAAGGGAAAAGGGAACTTTCGTTCTTTACAGGCGGGGCGGAAAATGGTATAATAAAGTGAAAATATATGGATGTACATATCCGTTCAATATGAGGAGGATTTTCTTATGGCTCGGAATCAATTCGGCGGTTTTGGCGGCCCCAACATGCAGCAGCTGATGCGTCAGGCGCAGAAAATGCAGGAACAGATGCAGAAGGCCCAGGAAGAACTGGATGCCAAGGTGTACGAAGCTTCTGCCGGCGGCGGCATGGTGAACGTGAAAGTGAGCGGCAAGCGCGAACTGCTGGAAATCAGCATCAAGCCTGAAGCCGTGGATCCCGATGACGTGGAAATGCTGCAGGACCTGATCATGGCTGCGGTGAACGAAGCCCTGCGCGAAGGTGAAAAGACCCGTGAAGAGACCATGGGCGCCATGGCCCCTGCCGGCATGGGCGGCCTGTTCTGATGAACGAACATATGGACCCGATTGCCCGGATTGCCCTGCAGCTGTCAAGGCTTCCGGGCATTGGGCAAAAAAGCGCCCAGAGGCTGGCGTATCATATTGCCGCCATGCCGGAAGACGACGTGAAGGAACTGGCGGCGGCCCTGTGGCAGAGCCGGAAAGCCCTGCATTTTTGTGTGCGCTGCGGGAACTACACCCAGGGCGAATTGTGTGCCGTGTGTGCCAACGAAGAAAGGCATAACGGCCAGCTTTGTGTTGTCCGCGATGCAAGGGACGTGGCGGCCATGGAGCGCATCCGGGATTTCAGGGGCCTGTACCATGTGCTGGGGGGCACCCTGTCGCCCATGAACGGCATCGGCCCGGAGGATATCCGCATCCGGGAACTGCTTTCCCGGCTGGGGGCGGAAGACGTTCAGGAAGTGATCCTGGCCACCAACCCGGATATTGAAGGGGAAGCCACGGCCACCTATATTGCCCGGCTGATCAAACCCATGGGCATTAAGGTGACCCGTATCGCCCACGGCGTGCCGGTGGGCAGCGACCTGGAATATGCGGACGAAGTAACGCTGGCCAAGGCCATGGAAGGCAGGCGGGAATTGTAATGCTGCATTTTTTTCACGGGGTGATGGGCTCCAGCAAAACGGCCATGCTGCTGATGCAGCGGCATAATTGCCTGGAACTGGGGCTGAAGGTGGCGCTGGTGAAGCCGGCCATCGATACCCGCATCTCCACCGAAACGGTGTATTCCCGGGTGGGCCTGCAGGCGGAAGCGGAAATTGTGCTGGAAAAAGGGCACAGCGTGAAGGAACAGCTCAACTGGCTGGCGGTGCAGCAGGCACATTCCGATTTTGAGTACATTTTTGTGGATGAGGCCCAGTTTCTCACCGAAGAACAGGTGCAGGAACTGGCGGACCTGGCAGACGACCGGCAAATTTTCTGCTATGGCCTGAAGACGGACTTTATGGGCAATTTCTTCCCCGGCTCTGCGGCGCTTTTGCGGCTGGCCGAAGATATTCAGGAAGTGTTCGGCGCCCTGTGCTGGTGCGGCAAAAAGGCCACCATGAACACCCGCATCAACAAAAAAGGCGATGTGATCAAGGAAGGGGAGCAGGTGCTCATCGACAATCATAACGAGATCAAGTACATCGGCCTTTGTTACAAGCATTGGAGAGAGGGAAAATCTCATGCCTGAATGGACCGTACAACTCAATTCATACACAGGAGCGCTGGCATTGCTGGCGCTCGTGCTTCTCTTGTGCGCTGTGGGGATGCTGGCGGTGCAGTTTGCCCGCCAGAAAAAAAGCCTGCAAAAGCTGCAGGCCGCTCAGGAGCGTACCGAAAGGGAGGGCCTGCGCCAGGACAGCTTTTTGCAGATGAGCGAAATGCACGCCCAGCGCATCACTCAGGACCAGGCCTTCCGTCTGCAGGGCATTGCCCAGCAGCTGGACAGCATCAGCGCCGGCCAGGAGCAGCGGCTGCAGCACATGCAGCGGCAGCTGGACGAAAAGCTGAACCAGAACGAAGAGCGCATGGAGCGCATGCGGGATACGCTGCACAAAAGCGTTACCCAATTGCAGCAGGAAAACAGCAAAAAGCTGGAGGAAATGCGCGTTACCGTGGATGAAAAACTGCACGCCACCCTGGATAAGCGGCTGGGTGAGAGCTTTCAGCAGGTGAGCCTGCGTCTGGAGCAGGTGTACAAGGGGCTGGGGGAAATGCAATCCCTGGCCAGCGGCGTGGGCGACTTGAAAAAAGTGCTCACCAATGTGAAAACAAGGGGAGTATGGGGCGAAATGCAGCTGGGCAACCTGCTTTCCCAGGTGCTGGCTCCCGGCCAGTATGACGAAAACGTGGCCGTGGTGCCCGGAAGCACGCAGCGGGTGGAATATGCTGTGAAGCTGCCGGGACAGGGAGACAAAACGGTGTACCTGTCCATTGACTCCAAATTCCCCCTGGAAGATTATGAGCGGCTGCTTTCTGCCTATGATGCCGCGGACCCGGACGCTGTTTCCGCAGCCACCGCCGCATTGCAGCTGGCGCTGAAAACGGAAGCAAAGCGCATTGCTTCCAAGTACATTCAGCCGCCCCATACCACAGACTTTGCCATCATGTTCCTGCCCATTGAGGGGCTGTATGCCGAGGCGCTGCGCATCCGCGGCCTGGCAGACCAATTGCAAACCCAGAACCGCATCATTGTGGCCGGCCCCACCACCCTGGGCGCTCTGCTGACCAGCCTGCAGGTGGGCTTCCGTACGCTGGCCATTGAAAAACGGACGGACGAAGTGTGGCAGCTGCTCAGTGCCGTGAAAACGGAATTCGGCAATTTTGCCAACCTGCTGGAAGCCACCCAGAAGCGTATGCACGCCGTGACCCAGTCCATCGAAACCGCCACCCGCAAAACCCGTACCATTGAGCGGAAACTGCGGCAGGTGGAAGCGCTGGATGAAGGGGAAGCCGTGCGGCTGCTGGGGGAAGATATGGTGTTTGAGATAACGGAGGAAGAAAACCTTGACTAAGAAAGACCTGGCGCTCATCAAGCGCCGCCTGAACGTGGAGCATTGCCACATTACCAGCATCAAAGGGCTGTATGTGAACGGCAAAAAGGAGCCCATCGCTGCTTTTGAAGCGCTGCCCGTGCGCACCTCCAAGGAGGACATGGAAAAATACTGCGCTATTTTCAAGCGCGTGCTTTCCGGCGAAACGGAGCAGAACCTGCTCACCATCGATTTTACGCCGGAGCAGGTGATTTCCGGTCAGGAATACGGCCTGCTTACCGAACTGAAGGATTGCGCCATTCATGATGAGGAACTGACCGATGCGTTCTTTGAACGGGTGTGCGCCTGTATCCCCGAAACGGAGGACCAGCATACCCTGATCCTGCTGATGCACGATGCCTGCGATATCCGCCACAAAAACAGTGACGGCAGCGATGACGATGGCCTGTCCGATACCATTTTCCATTACATTTTGTGCGCCGTGTGCCCGGTGAAGCGGAACAAGGCTGCCCTGTGCTATGATGCCGGCGAAAATGCTTTCACCAGCCGGGACGGCGAATGGGTGGTGGGTATGCCGGAAACGGGGCTGATGTTCCCGGCGCTGGATGAGGGCGCGCCTAATATTTACAACGCCATCTGCTACACCCACAAGGCCGACGGCACCCAGGAAACCTTCATCGAAACCATGTTCGGTGCCCCGGCGCCTGTGCCCAGTACCGTGCAGCGCGAGGATTTTCAGGCCATGCTCACCGAAACCCTGGGCAATGAATGCAGCTATGAAGTGGTGCAAACCATTCATGAACAGGTGATGGAGCGCATTGAAGAACAGAAGGCGGATAAGGAAAACCCGCTGCCTGCACGCATTGATAAAAAAGAAGTGGCCGCTGTGCTGGAAGAATGCGGTGTGACCGAAGAAAAACGCGCGGCATTTGAACAGAAATTTGATGAGGAATTCGGGCTCACCGGTGTGGTGAACGCTACCGCCGTTTCCAGCCCCAAATCCTTCCAGCTGAAAACCCCGGATGTGGTCATCCGCGTTTCCCCCAGCCGCAGCGATCTGGTGGAAACCCGTATCATCGACGGGCATCCCTACATCCTCATCCGCGCCGAAGAAGGCGTGGAAGTGAATGGCGTGAACGTGCGCATCTGACCCCAGGGGCATCGCCCCTGCCCCCACCAGGAGCATCGCCCCTGGACCCAGTACGCGATATTGCATGATTTATCAAAAGAAGTAGTGTCCGCGCGCTGCGTGAAGGAACGACGAAGCAGGGGGCTCCGCGCCCCCTGTACCCCCACGGCAGGGCGATCCGCCCTGCACCCTTTCTGCGACAAGCAGGATGTATCGAAGATGGTTGCTTCCGCATGTTGCTTGAGAAAACCAAGCGGTTTCTGCCACGGGCGCAATGAAAACGAAAAAAAGAGCGGCTGAGAGAATTTATTCTCTCACCGCTTCTTTTTATCGTTTTCCCCGGATGCCAAGGCATCCGGTTGGCGGTGGAACACCGCCCAGTCCGTGGGCGGCAGTGCCGCAGCCAATTCGCAATGTAATTGTCTTTTCTCTCAAACGCGTCTGTGCGTGTACGGAAGTGCCACACTTCATTCGCTATGTTTCCATCTTCTTATTAGCCCCAGCGGGAAATTGCTTGTGTAACAAGAATACCACTTCCGCTACTGGGTGCAGGGACTTTTGTCCCTGCTGGGGCGCGGGGTGAAACCCCGCAGGGTTCCCTCAAGCCGCAGCGGGAAATTGTTTGTTCGACAATTCCACTACATCCGCAAATGGGTCAAGGGCCAATGGCCCTTGTGGGGTGCAGGGGTGAAACCCTGCAGGGTTCCCTCAAGCCGCAGCGGCAAACTGTTCGTTCTATACGTCAACCACATCCGCAACTGGGTCAAGGGCCGATGGCCCTGGAGGTTCACTGGCGGTTGTGATTATGCCTGAAACAGCGGGGTGGACAGGTAGCGGTCGCCGGTATCGGGCAGCAGCACCACAATGCGTTTACCCTTGTTTTGGGGCCGGCGGGCGGCGATGACAGCGGCGTGGAGGGCAGCGCCGGCGGAAATGCCGCACAGCAGGCCTTCCTTCTTGCCCAGCAGCCGGGCGGCGGCGTAAGCCTCATCTTCTGTAACGGGCATCACTTCGTCATAGACGGCGGTGTCCAGAATGGAGGGCACAAAATTGGCGCCGATGCCCTGCAGGCCGTGGGGGCCGGCCTTACCCTGGGAGAGCAGGGGAGAAGCGGCAGGCTCCACAGCGATCACCTGCACGGCGGGGTTTTGTGCTTTCAGGTACCGGCCGGTGCCGGTCAATGTGCCGCCGGTGCCCACGCCGGCAACGAACAGATCCACCTGGCCGTCGGTATCCTGCCAGATTTCCGGGCCGGTGGAAGCGGAATGGGCGGCGGGGTTGGCGGGGTTATCAAACTGGCCGGCAATGATGCTGCCGGGGGTTTCCCGCTGCATTTTTTCGGCTGCTGCAATGCAGCCGGCCATGCCCTCCTTGCCGGGGGTAAGGATCACCTCAGCGCCCAAGGCCTGCATTACCTGCCGGCGTTCCGGGCTCATGGAATCGGGCATGAAGATCACCAGGCGGTACCCGCGCACGGCGCACACCAGCGCAAGGCCGATGCCGGTGTTGCCGGAGGTGGGCTCAATGATGGTGCCGCCGGGCTGCAAAAGGCCCTGCTTTTCCATAGCGTCCACCATGGAAAGGCCCACCCTGTCTTTCACCGAGCCGCCGGGGTTTTTGCTTTCCAGCTTGGCCACCAGCTCACATTCCAAGCCATATTCTTTTTCCAGCCGCATCAGCCGCACAAGCGGCGTGTGGCCGATCAACTGTTCAGCGGAAGTATAAATGCGCATGGATGAGTACCTCCTTTTCCGGATAATTGAGTATAGCACAAAACGGCCGGACCGGCTGTTTCTTTTTTGCACTGAAACAAAAAGGCGCGGAGGGGAAAAGATCCCGTCCGGCGCCGTTTGCATTTGTCATAGAATCAGAACTTGCCGCCCCGGCCGCCGAAGCTGCCGCCGGAGGAGGAGCGGAAAGTGCTGCTGCCGCCGCCCCGGCCGCCGTAGCTGCCGGAAGAGGTTTCGATTTTTCGGCGGGTGGTGCGGGTGTAGAGGTAAATATCCTGAGAACGGGAAAGGTGGAAGCTGCCTTTTTGCACGTAGGTGGTGGCGTCCTGTTTTTTGCGTACGGATTTCAGCTGCCGCTTCAGGCTGAAGGACACAATGAGCCCGATGACGAAGGCCGCAATGAACACGATGGGCGCCATGGAGAGCAGCCGGTCCAGGGGTTTCTGGGGCGTGCTCCTGCGGTACACATCGTAGGCGTAGCCGTTTTGCTGGTAGTACAGCAGGTAGTCTTCCACGCTGGAAAGGTAGCGGTCAAAGGCGGTGTAATAATCGCCGGAGGACAGGTAGCGCACCATCTTGGAATGCATCTGGTCCAGCCCGTAATCGGTGAAAACGGTGATGGCGTGGCCATGGGTGGCGGTGAAATAATCCCGCTGATCCATATCGATCATGAAAATCAGGCCGTCCTGCCGGATGCCCATGCCGTAGCCGGCGTTTTCAAAATAATCGGCAGCATAGATGTTGATGGCGCGGTAGCCGATGGTATCCTGGGTAACGATGGCCACGTCCATGTTGTAGGTGTTGCGGATATGGTCGATCTTTTGCTGCAGGGCGGCTTCTTCGGAATGGGAGAGCAGGCCGGCGTCGTCCACCACCCGGCTTGTATCGGCCAGGGCGGGCAGGGCGATAAGGCACAGGAGGCAAGTGATGAACAGGAATTTTTTCACTTAAATCACCCCCATTGTCATCAGGACGAAGAGAAGCACACAGCCGCCGATGCCAAGGCCGAAGGTGAGCCCCAGCAGCCATTTCCAGAACTTGCCCTTATCGGTGGGCAAATCCCCGATGAAGCGGCCGGTTTGCCCGTTCATGGCGAAGGTGTACATCTGATCCTTCCATTTGGTGTTCAGCAGCCATACCGGCATCAGGATCTGCTGCACGCTGCTGCTTTGGATGTCCACCTGGGTTTTGGCAGGGGTTACGGTATGGTAGCCCAGCACCGTGTCACGGATGAGGGAGCGCACGCTTTCCCGGATGCGTTCGTTCACCCGGGGCGCACATTCCTGGGCGGATACATCGTGCCGCTGGGCCTGATAGCCGGACAGGTAGGCGATCTGGAAATCCTGCACCTTTTTGGCGTCGAAGGGCTCGATGGATTCCATCATGGTATCGTCCATTTTTTTCGAGCCATCTACCGGTACCTGGTCAAAATTCACATGCCCGCCCCGGTGGACCAGGTAATGGCTGGTACGGGTGACCATGTACTGGCCTTCCCGGGTGACGCTGGTACGGGTGGCGTTGAAGGTCATATCCGCTTCCGTTTCGCATTTGAACAGCCAGAAGGGCACATACACGCCGGTGATTTTCTCCAGCCGGGAATCATCGTAAAAGCCGGTGGGCAAAAGCTTTTTGCCCTTGCAGTGGTTTTTGTACGCCTCCTGGGCCTGGGCCTTGGTCAGCTGGAAGGGGATCAGGCCGTCAGGGCGGTAGACGCCTTCCAGGACGCCGGGCAATACGGAGGGGCTGCCGCAATACACACATTCGGTGGCGGCGGTTTCAGGGTCGGTCAATATTTCGGCGCCGCAGGTTTCGCAACGGTAGGCTTTCAGATGGCTCTGGGCTTCCCGGCTCATTTCCTGGCCATAGGGCATATCCCAGTGCATATCGGCGTCGGTGGTGTCCCGGATGGTGTTGATCTGCTCTGCCTGCTCCACGCTTTCCACGGGGAAGGTGTTGCCGCAGGAGGCACAGTACATTTCCTGGCTGTCGGCGCCAAAGGTAAGGCCTGCGCCGCAGCAGGGGCAGCGAAAAGACGTAGCTTCCATCTTTTGCTCCTTTCGGATATCAGTTTACAGCCAGCAGCTGCTGCACCAGGGTTTCATGGTCCGGTGTGCGGGTCATTTCTTTCAGAAGGGCCAGGGCATCGGCATCCCCCTTGCCGGCCAGCATTTCTTTGGCTTTGCCGGCAGCGGCCATTTCTTCTTCCGTCAGCACCAGCTCGGGCCGGCGGGCAGAGCAGCTTTCCGCAACGGGATAGAAGGGCACCTCCTGATCCCCGGCTGCCAGCGTGGCCTGCAGATTGGCGGTGTTTTCCAGTTCGGCGGCGATCACCTCGTCCAGGGGGTTTTTGGTGTTCACATCCTGCAGGGCGATGATGGTGAGGGTGCCGCCTTCCCGGGTGTTGCGGGCGCCGGCAAAGAAGCGCCGGGCACGGGTGAGCCCGCCGGCCACCAGGCCGCTGGGCAGCAGCCGGGCTGTCTGGGGTGCGGCGGTGTTGCAGGCGTGGCAGAGCCTGGACAGGCTGTTCACCAGCAGGATCACGTCTCTTTTCTGTTCCACCTGGCGCTGGGCCATTTCCATCACCATTTCGGCGGTTTTTACCATCATTTCGGCGGAAAGGTCAAAGGTGGCGGCGTAGGTTTCGCCCTTGATGCGCTGGGCTATTTCCGTCACTTCTTCGGGACGTTCGTCAATGAGCAGGGTCATCATCACGGCCTTGGGGCTGGCGGCGGAAAGGGCATGGCTCAACCGGCAAAGCAGCTCACTGCGGTCCACCTTGGGGCCCACGGAAAGCAGGGCGCGCTGGCCCAGGGCAATGGGGGAGAGCAAATCCATGCTGCGCAGAAACACGTCGTCCTTATGCCGGGCGGACAAATTCAGCTTCCGCCGGGGATAGACGGCGGTCATTTCGTCAAAGGCGGGGCGGCTGCTCTTTTCATCGGGCTCCGCGCCGTTTACTTCGGTGATATACAGCAGGGCGTTGTTCCGGTCCATTTCCCGCTGGGGGTGGGTTTTGCCGGCTACATAATCGCCGGTGCGCAGGCCGAAGCGCTTTACCTGCACGTTGCCCACATACACGTCGCTTTTTCCGGCCAGCAGCCCGTTCATGCGCAGGAAGCCAAAGCCGTCGGGCAGTACTTCAAGAATGCCGGCGCAATCGCCGCATTCACCGGTCATGAGGATCTCATTGGGCGCGGTCTCCCGCTGCTGGGGCTGGGCCTGGGGCGCAGCATAATCGGCGCGGTAGGCGCCATAATCGCTGCGGGGCTGCTGAGGCTGGGCATATTCCTGCCGGGGTGCATATTCCTGCCGGGTGTAGCCGGGCTGCTCGTTTTCCGGGCCGAAGCGCTGGTAGGAGGGCCGGGCCTGGGGCTGCACCGCCGGGCGCTGCGGGGGCTGCTGCATGGCGGGCCGCTGGGCGGCAGGGGCATAGCCGGCCTGGGACCGGGTATCCTGCACCGGGGTGCGGGGCTGGTTCCAGCTGCCGGTGGCGGCGGGACGCTGATAATTGTTGTTATACGCCCGGGGATTGTGCCAGGCGCGGCTGCCTTCCATGGTGAAGGCAGGGGCTTTGGCAGAAATGGTGGAAAGGGAGGAAGCGCCGCCGGTGCTGCCGGTGCGGGGCAGCGTGGGGCGCGTGGGACGGGCGGTGTAGGAAGCGGGGGCGGTATCGCCTTCGTCAAATTCGTCGTCGGTGATGATGGAAGCATG
Organism: Clostridia bacterium; assembly: GCA_045589355.1. GTDB lineage: Bacteria > Bacillota > Clostridia > Christensenellales > Aristaeellaceae > RUG563. The sequence continues at coordinate 20,605 of JAZNOW010000017.1, forward strand.
GCGCACGGGGGCTGCGGCTTCGGGGGCGGCTTCCTCCTGTTTGCCAAGGGCGGCCACGGCGTTCAATTTATCCACAATTCCCTGCTTGCTGATGCCGGCGCCCAGCTTTACATTCATATCTTTGGCTACTTTCCGCAGCTCCAGAACCGTCATTTTTTCGAAATCCATATGCGTTCCTCCAAGACATTGTAAACAAGACAAAATGAAAAAAACAAGCGGTATACGCTCATTTCTTTTTGCAAAGCAATCTGCCTTTGCACTACCCGGTTATGCGTCTCAATGGGACGGGCCTGTAAGATAGGCGGTGATGAGAATGGGCAAGAAAGAAAATGATGCGTTTCCCTGCCCCTATTATAGCAGATGCAGGGGGCCAAATCAACGGTTTTTTCGAAAAAATGCGTTTGAGCAAAGGGCTTTATTTGTTTCCTTGTATGCAAGGGTTGGATGAAGAAAAGATTTGTATACGAATTGTTCGAAATTGCGTGCAAATGCTTGACAAACAAAGGGGAAACGGGGATAATAACAAGGATAACTGAAGGAAAGCGAGAGTGGATTTGAAATGGCTCCTTTGACCATGGATAAACTGAAGGCTCTGTGCCAGAACCGCGGCTTCATCTTCGCCGGCAGCGAAATTTACGGCGGCCTGGCCAACACCTGGGATTTCGGCCCCCTGGGCGTGGAATTCAAAAACAACATCAAAAAAGCCTGGTGGCAGAAGTTCGTCCAGGAAAGCAAATATAACATCGGTCTGGATTGCGGTATCCTGATGAACCGCGAAGTGTGGGTGGCCAGCGGCCATGTGGGCGGCTTTAACGACCCGCTCATGGACTGCAAGGCCTGCAAGGCCCGCTTCCGTGCCGATAAGCTGATCGAAGATTATACCAAGGGCGCCGAAACCGGCGACGGCTGGAAAAACGAAGAACTGGAAGCCTACATCAACGAGCATGACATCGTCTGCCCCGTGTGCGGCAAGAAGGATTTTACCGGCATCCGCCAGTTTAACCTGATGTTCAAAACCCACCTGGGCGTCAACGAAGCCTCCGCTTCCGAAGTGCTGCTGCGCCCCGAAACAGCTCAGGGTATCTTTGTAAACTTCCTCAACGCCATGCGCACCACCCGCAAGAAGCTGCCCGCCGGTATTTGCCAGATCGGTAAGTCCTTCCGCAACGAAATCACCCCCGGCAACTTCATCTTCCGTGTGCTGGAATTTGAACAGATGGAGCTGGAATTCTTCTGCAAGCCCGGCGAGGACCTGGAATGGTTCAACTACTGGCGCTCCTTCTGCAAGAACTGGCTGTTGAACCTGGGCATCAAGGAAGACTGCCTGCGCCTGCGGGACCATGAGCCCGAAAAGCTGGCTTTCTATTCCAAGGCGACCACTGACTTTGAATACCTCTTCCCCTTCGGCTGGGGCGAACTGTGGGGCATTGCCGACCGTACCGACTACGACCTGAAGCAGCATATGAACCACTCCGGCAAGTCCATGGAATATATGGATCCGGTGACCAACGAAAAGTTCATCCCCTATTGCGTGGAACCCTCCGTGGGCGTGGAACGCCTGGTGCTGGCCTTCCTGTGTAATGCTTATGACGAAGAAGTGCTGGATGCCGAAAAGAACGACGTGCGCACCGTGCTGCACCTGCATCCTGCCCTGGCGCCCTTCAAGGCTGCCGTGCTGCCCCTGCAGAAGAACAAGCTGGGCGGCCTGGCCAGCGAAATCCATGCGGAACTGGCCAAGTACTTCCCCGTGGATTACGACGAAACCGGCTCCATCGGCAAGCGCTATCGCCGTCAGGACGAAGTGGGCACCCCCGTGTGCATCACCGTGGACTTCGAAACCGAAGAAACCGGCACCGTCACCGTCCGCGACCGCGATACCATGGAACAAAAGCGCATCGCCATCAGCGAACTGCGTTCCTACCTGGAAGAAATGCAGCGCTTCTGATTTTCACAAAACAAAAGAGCGTCCCCAAAAGGGCGCTCTTTTTTCATGGCTATGTTTTTCAATAAAACCGGTGTCCGCGCGCTGCTTGAAGGAACGACGAAGCAGGGGGCTACGCGCCCCCTGTCCCCCTCGGCAGGGCGATTCGCCCTGCACCCTTCCTGCGACTAAACAGGATGTATCGAAAACGGTTGTTTCCGCATGATACTTGAGAAAACCAAGCAGTTTCAGCCACGGGCGCAATGAAAACATTGAAAAAAGTCGGCTGGGAAAGCAAGCTTTCCCACCGACCTTTTTTCATGTTTTCCCCGGATGCTGAAGCATCCGCCAGGCGGTGGAACACCGCCCAGCCCGTGGGCGGCAGTGCCGCAGTCAATTCGCAATGTAATTGTCTTTTCTCTCAAACGCGTCTGTGCGTGTACGGAAGTGTCACACGCCATTTGCTATGTTTCCATCTTCTTATACGCCCCAGCGGGAAATTGTTTGTTCGACAATTCCACTACATCCGCAAATGGGTCAAGGGCCAATGGCCCTTGTGGGGTGCAGGGGTGAAACCCCGCATGGTTCCCCAAGCTACAGCGGGACATTGTTTGTGCCATAAGTCCACCACTTCCGCAACTGGGTCAAGGGCCAATGGCCCTTGTGGGGTGCAGGGGTGAAACCCCGCAGGTCTCCCCAAGCCCCAGCGGGAAATTGTTTGTTCGCCAAACCGACTACTTCCGCCACTGGGTCCAGGGATAGCATCCCTGGTCCGCTACCGGGTCCAGGGGCAATGCCCCTGGCAGCGGGAAATTGCTTGATCGATAAGACGACCACTTCCGCAGCTGGTGCCGATGATTTACTTGAACGCCAGCAGGCGGCGCATCTCTTCTGGGTTCACGGTGCGCCACTGGCCCCGGGGCAGATCGCCCAGCTGCAGGGGGCCAAACTGCACCCGGCGCAGCTGCAGCACGCGATGGCCGAAGGACTCGAACATGCGGCGCACCTGGCGGTTGCGGCCCTCATGGATGGTGACCAGCACCACGGTGGCGAAGGTTTCTTCCTTGATGATGCGCACCTTGGCGGGGGAGGTTTTATGATCGTCCAGCATGACGCCGGTGCGCAGGGTGCGCACTTCCTCCATGGGCACGCTGCCGGTGACCCGGGCCAGGTAGGTTTTATCCACCTGGAAAGAGGGATGGAGCATACGGTCGGTCAGGTCGCCGTCGTTGGTGAGCAAAAGCAGGCCTTCGCTGTCATAGTCCAGCCGGCCCACGGGGTAGAGGCGCACAGGGTAATCCCTGAAATGGTCCAGCACGCAGGGCCGGCCTTCGGGGTCGTTGACGGTGGTCACTTCGCCGGCGGGCTTGTGGTACACCACATAATGCTTTTCCGCTTCGGGGAAGATGCGCGTTCCGTCCACGCAGACGATGTCTTCTTCCTCCACCTGCACGCCCATTTCGGTGATGGTGAGGCCGTTGACGGTAACTTTTCCGTCCAGGATCATTTTTTCCGCATTGCGCCGGCTGGCTACGCCGCACAGCGCCATGTACTTTTGCAGTCGCATAAAACGAAACTCCTTTGTATGTCATGCCCTTTTCAGGGCTCGGTACCAGATGAGAAGGGTTGCCGCGGAGAAAGCGGCAGCTGCCGGAGTGCTATAGGGCGAAGGCTCAGCCGGCGGGCCAGCAGGCGAATAGCCGGACGAGGTGGAAGCGAAAGGACCGGGCGTCCACGCTTTCCGATGCATACAGGGGCACGGTTGCAAGGAGCGTGCCCTGATCATAGAGCGATGCGGTGCCCACCGGCTGTCCCTTGGTGACGGGTGCCGCAAGGGCGCCGGGCAGGGATACATCCAGGTGGGGCAGGGTGCCCTTTTCCACCGGTGCGGAAAGCTTTTTGCCGGCATGGACGGCCACGCTTTCCTGTGTGCCCCCTTCCACGGGGATCAGCCCCACGCTTTCGTTTGCTTCCAGCAGGGTGGCCATGTGGAATCTGGCAAAGCCCGTGTCCATGATCTGAGCGGCATCCCGGAACCAGTCGGGGTCGTTCAGCACACAGCCCACCACCGTCATGCCCTCCCGTTCTGCGGCAAAAACCAGGCATCGGCCGGCGGCCTTTGTGTAGCCGGTTTTCACGCCGATGGCCCCTTCATAGGAGGAAAGCAGGCTGTTTTTGTTGTTCAGCACCCGGTTTTCGGTGTGCCCGGCCCAGGGGATGGACGCCCGCTGGGTGGATACGATGCGGCGGAAGACCGGGTTTTGCAGTGCTTCCCGGGTGATGAGGGCCATGTCCCAGGCGGTGGTGTGGTGGGCCTGGGCAGGGAGCCCGTGGGGGGTGGAAAAGACGGTGTTTTCGCAGCCCAGCTGTTCCGCACGCAGGGTCATCAGGCGGCAGAAACTGTCCACCGAGCCGGCCACATGCTCCGCAATGGCCACGGCGGCATCGTTGCCGCTGCACAGCATCAGGCCATAGAGCATTTCTTCCATGGTGAGTTGCTCTCCCTCGGTGAGGTAAATGCTGGTGCCCGGCACACCGAAGGCGTTTTTGCCGGTGGTGACAAGATCGGTGAGCGAAGCGTTTTCCAGGGCCAGCAGGGCCGTCATCACTTTGGTGGTGGAAGCCATGGGCAGCGCTTCGTGGGCGTTCTTTTCGTAAAGAACCCGGCCCGTTTCCATTTCCATCAGAATAGCGCTGCGGGCGCTTTCCGCCCGGGCTTCCCCTCCATTATACAGGAGAAGCAACGCAAAAAAAAGCCCTGCCAGCAATCTTTTTCCCATCTTCAGCCCTCCTTTTTCTCTTTGCCGGAAAGGAACACGTTCTTGATATCCTCCACCAGCTGGGGCGCGGCACAGATGGCCTGTTCCAGGGCGGTTTTGTTCATGGCGGGCAGCAGCCGCACGCCGTCTGCGCTTACCACCAGAAAGCCCACTGGCTGCACCGTCACCCCGGCGCCGCTGCCCCCGGCAAAGGGCATGGTTTCCGCGGGCGGCAGGGCGTCCTTCCGGGCGTCGTATTCACCGCCGCCGGTGGCAAAGCCGAAGGATACCTTGGAAAAGGGAATGACCGTGGCGCCGATGACGGTCTGGATGGGTTCGCCGATGACGGTGTTTACGTCCACCATATCCCGGATGTTTTCCAGGGTGGTCTGCATCAGTTTTGAGATGGGATGCTCCATGTGCGCTCCTCCTTTTGGGTGTGGCGTTTCTTATGGGCGTGCCACAGGATGGCAGCCATGCATATTGTGCCCAGCCTGCCTTCCAGTATGCATGCGGCGCGGCACTTGTTCGGCCCCGGGTAAACGGGCACAAAGCGGCTGTTGCCATGGGGTGACAAAGCGGCAAACAGGCCGGATAGCAGGCCGCACAAAAGGGCCGTATGCCCGGCTTGGGGCAGGGACACGAAGGCCTGAACGGTAAACAGGCGCAGGCGGATGAAAGCGTGCGTTTTTTTGCGCAGGTACAAAAGCCGGGCGATGAGGGTGAGCAGGTCCTGCTTGGTTTTTTTATGCTTTTTCCGTTTCCGGAGGGGGGAGGGCGTTTCCAGGTAAAGCACGCCGTCTTCCGTTCGTTTCAAGGGAAAATGAAACACTTTTTTTATGCCCCACAGCATAACCCCTACATGCGCGGCTTTTTGCCCCTCTCCCCATTCCAGAAGCAGCCCGGCCTGTACCGGCGTGATGAGAAGAAGGTAGACGATCACGGCGGTCCATGCCATGGCCTTCACCTGCCTTTCTATGATCATTTTGCGGCAGAAATGCAAAATTATGCGTTGGCGGCAGGGCGGTGGATGGTGTATAATGGGGAAAAGGAAAGGCGGTGGCGTATGGAACAGGGCACTTTTTTTGAACGGCCGGTGCATCAGCCTCTGGCGGCACGGATGCGGCCGGAGGGGCTGGAGGACTTTGTGGGCCAGCAGCACCTGCTGGGGCCGGGAAAAATTCTCCGCCGCCTGATCGAAGCGGATCAGGTGTCTTCCATGATCTTCTGGGGCCCGCCGGGTGTGGGCAAAACCACCCTGGCCACCATCATCGCCCACCGCACCCAGGCGGAATTTATTGATTTTTCCGCCGTCACCAGCGGCATCAAGGAGATCCGCACGGTGATGCAGCAGGCGGAAAACAACCGCATGTTCGGCGGCAAAACCATTGTGTTTGTGGACGAAATCCATCGGTTCAACAAGGCCCAGCAGGACGCCTTTTTGCCGTTTGTGGAAAAGGGCAGCATCATTCTCATCGGCGCTACCACGGAAAACCCGTCCTTTGAGGTAAACAGCGCCCTTTTGTCCCGGTGCAAGGTGTTTGTGCTGAAGGCGCTGGAGGATGGGGACATTCTGCAGTTATTGCGCCGGGCTATGGAAAGTGAAAAGGGCTTTGGCACCTACCGGGTGGAGATGGAAGAAGGGGTGCTGGAAAGCATTGCTGCCTTTTCAAACGGCGACGCCCGCACCGCCCTTTCCACCCTGGAAATGGTGGTATTGAACGGCGATGCCGACGGCAATTTGCTGACCGTGACCAAAGCGGGCATGGAGCAGTGCATTGCAAAAAAGTCGCTTTTGTACGATAAAAAAGGGGATGAGCATTACAACATCATCTCCGCCCTTCATAAATCCATGCGCAATTCCGACCCCGACGCCGCCGTGTACTGGCTGGCCCGGATGCTGGAAGCGGGGGAAGACCCTTTGTATGTGGCCCGGCGCATTGTGCGTTTTGCCAGTGAGGACGTGGGCCTTGCCGACCCCCATGCCCTTCAGATGGCGGTGGCCGCCTATCAGGCCTGCCACTACATCGGCATGCCCGAGTGCAGCGTGCACCTGACTCAGGCGGTGGTGCACCTGAGCCTGGCCCCCAAGTCCAACGCTGTGTATGTGGCGTATGAAGAGGCGAAAAAGGACGCGCTGGAAACCCTCACCCAGCCGGTGCCTTTGCACATCCGCAACGCGCCCACCCGCCTGATGCAGGAACTGGAATATGGCAAGGGATACCAGTACGCCCACGACACCAGGGAAAAAGTGACGGCCATGCAATGCCTGCCGGATAACCTGGCGGGCCGGGAATACTACCGGCCGGCCGGCGAAGGGCTGGAGGGAAGGTATAAGGAGCGGCTGGAAAAAATAAAGGATATGAAACATGTCCTGAATGTAAACAAATGCCCCAAGCCTTGACAGATGCAGGCGGGGTAGGGTATATTTTTTCTGCGATTCTGTGAAAAAAAGAACCGGAGGATGAACGATGAAGCTGAAACGGGTGCTGGCCGGGGTTTTGCTGCTGGCCACGCTGTGCTGCGGTGCTTATGCGGAAGAAGCGGCAGCCTCCCTTCCCCCCTTTGGCGATTTTTCCGAACAATATGCCGATCTGTTCCTGCCGGAAGGATCGGCGCCCGTTCAGGGGGATCTGTTTTATTACAGCGAAGATATTTACATTGAGATCACGCCCATCCGTGAAAACAAAACGGATATCTATGTGGCGGATATTTATGTGCGCTCCACGGAAAATTTCCAGCGCGCCTTCGGGGATGATAAGTGGAACCGGATTGCCCAGAAGGTGCAGCTGATTTCCCAGAACAACAGCGCCGTCATCGGCATGACCGGCGATAACAGCCACAACCTGGATGCGGGCTGGGTGATCGGCAACGGCAAGGTGTGGCGCAAAAAAACCAACCGCAAGCGGGATCTGTGCTTTGTGTACCGGGACGGCGTGATGGAAACGGTGGAAGCCCAGGATATCGATAACGCCCTGATCCGGGAAAAAGTGGCAGCCAACGAAATATGGCATTGCTTCCTGTTCGGGCCTTCCCTGCTGGATGCGGACGGAAAGGCAAAAACCACGTTCAATTCCAACGTGGGCCCGGCCAACCCCCGTTCCGTGATCGGCTATTATGAGCCGGGGCATTACTGCTTTGTGCAGATCGACGGCCGCGGCGCCAAGAGCAAGCTGGAGCCGGGTAAAAAGAGCACCGGCCTGAAATTGAAGGAACTTTCCCTTTTCATGGAAGGGCTGGGCTGCAAGGCGGCTTACAACCTGGACGGCGGCCAGTCTTCCATGATGTATTTCAACGGCGGCCTGCTTTCCACTCCCTATAACAACGGCCGCAAAGCCGGGGATATTGTGATCATCCGGGAAATTGAAAAGACCCCCGAAACACCTGCAGAATAAAACGGGGAATGGCTAAAAGCGCTGGAGAAACGGTATTTCCGGCGCTTTTTGCTTTGGATAAGGGGATGATTTGCCAAGAAATAAATTGACAAAAAGGGGAGGAGAACGTACAATAATAATCGGATATTCATAACCATTTGAAGGAGCATTGAATGAAAGATTTTCCCCTGATCCGCTCAGCAAAAGCTGCCCTTGTGGGCATGGCGGTGCTGGTGCTGCCGGTGGTGTTATTGGCGCTTATGCCCGATACCGGCATGTATGCACTGATGGCGGTGGCTCTTTTGATGCCCATGGGCATGTGTGTGGTGGCAGCGGTGGGCGGCATTGCCCCGGCTGCAATGGGCCTGATAGGCAGCTTAGTGGCCTGCTTCAGGCTGACGGGTGTGCACGGATTGCTGGTCTGCACAGGATATCTGGGCGCCGTGCTGGCCGCGCTTTTATGGTTTGTTTGGAAGAAACCTGCTTTTTTCAAGGGCTGCGCCGTGATGATCGTGGTGCACATGATGGCCCTGGGGCTGAGCCTGGTATATGTGCAGAGCCTGTTTGATAACCAGCTGTATCAAAAGGCGGCAGACGGCGTGATGCAATATGTGGCCGCCCGGCCGGACGGCGATGCCATGCTGGTGCAGCTCTATTCCATGGGCATGATCGATCTGCCCCGGGAAATGGCCAGCCAGCTGATCGTATTGAACAACGGCATGTTTGCCATGTCGGACACGGTGCGCCAGGATATGCTGCTTTCCCTGGGTGCCCTGACGGAAGATACCCTGCAGGCGCTGATGCCGGTGCTGTTGATCAAGCACAGCATCATCAGCGGCGTGGGCTGCCTGCTTTTGTCCATGCGGTTTGGCAAACTGTACCACGAAAAGTTGCTTTTCAAGGCACAGGAAAACGAAAAGTTGGCTCCCTTCCCCCAGGTGGATATGCTGCCGTTGAGCCTGTGGCATCTGCCCCGGGGCATGGGCTGGAAAGTGGGCCTTGCGTGGGGGCTGGGGTATTTTCTGCAGAATGTACAGGGTGCCGCGGGCATCGCCGGGGCCATTTTGTACCTGGCGGCGGATGCGGTGTTCATCTGGCAGGGCGTGGCGCTTTTGAACTTCACCCAGAAGGCCAAGGGCACCAAACGCCCCATGCGGGTGATTCTTCCCTGCCTGTTCTACGGGCTGGGTATTCTGGGATACCTTGGTGTTTTCGATCAGATCGTCAATTTGCGGGGGCTGCGCAAGCCCCCTGAACCAAAGGAGGATATATAAAATGAAAGTTATTTTGCTGGCAGATGTAAAGGGCACGGGCAAGAAGGAAGAAATCGTCAACGTCAGCGACGGTTACGCCCGCAATTTCCTTTTCCCCAAGAAGCTGGCTGTGGAATCCACCCCCGGCGCCGCCAAGGAACTGGAACGCAAGAAGGCAGCCGAAAGGCAGCGTGAAATGGAACGCAGGGCGGAAGCCGAAAAGAAGGCCGGCACGCTTCGCGGCAAGGTGATCACGGTGAAGGCCAAGGCCGGTGCCCAGGGCCGCCTGTACGGCTCCATCACGGCCCAGGAAATTGCCGATGCACTGAAGGCCCAGTACGGCATTGAAGTGGATAAGCGCAAGGTGGACCTGAAAGAAGCCATCCGCACTGTGTGCGAAACGGAAGTGGTGGTAAAGCTCTACCCTGAAGTGAATGCGAAAATGACAGTTCGAGTGACAGGCGGCGAAAACTGATGGACGCTCCCCAGATTGCAAATCAGCAATATCAGGCCATTCCCCCCCATAGCACGGATGCGGAACGCTCCGTGCTGGGTGCCATGCTGCAGGATAATGCCGCGGTTTCCGCTGCGGTGGAAAACCTGACGGCGGAGGATTTTTACACCCCTGCTCATAAGGAAATTTTCGATGCGGCCAAGCAGCTGGCCCTTTCCAATATGGCGGTGGACCTGGTCACCATGGATGCGGAACTTTCCCGCCGTGGCACGCTGCCCGGTGTGGGGGGCATTGAGTACCTCATCGAGCTCACCCAGTTTGTTCCCACCACCGCTAACGTGAAATACTACATCCGCATCGTGTCGGAAAAAGCTACCCTGCGCCGGCTTATCCAGGCCGCCGGGGATATTTCCCATGCCGCCTATACCCAGGAGCAGGAATTGCCCGAAGTGCTGGGCCTTTCGGAAAAGCTGATTTTCGATATTGTCATGCAGCGCACCGGCGGCGACGAACTGCAGCATATCCGGGAGATCATGACCCGCACCTATGAGCAGATGGAAGAGCTGGCCCGGCTTAAGGGCGGTATTTCCGGCGTGCCCAGCGGCTTCATCGGCCTGGATAACCTGACCACCGGCTTTCATGGCGGTGAACTGATCCTGGTGGGCGCCCGTCCTTCCATGGGTAAAACGTCCTTTGCCATCAACATTGCCACCAATGCCGCACGCAAGGGCTTCAAGGTGGCTATCTTCAGCCTGGAAATGCCCCGGGAACAGATTGCCATGCGTATGCTGTGCTGCGATGCACGGGTGGATATGCAGAAGGTGAGAAAAGGGCAGTTGCGGGATGAAGACTGGGTGAAGCTGGCCCGAACGCTGGCCCCTCTGGCCGCCAGCGATGTGTACATCGACGATACCTCCGGCCTTACCCCCGGCCAGCTGCGCTCCCGCTGCAGACGGCTGATGATGGACGGCGGGCTGGATTTGATCGTGCTGGACTATCTGCAGCTGATGGGCAGCGATAAGAAGGCGGAAAGCCGTCAGGTGGAAGTGAGCGAGATTTCCCGTTCCCTCAAGGCTATTGCCCAGGAACTGAAAGTGCCGCTTATCGCCCTGGCCCAGCTTTCCCGTGCCAATGAAAAACGCGGCGGCAGCGGCCTGAAGCCCATGCTGAGCGACCTGCGTGACTCCGGTTCTATCGAACAGGACGCCGACGTGGTGATGTTCCTGCACCGTGCTGCTTACTATAACCGGGAGGACCCCAAGCCCGATAACGTGGCGGAAGTCATTGTGGCCAAGCAGAGAAACGGCCCGCTGGATACCATCAAGCTGGCTTGGCTGGCGGAATATACCTTGTTCGATAATCTGGCGGCTGAACCGTAACCAGGGGCACCAGGGGCATCGCTCCTGCACCCACCAGGGGCATTGCCCCTGCACCCGTTGCGCGATAACGCACAACTTATCAAAACAAGTTGTGTCCGCGCGTTGCTTGAAGGAACGACGAAGCAGGGGGCTCCGCGCCCCCTGTACCCC